>NZ_CP058349.1:3381698-4035896 GCF_013395055.1 Pseudomonas sp. ABC1
GGTCTGCCCGTTTGCCTGATGCATATGCTCGGTGAGCCGGGCGATATGCAGGACGACCCCGCTTATCTGGATGTCACTGCCGAGGTGAAGTCGTTCCTGTGCGAGCGCATGCTGGCATGTGAGGCGGCAGGCATTCCGGCAGACAGGATTCTGCTCGATCCTGGCTTCGGCTTCGCTAAGACCCTCGAACATAACCTGAGCCTTTTCAAACACCTGGAATCGCTGGGTGAGTTGGCGCGGCCTCTCCTGGTGGGGGTGTCGCGCAAGAGCATGATCGGGCGCGCCCTTGGGCGAGAAGTGCATGAGCGTTTACCGGGCAGCCTTGCGCTGGCAGCGCTGGCGGTCGCGAAAGGGGCGAGTATCGTGCGTGTGCACGATGTGCCCGAAACGATCGATGTGGTTCGCATGATTGCCGCAGTAATGGCGGCGGAATAGGAAAGCTTCCCCATGACGAGAAAATACTTTGGTACCGACGGCATTCGTGGTCATGTCGGCCATTTCCCCATTACTCCTGATTTCATGCTCAGGCTGGGTTGGGCGGCGGGCATGGCCTTTCGCAAACAGGGCAAGAGCCGCATCCTGATCGGCAAGGACACGCGGATATCGGGCTATATGTTCGAGTCGGCCCTGCAGGCCGGTCTGTCGGCTGCAGGGGCGGATGTGCTGCTGCTGGGGCCGATGCCGACCCCGGCCATTGCCTACCTGGCGCGCACCTTCCATGCCGACGCCGGGATCGTCATCAGTGCGTCGCACAATCCGCATCATGACAATGGCATCAAGTTCTTCTCGGGCAAGGGCACCAAGTTGCCCGATGAAGTGGAACGGATGATCGAGGAGCTTCTGGATGCGCCCATGACCGTGGTCGATTCGGCGCACCTTGGCAAGGCTTCGCGCATCAACGATGCCGCTGGTCGCTATATCGAGTTCTGCAAGAGCAGTGTGCCCACCAGTACGGATTTCTCCGGGCTCAAGGTGGTGCTGGATTGTGCCCATGGTGCGACCTACAAGGTTGCGCCCAGCGTATTTCGTGAGTTGGGCGCCGAGGTTGTGGTCACGGCGGCCGAGCCCGATGGCCTGAATATCAATGCCGGTGTCGGTTCCACTCACATGGGGCATCTGCAGAAGGTGGTCGTGGAGCAGGGGGCTGACCTGGGCATCGCCTTCGATGGCGACGGGGATCGAGTGCTGATGGTCGATCATACCGGTGCGGTGGTCGATGGCGACGAGTTGCTCTATATCATCGCCACGGACCTGCAGGAGCGCGATCGGCTGCCTGGTGGTGTGGTTGGCACGCTGATGAGCAACCTCGGGTTGGAATTGGCGCTCAAGGCACGTGATATCCCCTTTGCTCGCGCAGGCGTTGGCGATCGCTATGTGATGGCTGAAATGCTGGAGCGGGAGTGGGTGCTCGGCGGGGAAAACTCCGGGCATGTCATTTGTGCACAGCATACGACGACGGGGGACGCGATCATTGCTGCGCTACAGGTCATCCTGGCGTTGCGGCGTCGTGGGCAGACCTTGGCGCAGGAGCGTCTGGCATGGCACAAGTGTCCGCAAGTGCTGATAAATGTGCGCTTTTCTGGCGATGTCGACCCGGTCAATCATTCGGATGTGCAGGCGGCCTGCGCTGAGGTGACGCGGAGCATGGCTGGGCGCGGTCGCGTGCTGTTGCGCAAGTCGGGTACGGAGCCGTTGGTGCGGGTGATGGTCGAGGGCGATGATGAAGCGGTGGTGCGAGCCCACGCCGAGCATCTGGCTGATATCGTTCGAGAAATTTGTTCGTGATTGCCGCTTGCCAGCCGTGTTCCGCTTGAGTACCATCTGCGCCCACTTTGACCGACGAGGTAAAGCATGCGTCGCCCACTGGTAGCTGGTAACTGGAAGATGAACGGTACCCGCTCGAGCGTCGCAGAGCTGACTCAAGGTCTGGTTCGGCAGGTATTGCCCGAGTCTGTGGATATTGCGGTGTTTCCGTCATTCATCCATGTCGATCTGGTCAGGAGTGCTCTGGCTGGTGCTCGGGTCTCCGTTGGTGCGCAGGATTGCGCGCAGGAGTCGGAAGCTGGTGCGCTTACAGGCGAAGTCAGTTCTGGGCAATTGTACGAGCTTGGTTGTGAATGGGTTCTGGTTGGGCACTCCGAGCGTCGATTGATTGTTGGCGAAGATGATGGGGTGGTCAGTCGGAAGTTCGCGGCGGCGCTGGCGGGTGGTTTGAAGCCGGTTCTGTGTCTCGGTGAAACGCTTGAGCAGCGGCGTTCCGGGAAAACGCTGGATGTCGTGCTGGGTCAGTTGTGTCGTGTGATTGAGGATCATGGTGTTTCGGTCTTCAATAATGCAGTGATCGCCTACGAGCCTGTCTGGGCAATCGGAAGCGGCCTGACCGCGACACCTGAAGAGGCTCAGGAAGTCCATGCTGCAATTCGTCGGTGTCTGGCGAATGAAGATGCGGCCGTGGCAGAGATTACAAGGCTTCTTTACGGCGGTAGCGTAAAGGCCGAGAATGCCGCCGAGCTTTTTGCGATGGCGGATATCGATGGGGGGCTCGTAGGTGGTGCCTCTCTGAAAGCGGATGAATTTGGCGCGATCTGTCGCGCTGCAGGGAACTGATCAGATGTTGCAGACTGTCGTTATCGTAGTGCATCTGCTGGTTGCCATTGGTGTGGTCGCATTGGTGCTGCTGCAGCAGGGCAAGGGTGCTGATGCTGGTGCCTCGTTCGGTGCTGGTGCCTCTGGTACTGTATTCGGAAGCCAAGGTTCCACTACCTTTCTGAGTCGGTTTACTGCTATACTGGCCGCCGTTTTTTTCGTGACCAGTCTGGGCCTGGCTTTCTTCGCAAGCGAGCAGGCTGATCGGTTGTCTCAGGCGGGCTTGCCTGATCCGGCCGCTCTGGAGGTTCCCGCTGTTGCTCCTGTAGCAGGTGATGTACCTGTTCTGGAAGGTGGCAAGGGTGCTGCGGAGCAGGATGTTCCTCAAGTGGATGAGGTGAAGTAAGGTTTTTGCCGAGGTGGTGGAATTGGTAGACACGCTACCTTGAGGTGGTAGTGGCCATAGGCTGTAGGGGTTCGAGTCCCCTCCTCGGTACCAAACAAGCAGGCCCGCCTAGTGCGGGCTTTCTTGTATATGGGCTTTATTGATTTTTTAAGGCTTTGGTTGTACTATCTGCGCCCAGTTTGTCGCGGGGTGGAGCAGTCTGGTAGCTCGTCGGGCTCATAACCCGAAGGTCGTTGGTTCAAATCCAGCCCCCGCAACCAGTTGATAATGGCCCCCTTGAGGGGTTTTTTATTGGCTTGAGCCAGGTCGCCGGCATTTACAGGCGACTCCATGGATGGGCGTTTCGCCCATTTTTCATTTATACGGCATGCACGAGGGACTTCGATGTCGAGCAAGCTAGAACAGTTGCAGGCCTTGTTGGCTCCGGTGGTCGAGGCGCTTGGCTTTCAGTGCTGGGGCGTGGAGTTCATCTCCCAGGGCCGGCATTCTCTGCTACGGGTCTATATCGATCATGAAAACGGCATCCTGGTGGATGACTGTGAAAAGGTCAGTCGTCAGGTAAGCGGGGTTCTGGATGTCGAGGACCCGATCAGTACCGATTACACCCTGGAGGTTTCTTCTCCGGGTATGGACAGGCCTCTGTTCACGCTGGAGCAATATGCATTGCATGTCGGTGAACAGGTCAAGATCAAACTGCGCTCGCCCTTCGAAGGGCGGCGTAACTTCCAGGGTCTTCTGCGCGGTGTGGAAGAGCAGGACGTTGTCGTCCAGGTCGATGAGCATGAGTACCTGCTACCGCTCGACCTGATCGACAAGGGCAATATCATTCCCCGTTTCGAGTGAAGCGGTATCCGCAGACCCCAATGGATTGCGAAAGGCGAGGCGTACGATGAGCAAAGAAGTACTGCTGGTTGTGGAGTCGGTGTCCAATGAAAAGGGCGTGCCGGCCGGTGTTATTTTCGAAGCACTGGAGCTGGCTCTGGCGACTGCTACAAAGAAGCGTTATGACGACGAAGTCGAGTTGCGGGTGGAGATCAACCGCCAGACCGGCAACTACGACAGTTTCCGTCGCTGGACGGTGGTCGAGGACGAGGCGCTGGAGAATCCTTCCGCCGAACTGACCCTCGAGCAAGCGCGTGAGCGCAAGGCCGATGCTGCCATCGGCGATGCCATCGAAGAGAAGATCGAGTCGATCGAATTCGGACGCATTGCCGCCCAGACCGCCAAGCAGGTCATCGTGCAGAAAGTGCGCGAAGCCGAGCGGGCCCAGGTGGTCGAAGCCTATCGTGATCGACTGGGCGAGATCATCTCCGGCACAGTCAAGAAGGTGACACGCGACAGCGTGATCGTCGACCTGGGCAATAACGCCGAGGCCGTTCTCGCCCGTGAAGACATCATTGCCCGCGAGACTTTCCGCGTTGGCGCACGTATGCGTGCACTGTTGAAGGAGATCCGCACCGAGAACCGCGGCCCTCAACTCGTGCTTTCGCGCACGGCCCCCGAGATGCTGATCGAGCTGTTCCGCATCGAGGTGCCGGAGATCGCCGAAGGGCTGATCGAGGTCAAGGGCGCTTCCCGTGATCCCGGTTCGCGCGCCAAGATTGCCGTCCGTTCCAAGGACAAACGCATCGATCCGCAGGGCGCCTGCATCGGCATGCGCGGTTCGCGCGTGCAGGCCGTCTCGGGTGAGATCGGCGGCGAGCGTGTCGACATCGTGCTGTGGGACGAGAACCCGGCCCAGTTCGTCATCAATGCCATGGCGCCTGCCGAAGTTGCAGCGATCATCGTCGACGAGGATGCCAATGCGATGGATATCGCGGTGGCAGAAGACAACCTGGCCCAGGCCATCGGTCGTGGTGGCCAGAACGTGCGGTTGGCCAGCCAACTAACCGGCTGGACGCTCAATGTAATGACCGAGGCCGATATCCAGGCCAAGCAGCAGGAAGAAACCGGTGACATCCTCCGCAGCTTCATCGAAGAGCTGGATGTCGACGAAGAACTGGCCCAGGTGCTGGTCGAAGAGGGTTTCACCTCGCTGGAAGAAATCGCCTATGTGCCCCTGGAGGAAATGCTCGGCATCGATGGTTTCGATGAGGATATCGTCAACGAACTGCGTACGCGGGCCAAGGATCGTTTGCTGACCAAGGCTATCGCGACCGAAGAGAAGCTGGCCGATGCCCAGCCAGCCGAAGATTTGCTCGCGCTGGAAGGTATCGACAAGGAACTGGCCGTCGAACTGGCAGTGCGGGGGGTCATCACTCGTGAGGACCTGGCCGAGCAGTCGATCGACGATTTGCTCGATATAGACGGCATCGACGAAGAACGTGCCGGCAAGCTGATCATGGCCGCCCGAGCCCACTGGTTCGAGTAAGCACTTAGCGGCCTGAGGAGAGAGATGCATGACGCAAGTCACGGTGAAAGAACTGGCCCAGGTGGTCGACACACCGGTCGAGCGACTGCTGCTGCAGATGCGTGAGGCAGGACTGTCGCACACCAGCGCCGAGCAAGTAGTGACCGATAGTGAGAAACAAGCGCTGCTGGCCCACCTCAAGGGTGGACATGGCGCCAAGGCGAGCGAGCCTGGCAAGATCACCTTGCAGCGCAAGACCACCACCAAACTGAAGGTCGCTGGTAGCAAGACCATCAGCGTGGAAGTGCGCAAGAAGAAAACCTTCGTCAATCGTGCTCCGGAAGAAATCGAAGCCGAGAAGCAGCGCGAGCTGGAAGCCCAGCGCGCACTCGAAGATGCTGCGCGGCAGAAAGCTGAAGAAGAAGCCCGCCTGCGCGCCGAGGAAGCCGCACGTAACAAGCCGCAGCCGGCCGCTGCAACCGCTGACGTCGCATCGGTCATCGAAACGATTGCCGCCGCACCGGCAGAGCCCGTCGTGGCTGTCGACGACCGTAAGAAGGAAGAGCCGCGCCGCGTCGAGAAAGCGCGCAACGACGATGATGAGCGCCGTGATCGCAAGCAGGCGCAACATCGTCCTGCGCTCAAGACCAAGGCTCCGCTGGCCCGTACTGTCCGCTCGGGCGACGACGATGCCGATGGTTTCCGTCGTGGCCGTGGTGGCAAGTCCAAGTCTGGCAAGAAGCGTAACCAGCATGGCTTCCAGAGCCCGACCGGGCCGGTGGTGCGTGAGGTTTCCATTGGCGAGACCATCACCGTCGGCGAGCTGTCGCAGCAGATGTCGGTCAAGGCTGCTGAAGTCATCAAGTTCATGTTCAAGCTCGGTTCGCCGGTAACGATCAACCAGGTGCTGGATCGCGAGACCGCACAGTTGGTTGCCGAAGAGCTGGGGCACAAGGTCAAGCTGGTCAGCGACAACGCGCTGGAAGAGCAACTGGCCGAGTCCCTGAAGTTCGAAGGCGAGGCGCTTTCCCGTGCTCCGGTCGTGACCGTCATGGGCCACGTCGACCACGGCAAGACCTCCCTGCTCGACTACATTCGCCGTGCCAAGGTGGCTTCCGGCGAAGCGGGCGGGATCACGCAGCATATCGGTGCCTACCACGTAGAGACCGAGCGCGGCATGGTCACCTTCCTCGACACCCCCGGTCACGCCGCGTTCACCGCGATGCGTGCCCGTGGTGCCAAGGCGACCGACATCGTCATCCTGGTCGTTGCAGCTGACGACGGTGTGATGCCGCAGACCCAGGAAGCCGTGCAGCATGCGAAAGCAGCTGGCGTGCCGATCGTGGTCGCGGTGAACAAGATCGACAAGCCGGACGCCAATCCGGACAACATCAAGAACGGCCTGGCCGCGCTGGATGTGATTCCGGAAGAGTGGGGCGGTGAAGCGCCGTTCGTCCACGTATCGGCCAAGGTCGGTACGGGCGTCGACGAACTGCTCGAAGCCGTACTGCTGCAGGCCGAGGTTCTTGAGCTGAAGGCAACGCCTTCCGCCCCGGGCCGTGGTGTCGTGGTCGAGTCGCGTCTGGACAAGGGCCGTGGTCCGGTGGCCACCGTGCTGGTACAGGACGGTACGCTGAACCAGGGCGACATGGTGCTGGTAGGCGTCAACTATGGCCGCGTGCGCGCCATGCTCGACGAGAACGGCAAGCCGATCAAGGCGGCTGGCCCTTCCATTCCGGTGGAGATCCTGGGTCTCGACGGTACGCCGGACGCCGGTGATGAGCTGATCGTCGTCGCTGACGAGAAGAAAGCGCGTGAGATCGCACTGTTCCGCCAGGGCAAGTTCCGCGAGGTCAAGCTGGCCCGCGCGCATGCCGGCAAGCTCGAGAATATTTTCGAGACCATGGGCCAGGACGAGAAGAAGACCCTCAACATCGTGCTCAAGTCCGATGTGCGCGGTTCCCTCGAAGCGCTGCAAGGCTCGCTCAGCGACCTGGGCAACGACGAGGTCCAGGTGCGGGTCATTGGTGGTGGCGTCGGTGGTATCACCGAAAGCGACGCCAACCTGGCGCTGGCTTCCAATGCCGTGCTGTTCGGCTTCAACGTGCGTGCCGATGCCGGTGCGCGCAAGATCGTCGAGCAGGAAGGCCTGGACCTGCGCTACTACAATGTGATCTACGACATCATCGAAGACGTCAAGAAGGCCCTGTCGGGCATGCTTGGCAGCGATGTTCGCGAGAACATTCTCGGTATCGCCGAAGTCCGCGATGTGTTCCGCTCGCCGAAGTTTGGTGCGGTCGCTGGTTGCATGGTGCTCGAGGGCATGGTGCACCGCAATCGTCCGATCCGTGTACTGCGCGACGACGTGGTCATCTTCGAAGGCGAACTCGAGTCGCTGCGTCGCTTCAAGGACGATGTCGCTGAAGTGCGTGCCGGCATGGAGTGCGGTATCGGCGTGAAGAGCTACAACGACGTCAAGGTCGGCGACAAGATCGAGGTCTTCGAGAAAGTCGAAGTGGCGCGTTCGCTCTAAGCGAATGCCAGCCGAAAGCTGGAAGCCAGGAATCGGAAGCCGCTCCAAAGCGTTTCCGGTTTCGAGCTTCCAGCTTTCGGCTTTTTAGTGAGGGCGATTCAATGGCCAAAGAATACAGTCGAACCCAGCGGATCGGCGACCAGATGCAGCGTGAACTGGCGCAACTGATCCAGCGGGAAATCAAGGACCCACGCCTGGGCCTTGTCACCATCACCGCTGTGGAGGTCAGCCGCGACCTGTCCCACGCCAAGGTGTTCATCACGCTCATGGGGCAGGATGAAGACGAGGCCGCGATCAAGGGCAACTTGCGCATCCTCAACGATGCCAATGGCTTCCTGCGTATGCAGATCGGCAAGGTGATGAAGCTGCGCAGCGTTCCACAGTTGCACTTCCACTACGATGCCAGCATTCGTAACGGTGCCCAGATGTACTCGTTGATCGAGCGGGCGCTGGCGGAAGACCGCAAGCATGAAGGCCGCAACGACGACGGTAAGGAGTGACGGGTGGCCCAGGTCAAGCGTATTCGTCGCAAGGTCGACGGTGTCATCCTGCTGGACAAGCCGCGTGGCTTCACTTCCAACGCAGCGCTGCAGAAGGTACGTTGGTTGCTCAATGCCGAGAAGGCCGGGCATACCGGTAGTCTCGACCCGCTGGCCACTGGCGTGTTGCCGTTGTGCTTCGGCGAGGCCACCAAGTTCTCCCAGTACCTGCTCGATGCCGACAAGGCCTACGAGACGGTCATGCAGTTGGGGGTGACCACCACCACGGCGGATGCCGAGGGTGAGGTGCTGGAGCGCCGCCCGGTAGGCGTTACACGTGAGCAACTGGAGGCTGCGCTGTCTGGCTTCCGTGGCGACATCCAGCAGGTGCCGCCGATGTATTCGGCGCTCAAACGCGATGGGCAACCCCTCTACAAGCTGGCCAGGGCGGGTGAAGTAGTGGAGCGCGAGCCGCGTTCTGTTACTATTGCCCGGCTCGAAGTGCTGGCGCTGGAGGGAGACAAGGCTCGTCTTGCCGTTTCCTGTAGCAAAGGCACTTATATCCGCACACTGGTTGAAGATATCGGGCACGTGCTGGGATGTGGTGCACATGTCGCGGAGCTGCGCAGGACACAGGCCGGGCCGTTCGACCTGAGCCAGACTGTCAGTCTCGAAGAGCTGGAGCACCTGCATGGCGAGTCGGGTGCCGAGGCGCTGGACGGTTTTCTCAAGCCGGTCGACAGTGGCCTGGAGGATTGGCCGGTGTTGCAGTTGTCCGAGCACAGCGCCTTCTACTGGCTCCATGGGCAACCTGTACGGGCACCTGATTCGCCAGCGTTCGGCATGTTGCGTGTGCAAGATCAGAATGGACGCTTCATCGGTATCGGTGAGGTGGGGGACGACGGGCGTATCGAGCCGCGTCGACTGATTCGGTCGGAATGACCGAAGCGTAACGCTGATACAGCGGTGCGTCATGAGGGTGGCTGTCAACAGGCACGGTCATACCTCTTACTCAACACGGGCAATGGCCCGGCCTGTTCACTTAGGAGTCCATGACATGGCACTGAGCGCTCAAGAAAAAGCCCAGATCGTTAGCGAGTACAAGCAAGCTGAAGTTGATACCGGTAGCCCGGAAGTGCAAGTTGCACTGCTGACTGCCAACATCAACAAGCTGCAAGACCACTTCAAGGCCAACGGCAAGGATCACCACTCCCGTCGTGGTCTGATCCGTATGGTCAACCAGCGCCGCAAGCTGCTGGATTACCTGAAGGGTAAAGACACCACTCGCTACAGCACCCTGATCGGTCGTCTGGGTCTGCGTCGCTAAGACGCAGGTGAGTCGGAAGCTGGAAGTTGGACGCTGGAAGCAGGGCATAGACCTCGCTTCCGGTTTCTGGCTTCCAGCTTCCGGCTTTCTGGGAATGGCAACGGGTCCGACTCCCGACATTTCCGGCAATTTCCCCAAAGGCAACAGAGAGAAGGAAAATCCGTGAATCCGGTAATCAAGAAATTCCAGTTCGGTCAGTCGACCGTTACCCTCGAAACGGGCCGTGTCGCTCGCCAGGCCTCCGGTGCCGTCCTCGTCAGCATCGACAATGACGTCACTGTCCTGGTCACCGTCGTAGCTGCCAAGAGCGCTGACCCGAGCAAGGGTTTTTTCCCGCTGTCGGTCCACTACCAGGAAAAGACCTACGCCGCTGGCAAGATCCCTGGTGGTTTCTTCAAGCGTGAGGCGCGTCCCTCCGAGAAAGAAACCCTGACGTCGCGTCTGATCGATCGTCCGATCCGTCCGCTGTTCCCGGAAGGCTTCCAGAACGAAGTGCAGGTCATCTGCACCGTGGTCTCCACCAGCAAGAAGACCGACCCCGACGTCGCTGCGATGATCGGTACGTCCGCTGCCCTGGCCGTCTCCGGCATTCCGTTCGATGGCCCGCTGGGCGCCGCCCGTGTAGCCTTCCATCCGGAAAGCGGCTACCTGCTGAACCCTAACTACGAGCAGCTCAAGGCTTCCAGCCTGGACATGGTCGTGGCCGGTACTCAGGACGCCGTGCTGATGGTCGAGTCGGAAGCCAAAGAGCTGACCGAAGACCAGATGCTGGGCGCCGTACTGTTCGCCCACCAGGAGTTCCAGGTCGTGATCCAGGCCGTCAAGGAGTTCGCCGCCGAGGCTGGCAAACCCGCCTGGAACTGGCAGGCACCGCAAGCCAACACCGTCCTGCTGGATGCCATTCGCAGCCAGTTCGGCGAAGCGATCAGCCAGGCCTATACCATCACCATCAAGCAGGATCGCTACAACCGTCTGGGCGAACTGCGCGACCAGGTGGTCGCGGCACTGGGGGGCGAAGGTGAAGGCCAGTTCGCTGCCGATGCGGTCAAGGCTGCCTTTGGCGAGATCGAATACCGCACCGTTCGCGAGAACATCGTCAACGGCAAGCCGCGTATCGACGGCCGTGACACCCGTACCGTGCGCCCGCTGGCCATCGAAGTCGGCGTGCTGGACCGTACCCACGGTTCCGCGCTGTTCACCCGTGGCGAAACCCAGGCTCTGGTCGTTGCCACCCTCGGTACCGCCCGCGATGCGCAACTGCTCGACACCCTGGAAGGCGAGAAGAAAGATCCCTTCCTGCTGCACTACAACTTCCCGCCTTACTCGGTGGGCGAGTGTGGTCGCATGGGTGCCACCGGCCGTCGCGAAATCGGCCATGGTCGTCTGGCCCGTCGTGGCGTTGCTGCCATGCTGCCGAGCGCCGACCAGTTCCCCTATACCATTCGCGTGGTATCGGAAATCACCGAATCCAACGGTTCCAGCTCGATGGCCTCGGTCTGTGGCGCTTCCCTGGCGCTGATGGACGCAGGCGTACCGCTGAAGGCGCCGGTGGCCGGTATCGCCATGGGCCTGGTCAAGGAAGGCGAGAAGTTCGCCGTTCTGACCGACATCCTCGGTGACGAAGATCACCTGGGCGACATGGACTTCAAAGTGGCCGGTACCGCCAAAGGTGTTACCGCGCTGCAGATGGACATCAAGATCCAGGGCATCACCGAAGAAATCATGGAGATCGCCCTGAACCAGGCGCTGGAAGCGCGCCTGAACATTCTGGGTCAGATGAACCAGGTCATTGCCGAGTCGCGTAGCGAACTGTCGGCCAATGCCCCGACCATGATTTCGATGAAGATCGATCAGGACAAGATCCGCGACGTCATCGGCAAGGGCGGCGCGACCATTCGCTCTATCTGCGAAGAAACCAAGGCCTCGATCGACATCGAGGACGACGGTTCGATCAAGATCTTCGGCGAAACCAAGGAAGCGGCCGAGGCTGCCAGGCAGCGCGTGCTGTCCATTACCGCCGAGGCCGAAGTTGGCAAGATCTACGTCGGCAAGGTCGAGCGCATCGTTGACTTCGGTGCCTTCGTCAACATCCTGCCGGGCAAGGATGGTCTGGTGCACATCTCGATGCTGAGCGATCAGCGTGTCGAGAAAGTCACCGATATCCTCAAGGAAGGCCAGGAAGTCGAAGTGCTGGTGCTGGACGTGGACAACCGCGGTCGCATCAAGCTGTCGATCAAGGACGTCGCTGCCGCCAAGGCATCCGGCGCCTGAATCCTGCCTGAGTGAAGAAAAGGCCCTGCGGGGCCTTTTCTTTTGCCTGCAGGTTTCTGGATCGCCCGCTGGAGTCAGTCGGCGCAATGCCGGAGGTTCTTTCTTGAGTCGCTCGTATCATTGCAAGTTGCATGGCGACGAGTGGCCAGAACATGCAGAGTGCATGTTTCATGTACCTGTTTGTTATTTTAACTTGTTGATATTAAAGGATTAATTTTTTAATCCTGGTTGGCACGTCGCTTGCGATATTCATTGGGCAACCTGCACATGAAGACCTATTGCAGGAATAACGAAGAACAGGAGTGCCACCATGTACAACGTCAAGAAACCTCTGACCGCCGCCGCTATCGCCGCTGTAATGAGCTTGCCACTGGCCGGTGTTGCCCTGGCTGACAGTCATGCGGGGCAGAGCAAGTCCGAGGAAGTGCTGCACAAGGCCGGTGAGAAAGCTCACGAGGCTGGAGAAGTCGTCTCGGATACCTGGATCACCACCAAGGTCAAGTCGTCCCTGTTGGCTGAAAGTGCAACGTCGGGCACCGATATCAAGGTCGAGACCAAGGACGGCATCGTTTCGTTGTCCGGCACTGTGGCAAGCGAGGCCGAGCGCAAGCTGGCCATCGAGAAAACCAAAGCGATCAAGGGTGTACGGGATGTCTCCGCTGATGGCCTGAAGTTCGTCGACTAAGTCGATCGGTTGAGAAAAGCCCCATGCATTGCATGGGGCTTTTTGTTTTATGGGCTGTCGTCATGGTGAGTGAGCCCAACAGGTCTGTGTCCGAATTCAGAGGCCGAAGAACAGGCAGAGCAGCGCAGCGGCTGCGGGCAGTGCCTGGATCAGGAGGATCTTGCGGCTGGCAGTCAGGCCGCCAAAGATGCCGGCCAGCAGAACGCAGGAAAGGAAAAACAGCGTGAACTCATTGCCATCGTTTCCCTTGAGCAGGCCATAGATCAGGCCCGCAGCCAGGAAGCCGTTATACAGCCCCTGGTTGGCTGCCAGTGTCGCAGACTGATGGGCGAATTCCTGGCTCAGGCCGAAGGTGCGTCTTCCGCTGGGCTTCTGCCACAGGAACATCTCCAGCACGACGATATAGGCATGGATGATGATCACGAGGACGATCAGGCTATTGGCAATCATGCGGTCTGCTCCTTTGAGTCAGTTGGCCTTTGCGTCGTGTTGTTCATTCACTGCCGAGGTGCAGTGCCGTGGCGACCTTGCCGTTCTCCTGCGCATCGGTAAGGCCGCTGTCCAGCAGGTAGACACGCTCGTCCTGCAAGCCGGCCTGGTCGACCAGATACGCCTTGATGCTGGCTGAGCGTTCCTGGCTCAAACGGCGCAGCAGGGCGGTGTTGTCGCTCCATGAGTCGATGACGGCCTGTTTCATCTTGGCTGTGCGTTCGTCCCGGGAGAGTTCGCGCCATTCGGCTGGGGGCTGCTGTTTCAAGCGTGTGCGATAGATGCCTTCCAGCAGTGCGCCCCTGTCGCTGTCTTCCACACGCAACGTATCCGCGCTGGCCGGTACGGCGTCGCCACGGCGTTGCTGCATCTTGTAGAGAATGCTGCGGTATTCGCGCTCCAGGCGCTCCTCCGCGATCAATGGACCATCGCTGCTGGCCGCGCTCATGCCTTCGACTTCCAGGCGCAGGGCGGGGCGCTGTTGCAGGCCCTTGGCCAGGGTATCCAGGGATTGCTTGGCCGTGCTGTCCAGCTCGCTGCTGCCGGGGGTGAACAGGACCTGGCTGAGATCGCCATGGTCGCCCGCGACCAGCCCACCGATGAACTTGAAGGGCGCCTGCGCCGCGCGCAGTACGAGGTTGCGCAAGGTCTGCCAGACGATCGGCATGACGCTGAACTGCGGGTCATCGAGGTTGCCGCGCAGCGGAAGCTCCAGCGAGATGGTGCCCTTGGTGTCCTTGAGCAGTGCCACTGCGAGTTTGATGGGCAGGTCCACGGCGTTGGGGCTGTCGACCTTTTCCCCGAGTTGCAGCTGTTCCAGTACCACTTTGTTTTCCGCACTCAATTGCCGGCCTTGTATCCGGTAGTGCAGGTCGAGGTTGAGACGGCCCTTGCGGATGCGGTAGCCGGCGAACTTGCCCGAGTAGGGCGTCAGCGTGGTCAGTTCGACCTGTTTGAAGCGTGTGGCGATGTCGAGGCTTTGCAGTGGATCGAAGGGCGTCAGGCTGCCCTTGATGCTGACCGGCGCATAGCGGTCGACCTTGCCATCGATGGAGATCGTGGCGGCCTTGGCCTGGCGGTTGTCGATGGTGCCGATGCGGCCGTTGAGCTGTTGTATGGCGGTCGCGAATGGCTGGGGCAGGCTGAAATCGGCGAAATTGGCCGAGCCGTCGGCCAGTGACACTTCGCCGATATGGATGCCCAGAGGCTTGCTGGACGTGGTCGCGGCCGGTTGCTTGGGGGCGGATGAGGGCGTGTCGATCAGCAGTTCGTTGATGTTGGTGGTGAGGTCTTCGTTGACCACGAAACGGGCATAAGGCTGGGTGAGCTTGATGCTGCCGATGCTCAGCAGGTCCTCGTGGCGGTAGTCGAGTCCTTCGAGCTGCAGGCGCTGCCATTTGACGAAGTCGCGGTCCTTCAAGGTGTCCAGCGTATGCAATTGCCGGATATCAGCGTTACCGCTGATCTTGAATGCCAGCGGCTCGATGTTCTGCAGGTCGATGTCCAGTGCGCTGTCCAGCAGGCCGCTGCGCAGCTCCAGGCGAATGAAGGGCTCCAGATAGGCCTGTGCGATGCGCAGGTCGATGTCCTTGCTGGTGACCGAGAAGGCTCCGCTCATGGGCTGCAATTGCACCTGGCCCTTCGCCTTCAGCTTGCCCTGTTTGCCGATGCCGGTATCGAGTGCCAGTTTGAAAGGCGAGGTTCCCTGGCTGTCGAAGGCTTGCAGGTCGAGATCGAGGGGGCCGACCAGCAGATCGACCTTCCGCGCGGGTTGCCGGTCTGCCAGGTGAATCTGGTAGCCGCGCAACTGGGCGTCATGCAGCAGGACCTGCCAGGCGGGGCCAGGTTCTGCTTCGGGGGCTTGTGTCGGCTCTGGTTCCTTCGCCGGCGTGTCCGGTGTTTTCAGCAGCGTCTGCCAGTCCAGTTGCCCATTGGCTTCACGGGCCGCCCAGGTTTCCAGTTTGCTGCTGCGCAGGGTTCCGATGACCAACTGGCGCTTGGCCAGGTCGAGGCTGCTATCGCCCAGTTCGATGCTTTCCAGGCGCAGCAATGGGCGCCCGGCATCCGTGTCGATGGCCAGGGGCGCAAGGGCGATGGCAATATCGCTCAGCTTCAGGTCGAGCTCTTCGGCGAGGGAGAAGCTGTATGCGGTGCTGAGTTGCGCCACGCCTTGCTTCAGGTCGAGTGGCACGGCATTGCGGACATAAGGCCAGAACGGCTGCAGCGCCAGTTGGCTGATCTTCAGTTGCCCGCTGGAAGCCAGTGGGGAAATGCTCAGTTGCCCCTGCCATTCGATCTGCCCGCCATTCGCGTCCATGGCCGTGAGGCTGGCCTGGCCATTGCGTTCGGGCAGGGTACTCAAGTCATGCAGGACGATGTCCAGCGGCTGGTAGTTCAGGTCGACGCCTTCTCCCGGTCGCTGGTCGTTGAAACGCAGGCTGCCGGCATTCAGGCGCAGTTCGTCGATGACGACCGGGAAGATGCCTTTCTCCTCGGGCGGAGGCGTTTCATCGGTGCTCTCGGGCAGATTCAGCATCTGTACCAGGTTGAGCCCGCCGTCCTTGTCGAATACGACCTGCACACGTGGATTGTCCAGCTCCAGTGCACTCAAGTGCAGGCGCCGCTGCCAGAGGCTGCTCCAGTTCAGGTTGGCCCGCAGGCGCTGGAAGGCCACCTGCTCATCGCCGACCTGGCCCAGGCGCAGGTTGAAGAGGGTGAGGTCAAGCGTGAACGGGTTGAACTCCAGGCGTTCGAGTTGCGCCGGGACGTTGCTGTAGAGGGCCAGTTGCTGGTTGGCGATGCGCTGCCCGACCCCGGGCACGATCAGGAACCCCAGCAGGGCATAGAAGACAATGAAAGTCGCCAGGGCCGTGAGGGTTCGTTTCATTCCTTTTGGCATGGATCTCATTCCTTCTGGTTCTGACTGGCGATGCCGCGCTGACGGTCGTGACATGACTCCGAGCGTTGTCGAAGTATGTCACGTCGGACACTTCCGATGGCCTTCGGTTTCCCGTGATGACAGCGATCAGCCGCGATGACGGCCACGGAAGTAATCGACCAGACCCTGGGTCGAGGCGTCTTCCGCCGTGTCGCTGTCGTAGCTGGTCAGCCGTTGATAGACGCTTTTGCCCAGGTCCTTGCCCAGTTCTACACCCCATTGGTCGAAGGCGTTGGTGCCCCAGATCACGCTCTGCACGAAGACCTTGTGCTCGTAGAGCGCGATCAGGGCGCCGAGCCTGCCTGGGCTGAGGCTTTCCATGACCAGGGTGTTACTCGGGCGGTTGCCGGGAATCACCTTGTGCGGTGCCAGGCGCTGCACATCCTGCTCGGGCAGGCCCTTGTCGCGCAGTTCGGCTTGCGCTTGCTCGAGGGTCTTGCCGAGCATCAGCGCCTGGCTTTGCGACAGGCAGTTGGCATACAGCCAGGCATGGTGATCGGCGACCGGGTTGTGGCTGACCACCGGGACGATGAAGTCCGCCGGAATCAGCGGCGTGCCCTGGTGCAGCAACTGGTGGTAGGCGTGCTGGCCATTGCAGCCAACACCCCCCCAGATCACCGGGCCGGTGCTCGTCGCGACCGGGCTGCCATCCTGGCGGACGTTCTTGCCGTTGGACTCCATGTCCATCTGCTGCAGGTGCTTGACGAAGTTTCTCAGGTAATGGTCATACGGCAGGAACGCATAGCTCTGGGCGCCCCAGAAGTTGTGGTACCAGATGCCGAGCATCGCCAGCAGCACTGGCATGTTGCTTTCGAAGGGCTCGTTGAGAAAGTGCTGGTCCATGCCATAGGCGCCCGAGAGCAGGTCCTTGAAGTTGGACATGCCGATGGCCAGGGCGATGGGCAGGCCGATGGCCGACCACAGCGAGTAACGCCCGCCAACCCAGTCCCACATCGGGAAGATGTTCCGCTCGCGGATGCCGAACTCGATGGCCGCCTGGATATTGCTGGTTACCGCGATGAAGTGACGATAGAGCTTTTCCTCGCTGCCGCCGCGCGACAGGTACCAGTTCCGTGCGGCCTGGGCGTTCTTGAGGGTTTCCAGGGTGCCGAAGGACTTGCTGGAGACGATGAACAGCGTGGTTTCCGCGTTCAGGTTGGCCATCACCTCGCGGAATTCGCTGCCGTCGATATTGGCCAGGTAATGGCAGCGGACGCCGGACTGCTGGGTAAAGGGCAGCAGGGCCTCGGAGACCAGTTGTGGCCCGAGGAAGGAACCGCCGATGCCGATGTTGACGACATCGGTGATCGGTTTGTCGCTGTAGCCACGCCAGAGGTTGTTATGGATGCGCCCGACGATATCGGTCATCTGTGCCAGGGCGCCATGCACGTCGCGCATGAGGTTGCGCCCGTCGACGATCAGGCTGTCACCCATCGGCCGGCGCAGGGCCGTGTGCAGCGCGGGGCGACGTTCGGAGGCATTGACCTGCTCGCCATTGAACATCGCGTGCGCCGCCTGCTCCACGCCCGCCTCGCGCGCGAGGTTGACCAGCAGTTCACGTGTGGTGGCGGTGATGAGGTTCTTCGAGTAGTCGAGGAACAGGCCGCTGTTCTCCGTCGAGAAGCACTCGAAGCGCTGCGGATCAGCCTTGAAGGCTTCGCGCATGTTGAAGTCCTGCATGAGCAGGCGATGCTCCTGGAGTGCTTGCCAGGATGGGAGACTGGTGACGTCGATGGGGTGCAGGTAGTGGCTCATCGTGGGCGGCTTTCCTTTGAACCTGTTCGTGATCTTTTACGGCAGTTCCGGGCAGATTGCTTCTGGTTTCTTGACGATACCGATTACCAGGCCCCGTGGGGCGAGGTTGTGAACGGGTTCTTGCCGACGATGGATGGCCCGGGTCCTTCCGGGCAGGGTGGGATCAGGCCACCTGAACCGGGATGGCGTTGCTGGTATGGCTCAGCTCGCCATCGGCACCCATATAAAGGACATGGGGTTTGAAGCTGGCCAGTTCGGCTTCGCTGTAGTGCGCATAGGCGCAGATGATCAGGCGATGGCCCTTGTCGGCCTTGTGTGCCGCTGCGCCGTTGACCGAGATGATGCGCGAGCCTGGTTCGCCGCGAATGGCGTAGGTGGTGAAGCGCTCGCCGTTGTCGACGTTGTAGAGCTGGATCTGCTCGTATTCACGGATGCCGGCCAAGTCCAGCCAGTCGCCGTCGATGGCGCAGGAGCCTTCGTAGTCGAGTACCGAGTGTGTGACCAGGGCGCGGTGCAGTTTTGCCTTGAGCATGATGGCATGCATGGCGGGGTCCTCCGGGTGCGCAAGCGGCGCAGAGTTTGCCCGATGCCTGGGATGCTAGGCAAGGCGTCGGGCGTTGATGGGGCGGTCGTTTCAGCCGTGCAGGCTGAAGGCCAGGTTGTCGATCAGGCGCGTCTTGCCCAGGTAGGCGGCGGCCAGGATGACCAGCTCGGTTGCCTGTGCATCTGCCGGACGCAGTGTCGAGGCTTCGCGTATTTCCAGGTAATCCGGTCGGAAGCCCGCAGCACTCAGTGCCGCGTTGCCTTCGGCGAGTAGCGCTGGATAGTCGCGGCGACCTTGCTCGATGGCATTGGCCAGCGTGCGCAGGGTCTGTTGCAGAACAGGGGCCTTCTGCAGTTCGTCGGGTGTCAGGTAGCCGTTGCGCGAGGAGAGCGCCAGGCCATCCGCCCGGCGGACGATGGGTTCGCCGATGATCTGCACGGGCATGTTCAGGTCGCGCACCATGTTGCGGATCACGGCCAGTTGCTGGAAGTCCTTCTCGCCGAACACGGCGATATCGGGCTGCACCATATTGAACAGCTTGGTGACGACGGTGGAGACGCCATCGAAGTGTCCGGGTCGGCTCTGGCCGCACAGGCCTTCGGATACGCCAGGCACCCTGACCTGGGTCTGGTATTGCATGCCGCCGGGGTACATTTCCTCGACGCCAGGGGTGAACAGCAAATGGCAGTTGGCTTCCACCAGTTTGGCCTGGTCGTCGGCGAGCGTGCGAGGGTAGCTGTCCAGGTCTTCGTTGGCACCGAATTGCAGTGGATTGACGAAGATGCTGGCGACCACGAAGTCGGCCCGCTGGCCGGCCTTCTTCACCAGGGCGATATGGCCGTCGTGCAGGTTGCCCATGGTCGGCACGAGGCCGATACGCTTGCCTTCACTGCGGGCGCGCGCTACGGCTGCACGCAGGTCGGCGACGGTTTTGACGATGTTCATGCGGAGAACCCATGTTCCTCTGCCGGGAATTCGGTGGTCTTGACGGCCTTGACGTATGCGCTGATGGCCGACTGGATATCCGGCTGCCCTTGCATGAAGTTCTTCACGAACTTGGGCGTGCGACCGCTGAGCGACAGGCCAAGCAGGTCATGCAGCACCAGTACCTGGCCGTCGGTGCCGCTGCCGGCGCCAATGCCGATCACCGGAATCTCGACAGCCTTGCTGATGCGTGTGGCGAGTTCGCTGGGTACGCATTCCAGCAGCAGCATGGCGGCGCCAGCCATTTCCAGTGCCCTGGCGTCTTCCACCATTTTGCGCGCGGCCGCTTCCTGGCGTCCCTGGACCTTGTAGCCGCCGAACAGGTTGACTGCTTGCGGGGTCAGGCCCATGTGCACGCACACGGGAATGCCGCGCTCTGCCAGGCGCTCGATGGCCTCGGCCAGCCAGGCGGCACCCTCCAGCTTGACCATGTGCGCACCGGCGCGCATCAGTTCGGCCGAGTTGTTCAGGGTCTGTTCGGGGGTGGCATTGGCCATGAAAGGCAGGTCGGCGACGATCATCGCGCCACGGTTGCCGCGTTTCACGCTGGCGGTGTGGTAGGCCATGTCGGCGACGCTGACAGGGAGCGTACTGTCGTGACCTTGCAGGACCATGCCGAGGGAGTCGCCAATCAGCAGCATCTCGACGCCCGCTTCGCTGCTGGTCTTGGCGAAGGTCGCGTCATAGCAGGTGAGCATGGCGATTTTCTCGCCCTTGCGCTTCATACCTTGCAGGGTGGTCAAGGTTACGTCTGGCATCTGTGCCGTCCTCATTGGGCTTGCCCGCTGGCTCGCGTGAGGTGGCGGGCAGGCTTTGTGGATCACGGTTGGTCCGTTTCATGAACGGATTTCCGGCCCCCTGCCGGGTTGCCGGTCGGGGCGCTTATAGTCCGGATGGAGGCTTGCCAAGTCAATCCGAAAGTACTGTCGGTGATGATGAGGAAAATGACAGATGGCGGCTTTTTATTGCCGTATCGCTGTTTTCATTGTTCTTTTGGCGATTATGTCGGTTGCGCTCGGTCGAGGCGCTCGAGTCCTTCGGGAGGGCAGGCGGCCAGCAGTTCGCCGAGCAGGCGGCCGTCGGCCAGGCGCAGCCGCTCGGGGGCGATCTCTGCCAGCGGGTAGAGCACGAAGGGACGGGCATGCATGTGGTAATGCGGAACCTGCAGGCGCGGCTCGTCGATCAGTCGCTCGCCGAACAGCAGGATGTCCAGGTCCAGGGTGCGTGGCCCCCAGCGCTCATCCTTGCGTACCCGGCCCTGTGCCAACTCGATCGCTTGCAGGGCATCGAGCAGTTCTAGAGGGGCGAGGCGGGTGTCGAGTGCGACGACCGCGTTGACGTAGCGAGGCTGGTCGGCGGGGCCGAGCGGGGCGCTGCCATAGAAGGCCGAGGTGGCGACTCGGCGGCTCTGAGGCAATCGGTCCAGGGCCGCCAGGGCGTTATCGAGCTGGGCTTGTGGCGTCGCCAGATTGCTGCCCAGGCCGATATAGACCCGTTCCATCACTGCTCGCCCGTGCGCTTGCGTCGACCGGTACGCTTGCGTTTGCGCGGTGCGCCAGTGTTTTCCTCGCGTGAGCTGAGCGCACGGATCATGCTGCGGCGTTCGCTGTCGTTGACTTCCTGGTACTCGGTCCACCAGTCGCCCAGGCCGTCGGTTCGCTCGCCGGCGCTTTCGCGCAGCAGCAGGAAGTCGTAGCCGGCACGAAAGCGGGGGTTTTCCAGCAGTTGGTCGGCGCGGCGTCCATGGCGGCGGGGCAGGCGCTCCTGCATGTCCCAGATTTCCCGCATGGGCAGGGTGAAGCGTTTGGGAATGGCAATGCGCTGGCACTGTTCCCAGATGATGTCGTGGGCGGCTTCCTGCAGGGCGGGAATGGGCGGGATGCCGCGCCCCTGCAGCTCCAGCGCGCGTGCCGGAAGCGCCGGCCAGAGCAGTGCGGCGAACAGGAAGGCCGGCGTGACCGGTTTGCCCTGGGCGATACGCAGGTCGGTATTGGCCAGGGCGTTGCGGATCAGTGTCTCGGTGTAGTCCGGCTCATGCTCCAGGGCTTCGGCGGTGGCCGGGAACAGTGGGGCGAACAGATCGTGTTCGAGTAGCAGGTCGAAGGTCTGCTCGGCCTTACCGGCCAGGAACAGCTTGAGCACTTCGTCGTACAGACGCGCTGCGGGAACGTCGAGCAGCAGGTCGGATAATTCGGCGATGGGCTCGGCGCTGTGGTGTTCGATCTCGAAGTCCAGCTTGGCGGCGAAGCGTACCGCGCGCAGCATACGCACCGGGTCTTCCTGGTAGCGCTGGCGTGGCGTGCCGATCAGACGTACCTGGCGGTTGCGGATGTCATGCACGCCATGGGTGTGGTCGAGAATGCGTTCGTTGCTCGGGTCGTAGTACAGGGCATTGATCGTAAAGTCGCGGCGCTGGGCGTCGTCCTCCAGCGTGCCATAGACGTTGTCGCGCAGGATGCGTCCGCTTTCGTTGCGCGAAGACACGGAGCTTTCCTCGTCATCCTCCGGATGATTGGCGCGGAAGGTGGCAACCTCGATGATTTCCCGACCGAAATGCACATGCACCAGCTTGAAGCGGCGACCGATCACCCTGGCATTGCGAAATTGCGCGCGGACCTGTTCGGGGGTGGCGCTGGTGGCGACGTCATAGTCCTTGGGCGCCATGTTCAGCAACAGGTCGCGGACGCAGCCGCCGACGACATAAGCCTGGTAGCCGGCCTGTTGCAGGCGCTCCACCACGTTGACTGCATTACGGCTGATCTCGCTGCGTTTCAGCGCGTGCTGCCGGCTGGACAGGATCGCCGGTGTCGAGCGAGAGAGCGGGAAACGGCGTAGGGGAGAACGTAGGGACTGGAACAGCTTTTTCAGCATATACAGGCACTGTATTGGAAAAATGGCGGACGGTCCGGCCAATGCCGGCAGGTACGAATCGAAGGGGATTCTAGCACCGGGCGCGGGGGGATGGTGGATAAAGCGCGGAAAGCACAAGGGGAGCCGAAGCTCCCCCGAAGAGTGTGACGTGCTTTGTTATTGTTGGTCCCGGGCAGATTGTTCTTGTTGTTACCCGTTTCCTCAGGCTATCGCCTTCGGAAATGCCCCTACTGAATGGGAGCAAAGAGCAAACGGATTGCTTTGGTCGCTGAGTTGCCGGTGATCGTCGATCCAACCAGTTCAGGCACTGCTTTGGCAGTCTTGTTGTTCTCGGCCTGGTCGTGGGGCGAACCCCGATGGCAAGTCCTCTCCAAAAGAATCAGTTAGCTACGCCTCCGCCTTTTTATCGTTGTTTTGCTGGAGCCGGTACGTTTTGTTCTTATTCTGGATGTGCTTGTTATTGTTGTTGTACGGAATATAGAGCATTTGCCGTGCCAATTTATAAAAAACCTTATAAATCAATGCATTGAGATTTTTTTGGAAGTTTTTTTCTAAGGCGTGCGAAGCGTTCGTTACCGAACGCCCCGTTTTTCTGTTACGACTTGATGACAGGTAACAACCCTTCAGGTCGTGGTGGTACCGGTCTTTCTGCGGGGGATACCCAGGCGCTGGCGGCGCTCCCAGAGGCATTTGCGGCTGATACCCAGTTTGCGCGCCAGTTCCGTCTCGGTCATGTGGTCCTGATGTTCCAGCACGAAATGCTGGAAGTAGTCTTCCAGTGACAGGTCTTCGGTCGGCTCGTTGCTGTTCGGGGTGCCAGAGGCGAAGGCGAGTTCGTCGAAATCATCTTCTTCCAGTGCGTCGAGTTCGATGTCGATGCCGAGCAGTTCCGCCTTGATCTCCGGGGCTTCGCTGAGGATGGCCGCCCGCTCGATGGCGTTCTCCAGTTCACGCACGTTGCCCGGCCAACTGTAGTACAGCATGGCCTGGCGGGCCTCCGGGGAGAAGCTCAGCGAGTCCAGCCCCTGCCGTTCGCGCTGGCGGGCGAGAAAGGCATCGGCGATGGCCAGGACGTCGGTGCCGCGTTCGCGAAGGGGCGGGAGCTTGAGGGCGATGACGTGCAGCCGGTAATAGAGGTCTTCGCGGAACTGCCCGGATTTGGACAGGGTTTTCAGGTCCCGGTGGGTCGCGGCGATCAGGCGCACGTTGACCTTGTGCGATTGCACCGAGCCGACCCGGCGTATCTCGCCTTCCTGCAGGACGCGCAGCAGGCGCGCCTGTGCCTCCAGTGGCAGTTCGCCGATTTCATCGAGAAACAGCGTGCCGCCGTCGGCGGCTTCCACCAGACCGGCGCGGCTGGCGCTGGCGCCGGTGAAGGCGCCTTTCTCATGGCCGAACAACTCGGATTCGATCAGCGTCTCCGGGATGGCGGCGCAGTTGACGGAGATCATCGGGGCTTTGGTGCGCCGCGAGAGGTTATGCAGGGCGCGCGCCACCAGTTCCTTGCCGGTACCCGACTCGCCGAGGATCAGCACGTTGGAGTCGGTGGGGGCGACCTTGCGGATCTTGCCGTAGAGATCCTGCATGGCTTCGCAGCGTCCGATGATACCGATATCACCGTCTGCGTCGCTGTCGCCACGGGTGTTACCGGTGGCGGCAGAGGGGCGTGCGGGCGTCGAGGCCGCCTGCTGGCGATCGTGCAGGATGCGGGCAATGGTCTGCAGCATTTCGTCGTGGTCGAACGGCTTGGCGATGTAGTCCACCGCGCCCAGCTTCATGGAATCCACCGCCGAGCGCAGGCTGGCATAGCTGGTCATGATCAGCACGGGCGTGCCTTCGGCCAACTGGATCAGTTCAGTGCCGGGCGCACCGGGCAGGCGCAGGTCGCTGACGATCAGGTCGAACGAGGCAAAGCTGTAGCGCTCCCTGGCTTCCTGTACCGAACCGGCTTCGCTGACGTCGTACTGGTTGCGTTCGAGCAGGCGGCGCAGGGCGGAGCGAATGATGGTTTCGTCTTCGACGATAAGAATATGTGGCATGGGTACTCTCTCGGCGGGACGCTAGTGCACAGCAGCGTCGACATGGCGCGGTAGCGTGATACGGAAACGGGTGCCACGCTGGGTTTCGAGGTTGGCCGGGCTGTCGATATCGATCTGGCCATAATGCTCTTCCACGATCGAATAGACCAGCGCGAGGCCCAGGCCAGTGCCCTGGCCGGGGTCTTTGGTGGTGAAGAAGGGCTCGAACAGGCGGTCCTGTATCGCGCGGGGAATGCCGCTGCCTTCGTCCTCGACGATCAGGTAGACGATCTGCTCCGAGACTTCGCTGGAGATGCGGATGCTGTCGCCGTCGCTGGACGCGGCGCGGGCATTGGACAGCAGGTTGATCAGCACTTGCGCCAGGCGTTGCGGGTCGCCTTCGACCTGGTGGTCGGGGTCGCACAGGTTGAGGTAGTGCACGTCGGCGCCCTGGCGATTGAGCGACAGTAGGGCGATGGCATCCTGGGTGATCTGCGACAGGTTGACCGGGTACAGGGCCTGCTGGCGGTTGCCGGCATGGGCGAAGCTCATCAGGGACTGGACGATGCGCGAGATGCGCTTGGTCTGCTCGATGATCTGGCTGCTGGTTTCGGTGATTTCCTCATCGTGCTCGTGCTCTTCCCGCAGATTCTGCGCGAGGCAGGCTATGCCGGTGACCGGGTTGCCGATCTCGTGGGCGACCCCGGCGGCCAGGCGACCGATGCTGGCCAGGCGCTCGGCGTGCACCAGCCGGTCTTCCAGGGTCTGGGTCTCGGTCAGGTCTTCGATCAGCAGCACCAGCCCGCTGTTGCCAGGGGCCAGGGGCGCATCGATGACGGCTTTGTGCAGGTTGAGCCAGCGGGTATCGCCGTCCAGGGACAGCTTTTTCTTGTAGAGGTGTTCATCCGGTTGCTGCACGAACCCGACCAGCAGGTCGCGCCAGGGCTGGGCGATGGTCGAAAGGCGCGAGCCGAGCGCCTGGCGTGCGGGCAGGCTGGTGAACTCTTCGAGGGCACGGTTCCACATGAGGATTTCCTGGTCTTCGGCCAGGGAACAGACGCCCATCGGCAGTTCCTGCAGGGTCTGGCGGTGGTAACGGCGCAGGGCGTCGAGTTCGGCGGCCAGGCCGGTCAGGCGCGAGTGGTACTCCTCCAGGCGGTTCTCGATGAAGTGGATATCCTCGGTGACATAGCCGGGGTTGCTGTCCTTGTAGGGCAGGAAGTTTTCCATGATGTCCTGGGCCACACTGGGGCCCATCAGGCCGGACAGGTTGGCCTCGATACGGTCGCGCAGACGCCGCAGGGCATAGGGGCGGTGCTCGTCGAAGGGCAGCTTGAGGTCGCGCAGGGCCTGTTCGACCTCGCGTTGCGCGGTACGGGCGCCGAGGGGCTTGGTCAGTTGTGCGGCGAATTCCTGGGGCGAGGCGACGATCAGTTCGCGCCGCTGTGGCCGGCGCAGGTTTTCCACCGCGCAGGCCTCGGCGGCGCTGTTTTCCTCGGGGCTGGCCTCGGTGAACAGCGAGACCAGGGCGAAGGTCAGCACGTTGGCCGTCAGCGCCGCGATGGCCGCCAGGTGCCAACTGGTGTCGTCCAGCACATAGACCAGGTTGAGCTGCGGAATATAGAAACCGTCCAGGTTGCCGATCAGTGGTAGCAGCATGCCGACGAACCAGACGCCGATGCCGGCCAGCAGGCCGGCGATGTAGCCCTTGCGGTTGGCCGTCGGCCAGTACAGCACGGACAACACGCCCGGCAGGAATTGCAGGGTGGCGACGAAGGCGACGATGCCCAGGTTGGACAGGTCCTTCTCGCCGCCGAGCAGCAGGTAGAAGCCGTAACCCGCCATGATGATGGCAAGGATCAGGCTGCGCCGCGTCCACTTCAGCCAGCGGTAGATATTGCCTTCGGTCGGGGGCTGGTAGAGCGGCAGCACCAGGTGGTTGAGGGCCATCCCCGAGAGCGCCAGGGTGCTGACGATGATCAGTCCGCTGGAGGCCGACAGGCCGCCGATGAAGGCCGCCAGGGCGAGCCAGTCGTTCTGCGTGGCGATGCCGATGCCCAGGCTGAAATACTCGGGCTTGGTCTCGACGCCCAGCTTGAGGCCGGCCCAGAGGATCAAGGGCACCGCCAGGCTCATCAGCAGCAGGTACAGCGGCAGGCCCCAGCTGGCGCTGACCAGTGCGCGTGGCGAGAGGTTCTCGGTGAAGGTCATGTGGTACATGTGTGGCATGACGATGGCTGAGGCGAAGAACACCAGCAGCAGGGTGCGCCAGGGGCCTTCCTGCAACGGTGCGTGCAGGGCGGCCAGTGCGCTCTTGTTCTGCAGCAGCCAGATATCCAGTTGCCCGGGGCCGCCGAACACCACCAGCAGTGCGTAGAGGCCGATGCCGCCGAAGCACAGCAGCTTGACCAGCGATTCGAAGGCGATGGCGAACACCAGGCCTTCGTGCTTCTCGCGGGTGGCGATGTGGCGAGCGCCAAAGAGGATGGTGAAGAGCATGATCAGCAGGCAGTAGCCCAGCGCCACGGCTTTCTGCTGAGAGGTATCGGTCAGCAGGCCGACGGTGTCGGCCACGGCCTGGATCTGCAATGCCAGGAGCGGCAGCATGCCGGTCAGCATCACCAGGGTGGTGAGGGCGCCACTCCAGGTGCTGCGAAAGCGGAAGGCGAACAGGTCGGCCAGCGAGGCCAACTGATAGGTACGCGTGATGCGCAATACCGGATAGAGCAGCACCGGTGCCAGCATGAAGGCGCCGCTGACGCCCAGGTAGGTGGCGAGGAAGCCGTAGCCGTACTGGTAGGCCAGGCCGACTGTGCTGTAGAACGCCCAGGCGCTGGCGTAGACCCCCAGCGACAGGGTGTAGGTCAGCGGGTGACGGATCACCGAGCGGGGAATGTGCCCGCGCTCGCTGAGCCAGGCGACGCCGAACAGCACCAGCAGGTACAGGGTGCTGAGCAGCAACAGGTGGCTGAGACTAAAGCTCGTCGGCATCACGTCGGCTCTGCAGGATGAAGGTTACGACGATAAGGATCAGCCACAGCAGGTAAGGGCGATACCAGGCGCCACTCGGGTCGATCCACCAGTCCATGATGGCGGGCGAAAAGAGGTAGATGCCCACTACCAGTAGCAGCACCAGTCGATAGATATACATGCGGCTCCCCGATGGCGGGCGGTGACAGGCCCGGGCGCGGATAGTAGCAAGAAGGCAGCTACGAGCGGCAAGCCGGACGTTGCAGGCTGGGGTGGCGTGCCTTGAAACTGGATTGGCAAGTTAAGTGGCCACTTGAGCACAAAAGCAATTGCGTTGTCCTGATGTTCGTGGCGTTGCGAACCCGGCCAACCCCTCTACGAAACACGCATGAACCCATCCATGGGGCTCTTCGTCGGCGTCCCTGCCGACGAAGGTTTCTCCGAGGGGTTGACCGGGATCGCAGTCAATACCGAAGTGACCAGAAGAAAAACACCGATATATGGCCAGCGCGCTTTTTCCACAGTCGCCTCGGAAGGCTCCGTCCCGCCACCTGGCATTCGCACAGAGGCGCTGTACCTGAGATCACTCAGTGCGCTCCATTGGCCCCTGATACAAAATGCCAATTCGGTCGCAAAGCCCGCGACACTGCATATGGCAATTACCCTGCGCTGTGATCAGAGGCTCAGAATCCACTCCGCCAGTGCACTGGCCTCGGCATCGCTGACGGCGCTGGGCGGCATGGGCAGGTCGCCCCAGGTGCCGGCGCTGCCGTTCTTGATGTTGCTGGCCAGGGTCGCTGCCGCGCCTTCCTTACCTGCGTAGCGGGCGGCGACATCTTTCAGTGCGGGGCCGACCAGTCGGTTTTCGAGGGTGTGGCAGGCTACGCAAGCCTTGGCCTGGAACAGCGCCTGGTCGGCATTCGCCGGCAGGCAGAGCAGCAGTAAGGGGATCGTCATCAGCTTTTTCATCGGTCATTCCTTGGCCGGGTCTTCGCCCGGTTGATGGCTATGGGGCTATATGCCAGTACAGCTTAGCCATCGCGGATTTTCCCGCGTTGATGATCGTCAATGGAGTGTTCAGATGCTGGTTTCGATGGTTCAGGCAGGCTGGGTGGACAGGCCTGCCTGCGGGATGAGCACTGCTGTGCTGAGAGATCCGCAGGCAAGCTTGTTCCGGGATTTTATTGGCAGACGGCGTTGTATACCGGGTCGTCATTGGAGAGTTGTGATACCTGTCCTTGTACCTCGCCGGCATCATTCAGCAGGACCTGCTCCCTGCTCGAACAGTTGAGCAGGTAGGCTTGCGAAGTGACGAGGTCGACGTGGGCCTTTTCAAACCGATAGAGGAAAAACTGTGCCAGTAACTGTCCTTCCTGTTCGGTTCTGACCATTTTCGCGGTATCCACCACGGTAAAGCCGGTTGTCATTGGGATGGCGAATGTCCAGGGGCGCCAGATGCTGGGTACCTGCTCGGTTCTCACGATAGAGGCCCCGTCAGGCAATTGTGTGCGCTTATGGTCGATCCAGGAGTACTCGTAGTAGATCTGGTAACTCAGCATGCCGATGCCGGCAAAAGCCGGAACGAACCACTTCGGCAGTTTCTTTCTAGTGACCATGCGCAGCAGCAGGGCGATGCCGGCGGCCCCAAGGCCTGCCGAAAAGAGTGCAACCAAATGCCAGATCATGATGTCCCCGTGAAATAAGACGGGCTTCCTGATGGAAGCCCGTTGGTGAAGGTTGGAACGGTGGTTTCAGACTAGCCGATCAGTGATCTGCCATCGCTGCACCGGCGCCTTTCGGGTAGCGAACGCTTTCTACCAGATCCTGAACTTCTTGTGGCGGTTCTTCGGTCGCATAGGACACGGCGAACGCGACGATGAAGTTGATGATGGCACCTACGCTACCAATGGAGAGCGGAGAGATACCGAACAGCCAGTTTTCTGGAGTGTTAGGCAGGTTGTTGGTGCCAGGAATGAAGAACCATCCCAGGTAGATGAAGATGTAGACCACCGTGAACAGCAGGCCAGTGACCATACCGGCGATGGCGCCCTTGCTATTGATGCGCTTGGAGAAGATCCCCATCATCAGTACTGGGAAGATCGACGAGGCCGCGATTCCGAAGGCAAGCGCTACGACCTGAGCCGCGAACCCTGGTGGATTCAGGCCTAGGAAGGTCGCGAGTGTGATTGCGACTGCCATGGATATCCGCGCGGCCAGCATTTCGCTTTTTTCGCTGATATTCGGATTGATGATGGTCTTGATCAGGTCATGACTGATTGCCGAGGATATCGCCAGCAACAAGCCCGCAGCTGTCGACAGTGCCGCCGCAATGGCGCCCGCCGCGATCAGCCCGATTACCCACCCAGGGAGATTGGCAATCTCTGGGTTGGCCAGTACCAGGATGTCGGAGTTGATGTCCAGCTCGTTACCGTTCCAGCCGCGATCAGAGAAGTCGGCAGTTGGGTTGTAATACTGGATGCGACCGTCAGCGTTCTTGTCCTCGAACTTGATCAGGCCAGTGTCTTCCCAGGTCTTGACCCATTGCGGACGCTCTTCGTATTCAAGGGCCGGTTGTTCTACGCCGTTGGGGTAGACGGTAGTGATCAGGTTCAGGCGTGCCATCGAGGCGACAGCCGGAGCGGTGGTGTAGAGCAGTGCGATGAACACCAGGGCCCAGCCTGCGGAAGAGCGGGCATCCGAAACCTTGGGTACGGTGAAGAAGCGGATGATGACGTGCGGCAGCCCGGCGGTACCGATCATCAGCGACAGCGTGAACAGGGTCATGTTCAGTTTGTTGGAGACGTCGGCGGTGTAGTCCTGGAAGCCCAGTTCACGCACCACTTCGTTCAGCTTCTGCAGCAGTGGCATGCCGGATTCGGTATGAGTACCGAACATGCCGAGCTGTGGCACTGGATTGCCGGTCAGGTGCAGGGAAATGAAGACGGCCGGGATGGTGTAGGCCACGATCAGAACGACGTATTGAGCAACCTGGGTATAGGTAATGCCCTTCATTCCGCCGAGTACCGCATAGAAGAACACGACGGTGGAGGCGATCCAGATGCCTGCCGAGTTGCTGACTTCCAGGAAGCGCGAGAAGGCAACGCCTGCACCGCTCATCTGGCCGATCACATAGGTGATGGAGGTCAGCAGCAAGGCGATGATCGCTACCAGGCGCGCACCTTTGCTGTAGAAGCGATCACCGACGAAGTCGGGTACGGTGAATTTGCCGAACTTGCGCAGGTAGGGCGCGAGCAGCATGGCCAGCAGAACGTAGCCACCGGTCCAGCCCATCAGGAAGGACGAGTTGACGTAGCCGACCGAGATAAGACCCGCCATGGAGATGAAGGACGCTGCCGACATCCAGTCAGCGGCCGTTGCCATGCCGTTTGCGACTGGGCCAACGCCGCCGCCTGCGACATAGAACTCTTTGGTGGAGCCCGCCCTGGCCCATATGGCAATGCCAATGTAGAGAAGGAACGAAGCACCCACGAACAATATGTTGATTGCGAACTGGCTCATTGTTCGTTACTCCTCGAGGCCGAATTCTTTATCGAGCTTGTTCATCTTCCAGCGGTAATGGAAGATCAAGACGATAAAGGTGAGGATGGAGCCCTGCTGGGCGAACCAGAACCCGAGGTCTGCGCCGCCGACTGGAATGCCGGCGACCAGTGGGCGCAACAGGATGCCAAAGCCATACGAGCACAGAGCCCATATCACCAGGCTCCATGTGATCAGCCTCAGGTTGGCTGACCAGTACGCCGCCGCATTGGATTTTTCATCTGCCATAATTGTGCTCTCCGCTTGTTGTTATTGGATTTCTAGCGTTTTCATTCTGCTGAATATGCCGATGCAGAGAAGCCCCGACCTTAGTCTTAAATAATTGCCTCTGTTACATCTCGAATTATATGGCGTCTGTTCATGATGGTGCTTGCGCCCATTTCGCGAGCTGCTGGCTGCGATATCGCGTGCCTAATAAGTTAGGAACTGCCGCTCAAGCCCGGAGTGTTTCACCAGGGCAGCAGGCTATACCCCGCGGCAATGCTGCATCCGGGGTGCGGTCGGCATGTAACATCTGGAAATGAATCGGGCGACTTTGGGGGGGGCGCCCGATTGAATCAACTGTGCGGTTCTTTGGCGTAGTGAGCGTTTCTTTTTATATAGAAAAGCCCCCAGCACAGGCCGCCAAGTGTGGCCAGCAGCGAAGCCATGAGAACGCCAAGTTTGGCGGCAGATAACAAGTCCTCGTTATCGAATCCCAGCGTTGCAATGAATATCGACATGGTGAAGCCGATCCCGGCCAACAAGCCGATAAGCGTTATGCCTGCCCAGTCGACTCCCTGGGGCAGGCGGCACCAGCCCAGGCGCACCATGAGCCAGCTGGTCGTGAGGATGCCGAGCGGTTTACCCAGTACCAGTGCCAGGGTAACGCCCAGCATGACCGACAGCGGGGCGCTGGAGGACAGGTCGGCACCTTTGAGGCTGACCCCCGCATTGGCCAGTGCGAACAACGGCATCACGCCATAGGCCACCCAGGGGTGTAGCGCCATCTGTATCCGGGTGACTGGCGCGAGCAGCTCCCGCTGTGCGCGGCGTAGCTGCCGGAGCGGCGTCACAAGGTCATCAGGGTGCGATGTGGCCTGGGTGGCATGTCGGGCGATCGTTGCAATGGCATCGCTTGCCAGTGTCAGTGGCTTATCGTGCAGGCGTCCGGGGAGGACGGGTGTCATCAGGCCCAGTACGACTCCGGCAAGCGTTGGATGGGCGCCGGTCTGCAGCACGCCCAGCCACAGGATGGCGCCGGGGATGACATAGGCGTATGCACTGCCGATTCCGGCTCTTTGCAGGCACAGCACCATCATGATGCCAAGTGCGGCAATGAGCAGGCCCGTATAGTCCAGCCCGCCGGAATAAAAGAACGCGATGATCAGGACGGCGGCAATGTCGTCGATGATCGCAAGGGCCAGCAGGAAAATGCGCACGTTGCCGGGTATGGAGCGTCCGAGCAAGGCCAGAACGCCGACTGCGAAGGCGATATCCGTGGCCGTGGGAACGGCCCAGCCATGGTTCAGGGATGGCTCGTGGTTGAGTGCGAGGTAGATCATCGCCGGCACGGCAATGCCGCCGAGCGCTGCGGCCATGGGTAACGCCGCCAGTTTCAGAGTGGCCAGTGCCCCTTCATGGATTTCACGACGGATTTCCATCCCGACCACGAGAAAGAACACGGTCATCAACGCATCGTTGATCCAGAAATGCAGGGATTGGGAGTACAGCCTGTCTCCCAGTCCGATAGACAGGGGCGTATGCCAGAACGCGTAGTAGTTCGATTCGGTTGGCACATTGGCCCAGAGCAGGGCGGCAATCGCGGCAAGGATGAGGACGATGCCGCTGACGGCTTCGATATGAAAGAAGCGCTCGAGGGCAAACAGGGCGCGTTCGGTATAAAACTGGGCTCGCGGCAAAGGCTGCCGCGCTTGGGGCTGGTTCATGGCCAGGGGCACTCCGCGTGGCGGCCCGACCAACGCTATGAACCTGCCTTACCGCACCATGCGGTAACGACACCCGGCATGAACTCTACCCGAAGGCGTGTTTTCTCTCAAAGCCCTACTTTCAGTGGATATATGCAGGCGCTTCGCTTGGGGACAATGGAGGGCGAACATCGATTCGCCCTCCCTGGCGATACAGGGTTCGATCAGTCCGCCTCGCTGTGTTCCTGCGCAGTGCGTGGCTTGATGAACTTCCAGTCCGCCTCGTCGATATAGATACCGCTCGGGCTGCTGCCTCCTTCCAGGTCGATGGCGACATGGGCTGAAACTTGCGGCTTGACCGAGGCCAGGATCGGCACGAAGCCCAGTTGCAGGCTGGTTTCGATCAGGGCTTGCTGGTTGCGTTCGTCGATATCCGCCGCCTCGTCGAGGTAGTAGGGCAGGCGCACCTTGCCGGCCTGCTCGCGGTCCATCAGGTGCAGCAACAGGTACATGTTGGTCAGCGCTTTGATGGTCATGGTGGTGCCGTTGGAGGCCGCCCCGTCGATGTCGGTATGGATCACCGGCTGGCCACCAACCTTGGTGATCTCGAAAGCCAGTTCGAACAGGTCCTTCAGACCCAGCTGGTTGCCGTTGGCGGCGACCAGGCGCGACAGGTAGTCCTTGGCTTCCTCGTTCTTCGCATCCTGCTCGGCGCTCTGCGACAGGTCGAACACCGACAGCGTCTCGCCTTCCTCGTACTGGCCCGCGCTGTGGATGATCTGGTCGATATGGCGCAGGGCTTCCTTGTGCGGGGCGAGGGTGATACGGAAGCTTGCCAGGTTCGACACCTGGCGCTTGTTGATCTCGCGGTTGAACAGCGCCAATTGGTGTTCGAGGCTGTCGTAGTCGTTGCGGATATTGCGCAGCGTGCGCGCGATGTCGGTCACGGCAGCGCGGCGTGCCTTGGCCAGGGTCATGGCCTCATCCTGGCGGTGCGCATAGGCGTTGACCAGCAGTTGCAGGCGTCGCTCCGGGTCTTCCTCGCTGTCGAACTTGGCCACGCCCTTGAGGCGTACCTGGGCGTACAGCGCCTCGATCTGGCCATCGATGCGTTGCAGCGCCTGCCAGCTGTCCTGGTAGTCGTTGAGCAGCGGCAGCAGGTTGTCCAGTGAATCGTCCACCGGTTCCATGAAGGGCGTGCCGAACGGCAGGTCGGCCGGCAGCAACTGGCGACGGCGCAGGGCGTCCTCCAGGGTGCGCTGCTTGGCTTCCAGGTCGGCGAGTTGGCGACTGATCAACTGTTGCTTGGCATTGAGCTGTTGCACGCGCTCGGTGAAGGCATCGCTGGCGCGCTTGAGTTCGTCCTGAGCCGCTTCGGCCTGAGCCAGGCGCTCCAGCTTGTCGCCTTCCTCGACGGCCAGGGTCTGGCTGCGGCGGAAGTCTTCCAGCGCCTTCTGCGCATCCAGTACCTGCTGGTAGTAGGCATCGGCGCGGGCCTTGCTTGCCGCACGGTCGACGGCGACCGCGTGCTGCGTCTTGAGCTGCTTGAGTTCGCGCTCCAGGCGGTCCTTCTGGTCGCGCAGGGCGGCGCGGTCGGCCAGCGCCTGCAGGGCTGGCGGCTCGATATGCGACAGGTCGATGGACAGTCCCGGCAGTTCGAAACGCTCGCCCTTGAAGCGCTCCAGCACGCTCTCGACGGCCTTGACCCATTGCTCGCCATCATCGAGCTGGATGCCTTTCTCGCCCAGCGGCAAGCTGAACAACTGGCCGTTGAACAGGCGCATCAGGCGGTCGACGTCGGCCTGGGAGAACTCTTCGCGCAGGCGCGAGTAGCTGTTGTTGTCGGCATGTTCGAGCTGCTGCTTGACGCTTTTCAGGCGTTTTTCCAGCTCACGCAGGCGCTCATCCAGGTCTTCCGAGGAGAACTGCCGCGACTGCGCCAGGGCGCCGGCCAGTTCGTCGTGGGCGTCCTTGGCCGCCAGCAACTGTTCTTCCAGTACCTTGGCGTCCTCGACCAGTGCAAAGCGATTCTTCAGGACACTGAGTTCGCCGAGCCAGCGCTGGGTCTCGCTGATTTCCCGCTCCAGGCGCATGAGTTCAGAGGTGCCGTCACGCTGTTCGTGCTGCAGGCCATCCTGTTCGCGCTGGTAGTGCTCGATCTGGATCAGCAGCTCTTCGCGGCGTGCCTCGGCATAGTCCTGCCAGGTGCCCAGCAGTGAGTCGAGCAAGGGTGACAGGCGATGCAGCTTGCCACGCAGCAGGTCGCGTTGCGCCACGCCCGAAGCCAGCGCCTCGACCAGTGGTCCGGCGGTGACCAGGGCCTGGTAGTCCTGCTCCATGCGGCGCACGTCGCGGAAGGCCTCTTCCGTCGCGGCGATGTAGTCGACGCTGCCCGAACGCAGGCTGTGCTCGAAGGCGTCGAGGAACAGTTGCTTGAGCTTCGCGGCGGTAATCTCGCGCATGTGCAGCAGGTTGATGAACAACGCGCGGAAGGTCTTCAGGCTCTGCTCGCTGGTCGAGCGCAGCGGGATCATGGTCAGGTCCAGTGGGATCGACGTGTGCCCGCCGACCAGCAGGCGCCGCAGTTCGTCCGGCTTGACCTCATAGGCCTTGAGGCCGGCGCGCTCGAGGTTGGCGAACAGCTCGCGCTGGCGCAGGCAGATGCCATCCTTCTGGTAGTGCTCCAGCTCCAGCGAGCCGGCGTAGACGAAGAACTGGTGGCCGAAGCCGCCGCCCGGCCCGCGTCCGGCCACGCCGATCACGTGGGAGCCGTGTGGCAGTTCGATCTCGATGAGGATGTAGCTGGTGTCGCTGGCGAAGTAGAACTTGCGCGATTGCTCCAGGCTGTACTTGCCGAAGCTCATGTCCGACATGCGCGCCAGGATGGGGAACTGCAGGGCGTTGATCGAGGCGGACTTGCCCAGGTTGTTGGCGCCGTAGACCGACAATGGGGTTTCCAGCGGAAACACGCCCAGGCTGTAGCCGGCGGTGTTGAGCAGGGCGAAGCGGCGGATGCCGTAGCGTTCCTGGGTCATGCGTCAAGCTCCCGTTCTTCGGCGATGGCACGGGCGAGGGCGTCGTCTTCGGATTCCGCTACAGGCTCGCTGGATGTGGGCAGGGTTTCGATCAGGATGATGTCGTCCTGTTCTTCGTCGGCGATCAGCTCGGGTGTCGGCAGGGACAGGTCGCCGCTGTGCAGGCTCGCTGCCAGGTCGCGGTCCTGCTGCACCGAGAGGCAGACGTCGAGGAAGCGGTGCATCGGCGGCAGGAAGCGGTAGACGCCGTTGCTGTCTTCGGCGAAGCCGAGCTGGGTCAGGCGGCGGATGACCTTTTCCTCCAGTTCGTCGCGGGTGGTGACTTCGGCCTGGACGAACAGGTCGCGGTATTTCTCCAGCAGCGCCGGCAGTTCGTCACGCCCGAGGCTGCCACCATCGAGGACGGCGAGCGGGTCGCGGCCCTGGTCGGCCAGGTGCTCGACCAGGATGAAGGTGAACAGCGCCAGGCGCTGGGCGGTCTTGTTGACCTGGGCGCCGGCCTGTTCGGGCACGAAGTAGTAGAAACCGCGCGGGTCGCACACCAGTTCGAAGCCGAGCGCCTTGAACAGGGTGCGGTACTGGTCCTGCAGGGTGGACAGTTGGGCATAGCACTCCGGCTCGCTGCGCGACAGGTGGTAGCCCTTGAACAGCTCGCGGAAGATCGGTGCGAGCTGGGTCATTTCTTTAAGGTCGATGTTCATACGTAATGCTCACAGGCAGTCGTAGGGTGCGCCGTGCGCACCGTGTCGTCGTTTGCGGTGCGCATGGCACACCCTGCGGGCAGGTCAGGCACTGGGGCGGCCTGCCAGGGCATAGGAACTGAGGCTGACGTGGTGCTCGCGGGTCAGGTAGTCGCCGCGTTGCAGGCGTTCGCGCTGGAAGCGACTGTCCCGCGACAGGCGCGAAAACCAGTACAGCAGTTCATCGGTGTCCCCCTCTGGCTCCTGCTCCAGCAGCCAGGCCATCAGGTCAGGCAAGGGCAGGGCCTGCTCGCAGCGTTCGAGCATTTCACGGGCGGTGCGCGGCGCCTGTGGCGCGTCGCTGCGTCGCTTGCCGGTGCCTTTCGGAAAGCGCGCCGGCTTGGGCTGGAAGCGCGCCAGGGCATAGACATACGCCTCGACTTGGGAGGCGCTGCCGAGGAAGGTACTCTGCGGACGGGTGAACAGCGCCAGGGACGCTTGCGGCACGGCATCCAGGCCTTTCTTGCGGATGGTCGCCAGCGCCAGCGCGGCGCCACGGGTAACCGCGTTGTGGCGACGCGCTTCCTCACGCAGCGGCAGCAGCAGTTCGCGGGCACGGCGCAGGGTGAGCTGGGCGCTGGTCTGCATCTCCAGGATGCGTGCGTGGGTGCGCAGCAACAGGTCGTCGTCTACCAGTTGGCCGAGGCGTTGCTGCTCGCCCAGCAGGTGCAGCAGCACCTGTTCGACACGGTGCACGCCCTGCTCGAAGGCGCCGTCGGCGGCGACCAGCTGGATCATCGGTTCGACGTATTCGTCCCAGGTCGCCAGTACCTCGGCGTAGCGCTGGCGCAGCGGGATCTGCCGATCGCTGGTCTTGGCGCGTTCGGCCACCGCCACCAGTGCCTGTTCGTCGTTGTCGAGCTTCTTCAGTACGTCGCGCACACGCATGTCGAGCAGGCGCAACTGGCGCGCCAGGTCGTTGCCGTCGCGGATATCGAAGGCATCCTGGATATGCCCGGCCAGGCGTTCCAGGTGACGCAGGTAGGCTTCGATCTCCAGGCACAGGCCCAAGCGGTGTTCGCGGCGCAGGTAGGCGAGGAAGTCGTGGATCTGGGCGTTCAGCTCGAAGCGGTTGGGGCTCTTGGCCACCGGCACCAGGATGTCCAGGCGAATCCACTGGTCGAGCAGGGCGGTGATGTCGGTCGGCGTGCCGGCCGGCAGTTGTGCGGCAAGCTGGTAGCGCAGTTCCACCAGGCTCAGGGTGCCGCTGTCGAAGCGCTCGCACAGGGGCTCGAGCAGGAGCCAGTGTTCGGCGAGGGCACGCAGTACGCGCTTGGGGTCGATCATCGCGGGGGCGGTCGCTCTGCTGGGCTAAAAAGGGCGGATTCTAGCGTAAAAAGTCGCTGGCTGGCGGTGTGGAGGTGTTTGGGCCGGGCGATCGTATAGAGCGTTTCTCCTTGCTCTCGTTCGTGGGGGCGGGGCCGGGGAGAGGGGTTTTGCTCCTTCTGCCCTCTCCCCGGCCCTCTCCCGCAGGCGGGAGAGGGGGTAGATGCGTGTTCTGCCCATGAATATCCGTGTGGTCTGTTATGACGTGATCCTCGCTTAAAGGAAGCGCTCCTTGCGACAAGGCCACGACACTCCCTAGAATCGCCTGATTTTGCACGCTGTGGCGCAATTCTCGCGGGATTGTCCAGCCTTGCCGGCGCCGCGCGCGCCGATCGACACGGAGCGCCCTTCATGCGTCTGAAAAGTATCAAGCTGGCGGGCTTCAAATCCTTCGTCGACCCGACCACGGTCAGCTTCCCCAGCAACATGGCGGCGGTGGTCGGGCCAAACGGTTGCGGCAAGTCCAATATCATCGACGCGGTGCGCTGGGTGATGGGCGAGAGTTCGGCGAAGAACCTCCGGGGCGAGTCGATGACCGACGTCATCTTCAACGGCTCCAATACGCGTAAACCGGTCACCCAGGCCAGCATCGAGCTGATCTTCGACAACAGCGACAGCACCCTGACCGGCGAGTACGCCGGGTTCGCCGAGATCTCCATTCGCCGTCGGGTCACCCGTGACGGGCAGAACACCTACTTCCTCAACGGGGTGAAATGCCGGCGCCGCGACATTACCGATATCTTCCTCGGCACCGGTCTGGGTCCGCGCAGCTACTCGATCATCGAGCAGGGCATGATCAGCAAGCTGATCGAGGCCAAGCCCGAGGACTTGCGCAATTTCATCGAAGAAGCCGCCGGTATCTCCAAGTACAAGGAGCGTCGGCGCGAGACCGAAAGCCGCATACGTCGCACCCAGGAAAACCTCGCGCGCCTGAGCGACCTGCGTGATGAGCTGGAGCGGCAACTGGAGCGGTTGCAGCGCCAGTCACAGTCCGCCGAGAAATACCAGGAATACAAGACCCGCGAACGGCAACTGAAGGCCCAGTTGATGGCGCTGCGCTGGCAGGCGCTGAACCAGCAGGTCGGGCAGCGCGAGCAGGTCATTGGCGATCAGGAGGTGTCTTTCGAAGCGCTGGTGGCCGAGCAGCGCAACGCAGACGCCGGGATCGAGCGCCTGCGAGACGGGCACCACGAACTATCCGAGCACTTCAATCAGGTGCAGGGGCGTTTCTACTCCGTTGGCGGTGATATCGCCCGGGTCGAGCAGAGCATCCAGCATGGCCAGCAGCGCGTGCGGCAACTGCAGGACGACTTGCGTGAAGCCGAGCAGGCCCGGCAGGAAGCGGAGCGTCATCTGGGGCATGACCGTGCGGTGCTGGCCAATCTCGATGAAGAACTGGCGATGCTCGAACCGGAGCAGGCGTTGAGCGAAGCTGCGTCCGAGGAGGCCTCGGCGATGCTGGAGCAGTCCGAGCAGGCCATGCAGGACTGGCAGGAGCAGTGGGACACCTTCAACCTGCACAGCGCCGAGCCACGCAAGGTGGCCGAGGTGCAGCAGTCGCGCATCCAGCAACTGGAGCAGGCGTTGGAGCGGCTGCATGAACGCCAGCGGCGTCTGGTCGACGAGCGCGAGGGCCTGTGCGCCGACCCTGAGGAAGACGCCCAGCAGGAACTGGCGGAACAACTGGCGATGGGCGAGTTGGCCGCCGAGGAAGTGAGCGAGCAGCAGGCGCTGCTCGGCGAACGCCTGGAGCAGGTGCGTACGCAGTTGCAGGAAAGTGTCCGTGGCGAGCAACAGGTTCAGGGCGAATTGCAGCGCCTGCATGGCCGTATCGCCTCGCTGGAGGCTTTGCAGCAGGCCGCGCTGGACCCAGGACAGGGCACGCAGGCGTGGTTGCAGGCGCAGGGGCTGGCGGCGACACCGTGCCTGGCCGATGGCCTGCGGGTCGAGCCGGGCTGGGAGCTGGCGCTGGAGACGGTGCTGGGCGCCGATCTGCAGGCGCTGCTGTTGGATGACTTCGACGGCTTGCATCTGAATGAACTGGAGCAGGGCGACCTGCGACTGCTGCAACTGGGCCGGTCTAGCGCGGCAATCCCAGGCTCGCTGCTGGACAAGGTGACATCGGCGCACGACCTCTCGCCCTGGCTGGCCCGTGTACGCACGGTGGAAACCCTTGACCAGGGCCTGGCCCTGCGCGCCGGGCTCGCCGAGGACGAAAGCCTGGTCAGCCGCGACGGTTATTGGCTGGGGCGGCACTTCCTGCGCGTCAGCAAAGGCAGCGATGCCCGATCCGGCGTGTTGGCGCGTGCCCAGGAGCTGCTTGCTTTGCAGGCCGAACGCGATGAGCGCGAGCAGGCACTGGCGTTGCTGCACGAGCGGCTGGCGCTGCTGCGTGGGCAGCAGGCCGAGCAGGAGCAGGCGCTCGACGCATTGCGCCTGCGTTCGCAGGAAAGCGCCCGCCAGCAAGGAGAGTTGAAGGCGCTGCTGTCGGCTGGACAGGCCCGGCTGGAGCAACGCGCACTGCGGCGTCAGCGGCTCGATGACGAGTTGCGTGAGCTGGATGAACAACGTGCCCTGGAGCTGGAGCAACTGGGTGAATCGCGCCTGTCGTTGCAGGACGCACTGGACTCCATGGAGCAGGACAGCGAGCGTCGCGAGCAATTGCTGGCGCGGCGCGAAAGCCTCCGCGAGGCACTGGATGGCATTCGCCAGGAGGCTCGGCAGCACAAGGAACAAGCGCACCAGATGGCCGTTCGCCTGGGTTCGCTTAGGGCGCAGCAGACGTCCATCCGCCAGGCGCTGGAGCGTCTGGAACAGCAGTTCGAGCGTAGCCAGGAGCGGCGCGAGCAGTTGAGCCTGAACATGGAAATGGGCGAGGCGCCCCTGGAAGAACTGCGCATGCGCCTGGAGGAACTGCTGGAGCGGCGCATGGCGGTCGAGGATGAGCTGAAACAGGCGCGCCTTGCCGTCGAAGATGCCGATCGCGAATTACGCGACATGGAGCGTCGGCGTACCCAGGCCGAGCAGCAGGCGCAGTTGTTGCGCGGCCAGATGGAGCAGCAGCGCCTCGACTGGCAGGCCCTGAATGTACGGCGCAAAGCCTTGCAGGAACAGTTGCACGAGGACGGCTACGACCTGCATGGCGTGCTGGCGACACTGCCGGAGGAGGCCGCCGAGGCCGCTTGGGAGGGCGAACTGGAGCAACTGGCGGCGCGCATTCAGCGCCTGGGGCCGATCAACCTGGCGGCCATCGACGAGTACCAGCAGCAGTCCGAACGCAAGCGTTACCTGGATGCGCAGAATGACGACCTGGTCGAAGCGCTGGATACCCTGGAAAACGTCATTCGCAAGATCGACCGGGAAACCCGTAATCGCTTCAAGGAAACCTTCGATCAGATCAACGCTGGCTTGCAGGCGCTCTTTCCGAAAGTGTTCGGGGGTGGCAGTGCCTATCTGGAACTAACCGGGGAAGATTTACTCGATACCGGGGTAGCGATCATGGCGCGGCCGCCGGGCAAGAAGAACAGCACCATCCATCTGTTGTCCGGCGGGGAAAAGGCACTCACCGCACTGGCGCTGGTCTTTGCCATATTCCAGTTGAATCCGGCGCCGTTCTGCATGCTCGACGAGGTGGATGCGCCGCTGGACGATGCCAACGTGGGTCGCTATGCGCGCCTGGTGAAAGAGATGTCGGCGACCGTGCAGTTCATCTATATCACCCACAACAAGATCGCCATGGAAATGGCCGAGCAATTGATGGGCGTGACCATGCACGAGCCGGGTTGCTCGCGACTGGTGGCTGTGGATGTCGAACAGGCCGTGGCGATGGTAGAGGTGTAGCGGGGGATTTTTTCGCCGATATGCAAAAGGACATATAAAAGACAACGGACCAGCGGTGCCAAACCCACGTGTGGCGTGCTAATTTAGCGGCCAATTATTGCAGTATGCGAATACGGACTTCTTTACCGTCTTTTCGCTTTATTTATCATTGTCATCAGAGGTCAGGGTATTAATGGATATCGGTCTGCGCGAGTGGCTGATTGTCATCGGCATCATTGTTATCGCCGGGATTCTTTTCGATGGCTGGCGGCGGATGCGCGGTGGCAAGGGCAAGTTGAAGTTCAAGCTCGATCGCAGCCTGGCAAACCTGCCTGATGAGGACGAAGGCGAGAACGACGTACTCAGTCCGGCGCGGGTGGTCAAACGCAACCAGGAACCGCAACTGGATGAAGAGAGCCTGCCGTCGTTGAGCGCCCGTGAACCCGCGCGTAGCCGCCGTGAGGAGCCCCACCAGGGCGACCTGCACCTGAGCCTGAGTGCCGACGAGCCCAGGCAGCAGAGCCTGATCGACCCTGTGCTGGATGATGAAGACCTCGATGACGAACAGGAGCCGCGCAAAGAGCTGGCGCCCGTCGAGGAAGTGCTGGTGATCAATGTGATCTGCCGGGACAGCACGGGTTTCCGTGGCCCGGCCCTGTTGCAGAACATTCTCGAAAGTGGCTTGCGCTTCGGCGAGATGGACATCTTCCATCGCCACGAAAGCATGGCTGGCAATGGCGAGGTGCTGTTCTCCATGGCCAATGCGGTCAAGCCGGGCACTTTCGACCTGGACGACATCGACCATTTCACCACGCCCGCCGTGAGTTTCTTCCTGGGCTTGCCGGGGCCGCGGCATCCCAAGCAGGCGTTCGACGTGATGGTCGCGGCGGCGCGCAAGCTGTCCCAGGAACTCAATGGCGAGCTCAAGGACGACCAGCGCAGCGTGTTGACTGCGCAGACCATCGAGCACTACCGCCAGCGTATCGTCGAATACGAGCGCCGTCGGATGACGCTCAAGCCGCGCTGATCGCACTGCTCCGGCTCCAATGCAAAACGCCACCGTCGACAGGACCGGTGGCGTTTTTGTTTGGGCGGCGTATTAGCGCTGCTCAGTCGGCAGCATAGAGATAGCCACGGCTGCGCAGCGCAACGATACGTGGGCGGCCATCGCCGTGGGGGCCGAGTTTGCGTCGCAGGTTGCTGACGTGCATGTCCAGGCTGCGGTCGTAGAGCGTCAGCTTGCGCCCCAGGGCCAGTTGCGCCAGGGCCTGTTTGTCCAGTGGCTCGCCAGGCTGGGCGATCAGCGCTTCGAGGATGCGTCCTTCGGAGAGTGTCAGGCTGATCTCGAGATTGCCGATGGTGGCAACGCCACGGGCCGGGCTGTAGCACAGGTCGCCCTGTTCCAGTTGGCTCGGTACGCTGCTGGGCAGGCTGCGGCGCAGTACGGCGCGCAGGCGGGCGGTCAGTTCGCGAGGGTCGCAAGGCTTGGCCAGGTAGTCGTCGGCGCCCAGCTCCAGGCCCAGGATGCGATCCAGCGGTTCGCCCCGTGCCGAGAGCATCAGGACGGGCAGGCCGGGGTGGTCGCTGCGCAGTTGCTTGAGCAGTTCCAGGCCGCTGCCGTCCGGCAGCATCACATCGAGTATCACCGCCGATGGTTGCTCTTGTGCCAGCGCATCCCGGGCACTCTGACCGTCATGGCAGGCACGGACGCTGTAGCCTTCCTGCGTCAGCCAGCGCACCAGCAGCTCGCAGAGCTCCTGGTCGTCGTCGATCAGTAACAGTTCGCTCATGGTTTCAGTTCAGCCATTGGCGACGGCGGCGTCCACGCGATATCAGCGCACCGAACATGAAGGCCAGTGCGCCAACCCCGCCACCCACGGCGAACCACTGCTGTTCTGCGGTGAGGGTTGGGAAGAGGCTCTGCTCCTGTTGTTCCTGCAACTGTTGGCGGAGTTGCTGGTTCTCCTGCTGCAGCCTGGTCAACTGCGCCTTGGTGTTTTGCGCTTCGACGGTGGCCAGGCGAGCATTCAGCTCGGCGGAGGCTTCGGCAACGGGCTCGACAGGCGTCGTTGCGGTGGATGCTTCTTCGGCATGGAGCATGGGTGCGAATGACAGGGCGAACACTAGGAACAGCGAACCTTTGCGCATCGGAACTCCTGAAGGCGGTAGGCCTGAATGATGTCTCAGGGAAATACTTGCTTGAAGGGTTTTACCTGGACGCTGGCATAGACGCCGGCGCTGGCATAGGGGTCGTCTTTCGCCCAGGCTTCGGCGGCCTGCTGGGACTCGAACTGGGCGACCACCAGGCTGCCGCTGAAGCCGGCATCGCCCGGGTCTTCGCTGTCGATGGCCGGGTGTGGACCGGCGAGGACCAGGCGGCCCTCGTTCTGCAATACCTGGAGGCGTTCGAGGTGCGCGGGACGGGTGGCCTTGCGCTTGGGCAATGAATCGGGGGCGTCGGTCGCGATGATGGCGTAGAGCATGATCATTCCTTGCAGTCGATGGCGTGCCAGGGCCTGGATGGGTGTAGTGTGTGCGCCTGGCGGCTGGCTGGCACCGAGACCTGGCAGGGAGGTAATACCCTGTGCCGGGAAAGGCGGGAGGCAAGCCAGAAGTGTCACATGGCCTGCATAATAGCAAACCGCGCTTTGATCGGAATGCCATTGACAAGTTCCATTGATTTATCTGCCGTTCGATGACGCGGATGCCTGGAGGCACGGTCGTGCGTTGGCGTGGTCAATTGCCTGGGCCGGCGGCTCGGCTCGCGTCCTGTGTGCATGGGCATCGTTGCCCTGGAGATTTCCTGAATGACTGTAGACCTGCATTGCCACAGCACTGCATCCGATGGTGTGCTGGCGCCTGCGTCGCTGGTGCGCCGTGCCCATGAGCGTGGCGTGACGCTGCTGGCGCTGACTGACCACGACACCGTCGAAGGGCTGCTGGAGGCACGCGAAACGGCCGAGGCGCTGGGCATGCAACTGGTGAATGGTATCGAGCTGTCGTGCCTGTGGGCGGGCGCCACCATCCATGTGCTGGGCTACGGCTTTTCCGTACAGGCGCCGACCCTGTGCGAAGCCATCGCCGCGTTGCACGACGGGCGCTGGCAGCGTGCCGAGCTGATTTCCCAGCGCCTGGCCGCCAAGGGCATGCCGGGTGCGATGGACGGCGCGCGGGCGGTGCAAATGGAGCTGGGCGACAGTGGCAATGCGCCGGCGCGCCCCCACTTTGCGGAGTTCCTGGTGCGCGCCGGGCATGTGCGCGACCGTGCCGAAGCGTTCCGCAAGTGGCTGGGCTCGGGCAAGCTGGGGGATGTCAAACAGCACTGGCCGAGCCTCGAACAGACCGTGACGACCCTGCGCCAGGCCGGTGCCTGGGTGAGCCTGGCACACCCCTGGCAATATGACCTGACGCGCAGCAAACGGCGTAGACTGGTGAGCGATTTCGTCCAGGCCGGCGGCCAGGCGCTGGAAGTGGTCAATGGCCTGCAACCGCATGAGCAGATCGGCGGGCTGTCGATCCTGGCGCGCGAGTTCGGGTTGATGGCCAGTGTCGGCAGCGATTTCCACGCACCGGGCGAATGGTCCGACCTCGGCTTGTACCGTGAACTGCCAGCCGGCCTGACGCCGCTCTGGGAGCGTTTCGAGCAAGGGGCATGACGATGAGGTATAGGGAGGCACCATGAGCCAGTTCTTTCAGATTCACCCGGAAAATCCGCAGGCGCGGCTGATCCGCCAGGCGGTGGAGATCATCCGCGACGGTGGTGTGGTGGTGTACCCCACCGACTCCTCGTACGCCCTCGGTTGTGCCATTGGCAACAAGAGCGGCATCGAGCGGATTCGCCGCCTGCGCCAGCTCGACGACAAGCACAACTTCACCCTGGCCTGCCAGGACCTGTCGCAACTGGGTTCCTTCGCCAAGGTGGACACCAAGGCGTTCCGCCTGCTCAAGACCCACCTGCCCGGGCCTTACACCATCATCCTGGCGGCCACCCGCGAAGTGCCGCGCATGCTGCTGCACCCCAAGCGCCGCACCATCGGGCTGCGTGTGCCGGCGCTACCGATCGCCCAGGCGTTGCTGGCCGAGCTGGGTGAACCGCTGATGAGCGTCAGCCTGCTGCTGCCGGGCGAGACGCTGCCGATGAGCGATCCCTATGAAATCCGCGATGCGCTGGAGCATCACGTCGACCTGATCATCGACGGCGGTTACGGCGGCATCGAGGCGTCCACGGTGATCAGCCTGGTCGACGACGAGCCGGTCGTGGTGCGCGTCGGTTGCGGCGACCCTGCGCCGTTCATGACCTGATGGGGCGCCTTGCGAGTGAGTGAAAGCGATATCGCCCAGCCGGAGCAGTTGCGCCTGGCGCTGGTCTACGGTGAAGCCCTGGAGACGCTGCCGCAGGACCTGTACATCCCGCCGGATGCCCTGGAAGTGTTTCTCGAAGCTTTCGAGGGGCCGCTCGACCTGCTGCTCTACCTGATCCGCAAACAGAACATCGACATCCTCGACATTCCGGTGGCGGAAATCACCCGCCAGTACATGGGCTACGTCGAGCTGATGAAAGCGACACGCCTGGAGCTGGCCGCCGAGTACCTGGTGATGGCCGCACTGCTGGCGGAGGTCAAGTCGCGCATGCTGCTGCCGCGCTCGAGCGAGGCCGAGGAAGAAGAGCATGACCCGCGTGCCGAACTGATCCGTCGCTTGCAGGAGTACGAGCGTTTCAAGGCGGCGGCGGAGGGGATCGACGAGTTGCCTCGGGTCGGACGCGAGCTGTATCTGCCACACCTCGAGGCGCCACATGCCCGGGTGCGCAAGCTGTTGCCCGATGTCGCCCTGGAAGAGTTGCTGCTATCGATGGCCGAGGTGCTGCGCCGCGCCGATATGTTCGAGAACCACCAGGTCAGTCGCGAGACGCTGTCCACCCGCGAGCGCATGAGCGAGGTGCTGGAGCGACTCAAGGGCGGCGGATTCATTGCCTTCGTCAGCCTGTTCACGCTGGAGGAGGGGCGCCTGGGGGTAGTCGTGACCTTTATGGCGGTGCTGGAGCTGATCAAGGAGTCGCTGGTCGAACTGGTGCAGAACGAGCCTTTTGCGCCGATCCACGTCAGACTTCGTGTGGATGAAGAGACCGAGGTACAAGCGCTGTGAACCTGTCTGAACCCAAAGACCTGGCCTCGTTGCTCGAAGCCTTCCTGCTGACGTCCGGCAAGCCGTTGTCGCTGGACCGCCTGGGCGAGTTGTTCGATGAAGCCGAGCGTCCGGAGCCGGCCTTGTTGAAGAAGGCGCTGGAGGTCCTCGGGCGTTCGTGCAAGGGGCGCGCCTTCGAGCTCAAGGAAGTCGCCAGCGGCTATCGCTTGCAGGTGCGCGAGCGCTTTTCGCCCTGGGTCGGCCGGCTGTGGGAGGAGCGTCCGCAGCGTTATTCACGTGCCCTGCTGGAGACCCTGGCACTGATCGCCTACCGCCAGCCCATCACCCGTGGCGAGATCGAGGATGTGCGTGGCGTGGCGGTCAACAGCCAGATCATCAAGACCCTGCTGGAGCGCGAGTGGGTTCGTGTGGTCGGCCACCGGGAGGTGCCGGGACGTCCGGCGATGTTCGCCACCACCAAGGCATTCCTCGACCACTTCAATCTGAAAGGCCTGGGCGAGCTACCGCCGCTGGCCGTTCTGCGGGAAATGGAGCCGGAGCCTCTGTCGGTGCTGGAGGCGGAAGAGGCGGTTGCGCTGCCTGTCACCATGGACGAGGAAGAGACGGTACAGGCGGCGGACGCGCCGGAAAAGACCAGCTTCCGCAGCTTGCTGGCCGAGCTGGACGATATGGAGCAGGGGCTCAAGACCGATTTCGACGACCTGCGCGAGGAGACGTCCGGCGAGGCCTGACGCCTGTGTACGATGGCGATTACAGGGTGGCCTGGATATCTGCGTACCTAGGTCCCCGCCTTCGCGGGGACGACGTGTTCCTCCCTGGTTTCGCTCCTCCTCTGTCATTCCCGCGAAGGCGGGAATCCATACAATTGCGCTAGCGCCTCCTGTCTTGACGGCAAACGCTATCCAACACCTTGAAAGACATGGGCTGAGCGCTTGCGTCAGAGCCCCAGCAGCTCCAGCCTGGTCTGGATCGACGCTGTGATGCCCTGACGGTCGAGGCCGCACTCTGCGAGCATCTGTGCCGGTTTGGCGTGCTCGACGTAGCGATCCGGCAGCCCGAGGTGCAGCAGCGGCTTGAGCACGCCTTCGGCATTGAGGAACTCGCCGACGGCACTGCCGGCGCCGCCCATGACGCTGTTCTCCTCGATGGTCACCAGCAACTGGTGGCTGTCGGCGGTCTGGCGCAGCAGCGTTTCGTCCAGCGGCTTGACGAAGCGCATGTCGATCACCGTGGCATCGAACGCTTCCGCTGCCTGCAGGGCCTCGGCGAGCTGCACGCCGAACACCAGCATGGCGACACGACCGCTACCCTGGCGGCGCACCACGCCCTTGCCGATTTCCAGCGGCTCCAGGCCTGCCTCGATCACGGCATTGGGGCCGCTGCCGCGTGGGTAGCGCACCGCTGCCGGGCCGTCGAACAGGTGCCCGGTGGTAAGCATGCGGCGCAGCTCGTTTTCGTCGCTGGGTGTCATCACCAGCATGCCGGGGATGCAACGCAGGTAAGAGAGGTCGAAGCTGCCGGCGTGGGTCGGGCCGTCCTCGCCAACCAGTCCGGCGCGGTCGATGGCGAACAGCACATCAAGGTTCTGCACCGCCACGTCATGGATCAACTGGTCATAGGCGCGTTGCAGGAAGGTGGAGTAGATCGCCACCACCGGCTTGGCGCCTTCGCAGGCCATGCCGGCCGCCAGTGTGACCGCGTGCTGCTCGGCGATGGCGACGTCGAAGTAGCGTTCCGGAAAGCGTTCGGCGAAGGCCACCAGGTCGGAACCTTCCTTCATCGCCGGGGTGATACCGGCCAGGCGCGGGTCGGCCTCGGCCATGTCGCACAGCCACTGGCCGAAGATATTCGAGTAGCGAGGGCCGGCGGGCGCCTTGGGCGTTTTCGGCGCGTCCAGCGGCTCCAGCTTGTTGATCGCGTGCCAGGTGATGGGGTCGGCTTCGGCGGGTGCGAAGCCCTTGCCCTTCTTGGTCACCACGTGCAGGAACTGCGGCCCCGACAGGTCGCGCATGTTGCGCAGGGTGGCGATCAGGGTCGGCAGGTCATGGCCGTCGATCGGGCCGATATAGTTCCAGCCCAGTTCCTCGAACAGGGTGCCGGGCACCAGCATGCCCTTGGCGTATTCTTCGGTGCGGCGGGCGATTTCCCAGGCGCCGGGCAGGCGCGACAGCACCTTCTTGCTGCCTTCGCGCATGCTGCTGTAGGTGCGGCTGGAGAGGATGCGCGCCAGGTAGTTGGACATGCCGCCGACGTTGTGCGAGATCGACATATCGTTGTCGTTGAGCACCACCAGCATGTCGGCGCCGACTTCCGGCGCATGGTTGAGCGCTTCGAACGCCATGCCTGCCGTCAGGGCGCCGTCGCCGATCACCGCCACGGCCTTGCGCGAGTTGCCCTGCAGGCGACTGGCGACGGCCATGCCCAGGGCCGCGCCGATGCTGGTGCTGGAGTGGCCGACGCCGAAGGTGTCGTACTCGCTTTCGCTGCGGCGCGGGAAGGCGGCCAGGCCGTCCTTCTGGCGCAGGCTGGCCATGCGCTCGCGGCGGCCGGTGAGAATCTTGTGTGGATAGGCCTGATGGCCGACATCCCAGACCAGGCGGTCGTCTGGCGTGTCGAAGACGTAGTGCAGGGCGATGGTCAGTTCGATGACACCCAGTCCTGCACCGAAATGCCCGCCAGTCTGGCCGACGGCGAACAACAGTTCCTGGCGCAACTCATCGGCCAGGATTTCCAGCTCGGCCTCGCCCAGACGGCGCAGTTGTTCGGGCATGGTCGCGCGATCGAGCACGGGAGTATCCGGGCGGACCCGAGGGATCTCATGGAACGTCTTGGGCATCAGGCGAATCGTTTTATTGGAAAAAGAGCGGCAGTTTACCTTAAAGCGTAAACAAGCTCTAAGTTCAGGTGGTCGCAGATTCAGGCTGATCTTGTGGGATGAAAGTGAATGGATAATAATGCGATTTATTTTCATTAACTGCCGTTCCCCATGACCTCTCCAGCCCCGACCTGCAAGCCCTCCGCTGTATCCATGACATGAGCGACGATGGCATTCCCCCGGTGACCGCGAGGACCCCGCGCAAGCGCCTGAGAGCCTGGCCGTGACAAGCCGCCGGCGTGCGCTGCGCTGCATGTTGTGGTTCGTCGGTGGCGGAACGGTCGGGTTCGTGGCCGGAAACGCCGTGCCCCTGGGGGCGCGTCTGGCCGACCAACGCACGTCGATTGGCGAGCGGCGCAGCCTGAGACTGGCCGATGGCAGTCTGTTGCAACTGAACACCGACACGGCCGTGGATATCCATTTCGAGGCTGCCGAGCGGCGCATCGAACTGCTGCGCGGCGAACTCATGCTGACCTGCGCGGCGGACGTGCCCGGTCGGCCGCTGCGTATCGTGACCCGACATGGAAGCCTGGCACCGCTTGGCGCATGTCTTTCGGTACGCCTGCATGACGCGCACACCTGCGTGGCCGTCAGTGAGGGGGTTGTCCAGGTGGTTTGTGCCAGGAGGCAGCGGGAGCCTGCCGTGACGCTGCAGGCTGGGCAGCAGCTGCGTTTCGATGCGGTTGGTGCGGGAAGCGTGCGACAGTTGCAGGAGAGTACGCGGAGCTGGGTCGACGGGGTATTCCATGTCGAAGGCATGCGCCTGGCCGAGCTGGTGGTGGAGTTGGGACGCTACCGCCCTGGCATCCTGCGTTGCGCTCCGGCTGTTGCCGATTTGCGTCTCTCCGGTGTCTGGCGTCTGGATGACGACGCGGACGGAGAGGGCGTCCTGATTGCCATCGAACAGCAGTTGCCGGTGCGGATACGGCGCTTTACCCGTTACTGGGTCAGCCTGGAGCCTGCACCATTAAATGCAACGTAACGGTCGCTCGCAACGGTTGTGCGGTATGCCCGGCGACTGGCACACCGCACGGTGTATCAATTTCCGTTGAGGAAACCACCAAGCAGCCCGCCAAGACCTCCCGGGGATTTGGCGCCGGTCAGTTGCGCCAGGGCCGGTACGCTTTGCAGCAGTTTTTCCACCAGGGCCGGGTCGATGTGGTTGCGCAGCAGGTCCAGCAGCGTCGGGACGAATTTGGTCAGCGTATCGGCGTTCAGGCCGGTGCGCGCCAGTTCGCCCAGTGCGCCGGCGATACCGCCTTGCACGGCTTCGCCACCCAGGTTGCCGAGCAGGCCGCCGAGGGAGCCGAGCAGCCCGCCGCTGGCCGAGGGTGCCGCTTCGACGTTACCGGCCTTGGCGATCCAGTCGCCGACCTGAGGTAGGGCCGAGAGCAGCTGCTGGAAATCACCGCTGGCGGCCTGTTCCTGGATGAGTTTGAAGATGCTTCCTGCGGCGCTCTCTGCCTGTTGCGGCTGGATGTCGAGCTGGCTGGCCAGTTGTTCGATGATCGCATTCATGGCTGTCTGTCTTCTTGGACGGTGAAAAGCCCGAGCCTAGGGGCATCGTGGGCTCCGTGCAAGAGCCCGCGCGTGCTTCTGGTCGAACGGGTTTTCAGACGTGGTCCGGTTGCGTCAGGTGCCGGGCGATGGCCCAGCGCAGCGGGCGCATGCCCTGGGCCAGGCGCAGGCCGGCATTGCGCAGCAGTTTCACTGGGGCGCGGTCGTTGGTGTAGAGGTCGACCAGCAGGTTGGTGGCCTGGTAGAGCGGCCAACTGGCCAGGCGCTGGGCACGGGCATAACGCTGCAGGACGGCATCCGCACCGATATCGAGGTCGTGCTGGTGAGCCTGGATCAGGGTGTCGGCCAGGCGTCGCTGGCTCTGCAGGCCGAAGTTGAAACCATGGGCGGTGACCGGGTGCATGCCAACGGCGGCATCACCGACCAGTGCGGCGCGGGTGCTGGACAGGCGGTCAGCGAAGACGCCCACCAGCGGATAGACATGGCGGCTGCTGACCAGCTCCATCTCGCCGAGACGGTGGCCGATGCGTCGCTCCATTTCGCGGGCGAACAGGGTTTCGTCCAGTTCCTGCAGGCGGGCCATCTCGTTCTGCGGCAGGGTCAGGACGGTGGACGACTGGTTGCCGTTGAGGGGGAGCAGGGCGAGGGTCTGGCCGTAGCCGAACCACTCCCAGGCGACCTGTTCGTGGGACTTCTCGTGCTTCATGCGGCAGACCAGCATGCTCTTGCCGAAGTCCTTCATACGGGCGCCGATGCCCAGCATGCGCCGGGTTTCCGAAAAGCGGCTGTCGGCGGCCACCAGCAGGCGGGCGCGCAGTCGGCGGCCATCGGCGAGCGTCAGGTCGACACCGCGCTCATCGCGTGTCAGTCCGGTCAGGGCGCTGTTGGCGAGGATGCGCACGTCCGGGCATTCGCTGGCGGCGGTGTAGGCCGCACGGCGAATCGCTTGGTTCGGTATCAGGTGGCCCAGGCGCTCGCTGCCGGCCTGGCTGGCTTCAATGCGCAGGGCGAACAGCGACGGGCCATTGTGCACCTGGGCATCGCGCAGGATGGAGATGTCGTCCTGCTCGAAGCGCTGCCAGAGTCCGAGGCGTTGCAATTCATGGTGCGAGGCATGGCTGAGCGCGATTTCGCGCCCGTCGAAGGCCGGGTTGGCGAGGCTTTCCTCGGCCTGGCGTTCGATCAGGACGATGTCCAGGCCATGCCCGGACAACGCGCGTGCCAGGCAGAGCCCGGCTGGGCCTGCACCGATGATGGCGATATCCACGTTCATGCGCGGCGACTCCTCTGGCGTCAGAAAACAGGTGTGAGCGCGGCAGTGTAGGCCCTGTGCGCCCGTGCGGCATTGCGCAGGATCATAGTGTGGCCCGCCTTTGATGGCGACCACCCTGCGCGCCATCGACTGATGAGATGCCGATGATAAGGCGCCCAAGCCTCCAGGGGACGCTGACGTTTCGTCGCAAGCGGCGCGGCAGCGAGAGGGCCAGGGCGAATCCTTCGTGGGTACAATGCGCTACCGGGCGCTCCGGTCGAGTCCTGTTCTGTTTTTGGTAGGTGTGCATGTGCGGTCGTTATGCGTTGTTCCGTTGGGGGCCTGAGTTTGCCCGTCTGCCCGGCTTCCCCCAGGGCCAGGCGCCGCACTGGAGCCTGGCCCCTGGTGCTTCCGTGTTGCTGGCGCGGGCCGAGGGTGAGGGGCTGCGGTTGGACGCGGTGCGCTGGGGGCTGACGCCGGCCTGGTTCACCGACTTTTCCCGCACGCCGGCCCAGGCGCGGGCGGAAACGCTGACCGAACAACCGATGTTTCGCGAGGCGTTCCGGCTTCGGCGCGGTTTGTTGCCGGCCAATGGCTTCTATGAATGGCGTGGGAGTGTGCGCAAGCGCCCCTATTGGATGACCGGCGAAGGGTCGATCCTGTATTTCGCCGCCCTGTGGGAGGCTTATCCGGTGGAGGGGCGCGAGTACCTGAGTGCCGCGGTGGTCACCTTGCCGGTGGCGGGGCAGCGCAGGCCGCTGATCCTCGACGAAGCGCAGCAACGCCTCTGGCTACAGCCTGATGCCTCCGAGGAAGCGCTGCAGGCGCTGCTCGCCGGCCCGTTGCCACCCCTGCGTGAACGGGCGCTGGCGACGCTGGTCAATGATCCTGCCCTGGACGCGCCCGAGTGCCTGACCCCGGCATAAAGATCGTCATGCCGCTCGCTGCCGCCCCCTCTCACACTTGCGGGAGAGGGCCTGAGAGCACCACGCAATTACCCTGTTACCTTCCCCTCATAGCAGCACTGTGCCTGGCAGGCTGCTAAGATATCGCGCAGATTTTCCTGGAGATGTGCCATGTATAAACTTCGCTCCCTGCACCTTGTGGTCGGTGCCTCGCTGCTGCTGGGTTGCCAGGCGGTCAACACCACGTCGGGTGGTTCGGTTGGCGTGGAACGCAAGCAGTACATGTTCAGCATGGTGTCGACCGAGCAGGTCAACCAGATGTACGCCGAGTCCTATCAGGAAACCCTGGACGAGGCCTCCAAGAAGGGCATCCTGAAGAAGAACGATGCCCTGACCAAGCGTGTGAACGCCATCGCCAAGCGCCTGATCGCTGAAGTGCCGGCCTTCCGTGCCGACGCCAGCCAGTGGGACTGGCAGGTCAATGTCATCGACAGCCCTGAGCTGAACGCCAACTGCGGCCCTGGCGGCAAGATCATTTTCTATAGCGGCCTGATCGAGCAGTTGAAGCTGACCGACGACGAGATCGCCGCCGTCATGGGGCACGAGATCGCCCACGCCTTGCGCGAGCACGGGCGCGAAGCCATGAGCAAGGCCTATGGCCTGCAGATGGCCAACCAGTTGGGTGCGGCCTTCGGTGTCGGCGATGGCAGCCTGCAACTGGCGAACATGGGCGTGCAGTACCTGATGACGCTGCCCAACAGCCGGAGCAACGAGAACGAGGCCGACCTGATCGGCCTGGAACTGTCCGCGCGTGCGGGCTACAACCCGAATGCGGCGGTGACGCTGTGGCAGAAGATGGCGGCGGCGGGCGGTGGTTCCACGCCCGAGTTCATGAGTACCCACCCCTCTCCGGCCAATCGCACCGAAACCTTGCAGGCGACGATTCCGAAAGTCATGCCGCTGTATGACGCGAGCAAGAAGCGCTAGTACGACCAGAATGCTCAGCCAAGGCTGAGCGCTTCATAGGCCGCATAGGCCGCCAGGGCCAGGAAGGCAGTGGCGGCCAGCCGCCGGATCAGCGCCAATGGCAGGCGCTCGGCGGCGAAGTTGCCGGCCAGTACCACCGGCACGTTGGCCAGCAGCATGCCGACGGTGGTGCCCAGGATCACCAGCACGAAGTCCGGGTACTGCGCCGCCAGCATCACGGTGGCGATCTGTGTCTTGTCACCCATTTCCGCCAGGAAGAACGCCACCAGGGTCGTCAGGAACGGGCCATAGCGCGTGGCCGGTGTCTCGTCCTCGTCCAGTGTGTCCGGTATCAGTGTCCACAGCGCCACCATCACGAATGCGCCGGCCAGCAGCCAGCGCAGGGTGACGGGGGAGAGCGCGCCGGATACCCAGTTGCCGATTGCGCCCGCGGCGAAATGATTGGCCAGCGTCGCCACCACGATGCTCCAGATGATGGGCCAGGGTCTGCGATAACGGGCGGCCAGCAACAAGGCCAATAGTTGGGTCTTGTCGCCGATTTCGGCGAGGGCAACGATCAGTGTGGGTATGAAGAATGATTCCAAACGGCTTTCCTAGAGGGCGGGTCGACTGCTCACCATGACATGGACGCCTGCCCACCCCGGGTCAGTCGTGCATGTCATGGGTCTTGTCTGACCGGGTACGGGCTGGAATCTGGCCGGTACCGGTTGCATGCGCCATGGTCTGCGGACCAAGTGTGTTGACGCATGCCCGGTGAGGCGGGCTCACCGGAAACTACTCCCCCAGGACGTCGGCGAGTGTGCCCAAGCACTGTGCCGGGTGCAAGTCTTGCCAGGGAGGGGTCATTGGCGTATGGCCGCGCGGTAGATGTTGAAGCCCTGGCCGCTGGCCAGTGTCTGGCAAGGCCCCAGGTGCTGCTCGATCAGTGGTGGGTAGCGCAGGAAGCTGTTGGCTACCAGGCGTATCTCGCCATCGCGCTTCAGGTGTTCGGCGGCATGTCGCAGCAAGGTCTCGCTGGCCTGGTAGTGGGTGTGCACGCCTTGATGGAAGGGCGGGTTGCTGACGATGGCCGCCAGGTCGCCAGGGGCGGCATGGATGCTGTCCGCCGCGATCAGCTCGGCTTCGAGGCCGTTGGCCGCCAGGGTCAGGCGGCTGCTGGCGAGGGCGAAGGCATCGACGTCGAGCATATGCACCGGGCTGTCGGGGTAGCGTCGCTTGAGGCTCGCCCCGATCACTCCGGCGCCGCAGCCGAAGTCCAGCAGGGGACCGGCGGGTAAGCCCACCAGGTGCTCCAGCAGCAGGGCGCTGCCGACATCGAGGCGGCCATGACTGAACACGCCCGGCAGGCTGACGACCTGTAACGGGCCATCCGCGAGGTCCAAGGTGAAGTGACGGGCCAGGTCGTTCAGCACCGGCGCGGCGGGTGGCGTCAGCACGTCCACCTGCCAGAGTTGGCAATGGCGGGCGCTGTCGAGTTTGCGCGGCTTGCCGAAGGGTTCGAGTTGCCTGGCCGCACGTTCGACGCCGGCGCGTTTCTCGCCCACCAGGTACAGGTGCTTGCCGGGTAGACGGCTGGCGAGTGCATGCAACAGGTAGTCGGTCAGCTCGCGGGACTTGGGCAGGAACAGCACGGCGCTGTCGAAGGCGGCTGAAGGCGGCTGTACATCGAAGCTGCAACGCTCGCCGAAACGCTCCCGCAACAGCCGGTGCTCTCCGGCGTGCCAGCTCCAGCCAGCGGCCTGGGGCAGTCGGGCGAGAAGGTCGTCGGCGGGCAGGCCGGCCAGCAGCAGGTCGCCGGTGAACAGTTCGGCCTGGCGCAGCAGGACTTCGCTTCGCGGGTCCATGGAGCTTCCTCAAAAAGCGCGGAGCTTAGGGGCTGTTGCGGTCGCGTCGCAAGCCCCGTTCCCGCCCTCAGGTAGTCAGGCGACCTGGCGGCGCGGCGTACCGGCGAAGTAGGCCTCGGCGTTCTCCACCAGTTGCATGACGATCCGCTGTCGCGCCTCGCGGCTGCCCCAGGCGCTGTGCGGGGTGATCAGCAGCCGGGGGATGTCCGCCGCCAGCAGCGGGTTGCCATCGACCGGTGGTTCCTGGGTGAGGACGTCGGTGGCGGCACCGCCCAGGTGGCCGCTGCGCAGGGCATCGGCCAGGGCCTGCTCGTCGACCAGGCCGCCGCGCGCGGCGTTGACAAGGAAGGCGCCGGGTTTCATCAGGCCCAGTTCCTTGGTGCCGATCATAGTGCGTGTTCGTTCGGTGAGCGGGCAGTGCAGGGTTAGCGCATCGACCTGCGGCAGCAGTTCATGCAGCGCCAGGCGGTCGGCGCGCTCCGGGCGCCCGGGCAGGTTGCCGAGCAACACGCGCATGCCCAGGGCTTCGGCCAGGCGCGCCACGGCACTGCCCAGTTCGCCGTGGCCGAGCAGGCCTAGCACCTTGCCTTCCAACTCGACGATGGGGTAGTCCAGCAGGCAGAATTGCGCGCTGCGCTGCCAGTGCCCGGCGCGCACTGCCGCGTCGTAGTCGACCAGGCGCGTGGCCAGCGCCAGCAACAGGGCCAGGGTGTGCTGGGCGACGGTGGCGGTGCCGTAACCCTGGCAGTTGCAGACGACGATGCCCTGCGCTCGCGCGGCGGCAAGGTCGATGTTGTTGACGCCGGTGGCGGACACCAGGATCAGTTCCAGCTCGGGGCAGCGCGCCAGGGTTGCGGCGTCCAGCGGCACCTTGTTGCTGATGGCCACCTGGGCGCCTTGCAGGCGGGTGGCGACCTCTGCGGCAGTGCTGCCTGGGTGGCTTTCGAATTCATCGAACAGTGTGCGCAGGGGCGCGAGGTCGAGGTCCTGCTGGTCGAGGGGTTCCAGGTCGAGAAATACGGCGCGGCGTCTGCTCATGGCGGGTCTCTGGCAATTCATACGACGGGTCGAAGGGGAGTGTGCAATGTACTGGATGGAGTTTCTCACGGTGGCACTGGTTCATCTGCTGGCAGTGGCCAGCCCAGGGCCGGATTTTGCCGTGGTGGTGCGCGATAGCGTGAACCATGGGCGCCGCACCGGCACCTGGGTCGCGTTCGGGCTGGGCTGCGGGATTCTGGTGCACGTCACGTATTCACTGCTGGGCATTGGCCTGATCGTGTCGCAGTCGATCGTGCTGTTCAACCTGTTCAAGTGGTTGGCGGCGGCCTATCTGTTGTACCTGGGCGTCTGTGCCTTGCGCGCCCGTCCACGGAGCCTGCAGATCGACGAACACTCGGTGGCGCAACCATCGTCGCGCAAGGCATTCGTCACCGGTTTCATGACCAACGGTCTGAACCCGAAGGCGACGTTGTTCTTCCTGTCGCTGTTCACCGTGGTGATCGACCCGCATACGCCGATGGCGATCCAGGTTGGTTATGGCCTGTACCTGGCAATCGCGACGGGGCTGTGGTTCTGCCTGGTGGCCTGGCTGTTCAGCCGTCCCGGCGTCCGTGCCGGTTTCGCCCGCATGGGGCACTGGTTCGACCGCCTGACCGGTGCGGTACTGGTGGGGCTTGGTATTCGCCTGGCGTTCACCGAGTTGCGTTAGAACGCTCTAATCCGCGACTGGTTTACCGTCGCGGTCATAGCGTGGCCAGTGTGCCTGCAGCCCCAGGCGCTCGATGGCATCCTCGACGAAGTGCGGTTCGAGCCAGGCCTCGACGTCCACCGGACGCCGGGTCAGGCCCAGGCTGCGGGCCTGCTCGGCACTGTCCTTAAGGCTGGCGTGCAGGAAACCATCGAGCCGGGGCGAGTTGCGGAAAACCAGGTCGTCGCCCTGGTACTCGCCCTTGAACAGCGAGGCAGGAATGCTGCTCTGCCGTGCCAGCAGGTCGATGTATTCGGCCTGGTGCTGCGTGTCGCCGATCCAGGCGGCGTTGGCCACCAGCACATCCACCAGCTTCTGCGTGGCCTGGGGATAACGCTGGATGAAATCGGCACTGCCCAGCAAGGCGCCCTGGGTGGTGGAGGTGACGGGCAACTGCTTGGTGCTGACGGGGAATTCGATGCCCTGGGCTTCGAGGGCGAGGATACCCATGCCGGACCAGGCGGCATCGATCTGGCGCGCGGCGAGGGCGGCGCGTGCTGCGCTCCAGTCCAGGCTGACGATACGCAGGTCGCGCTCCTTGAGGCCGGCGGCGGCCAGTACGCGGGCGAAGGACAACTGGTCGGCGGTGCCGCGGTAGACGGAAACACGCTTGCCCTTGAGGTCTTCCAGCGTCTTGATCGAGGCCTCCGGGGTGGCTGCCAGGTACATGTTTGCGCCGCGCGAGCCGAGCAGCACTCGGGTCTCCAGGCCGCTGGCACGACCGATGATGGCGGCCAGGTCGCCGAGGTAGGCGATGTCGAGCTGGCGGTTGGCGAAGGCTTCGTTGACCGCCGGGCCGGCGCCCTTGAAGAAGTGCCACTCGATCTTCACGCCATCCGCGGCGAACGCCTGTTCCAGTTGCTGGCGGATATGTGCGAGCCCCAGCGGACCGGCGATGAACGGCTGGTTGCCGGCGCTCTGGTCGGGGCTGCCGATGCGGATGCTGGCCGGTTGCTCGGCTGCCAGCGAGAGGCTGGAGGTGACGACCAGCATGGCGCTGGCCAGCAGTTTCAATAGGCGTGGCATGGTGGACTCCGGGTCAGGGGCAGGGCGCCTATTTCAGGCAGCGGCAGGGTATTCGGCAAGCGCAATACAGGCATGGCCGATATGCATGGCGTGCAATCGGAAGCCGTGCAGCCGATCGTGAGCCGCTTCTCAGATGCCGAGCCGGCTGAGCGAAAGCCCGGCGAGCTGGTCGGCGAGCTGGGCATCGCTGCGTTCGATCTGTTCGGCCATGGCGCGGGCCAGCGGCGACAGGCTGCGGCTGACCCGGCTGACGATGCCGTAGCGGGTATTGAGTTCTTCCAAGTGCTCCGGCAGGTCGTGGACCTGGAGGATCTTCAACTCATCCTTGAGTAGGTATTCCTCCAGGTTGATCGGGTTGGCGATGCCGATGGCGTCGGAATGGCGCACCACATTGAGCAGGGCATGGCCATGCTCGCACTCCACCGCAGGGGTGAAGTCGCGACGGCGGCTGTAGTCCATCAGCACCTTGCGGATGTTCGGCGGGCGGAAGGTAGTGGCCAGCGGATAGCTGAACACCTGCTCGCAACTGACGTCTTCCACGGCGGCCAGGGGATGCCCGCTGCGGCAGCAGAAGTACCACTTCTGTGGCCTGAGGCGAATGATCCGGTAGTCGGGGTTGGCCTCGAAATGCCGGGTGTCGGCGACGAAGAATTCGATCTCCTCGTTGGTCAGGCGCTTGTCCAGCTCCTGCCAGTTATCCACCAGAAAGCGCACATGGGCCTTCGGGTAATCGCCGATAAAGCGGGCGATGGCGCGCGGGATCAATTGCGCGGCGGGGGCCGGTCCGCAACCGAACAGCAGCTCACCGCTTTCCTCGCCGTTGAAGCGGTCGATCTCCAGGCTCAGGTCGTGGGCGTTGCGCAGCAGGCGTCGGGCGTGTTCCAGCACCACCAGGCCTTGTTTGGTCGGTGGCAGTTCCTTGCTGGCGCGGTCCACCAACTGGTAGCCGGCACTGTGCTCCAGGGCCTGGATGCTGCGGCTGAAGGCCGATTGCGAGAGGTTCACCGCGTCGGCCGCGGCGACGAAGCTGCGGTGCTCGATCAGGGCGACGAAGTGGCGGAGCTGGCGGAGGTCTATATGCATTTTCTACATGACAACTTTCGATCGAATGCAATTGCTGCACGGGGATGGGCTATTTATAAATGCAATCTCATATGACTAAAAGCTCAGTTATCGAATATGGATATTCGTCTGGGAAATAAAGCCAACCCGCTACGCCGATTCGCCTCCGCCATACGGAAACGCTCGCTGCGACTATTCAGGAACATTGCATGAACGTTATCGATACCTGGCCGGTGAACAGGCCAACCCCTCTGAACCGGGCCTTGAAGCCGCTGGCCGGGGCCGTACTGCTGGGAACCTTGAGCATGGCGCTGCAGGCCCATGGGGCCGAGGCCGAAGGCCCGGCGCTGGCGCGTGCGAACGCCGATACCGCGCTGGGCACGGTGACCGTCAATGCCCGTCGCCGCGAGGAAAGCGCCCAGGACGTGCCGACGCCGATCAGTGTGCTCGGTGGGGAAGTACTGGAAAACCAGCGCATCTACCGTGTGCAGGACATCCAGCAACTGGTGCCCAGCACCAGTGTCGCCTATGTGCATGCGCGCCAGTCGAGCATCGCCATCCGTGGCCTGGGCAACAACCCGGCCAGCGATGGCCTGGAAGGCAGCGTCGGCGTGTACCTGGACAACGTCTACCTGGGCCGCCCAGGCATGGCCGTGTTCGACCTGCTGGATGTCGAGCAGATCGACGTACTGCGCGGTCCGCAGGGCACGCTGTTCGGCAAGAACACCACCGCCGGCGTGCTCAACATCAACACGCGCAAGCCGACCTTCACGCCGGAGCGCAGCATCGAGACGTCGGTTGGTGAGGACGGCTACTTCCAGACCAAAGGCAGCATCTCCGGCCCGCTCAGCGAGACGCTGGCTGGGCGCCTGTCGGCCTATCGCACGCGCGACGACGGTTATGTGAAGAACGTCTACAACGGCGACGACCTGAATGGCGGCGCGCGCCAGGGCTTCCGTGGGCAACTGCTGTGGCAGCCGAGCGAAACCTTCAACCTGCGCTGGATAGGCGAGTACAACGAGGAGGACTCCAACAACGGCATCCTCACCCTGTACAGCACCGGACCGACCATCAACGGCGTCAACCGCTACGAACAGCGCGCGACAGCGGCGGGCGCGACCCTGGTGTACGGCAAGGACCGCAAGGTCAATTTCGACTCGGACCAGCAGGTCACGGTATTCCAGGGCGGCACTTCGGTGGAGGCCAACTGGACCCTGCCCAATGACTTCACCCTGACCTCCATCACCGCCTACCGCTGGTGGGATTTCACCCCGCGCAACGATGACGGCCTGGATGTTTCCGCCTCGATCAACGCCGGTGTACGGGTTCGCGACAAGCAGTATTCCCAGGAGATCCGCCTGGCGTCACCGACCGGCGGGGCCTTCGACTACGTACTGGGCGCCTATTGGTTCAAGCAGGACCTGGACAACCGCCAGCACAATTTCTACGGCCCGCAGGCCGACATCTGGAACGGCACGGCCACTGGCGCACTGGCCAACGTCACCAGCTTCGGCTATGGGCATATCGATACCGACAGCTATGCGCTGTTCGCCCAGGGCACCTGGCACCTCACGCAGAAGCTGGATTTCACCGCGGGCATTCGGGGCACCTATGAAGAGAAGGATGCCTGGGTCACCCGTGATGCGCCGATTGGCGGTGCGGCGGTCAGTGGTGCGGCCGCGAACCAGCGTCAGGGCCGTCATGGCGCCTATGACTCGGGTGACCTGAGCCAGCACAGTTTCAGCCCGTCCGGTTTGCTCAGTCTGAGCTACCAGTTCACGCCCACGCTGCTGGGCTACGGTTCCCTGGCCCACGGCGAGAAGTCCGGTGGGGTCAACCTGACCGTAGGCGCTGCGCCGACTGCGGGTGCCGATTCGCTGCTGGTGGGCACCGAGCGTTCCAACAACGCCGAACTGGGCTTCAAGAGCACCTGGCTGGACAACAGCCTGCTGTTCAACGCCAACCTGTTCTGGACCGAGGTCAGCGGCTACCAGGCCAACGCCTACGACCACGGGACCCGCACCCAGTACCTGACCAATGCCGGTGAAGTCCGCTCCCGTGGGCTGGAGCTGGAAAGCACCTGGAAACCCGTGCGCGGCCTGACGCTGAACGCCAACGGCTCCTGGAACGACGTGCGCTACACCGACTACGAGGATGCGCCTTGCCCGCCGGAAGTGTCCTTCCAGACTGGCGCTCCGGCCTCCTGCGACCTGACGGGGCACCAGGTGGTCGGCGCCTCCAAGTACATCGCCAACCTCAACGGCAGCTACCAGTGGACGCTGGACAGTGGCCTGCAACCCTACGTCAATGCCAGCTATGCGTTCCGTTCCCGTGCCGTGGGCACCATCGACGACTCCGAATACGGCCAGATCCCCAGCTATGCGCTGGTCAACCTGTCCGCCGGCCTGCGCGGTGACCTTGGCGAAGGGCAGTGGGATGTCTCGCTGTGGCTGAAGAACGCCGGTGACAAGACCTACTTCACCAGCCTGTGGAACAGCGCCAACGGCGGTTATGCCGGTGTGCTCGGTACACCACGCACCCTGGGCCTGACCGCCCGTTACGATTTCTGAGGAGCCTTGCATGAAACTGCAACTGCATTCCCTGGCGCTGGCCGCCTCCCTGCTGGCGGGCGTCGCCCAGGCTGCGCCGAGCGTCTATCCGACCGGTGTGACCCGTTATGACCCGGAAAAGGCCTGGAACGGCTATGTACTGTTCGGCGCCGCCGACGAGAAGACCTACCTGATCGACGCCAACGGCAACGAGATTCGTCGATGGGAGCATGTCGGCTCGCCCTCCGGGTTGATCGATCCGGCGGTCAACGGCGGTCAGCGTGGCCATGTCCTGGTGCGCCTGGAGAAGCGCAAGGAGCTGGACCCGCGTGGCTTCGGCAATGGCCTCAACACCCATTCCATTGGCGAGCTGGATTGGAACGGCAAGCTGGTCTGGAAGTGGGGCGACCAGGCGCCAGGCGGTTCGGCACGCCAGCACCACGACTGGCAGCGCCTAGCCAACGGCAACACCCTGCTGCTGGCCAACAAGCTGCACAAGATCGACGGCTTCAAGCTGGACGAGACCATCGACGACGCGATCTATGAGGTCGACCCGAAGGGGCGGGTGGTCTGGCAGTGGCTGGCCTCCGAGCATCTTGAGGAGTTCGGTTTCACTCCCGAACAACTGGAACTGGTGCGCAATACCGACAAGGCCGATTACCTGCACTTCAACGACCTCAAGACCCTCGGTCCGAACAAGTGGTACGACCAGGGCGACCAGCGCTTCCACCCGGACAACCTGATCGTCGATTCACGGGAGGCCAACTTCGTCGCCATCATCGACAAGCGCAGCGGCAAGGTGGTGTGGAACCTGGGGCCGAACTACCCGGCCCTGGCGCCGGTGAATGCCAAGTTGCCGCGCCCGGTGGACCAACTGGCCGGCCTGCACGACGCCAACCTGATCCCCAAGGGCTATCCGGGCGAAGGCAATATCCTGATCTTCGATAACCAGGGCGGCTCCGGCTACCCGGCGGTAGCGGCCAGTATCATCAGCGGTTCGCGGGTGGTCGAGATCGACCCGGTCAGCAAGCAGATCGTCTGGCAGTACAACGCAACGAACTCGGCCCAGCCGTTGTGGCAATTCAACAGCACCTTTATCAGCAGCGCGCGACGTCTGCCCAATGGCAACACGTTGATCGACGAGGGCATGTTCGGCCGCATCTTCCAGGTGACGCCGGCCGGCGAGATCGTCTGGGAATACGTGAGCCCCTATTTCGGCAAGTTCCCCTATGGCAACGCCACCAGCAACTGGCTCTACCGCGCCCAGCCCGTGCCCTATGACTGGGTACCCGCCGGCACGCCGCGCAGCGAGAAGGCGGTGACGCCACCGGCACTGTCCGACTTCCGCGTCCCCACCCCCCACTGACCCTTGTTTCTGGCGGCGCCCCGGCGCGTCGCCAGGCTTTTCGAATAGCTGGATGATTGCCATGACCGAACAGAACACCACGGCCCTCCCGGAAGGCGCCTGCCTGACCGCGAAGATCCCCGACAGCACCACCACCCGACTGGGCTCGGTGGTGGTCAATCCCTACCGTATCGCGCCGCTGACCGCTGTTATCCGCGACGGCGGGCAGACCTTGCGCCAGGCGCGTGTGCGCGTGCTGGGGCGCGGCGAGCAGGGCGTCGATATCTACTACGAAGTGCGCGACACGACCCTCTGGCAACATGGCGGTATTCCGGTGTTCGGCCTCTACCCGGACCACATCAACCAGGTGGAAGTGGCCTACACCCTGGATGGCGAGCGGGTGCGCGAGCGCTATCAGATCTACGCCCCCGCCGTGCGCCTGCCGACGATCGCCTGCCAGACCGGCGCCTTGCCGCAGGTCGAGCCGGTCAAGGTCGACCCGGCGCTGAAGAAGCGCCTGTACCTGTTCAACCACCTGCTGACCGAGATTCCCGGCAACCGCCAGCTCAAGTGGAATGCCCAGGGTGGCGCCGCCGAGTGGGACTCGGTGGGCGTCAACTGGATTGCCGATACCCAGGGCGAGGTGCGCTGGTACCTGGACATCGAGCGTCTGCACGACTCCAGCCATGTGGATGGCCTGGGTGCCAGCATGGGCTTCCAGCAGACCGCCGATGGCAAGCTGATCTGGGGCCAGGGCCAGCGCTACTACAAGCACGATCTGCTCGGACGCCCGCTGTGGGATCGCCGCCTGCCAGCCAAGTTCGCTGACTTCTCCCACGAAATCCGCGAGACCACCCGAGGCACCTACCTGCTGCGGGTCGGCAGCAGCGACACCCGGCGTGACGATGGCAAGCAGGTGCGCACCGTACGCGACCATATTCTGGAGGTGGATGCAGCCGGCGAAGTGGTTGACTTCTGGGACCTGGGGCGCATCCTCGATCCCTATCGTGCGGAACTGCTGCATACCCTGGGCAAGGTCGCGGTGCTGTTGCCCGACGAGTCGGCCAAGGGCGACGAACTGGCCGCCAACGAGCAGTTGGAAGGCGATAGCCTGCCCTTCGGCGATGTGCCGGGGGTTGGCCGTGGACGCAACTGGGCGCACGTCAACTCCATCGACTACGACCCGAGCGACGACAGCATCATCATCTCGGCCCGCCACCAGGGTGTGGCGAAGATCGGTCGCGACAAGCAGGTGAAGTGGATCCTGGCCGCCGAGCAAGGCTGGAACGCGGCACTGCGCGAGAAGCTGCTTACCCCCGTAGACGCCCAGGGCACACCGCTGGCGCGTGATGCAGACGGCCGCTATGAAGGTGGCTTCGACTGGGGCTGGACCCAGCACACCGCCTGGCTGAGCGGCAAGGGCACGCTGACCGTGTTCGACAATGGCTGGGGCCGCGACTTCGCACCGACCAGGCTGGAAGGCAACTACAGCCGCGCCGTCGAATACCGCATCGACGAGGCCAGGGGCACCGTGCAGCAGGTCTGGGAATACGGCAAGGAACGCGGCGACGCCTGGTACAGCCCGATCACCTCGGTGGTGGAGTACCGCCCGGATAGCGACACGCAACTGATCTACTCGGCCTCGGTGGACTTCCTCACCCCGCGCAAACTCACCAACCCCGTGCTCAGCGAGGTGAAGTACGGCACCCAGGAGGTGCTCAGCGAGTTCCGCGTGACCAGCCTGCAACCCGGCAACGTCGGCTACCGGGCGCTGGTGATCGACCTGGAGCGTGCGTTCTGATCAGATGCCGCTCAGTCGCGTAGCGGCTCGGCGATCTCGATCAGGTTGAGATCGGGAACGTGCAGCCCGATCGAACGAAAAGGAGCCTCGTTGCGAGGCCCCTGCAAGCTGCTCAGTCTGTGCCGTATCGCGGTGAGCGAGGACCATACAGCAGGCCGGCGGGACGGCCTGCCGAGAACAGGCGGGCGCTGGTGATGCCGGCGATGGGGTAGGAGGCATCCTCGACCGAACTGTTGATGATCTGGTTCACCGCGGCGGTGATCAGCATGCCGATCAGCCCGCCACTGTTGCTGCTCTTGCCTTCTTCGCTGGAGGCGGTGGCCGAGCCGGTCCACAGGGTGGTGCCGTTGCGCAGGTCCACCAGCTTGGCGCTGGCGGTGACGATGTTGGCACTGCTGAGCACCATGTACTGGGTGCCGTACTGGCTGACCGTCACATAGAGCGCGGTGTCCGCCCCGTAGATTTCGCGCAGCTTGGCTGGCGAAACCTGGTGGATGTCGCCTGCGTTGCTCAGGCCGTTCTGGCGGAAGGTTTCGGCCATCAGGCCCACCGGCACCACGTAATAGCCGGCTTCAGCGAGCGGGAAGGTCACCTGGGCGAGCATGCTGTAGGTGGCCTTGACGTCAGGCGACTCGTTCAACGGCGGCAGCACCAGGATCGAGCGTGGTTGTGCCTGTTTGTAGGCCGAGTAGTCGACACTCTGAGTCGGGGCGCAACCTGCCAGTCCCAGCAGGACACCCAGGCAGGCGCAGAGCCTGTGCAAACGGCCGGTCATTTGTGTTCTCCCTTGGCGTTGTCCATCAGAAAGTCCATGTAGGTGGCGGACTCGGGAAAGAGGGCTTTCTCGGTTTCGAACTCGCGGATCATCTGGTCATCCTTGCCGATGCCCGAGTAGAGCAGCCCCAGCTGGGCGTGATAGCCCGGTGGGACGGCGCCGTTCTTCGCCTTGATCTTCTCCAGCCCGGCCTCCAGGGCCTCCAGCTGTGCTTCGGGGGACTCGCCCTTGAAGTATTCGTTGAGCTGGGGCTGGTAGCCTTCCCACTGGTACAGCGTCTTGGGCGCTTCGGCGCAGCCCGCCAGGGTCAGGCTGCCGAGCAACAAGGCCAGGCCCGCGCGGGGAAATGCGGTTGTATCGTTCATCTGTCGGTTTTCCTTGTGCGCGATGCTTACTGCTGCGGGTTCCAGGCGCCGCCTTCCACGGCGTTGACCAGTTTGTTCACCGCTTCGCGCATGGCCAGGTCGAGGACTTTGCCGTTCAGCGTGGAGTCGTAGCTGGCGGTGCCGCCGAAGCCGATCACCTCGCGGTTGGACAGCGCGTACTCACCGGCGCCCTGGGTCGAGTAGACGACTTCGGAGGTGGAGATGTTGACGATGTTCAGTGCGACCTTGGCGTAGGCCACCTGGGTCTTGCCGCGACCGAGGATGCCGAACAACTGGCGGTCGCCGACTTCCTTGCGGCCGAACTCGGTGACATCGCCGGTCACCACATAGTCGGCACCTTTCAGGCGTTGGGCCTGGCCCTTGATCGCGGCTTCCTGCTGGATTTCGCTCATGTTGTCGCGATCGAGCACATTGAAGCGGTTGGTCTGTTGCAGGTGGGTGATGAGGATGGTCTTGGCCTGTCCACCCAGACGGTCCACGCCATCGGAGAAAATGCCGCGCATATAGCTGGAGCGGTTATCGAACTTCCCGACGGCGATGGGCGCGCGCGGACCGGCATAGGGACGATTGACGCTTTCGACTTGCTCGACCTGCACCGAGCGCGAGGTCTCGGTGGCACAACCGGCAAGGCCTGTCAGTGTCATGGCCGCCAGAAGAGGCAGGGCTGCATTTCTTGCGATGATTCTCATGGGGTGGGGCTCCTTGTTGAATAGGGACACGCAAGTGGCTGGCGCCGCCATGCCATGCATGGGCGCAGCGGGCGAGGGTCGTCTGGTCTTGTAAGGCCGTGTGGACATGCACCGAAAAAGCGCGCGGATAATATCACTGTGCGTTTGTGAATGAGTGCTTATCGCTTGTGGGGGAGAGGGGGATTGCATGAGGGTTTGGCCCTCTCCCCGGCCCTCTCCCGCAGGCGGGAGAGGGGGCAAAGAGACGATTTCCATGTGATTACTCTACTTGTGAAGCATGCAGTGCCGGCGTGACGGTGCGGCGCCAGGGCGGTGTCGCTGTTCCGGGTGGCTGTGCCAGAATGATCGCCTGCTGCCATGGCCGGCTCGCTGGCCCCGACCGAATTCGTTTCCCAGGAACTACACCCCATGTCATTTACCCGCAGACAAATCCTCGCCGGCCTGGCTGGTGTGGCGGTGGTCGGCCTTGGTGCGGGAGGTGCCCGTTACTGGCTGGGCCGTCCGGCCAATGCCGACAGCCATGATTACGAACTGATCGCCGCCCCGCTGGACGTGGAACTGGTGCCGGGCTACACCACCCAGGTATGGGCCTATGGCGGCCAGGCCCCAGGCCTGGAGTTGCGTGCCCGTCAGGGCGACTGGCTGCGGGTGCGCTTCATCAACCACCTGCCGGAAGCGACCACTATCCACTGGCATGGCATTCGCCTGCCGCTGGAGATGGATGGCGTGCCTTATCTGTCCCAGTTGCCGGTGCTGCCGGGGGAATATTTCGATTACCGCTTCCGCGTGGAAGATGCCGGCACCTTCTGGTACCACCCGCATACCGCCAGTGGCGAGCAACTCGGGCGCGGCCTGGTGGGGCCGCTTATCGTGGAAGAGCGTGAGGGCAGTGGCTTTCGCCATGAGCGAACGCTGAACCTCAAGCACTGGCACCTGGATCGCCAGGGCGTCTTCACCGCGTTCAGTGTCCCGCGCGAAGCGGCGCGCGGTGGCACGCCCGGGGTGTATTCCAGCCTCAATGGCGCGCATGCGCCGACCCTCGACCTGCCTGCGGGGCAGGTAGTGCGTCTGCGTATCCTCAACCTGGACAACACCCTGACCTACCGGTTGAACCTGCCGGATGCCGAGGCGCGCATCTATGCGCTGGATGGGCATCCGATCCAGCCAAGGCCGCTGGGCAAGGAGTACTGGTTGGGGCCGGGGATGCGTATCGACCTGGGCCTGCGCGTACCTGAGGCGGGGCGTGAACTGTCATTGCGCAACGGCCCGCTTCGACTTGGCACCTTACGCGCTGTGCCCAGCAGCGAAACGCCCGGAGACTGGCCTGCACCGCTGCCGGCCAACCCGGTGGCTGAGCCGGACCTGGCACGGGCGGAAAAGCTGCGTTTCAATTTCGAGTGGTCTGGCGCCCTGTCCAGCGATGCCGCAGGGGCCACGCCGACCTTCTGGCAGATCAATGGAGAAGCCTGGGACATCAACGACAAATCCTGCGTCGAGCGTCCCATTGCGACCCTGAAAAAGAATGGTCACTACATTTTCGAGCTGCGCAATGTCAGCCAGTACCAGCACCCGATCCACCTGCATGGGATGGCGTTCAAGGTGCTGTCGTCGAATCGCAAGCGCATCGAGCCCTACTTTACCGACACCTATCTGCTGGGGCGAAACGAGACGGCCCAGGTTGCGCTGGTGGCGGATAATCCGGGTGTCTGGATGTTCCATTGCCATGTCATCGACCATATGGAAACCGGTCTGATGGCTGCGATAGAAGTGGTGTAGGCGAGCGATGAAAATACTGCGTGTAATCGACCGCAGCCGGGACGAGCACTTCATGCACGAAGCGTTGCAGCTGGCTCGCCAGGGCGCGCAATTGGGCGAAGTGCCCGTGGGGGCCGTGCTGGTGCGCGACGGCGAGGTGATCGGCAGCGGCTTCAATCAGCCGATCTCCAGCCATGACCCGAGCGCCCATGCCGAAATGGTCGCCATCCGTGCGGCGGCCCAGGCCCAGCAGAACTACCGCCTGCCGGGTACGACGCTCTACGTCACCCTGGAGCCGTGCAGCATGTGCGCCGGGCTGATCGTGCACTCGCGCATCGAGCGTGTTGTCTACGGCACGCCCGAGCCACGGGCAGGTGCGGTGCTCAGCCAGGGGCGCTTCTTCGAGCAGCCCTGGCTCAACCACCGGGTGCAGGTCGAGGGCGGGGTGTTGATGGATGCGTGCGGGAACCTGTTGCGCGAGTTCTTTGCCGAGCGCCGAGGCAAAGCTGCACGGCCATGACGCTTTTTCCCCTCTCCCCAGCCCTCTCCCGCAGGCGGGAGAGGGGGCAAAAGCGCGCCTTCAGCTATCGCTATAGCGGCGTACGCCGTTGATATTCTCGTGGGTGGCGATGCTGCCCTGGGCGGGGAACACCACCAGATGATCGGCGGCGATGGCGATACCGACCTCCTGGCCCAGCATATGGTCGGCATGGCTGGGGAACAGGCCTTCCAGTTGGGTGCCGGTCGGCAGCTCCAGTCGGTAGAGGGTCGAGGCGCCCTGGAAGGTCTTGCCGACGACCCGTGCGCGCAAGGGACTCTCGGCGGCCGGGACGATATCGTCCGGGCGCAGCAGCACGTCCACGGGGCTGCCGTCCGGGGCATCGCATGAGCCGATGCAGGTGCGCTGTCCGCGAATGTCGCCCAGCTCGGTCTGCACGCCCTGCGCGACGAGGGACTGCCCGCGAATGAAATAGCCCTGGCCGATGAAGCTGGCGACGAAAGGCGTCTGCGGTTCATGGTAGAGGTTGAAAGGCGTATCCCACTGTTGCAGGTGGCCGTCCTTGAAGACGCCGACCTTGTCGCTGACGGCGAAGGCTTCTTCCTGGTCGTGGGTGACCAGGATGGCGCTGGTGCCCCGGGATTTCAGAATCTCCCGCACCTCATGGCTCAGGCGCCGGCGCAGTTCCACGTCGAGGTTGGAGAAAGGCTCGTCGAGCAGCAGCAGTTCAGGTTCGGGCGCCAGTGCGCGGGCCAGTGCGACACGCTGCTGCTGGCCGCCGGACAGCTCGTGGGGATAGCGTTTGTGCAGTGCCGACAGGTGTACCAGCGCCAGCATTTCCTCGACGATTCGCTTGGCCTCGGGGTGTTTGCGAATGCCGAAGGCGACATTCTCGGCGACGGTCAGGTGCGGGAACAGTGCGTAGTCCTGGAAGACCATGCCGATGTGGCGCTTTTCCGTCGCGAGGGTGTATCCGGCGCTGGAAATGGTGCGGTCGGCGAGGACGATCTCGCCCTCATGCACCGGCTCGAAGCCGGCGATGGCGCGCAGGGTGGTGGTCTTGCCGCAACCGGAGGGGCCGAGCAGGCAACCGATGTCGCCGCGTTCGAGCTGCAGGTTCAGCCCCTCGACGATACGTTGGCCGCCGTAACCGCAGGCCAGGTTGCGCAGGTCCAGCAGCGGTGCGGCATCGCTCATGGGCGGCTGTTCGGCAGGATCAGGAATTCGAGCAGGGCCTTCTGTGCGTGCAGGCGGTTCTCCGCCTGGTCCCAGGCGAGGGAGCGTGGGTCGTCCAGCAGGTCATGGCTGATTTCCTCGCCCCGGTGCGCAGGCAGGCAGTGCATGAAGACCACGTCGTCGGCTGCGGCGTCGAGCAGGGCACGGTCCACCTGATAGGGACGGAACAGTTCGAGTCGGTCGGCTGCTTCGTCTTCCTGGCCCATGGAGGCCCAGACGTCGGTGCTGACCAGGTGCGCTCCGGCAACCGCTTCGCGAGGGTCGCGCAGCAGCGTCACGCGACCGGCACTGCGGGCCAGCAGTTCGGCATCCGGCTCGTAGCCTTGTGGGCAGGCGATGCGCAATTGGAAATCGAACTGGGTGGCGGCTTCCATATAGGTGTTGCACATGTTGTTGCCATCGCCGATCCAGGCGACGGTCTTGCCGGCGATGCTGCCACGATGTTCCTGGAAGGTCTGCATGTCGGCCAGTACCTGGCAGGGGTGCAGGTCATCGGACAGGCCGTTGATCAGCGGGACGCTCGAATGCGCGGCGAATTCGGTCAGGGTCGAGTGGGCGAAGGTGCGGATCATCACCGCATCGAGCATGCGCGACATGACGATGGCCGAGTCGCCGATCGGTTCGCCACGGCCGAGCTGGGTATCGCGTGGCGAGAGGAAGATCGCCTGGCCGCCCAACTGGATCATGCCGGCTTCGAAGGACAGGCGGGTGCGGGTCGAGGCTTTCTCGAAAATCATGCCCAGGACGCGGTTCTTCAAGGGCTCGAAGGGTACGCCGCGCTTACGCAGATCCTTCAGCTCGATGCCGCGACGGACCAGGCCGGACAGCTCCTGGGGCGTGCAATCCATCAGTGAGAGAAAATGCCTTACGCTCATATCGATACCTTTAAATTGCCTGTTTCCGTTGTCTGGGCGGCTCCTTCTGGGAACACGAATCCCGGCGACAGAGGTCGCATTCCGGGAGGGCGACGAAACGGGGAAAGGCGCGATCTTATCCAGAAAGCGTCGAAGGGCGCAAATTCGGCTATATGGCGCCAGGATGGTGCACCAGGCTGGATAAATCCCAGCCTGGCACTCGGCCTTGCCTGTCGCTTTGCGCTACAATGCGCCGCATAACGTGTCTAGCCGAGGTACATCGTGGATATTATCGATACCATCAAAGATCAGATCGCCAAGAACCCGATCCTGCTTTATATGAAAGGCTCGCCCAACGCCCCGCAGTGCGGTTTCTCCGCCCGGGCCAGCCAGGCGCTGATGGGTTGCGGCGAGAAATTCGCCTTCGTCGATATCCTGCAGAATCCCGAAATCCGCGCCAACCTGCCGGTCTACGCCAACTGGCCGACGTTCCCGCAGCTCTGGGTCAGTGGCGAGCTGGTCGGCGGCAGCGACATCATCCTCGAACTGTTCGAGAAGGGTGAGCTGCAACAACTGGTCAAGGCTGCCGCAGGCAACAGCGAGGCCTGAAGCGCCTGATGACCGGCGCATTGGCGTCGGTCATTGCGATGGATACACATGAAAACGGCCCGCCCCCCGATTGGGGAGCGGGCCGTTTTCGTTGCAGGCTATCAGTCTTCGATCTGCGACTGCAGGTAGTTCTCGGAGCCGACCTTGTCGAGCAGGCCGAACTGGGTTTCCAGCCAGTCGATGTGCTCTTCCTCGGACTCGAGGATGTCTTCCAGCAGTTCACGGCTGGCGTAGTCGCCGCTGGTTTCGGTCTGGGCGATGGCGATCTTCAGGTCGGCGTGCGACTTGTGGGCCAGCTTGAGGTCGCAGTCGAGCATTTCCCGGGTGTTCTCGCCGATCAGCAGCTTGCCCAGCTCTTGCAGGTTGGGCAGGCCTTCGAGGAACAGAATCCGCTTGATCAGCTTGTCCGCGTTCTTCATCTCGCGGATCGATTCCTTGTATTCGACCTTGCCGATCTTCTCCAGGCCCCAGTCCTCGTACATGCGGGCATGCAGGAAATACTGGTTGATCGCAATCAGCTCATTGCCTAGGACTCTGTTCAGATGCTGGATAACCAGTTTGTCGCCTTTCATGTCATTGCCCTGCCTGGGAAGGTTCTTCGATGGGCGAATTCTGGCCACAGGACTTCGGGCTGTCAAACCTAAGTCATTGAATTTAAACGTTTAAAGTGAACGAGAAATGTTTGTTTTCAGGCTCTTCCGGGTAACGTGTTGATTTTCCGGGCATAAAAAAACCGGACAGCGTCCGGTTCGTTGGAAAATATTTTTCAGGCGGGGTAGAAGCTGGCGGTACAGGATGAGGATGATTGCGCATTCTGCAGGTCGCTGATGGTTTCGCGGACGATCTGCTTGGCGACACAGGCGCATTTTCCGCACTGCGATGCAACGCCGGTGGCTACACGGACTTCACGATAGCTGCAGCAGCCTTCGTAGATGGCATCGCGTATGTGCCCATCGGTGACACCCTGGCAAAGACAGACGTACATGAGAATACTCGTCGGACCTGTGGATGGCGGCGATATTAATCTTAATGAGAATGATTGTAAAAGGTTGATTTCATCAGCGTGTTGCGGGAGAGGTGTGCCTGCCCGGTGAGCCTGCGGGTGGCAGGCTCACCGGGAGTGCCGTCAGCGGTTGCGAGCGTCTTCTGCGTCCGCCTCGGCATTGCGCTGGGCGATGCGCTGTTTCTGTTCCGGGGTGAGGGGGATCTTCCTGGCGCCCGAGCGCAACATCAGCAGGCTGCCGACGATGGAGCCAAGAACGATGAACATGACCAGCCATACATACCAGGGCATGTGCGTGCCTCCTTTTATAGTCTTGTCTGTTCTGGACAGCTTACGCGTCGGGTAAGTGCCGTGACCACCGCGAGCGGTTCGCGTGATCGTCCGCAGCAGCGGTTTTCTGCGACAATGCGCGGCGAATTTTCATAGAGGCCCCGCCATGAGTTGCACTACGCCGATTATCGTTGCCCTGGACTTCCCTTCCGCAGATGCCGCGCTGGCGCTGGCGGAACAGCTCGATCCGCGCCTGTGCCGGGTCAAGGTGGGCAAGGAGCTGTTCACCCGCAGCGGGCCGGTCATTGTCGAGACGCTGCGTGGGCGGGGGTTCGAGGTGTTCCTGGACCTCAAGTTCCATGACATTCCCAACACCACGGCCATGGCGGTCAAGGCCGCGGCGGAGCTGGGCGTGTGGATGGTCAATGTGCATTGCTCCGGTGGCTTGCGCATGATGGCGGCTTGCCGTGAAGTCCTTGAGCAGGTGGAGGGCGCAAAGCCGCTGCTGATCGGTGTCACGGTGCTGACCAGTATGGAACGCGATGACCTGGCGGGTCTGGGGCTGGACATGGAGCCTCGGGAGCAGGTGCTGCGCCTGGCCGGGTTGGCGCAGCAGGCTGGGCTGGATGGTCTGGTCTGTTCTGCCCAGGAAGCCGTAGAGCTCAAGCAGCGTTATGCCTCGCTGCAACTGGTCACGCCGGGGATTCGTCCGGCGGGGAGTGCGCAGGACGACCAGCGGCGGATTCTCACGCCGGCCCAGGCGCTGGCGGCGGGTTCCGATTACCTGGTCATCGGTCGCCCGATCAGTCAAGCCGCAGACCCGGCCCAGGCGTTGGCGGCGATTGTCGAAACGCTACAGCCACAAGCCTGACGCTGGGTGCTGCAGGAGAAAACCGGGCAGGATATTGCTCCCGCCCGGCACGCCGATCACTTCCGGCTCTCAGCGTCGCAATATCAGCAGCGTTAGCACGCCTGCCACCAGCCCCCATAAAGCCGAGCCGATACCCAGAAGGCTCAGTCCCGACGCTGTGACCATGAAGGTGACGAGTGCCGCCTCCCGCTCCTGGGGTTGCAGCATGGCCTGGGTCAGGCCGTTGCCGATGGAGCCGAGCAGCGCCAGTGCCGCGATGGACAGCACCAGGGCGCTGGGGAAGGCGGCGAACAATGCCGCCAATGTCGCGCCGAAGATACCGGCGATGCCGTAGAACACCCCGCACCAGACTGCCGCGCTGTAGCGCTTTTCCTTTTGTGCATGGGCTTCCGGCCCGGCGCAGATCGCCATGGTGATGGCCGCCAGATGGATGCCGTGGGAGCCGAAGGGCGCGGTCAACGCGGAAACGATACCCGTGCAGGAAATCAGCGGTGAGGCGGGCGTCTGGTAGCCTTCGGCGCGCAGAACGGCCAGCCCAGGCATGTTCTGCGACGCCATGGCGATGACGAACAGCGGAATGCCGATGCTGAACAGGGCTGCGAATGAGAAGGACGGAGTGGTCCAGACCGGAACGGCCACTTCCAGGGCGAAGTGCTCGAAGTCCAGCAGGCCGGAAATCCCGGCGACCAGGCAGCCGACCAGCAGGGCGACCAGTACGGCATAGCGCGGTAGCAGCCGCTTGCCTAATAGATAGCTGAAGAACATGGACAGGACCAGCAGCGGCTGGATTTCCGCGGCACGGAAGATTTCGCTGCCGATATTGAACAGCACGCCGGCCAGCAGTGCCGCAGCCAGGGATGCGGGAACCCGGCGCATCAGACGGTCGAAACTGCCGGTCAGCCCGCACAGGGCGATCAGCACCGAAGAAAAGATAAAGGCACCAATCGCCTCGGCGTAGGGAACGCCTGGCAGGCTGCCGATCAGCAGGGCGGCGCCTGGGGTGGACCAGGCGATGACGACCGGCGCCCGGTAGCGCAATGACAGGAAGATGCTGCAGAACGCCATGCCGATCGACAGTGCCCATATCCAGGACGAGATTTCCTGGCTGCTGAGGCCGGCGGCCTGGCCGGCCTGGAACATCAGGATCAGCGAGCTGGTATAGCCGGTCAGCATGGCGATGAAGCCGGCGACCACGCTGGAAGGAGCGCTGTCGCTCAGGAAACGGGTGAATACACGCATTGTCCGGGTGCCTGTCTGTGCGAAGCGCGTCAGCTTATGTCCTGGCTGTCGTGCTGTCCTGATACAGCCATTGTTGTAAAAGGCATTACAGTTTTTGCCGGTCCTGCCGGGTACCGGTGCGCAAATGTGGAATTCTGGCACCCTTGTTGCTATTCAGACTCTGCTTGTCGCGAAGCGTCAAAAAACCGCGACTGTTGGAGGAATGATGACTCAAGGTGTTCAATTCAATCGTTTGATGCTGGAAATGCGCGCGATGCAGACCGAGGCGATGGCGCAAGCCAAGCCGGTCGCCGAGCCAGAGATGGCCAATGCGCCCAGCTTTTCCGAGCTGCTCGGCCAGGCGGTGAACAAGGTGCATGAGACCCAGCAGGCCTCCAATCAATTGGCGTCGGCGTTCGAAATGGGGCAGGGAGGTGTCGACCTGACCGATGTGATGATCGCCTCGCAGAAAGCCAGTGTTTCCTTTCAGGCATTGACCCAGGTGCGCAATAAAGTGGTCCAGGCCTATCAAGACATCATGCAGATGCCGGTTTGAGGCGGGTTGAATCATGGCTGATGGCGTGAGTAACGTCCCGGTACCGGCTGAGGGCGAAGCCAAGAAACCGTTGTTCGGTCTTTCCGTGCTGGAAAACCTCTCCGACATGTCCATGTTGCGCCAGGTCGGCCTGTTGGTCGGGTTGGCTGCCAGCGTGGCGGTCGGCTTCGCCGTGGTGCTCTGGTCGCAGCAGCCGGATTACCGTCCCTTGCTGGGCAGTTTGGCCGGGATGGACGCCAGCCAGGTGGTCGAGACGCTCTCGGCAGCCAATATCTCCTACACCGTCGAGCCGAATTCCGGCGCGCTCCTGGTCAAGTCCGAAGACCTGGCGCGTGCCAGGCTGCAACTGGCTGGCGCGGGTATCGGCCCGGCGGACAGCAATATCGGCTTTGAAATCCTCGACAAGGACCAGGGCCTGGGAACCAGCCAGTTCATGGAGGCGACCCGCTATCGTCGTGGTCTCGAAGGTGAACTGGGGCGTACCGTGGCCAGCCTGAACAACGTCAAGGCGGCGCGGGTGCACCTGGCTATTCCGAAAAGCTCGGTATTCGTGCGCGACGAGCGCAAGCCCAGTGCCTCGGTACTGGTCGAGCTGTATCCGGGGCGGATGCTGGAGCCGAGCCAGGTGATGGCGATCATCAACCTGGTTGCCACCAGCGTGCCTGAACTGAGCAAGTCCCAGATCACCGTGGTCGACCAGAAGGGCAACCTGCTCTCCGACCAGCAGAACATGACCGAACTGAGTGTGGCCGGCAAACAGTTCGACTACAGCCGTCGCATGGAAGGGCTCTACACCCAGCGGGTACACAATATCCTGCAGCCGGTCCTCGGCGCGGGGCGCTACAAGGCGGAAGTCTCGGCGGATGTCGATTTCAGCGCGGTCGAGTCCACCTCCGAGACCTTCAACCCGGACCAGCCAGCGTTGCGAAGCGAGCAGAGCATCAATGAGCAGCGCCAGAGCAGCCTGCCGCCGCAGGGCGTGCCGGGTGCCCTGAGCAACCAGCCGCCTGGCGCGGCCACCGCGCCGGAGCAGACTGGCCAGGGTGGCGTCGGCACGGCAGCGGTACCACCGGGCCAGCCGCTGGTGGACGTCAATGGACAGCAGATCATGGACCCCGCCACCGGCCAGCCGATGCTGGCGCCGTATCCGGCGGACAAGCGTGAGCAGGCCACGCGCAACTACGAACTGGACCGCTCCATCAGCTATACCCGCCAGCAGCAAGGACGCCTGCGCCGTTTGTCAGTGGCGGTGGTGGTCGATGACCAGGTGTCCGTCAACGCCTCTGGCGAAACGACTCGTGCTGCCTGGAATGCCGAGGACCTGGCGCGTTTCACGCGGTTGGTACAGGACGCCGTGGGCTTCGATGCCAGCCGTGGCGACAGCGTCAGCGTGATCAACGCGCCGTTCGCCCCGGATACCTTCGACGATGCCGGCCTGGACATTCCGTTCTATTCACAGCCCTGGTTCTGGGATGTGGTCAAGCAGATCCTCGGCGTCCTGTTCATTCTGGTGCTGGTCTTCGGTGTGTTGCGTCCGGTGTTGAACAACCTGACCAATGCCGGCAAGAGCAAGCAACTGGAAGAGGCCGATGGCGATATCGAACTGGGCGACATGGGGCGCCTGGATGCTTCGTTGAGTGATGATCGCGTGAGCCTGAACGGCCCGCAAAGCATCCTGCTGCCTGGGCCCAGCGAGGGCTTCGAGGCGCAGCTCAACGCCGTCAAGGGGTTGGTGGCGGAAGATCCGGGCCGTGTGGCGCAGGTAGTCAGAGAGTGGATCAATTCCGATGAATGAGACGCGCGTTCCAGCCAAACTCAACAAGGTCGACAAGGCCGCCATTCTGTTGCTTTCCCTGGGCGAAGCGGATGCCGCGCAGGTGCTGCGCCACCTCGGTCCCAAGGAAGTGCAGCGGGTCGGTACGGCGATGGCGCAGATGCGCAACGTCCAGCGCGACCAGGTCGAACAGGTCATGAGCGAGTTCGTCGAGATCGTCGGCGACCAGACCAGCCTTGGCGTCGGCTCGGACGGCTATATCCGCAAGATGCTGACCCAGGCACTTGGCGAGGACAAGGCTGGCGGTCTCATCGACCGTATCCTGCTGGGCGGCAACACAAGTGGTCTGGACAGCCTGAAATGGATGGAAGCGCGGGCGGTGGCCGATGTCATTCGCTACGAACACCCGCAGATCCAGGCCATCGTCGTGGCTTACCTGGACCCGGACCAGGCCGGCGAGGTGCTGTCGCACTTCGATCACAAGGTGCGGCTGGACATCGTGCTGCGGGTTTCCTCGCTCAACACCGTGCAGCCCGCGGCGCTCAAGGAACTCAACCAGATTCTCGAGAAGCAGTTCTCCGGCAGCACCAACACCAGCCGTACCAGCCTGGGCGGTGTGAAACGTGCCGCCGACATCATGAACTACCTGGACAGCTCCATCGAAGGCCAGCTCATGGACGCCATCCGCGATGTCGACGAGGATCTGTCCAGCCAGATCGAAGACCTGATGTTCGTCTTCGACAACCTGGCCGATATCGACGACCGTGGTATCCAGATGCTGCTGCGCGAGGTGTCCTCCGAGGTACTGGTGGTGGCTCTCAAGGGCGCCGACGAGGCGATCAAGGAGAAGGTCTTCAAGAACATGTCCAAACGTGCCGGCGAACTGCTGCGCGACGACCTCGAAGCCAAGGGGCCGGTGCGTATCAGCGAAGTCGAGGCGGCGCAGAAAGAGATTCTCGCGGTGGCACGGCGCATGGCGGATGCCGGTGAAATCGTGCTGGGCGGCAAGGGCGGCGAGGAAATGGTCTGATCGCCATGGCCAAGGAACATCACCCGAGCGATGTGATCCGCGCCGAGGACGTCAGCCTCTTCGACCGCTGGGCGCTGCCGAGTTTCGATCCGCATGTCGACGCACCGCCGGTCCCTGAGCCAGAAGCCGAAGACGTACAGCCGGCTGAAGAGGTCGAGGAGCAGGGGCACAGCGAAGAAGTCGCGATCGAGGAAGTCAAACCCTTGACGCTCGAGGAGTTGGAGGCGATCCGCCAGGAGGCCTACAACGAAGGCTTCGCCACGGGCGAGAAGGATGGCTTTCATGCCGGTCAGTTGCGCGCGCGCCAGGAAGCCGAAGCCGCACTGCAGAAAAAACTGGCGAGCCTGGAACAGGTGATGGAGCAGCTGCTCGATCCGATCGCCGAGCAGGACCAGGCGCTCGAGCAGGGCATGGTCAAGGTGATCGAGCATATGGTGCGCGAGGTGGTCCAGCGTGAGTTGCGTGGCGACTCCAGCCAGTTGCGCGAGGTGCTCAATGGGGCCTTGAAGCTGCTGCCGATGGGCGCGCAGAACGTGCGTATTCACGTCAATCCACAGGATTTCGAAGCGATCAAATCACTGCGCGAGCGCCATGAGGAAAAGTGGCGGATTATCGAGGATGACAGCCTGCTGCCGGGCGGTTGCCGTGTCGAGACCGAGCAGAGTCGCATCGACGCCAGTGTCGAGACTCGCCTTGAGCAAGTCATCCGGCAACTCTACGAGCGAGAGCGTGAAAGCGCTGCTCACCCACCCGAGGCGGATGTGAGTATCGACCTGGAGTCGCCTGATGCGCCTTGAGCGGATCAGTTTCGCCCGGCGCCTGGAAGGCTATGCCGAGGGGCTGGAGCTGCCCAGGCAGCCGGTGCTGGAAGGGCGCTTGCTGCGCATGGTCGGCCTGACACTGGAAGCCGAGGGGCTGCGCGCCGCCATTGGCAGTCGCTGCCTGGTGATCAACGACGACAGCTACCAGCCTTGCCAGGTCGAGGCCGAGGTCATGGGCTTTTCCGCCGGCAAGATCTTCCTGATGCCGGTAGGCAGCCTCAATGGCATTGCACCGGGCGCGCGGGTCGTACCCTTGTCCGACAATGGGCGCTTGCCCATGGGCACCGCCATGCTCGGGCGTGTGCTGGATGGTGCCGGCCGACCGCTCGATGGCAAGGGTGCGGTTCGTGCCGATGACTGGGTGCCGATGGACGGGCCGCAGATCAATCCGCTCAAGCGCCATCCGATCAGCGAGCCGCTGGATGTCGGTATCCGCAGTATCAACGGCCTGCTGACCGTCGGCCGAGGCCAGCGCCTGGGCCTGTTCGCCGGTACCGGTGTCGGTAAGTCGGTGTTGCTGGGCATGATGACGCGCTTCACCGAGGCCGACATCATCATCGTCGGACTGATCGGCGAGCGGGGGCGCGAGGTCAAGGAGTTCATCGAGAACATCCTCGGTGAAGAGAGCATCAAGCGCTCCGTGGTGGTTGCATCCCCGGCGGATGAAGCACCGCTGATGCGCCTGCGTGCGGCCATGTACTGCACGCGCATTGCCGAGTATTTCCGTGATCAGGGCAAGAACGTCCTGCTGCTGATGGATTCCCTGACCCGTTTCGCCCAGGCGCAGCGCGAGATCGCCCTGGCCATTGGCGAGCCGCCGGCGACCAAGGGCTATCCGCCCTCGGTCTTCGCCAAGCTGCCGAGCCTGGTCGAGCGAGCGGGTAATGCCGAGGCAGGGGGCGGTTCCATCACAGCGTTCTATACCGTGTTGTCCGAGGGCGATGACCAGCAGGACCCCATCGCCGATGCGGCACGTGGTGTGCTGGACGGGCATATCGTGCTGTCGCGCCGGTTGGCGGAGGAGGGGCATTACCCGGCCATCGACATCGAGGCCTCGATCAGCCGTGTCATGCCCCAGGTCGTGGGCATCGAGCATGTGCGCAACGCGCAGCGCTTCAAGCAGCTCTGGTCGCGCTACCAGCAGAGCCGTGACCTGGTCAGCGTGGGCGCCTATGTGGCGGGTGGCGATGCCGAGACCGACCTGGCCATCGCCCGGCAGGCCGACATGATGCGCTACCTGCGCCAGGGGCTGGACGAGAGCGATAACCTGATCCACAGCGCCGAGCTGCTTGGCCAGGTCTTCGCACCTCGGGCGCCGGGGGCGTAATCCTTGCCGGCACGTCGTGCGGCGCGCTTGGCGCCGGTCATCGAGATGGCCGAGCGTGCTGAGCAGGAGGCGGCGCGGATGCTCGGGCAAGCGCAGGGCCAGCTCCGGCAGGTGGAGGCGCAACTGGCCGACCTGCAGCGCTACAACGGCGATTACCAGCAGCAATATATCGAGCAGGGGCGCCAGGGTGTTTCCGTGCAGTGGATGCTCAATTACCAGAATTTCCTCGCCCAGCTCGAGACTGCCATCGGCCAGCAGCAGCGCTCGGTGAGCTGGCATCGGGACAATATCGAAAAGCTGCGCGAGCGCTGGCGCGAGTGCAACGCCCGGTTGCAGGGGCTCAGCCGGCTGGTGGAGCGTTATCAGCAGGAAGCCCGTGCGATTGCCGACAAGCGCGAGCAGAAGCTGCTCGATGAGTTCGCCCAGCGCCTGGCCAGCCGCCCTCGCCAAGAGTGATCCCGTCAGCGCCGCCGGTTGGCCTGGACCTTGCTTATATGCCTGTAACCGATGACTCCGGATGGAATGACCATGGCTGTTTCACCAGACCTGCTGCTCAATACCCGAACGACAGAGACGCGCTCCAGCGAGCGTTCGCAGAGCACGGAAAAGAGTGCGGGCCAGGACTCTGCGCGCTTTTCCCAGGTTTACGCGCAGGAGCGCCAGGCACGTTCGAGCGCCCCTCGCGAGCGCTCGGCCCCCGAAACTAATCGTCCCAGGGAGGCGGCTGCGAACGATGGCAAGCAGCCGGCCGTTGCCGAAAGCGGCAAGGACTTGCCTGTCGAAGAGGTAAAGCTGGCCGGGCCGGAGGACAGCATCGATCCGCTGGCTTTCCTCGGATTGCCGGTGGCCAACCAGGTTGCGTTCGATGAAACGGTCGAGCTGCCCTCGGTGGGGCTGAGTGTGGAACAGCCAGACGTCACCGACGTGGAGCCGGAACTGCAGGTCAGCCAGGCGCTGCTGGGCGAGCAGGCCCCGGCACCTGAAACGGCGCAGCCGTTGTCGGTCGAGCCGGAGCTTGATCTGACGCCGGAGGTTCCGGTCATCGCCATGGCGGCCCAGGCGCAGCAGGTGCAGGTTCAGGTGAACGACGAGCCGGAAGTCGAGGCCGAGCAGGACGAACTGCCCGAGCTGCTTTCCTCTGTCTTCGAGGAAGCGCCTTCTGACAGCGATAACGACCTGCTGGCGTCTCAACGCGTCGAAGAGTCCTCGGCGAGCCAGGAAGCCCAGGAGCGTCCGGTACTCAATACGCCTTATGCCGCCGTCCAGGCCGCTGCCGCTCGCGCGGTCGTGGTGCCGGGCCAGCCGGTGGCGATCCAGCAGGCTGGCAGTATCGATGCGGTGGTCGATCGCGTGATGTGGCTGTCCAGCCAGAACCTGAAGTCGGCGGAAATCCAGTTGGACCCGGCTGAGCTGGGGCGTCTGGAGGTCCGTATCGACATGAACAAGGACCAGGCGCAGGTCACCTTCATGAGCCCGCATGCGGTCGTGCGCGATGCGCTGGAAGGGCAGATGCCGAGGTTGCGCGACATGTTTTCCCAGCAGGGCATGAACCTGCTGGAGGCGAATGTCTCCGACCAGTCCCAGGCGCGCGACCAGCAACAGGCCGGCACTGGGCGTGGTTCCCTGGCGACTTCATCGGCCGAGGACGAGCAGATTCTGGGTGTCAGTGAGATCAGTGCCGACCGTGCTGGCGGTGGTCGTGGGCTGGTGGATTATTACGCCTGAGAGCCTGTGCCTGATCTTTTTGCCCGGGCTGTGAGGCCATGGCCTCTGGTTCAGTGCTCCTTGCGAATGCCAGGTGGCCGGACGGGGCACGCGTGAATACATCCCTGTAGCTCTTCGCCGCCATCCCTGGCGGCGAAGGCCCCGTCCCGCCACCTGGCATCCGCACAGCCGTCTTCGGTGGTGACTGTAGGAAGAAATTCGTCGGTCATGACCCTGCGCACCTGGGTTCCCGCCTTCGCGGGAACGACGAGTTGTGTTGCTCTCGTGCTGTGCTTTTCTCAGGGTCACTTCGGGTTCGCAAAACGCGTTCGTGATGAAGGCACAGTCCGGCGAGATCGCGTTGGCGGACAGGACTCGAGCCGTATATGCAGGCTTCACAAGCCTGATATGCACCGAGCAGACATGCGTGAAGGCGCGAGTCTGCGTGCCTGAAACGCCTTTGTCCCGCGAGCGGTGTCTGCTCGATCCTCCAATACGGTGCATTTTCCGTTGCGACGAAATGGCAACAGACCATAGGATGCCGACCTTCCGGCGCTGTCGCCGTATTGGCACAGCAGTTGCTCCGGTATTTCCGGGCGAGCGCCCCTGTGTTTGAAACGACGGATAATTGGCATGGCAAAGAACGAGTTACCGCCCGGAATACCTGGCGCCGAAGCGGATGGCGCGGCGGGTAAGGGCAAAGGCAAGCTGATCATCATCATTGTGGTCGCACTTGTTCTGGCCATAGGCCTTTCCGTTGGCGGCACCCTGATGTTCCTCAACAAGGGGGGCGACGAAGCGCCGCCGGCCGAGGCGGTCGCGGCAGCTCCGGTGCGCCAGCCGGCCATCTATCAGGAACTGGCGCCTGCCTTTGTCGTCAACTTCAACCATAATGGGCGCCAGCGCTATATGCAGGTCACCCTGTCGTTGATGTCGCGTGACCAGTTGGCGCTGGATGAGTTGAAAGTACATATGCCGTTGCTGCGCAATCGCCTGGTCATGTTGTTTTCCAGCCAGGACTTCGCCACTCTGGCCTCGCCGGATGGCAAGGAGGCCCTGCGTCAGCAGGCCACCGCCAGCGTGCAGGAACTGGCGCAGAAAGAGACCGGCAAGCTCGTGGTGGAACAAGTGCTGTTCACCAATTTCGTATTGCAATAACGCTTATATAGAAGGCTCCGCAGATGGCTGTTCAAGACCTGCTGTCGCAAGACGAGATCGATGCGCTCCTGCATGGGGTCGATGACGGGTTGGTCGACACCGAGAACGACGCCGAACCGGGCAGTATCAAAAGCTACGACCTGACCAGCCAGGACCGCATCGTGCGCGGGCGCATGCCCACGCTGGAAATGATCAACGAGCGCTTCGCCCGCTACACGCGCATCAGCATGTTCAACTTGTTGCGGCGTACCGCCGACGTTTCGGTGGGTGGCGTGCAACTGATGAAGTTCGGCGAGTACGTCCACTCGCTCTATGTGCCGACCAGCCTCAACCTGGTAAAGGTGAAGCCGCTGCGCGGCACCTCGCTGTTCATCCTCGATGCCAAGCTGGTGTTCAAGCTGGTGGACAACTTCTTCGGGGGCGATGGACGGCACGCCAAGATCGAGGGGCGCGAGTTCACGCCGACCGAACTGCGCGTGGTGCGCATGGTGCTGGACCAGGCTTTCGTCGACCTGCGTGAAGCCTGGCATGCGATTCTCGACGTGAACTTCGAGTACCTCAACTCCGAGGTCAACCCGGCACTGGCGAATATCGTCAGCCCCAGCGAAGTGGTGGTGGTGTCGACCTTCCATATCGAGCTGGACAGCGGTGGTGGCGATCTGCACGTGACCATGCCCTATTCGATGATCGAGCCGATCCGCGAGATGCTCGATGCCGGTTTCCAGTCGGACGTCAGCGACCAGGACGAGCGTTGGGTCAAGGCCCTGCGCGAGGACATGCTGGATGTCAGCGTGCCCCTGAGTTCCACCGTGGTGCGGCGCCAATTGAAGTTGCGCGACATCCTCAACATGAAGCCGGGCGATGTGATCCCGGTGGACATGCCGGAAGACATGATCATGCGTGCCAACGGCATGCCGGCATTCAAGGTCAAGATGGGTTCCCACAAGGGCAACCTGGCGCTGCAGGTTCTCGAACCTGTCACCCGTTCGCGCTGATCCAGCGCTTTCAACCCTATTCGAGCTCGCCGAGGATTACCGATGGCCGATGAGAAAGAAAACGTATCCCCCGATGACCAGGCGCTGGCCGATGAGTGGGCGGCGGCGCTGGCCGAGGCGGGCGACTCCAGCCAGGACGATATCGACGCATTGCTGAACCAGGGTGTGCCTTCAGCGCCCGCGGCACCCAAGGCCCCGCTCGAAGAGTTCGGCCAGGCGCCACGGCACAATGGCCAGCCGGTCGGCCTGGACGGCCCGAATCTGGACGTGATCCTGGATATCCCGGTGTCCATTTCCATGGAAGTCGGTAGCACCGAGATCAGCATCCGCAACCTGCTGCAACTCAACCAAGGGTCGGTGGTGGAGCTGGATCGCCTGGCCGGTGAGCCGCTGGACGTACTGGTCAACGGTACGCTGATCGCACACGGTGAGGTGGTGGTGGTGAACGAGAAGTTCGGTATCCGCCTGACCGACGTGATCAGCCCCACCGAACGTATCAAGAAGCTGCGTTGAGCATGTCTCTGCGATGGTCGCTGGCGGCCCTGTGCTGCCTACCGCTGCCGCTCCTGGCCGCGGAGCCGGCTGGCGCCATGAACGGTGCCGAGATGGGTGCCCAGTTGGGGCGTCTGCTGGGCGCGCTGTTGCTGGTGGTCGGCCTGATCTTTCTGCTGGCCTGGGTGCTGCGCCGGGTGCAGCGCCTGACGCCGCGTGGCAACCAGACCATCCAGATCGTTTCCTCGCAGACGCTTGGTGCCCGCGAGCGCTTGGTGCTGGTGCAGGTCGGTAACGAGCAAGTGCTGCTTGGCCTGACCGCAGGACGCATCACACCCCTGCATGTGCTCAAGGAGCCGGTGGCGGTTGCGCCCACCGCAGCACCGGCCAATACCGAATTCGCCAAGCGCCTCATGGAGCTGCTGGGCAAGGACCAAAAGGACAAGCCCTGATGTCTCTCTGGCGTTCTTCGCTCGCCTTGTCGCTGTTGCTGCTGGCCCCGCTGGCGCTGGCGGCGCCCAACGATCCGCTGTCTATTTCGGCGATCACCCTGAGCACCAATGCTGAGGGGCAGCAGGAGTATTCGGTCAGCCTGCAGATCCTGATGATCATGACGGCGCTGGGGTTCATCCCGGCGTTCGTCATGCTGATGACCAGTTTTACCCGCATCATCATCGTCTTTTCCATCCTGCGCCAGGCGATGGGCCTGCAGCAGACGCCGTCGAACCAGATACTGCTGGGGTTGGCGATGTTCCTGACGATCTTCATCATGGCGCCGGTATTCGAGCGCATGAACGAGCAGGCACTGCAGCCCTACCTGAAGGAAGAGCTGACCGCCCAGGAGGCGATCGTTCGCGCAGAGGGGCCGATTCGCGATTTCATGCTGGCGCAGACCCGGGAAAGCGACCTGGAACTGTTTGTGCGACTGTCCCGGCGCACCGATATCCAGAGTCCGGACACCGCGCCGCTGACCATTCTGATCCCGGCCTTCGTCACCTCGGAGTTGAAGACGGCCTTCCAGATCGGCTTCATGATCTTCATCCCGTTCCTGATCATCGATATGGTGGTGGCCAGCGTGCTGATGGCCATGGGCATGATGATGTTGTCGCCACTGATCATTTCCCTGCCGTTCAAGATCATGCTGTTCGTGCTGGTCGACGGCTGGGGGTTGATCATCGGCACCCTGGCCGGCAGTTTCGGCACACTCTAGGAGGCTCGCCATGACGCCTGAAGTCGCTGTCGATCTGTTCCGGGGCGGCCTGTGGATGACTGCCATGATGGTTGGCATCCTGGTGATGCCCAGCCTGCTGATCGGCCTGCTGGTGGCCATGTTCCAGGCTGCGACGCAGATCAACGAACAGACCCTGAGCTTTCTACCGCGCTTGTTGGTGATGCTGCTGACGCTGATCTGGGCCGGGCCGTGGATGGTGCGACAACTGATGGAGTACACCCAGGAACTGTTCCAGAACATCCCGTTACTGATCGGTTAGCGCCATGCTGGAACTGAGCGATGCGCAGATCGGTGGTTGGGTGGGGCAGTTCATGCTGCCGCTCTTTCGCATCGCCGCGTTGCTGATGACCATGCCCATCATCGGTACACAACTGGTGCCCGTGCGTATCCGCCTGTATCTGGCAGTGGCCATGACCGTGGCGCTGGTGCCGGCACTGCCCGCCATGCCGGCGGTGGATGCGTTGACCCTGCCGGCCATGTTCCTGGTCATTGAGCAGGTACTGATCGGTGTGATGCTCGGCTTCGTGCTGCAGCTTTTCTTCCATGTCTTCATCGTCTCCGGGCAACTGCTGGCGATGCAGATGGGCCTGGGCTTCGCCTCGATGGTCGATCCGGCCAATGGCGTCTCCGTGCCGGTGTTCGGCCAGTTCTTCAATATGCTGGTAGTGCTGCTGTTCCTGGCGATGAACGGCCATCTGGTGGTGTTCGAGGTGCTGGTGGAGAGTTTCACCACCCTGCCAGTGGGCGGGGGGCTGACCACCGGGCATTACTGGGAAGTGGCGAGCAAGCTGGGCTGGGTACTGGGCGCGGGGCTGTTGCTGGTGCTGCCGGCGATCACCGCACTGCTGGTGATCAACCTGGCCTTCGGCCTGATGACCCGTGCCGCACCGCAGTTGAACATCTTCAGCATCGGCTTTCCGTTGACGCTTGTGCTGGGCCTGGTGATCGTCTGGATCGGCATGGCCGATATCCTTGCGCAATACCAGGTGCTTGCCACCGAAGCCTTGCAGATGCTGCGTGAGTTGGCGGGGTCGCCCTGATGAGCGCATGGGAGGGCCGAGATGGCTGAGAGCGAGAGTGGGGCGGACAAGAGCGAACAGCCCACGGACAAGCGCCTGCGCGAATCCCGTGACAAGGGGCAGTTGGCGCGCTCGCGTGAGCTGAATACCGTCGCTGTGACCCTGGGCGGAATCGGCGGCCTGCTGGCCACGGGCGGAGGTATGGCGCACAGCATCATGGCGCTGATGCGCGACAGCTTCGAGCTGAGCCGGGAGGCCGTGCTGGACGAAAGCACCATGAGCATGCTGTTGCTGCACAACGGCATGATCGCGCTGGAAGCCACCCTGCCATTGCTGATCGTGCTGCTGATCGTCTCCATCGTTGGCCCGATTTCCCTGGGCGGCTGGCTGTTTTCCACGAAAGCCATGGCGCCCAAGTTCAGCCGCATGAACCCGTTGTCCGGTATCAAGCGGATGTTTTCCGCCAAGTCATTGGTGGAACTGCTCAAGGCACTGGGCAAGTTCCTCGTGGTCCTGACCGTGGCACTGCTCGTTCTCAGGAGCTATCAGGATGACCTTCTGTCGATCACCAAGCAGCCGCTGGACCTGGCCATCATCCACAGCGTGCAGACGGTCGGCTGGTGCGCCCTGTGGATGGCGTGCGGGCTGATCCTGATCGCGGCGGTGGACGTCCCGTTCCAGCTTTGGGACCACAAGAAAAAGCTGATGATGACCAAGCAGGAAGTCCGCGACGAGTACAAGGACAGCGAAGGCAAGCCCGAGGTCAAGTCGAAGATCCGTCAGATGCAGCGTGCGGCGGCCGAGCGGCGCATGATGCAGGCCGTTCCGGAAGCGGATGTGGTCATCACCAACCCGACCCACTTTGCCGTGGCGCTCAAGTACGACGCCAATGGCGGCGGGGCACCGAAGCTGCTGGCGAAGGGCGGTGACCATCTGGCGCTGAAGATTCGCGAGGTGGCGCAGGAGCATAAGGTGACGATTCTGGAGTCCCCGGCCCTGGCGCGTGCGGTCTATTACTCGACCGAACTGGATCAGGAAATTCCCGCCGGCCTGTACCTGGCCGTCGCCCAGGTCCTGGCCTATGTCTATCAGTTGCGCCAGCACCGCAGCGGCAAAGGGCGTCGCCCTGATGCCTTGGGCGACCTGCCCATCCCGCCGGATCTGCGCAAGTGAGAGCGGCCTTCTGATACAGGGGGCGCCGCGCGTCCCTTGACCCCATGGCCTGCAAGGTCTCGACTTCGGGGCCTTCGGTCGATTCTTTCTCCCGACATGCCATGGCAGACTGTCGCCCATGCCGATACTCACACTGTCACGAATTGCCGATCTCCCCGCCGCGGCCTGGGATGCCTTGCCGGGCGCCACTCAGCCATTCCTGCGCCATGGCTTCCTGAGCGCACTGGAAGAGAGTGGCAGTGTCGGCGCAGGCAGTGGCTGGCAAGCCCGGCATCGCGTACTGCATGACGAGCAAGGCGAACTGCTGGCGGCGATGCCGCTGTACCTGAAGCAGCACTCCTACGGCGAGTACGTGTTCGATTGGGCCTGGGCGGATGCCTGCCAGCGTGCCGGTATCGCCTATTACCCGAAACTTCTGTGCGCCGTGCCTTTTACGCCGGTCACGGGGTCGCGTCTGCTGGGCGCGGCGGAACCTTTGCTCGACCATTTGCTGGCCGAGTTGCCTGAGATGGGCGTTTCCGGCGTGCATGTGAACTTTACCGATGCGCAAAGCGATGAACTGCTGAGCGGGCGTCCGGGCTGGTTGCCGCGCCTGGGCTGCCAGTACCTCTGGCATAACCGGGGCTATCGGGATTTCCAGGATTTTCTCGACAGCCTGACGTCGCGCAAACGCAAGCAGGTGCGCAAGGAGCGTGAGCAGGTGATGGCACAGGGCATCGCTTTCGACTGGCGCTCGGGGGGCGAACTGAGCGAGGGCGAATGGGACTTTGTCCATGCCTGTTATGCCAATACCTACCATGTGCGGGGCCGTTCGCCCTACCTGTCGCGGGATTTCTTCAGCCTGCTGGCCGAACGCATGCCCGAGGCCATTCGTGTGGTCTTCGCCCGTCAGGCCGGCCAGCCGAAGGCGATGGCCTTCAGCTTGCAGGATGCTGACAACCTGTATGGGCGCTACTGGGGATGCCTGGGCGACTTCGACCGGCTGCATTTCGAGACCTGCTTCTACCAGGGTATCGAGCAGGCGATCGCGGCAGGTTTGCAGCACTTCGATGCGGGGGCGCAGGGTGAACACAAGTTGATCCGGGGCTTCGAACCCCGGATCACGCGCTCATGGCACTACTTGCAGCATCCCGGCCTGCGCGATGCCGTGGATGAATTTCTGCGGCAGGAACGCCGCGAGGTGCAGGCCTATGCCGAGGCCGCCCGGCAGGCGCTGCCCTACCGTCAGGCCGAGGGGTGACTGTTCCGCTCGTGGATCAGCAGCATCTGCTCCAGTTCATCGCGAATCACCGGGTCGCCGCAACCGGGCAGGTACTCGCGCAACTTGCGGATGACCCACTGCTGGCCCTTGTCGACGAAGCGCAGGCGCTCCTCGACTGACTCGATAGCCATCGCCTTGCGATAGAAGTCACCGATCTCGCGGTTGGGCGTCAGTTGCAGCCGTCGCAAACAGTTGAGTACATGCCCGCAACTTTCGATCTCGCCCTGGCGCACCTGCTCCAGAAGGCTGCGCTGCGCCTCCGTGAGCGGCCCTTGCAGGCTGTCGCCGGCCACTTTGGCGCCGGCGCGTTCGGCGCTGAGCAACGTCTGTAGAAACGCGGCTTCACCGTCGGGGCTGTTGAGTGGGCTGTTCATGCGGGTTTCCCCCTTTAGCAGGCGCCTCGGGCCAGTGGTTACAGCCGGCTGGCCTTGAGGATCGTTACGGGTTGCAGGGGTACGTTCTGCATCATGCCGCTGCGACCGGTCGGGATCTGGGCGATCTGGTCGACGACGTTCATACCGGTGACCACGCGACCGAACACTGCGTAGCCGAAGTCGCGCACGCCATGGTCGATGAATGCGTTGTCGCGGTGGTTGATGAAGAACTGGCTGGTCGCCGAGTCGACGCGCTGGGTACGCGCCATGGCCAGGGTGCCACGGACGTTGTGCAGGCCATTGTCCGCTTCGTTCTTGATCGGGTCGCGGGTGGGCTTTTCCTGCAGGCTGTCGTTGAAGCCGCCGCCCTGGATCATGAAGCCCGGGATGACGCGGTGGAAGACCGTGTTGTCATAGAAGCCGCTGTCCACGTATTCGAGGAAGTTCTTCACGCTGATGGGGGCTTTCTCCGCTTCCAGTTCGATTTCTATCTCACCGAGGCTGGTGCTGAGCAGGACGCGAGGATTATCCGCGGCCAGCAGGTGGCTGGTGAACAACAGGGCACAGGCTGCGAGTGTCAGGCGTTTCAGCATCTTGGCGTTTCCTTGGAAGGGTGGGCATCAGAGCGTTGCACGGTCGGCTTGTACCGACGCCTTGAGCAGCTCTATCAGAATCTGCGTGGCCGGCCCGAGGGGCTTGGCGTGGTTAGTGTAAAGATGGAAGAGGATCCGGCGAATACTGCCTTGGACCAAGGGCAGGGGTTTGAGAGTACCTTCGGTCAGCTCCCTTTCGATCATGTGCCGTGGCAACCAGGCGAAGCCCAGGCCACTGCTGACGAAGGCGACCGAGGTCGCCAGGCTGCCGACGGTCCAGCGCTGTTCCGCGCCCAGCCAGCCGGCGTCGCGTGGCTGGCGATGGCCGGAGTCGCGGACCACCACCTGCATGTGGCTCTGCAAATCCTGCACGCTCAGTTTGCGCTGCAACTGGTGCAAGGGATGATCGTGCCGGGCGACCGCCACGAACTCCACCGAGCAGAGCTCGTTGCCCAGGTAGCCGGTGATATTCAGGCCGCTCACGGCCAGGTCGGCGGTGCCGTCCTTGAGCACGTCCTCCACGCCGGACAGAACCTCCTCGCGCAGGCGCACCCGGCAGCCACGGCTGCGCGGCATGAACTCGGTGAGGGCATTGAGCAGGCTGGCGTAAGGGTAGGCGGCATCCACCACGAGCCGGACTTCGGCCTCCCAGCCCTGTTCCATGTGCTGGGCAAGCTCCTCCAGTTGGCCGGCCTGGCTGACCAGTTGACGCGAGCGCCGCAGCAGCACCTCGCCGGCCTCGGTCAATACGGCCTTGCGCCCTTCGATGCGCAGCAGCGGCACACCCAACTGCTCCTGCATGCGGGCCACGGTATAGCTGACCGACGACTGGGAGCGATGCAGCGCTTCGGCGGCCTGGGCGAAGCCGCCATGATCGATGACGGCTTGCAGGGTGCGCCATTGTTCCAGGGTGACGCGGGGTGTCTTCATGTGTCGGCGGACCTCTGCGAGTCATGCGGGCCATGCGGCTGGCCGTTTTCCTGGCGTACAGCGAGCCTGGGGATGAACCAGGACTTGCGCCATTATGCCTTTTCTCGGTCGGGGCTCCGTACATATGAGTGCGGCTTTCTTGCAGCGGACCGGGTAACCTATGCAGCTTTCCCAGATTGCTTGAGGTATTTGCCCTTGTTCGACCAATTCGCCCTGCATGAGCGCCTGCTCAAGGCTGTAGCCGAACTCGGGTTCACCGAGCCGACCCCGGTGCAGGTCGCGGCCATTCCACCTGCCATCGAGGGGCGCGATTTGCGCGTGATCGCCCAGACCGGCAGTGGCAAGACCGCCGCCTTCGTCCTGCCGTTGCTCAACCGCCTGATCGGTGATGCCCAGCCGCGTGTCGATGTGCGGGCGCTGATCCTGCTGCCGACCCGCGAACTGGCACAGCAGACCCTCAAGGAAGTGGAGCGTTTTTCGCAGTTCACGTTCATCAAGTCCGGCATCGTCACCGGTGGCGAGGATTTCAAGGTGCAGGCCGCCATGCTGCGCAAGGTGCCTGACATCCTCATCGGTACGCCGGGGCGCCTGATCGAGCACCTGAATGCCGGCACCCTGGTGCTCGGCGACGTGGAAGTGGTGGTGCTCGACGAAGCGGATCGCATGCTCGACATGGGCTTCTCCGAAGACGTGCAGCGCCTGGTCACCACCTGCGGTGACAAGCACCAGACCCTGCTGTTCTCCGCGACCAGTGGTGGCAACGGTCTGCGTGAGATGGTCGCGCAAGTGCTCAAGGAGCCGCTGCACCTCAAGCTCAACCTGGTCAGCGAACTGAGCGAGGGTATTCGCCAGCAGATCATCACGGCTGACGATCCTGCGCATAAAGAGCGTCTGGTGCACTGGCTGCTGGCCAATGAGACCTACCAGAAAGCGGTGATCTTCACCAACACCCGCGCCCAGGCCGACCGTCTTTATGGGCGATTGATCGCCAACGAGGTCAAGGCCTTCATCCTGCATGGCGAGAAGGACCAGAAGGAGCGCAAGCTGGCCATCGAGCGGCTCAAGCAAGGCGGCGTCAAGGTGCTGGTCGCCACCGATGTGGCAGCGCGCGGCCTGGATATCGACGGTTTGGACCTGGTCATCAACTTCGACATGCCGCGCTCGGGCGATGAGTACGTCCATCGGACCGGGCGGACTGGCCGTGCGGGCGGAGAGGGCGTGGCCATCTCGCTGATCTGCCATAACGACTGGAATCTGATGTCCAGCATCGAGCGCTATCTCAAGCAGCGTTTCGAGCGTCGGGTCATTCCGGGGCTGAAAGGCACCTATCAGGGGCCGAAGAACCTGAAAGCCTCTGGCAAAGCAGCAGGCAGCAAGAAGAAAAAGGACGACAAGAAAAAGCCTGCGGACAAGAAGGCCAAACCGTCCGCCAAGCGTCCACGCGCCAGCAAGCCGCAAGCATCGCAAGTCGTCAGCCAGGACGGTATGGCGCCGCTGCGCCGCAAGAAACCAGAGGCCTGAGCACATTCCCCACGATCGTTGATTCGAGCGTAGCGGCAGGGCGGGCGTGAGCTGTCGATAGCTCGCGCCTTTATGCTGCGCTCGTTCGGGGATATTGCTTCGAGTATTCAATCAACGCCGCCCCGGGCAATCCGGGGCGCTGTCCAAGGTCTCATTCATCGCTTTGCCAGCAATACATCCATTGCTGCGTTGACAACCTCGATAGTTCTCCAGACACCTGCCAGCTGAAGGTTGAGGCGGCGATGCCTGCGTCGTGGCCTCTCAGTGGCTGCAGATAAACGAGCGACTCACAAAAGTAGTTGATTATTCATCGCTTATGCGAATTAATATCGTTCTGCTTCTGGAGGATCTCCGATGTCATTCCGCTCCCGCAATGCGCCTTGTCTCGACTGCTGGTACTGGCAGGGCTTCCGCATTCGCTGCGCGCTTCTGCCTGATGAGCCGCGTTTGCTGGATGCTCATTGGGCACAGGGTCTGCAACTGGTCGAGCACGGCCGCATTGCCCCCTGGCGCATGGCCGCCACGACCCTGAACCTGCTGCTCGACAGCGCCTGCGACCCGGCACTGCCCTGGCACTGGCGGGCCGTCTGCCTGGACCAGTCGTACCGTTCGCTGCAGATACTGCAAGGCCTGGCCGATCGTCGCGAGCAACACCAGACACTGAATCGCCTGCGCAACCGCCTGGCAACACTGCGGTTGCAACCCTCCCTCACAACCGCTGAACTGGCAGAAGGAAACCCCTATGAGTGACACCCGTATAGAACGCGACAGCATGGGTGAGCTGGCTGTCCCGGCAGATGCCCTGTATGGCGCGCAGACCCAGCGTGCGGTCAACAATTTCCCGGTCTCTGGGCAGCGTATGCCCGAGTCTTTCGTCCGTGCTCTGATCCTGGCCAAGGCCGCTGCCGCACAGGCCAACATCGAGCTGGGCCAGATCAGCCAGGCCCAGGGCGAGGCCATCGTCACCGCCTGCAAGGAACTGCTGGCGGGTGATTTCATGCAGCATTTCCCGGTGGATATCTTCCAGACCGGCTCCGGCACCAGCACCAACATGAACGCCAATGAGGTGATCGCCACCCTGGCCAGTCGCGTGCTGGGCGACAAGGTCAATCCGAACGACCACGTCAACTGCGGCCAGAGCAGCAATGACATCATCCCCACCACCATTCACGTCAGCGCCGCCATCGAAGTCAGCGAGCGCCTGCTGCCTGCGTTGGGGCACCTGCTGAAAGTGCTCTGCGAGAAATCGCTGGAAGTGCACCCCTACATCAAGACCGGGCGCACTCACCTGATGGATGCCATGCCTGTGCGCATGAGCCAGGTGCTCGACGGCTGGGGCCAGCAGGTCCAGTCCAACATCGAGCACCTGCGCGCCTTGCTGCCAAGCGTACAGGCCCTGGCCCAGGGTGGTACGGCTGTCGGGACCGGCATCAATGCCCACCCGCGCTTCGCCGATACCTTCTGCGCCGAGTTGAAGAGCCTGACCGGCCTGCCGTTCACCCGTGGCGACAACTTCTTCGCGCTGATCGGTTCCCAGGACACAGCCGTTGCCCTGTCCGGTCAGTTGAAGACCACGGCCGTTTCGCTGATGAAAATCGCCAATGACCTGCGCTGGATGAACTCCGGTCCGCTGGCCGGCCTTGCCGAAATCGAGCTGGAAGCCCTGCAGCCGGGTTCCTCGATCATGCCGGGCAAGGTCAATCCTGTGATTCCGGAAGCGACGGCGATGGTGGCTGCGCAAGTGATCGGTAACGATGCTGCGATTACCGTTGCCGGTCAGTCGGGTAACTTCGAACTGAACGTGATGCTGCCTGTAATTGCACAGAACCTGCTGCACAGCATCCAGTTGCTGAGCAACGTCAGTCACCTGCTGGCTGACAAGGCGATTGCCAGCTTCAAGGTCAACGAGCCAAAACTCAAGGAAGCGCTCGACCGCAACCCGATCCTGGTGACCGCGCTCAACCCGCTGATCGGCTACCTGAAAGCGGCAGAAATCGCCAAGCAGGCCTACAAGGAAGGGCGCCCGATCATCGATGTCGCGCTTGAGCAGACGGACCTGGGGCGTGAAGAGCTGGAGCGCCTGCTCAACCCGGAAAAACTCACTGAAGGCGGTATCTGATTCGTACCGCTACCCGCGTTGAGGGTCAGGAGGCGACGACATGGAACTTTGGAAAAAGACCATAGAAAGTGCCAACCGCTGTTTCGAGGCGGGCCAGATGATCGAGGCTCGAGAAGGCTACCTGCAGGCGCTGGCCATGGCCCAGGTGCTATTCGATCGCTGGCATGATGCCGATGAAGCGGTGGCGGCGCTGGTCGTCTCCCTGCATAACCTGGCCGACCTGCATCTGCGGCTTGGCCAGGTCCAGGAAGCCGGTCGCTGCCTGCGTAATGCCCATGAGCGTCTGCTCGATACCGCACAGAGTGGGCGTACTGGTGCCGCGTTGCGCGAGGCTGCGTTGCGGCACAGCAACCATACTTACCTCGCCCTGATGCAATTCATGGCGCAACACGGCCATGGAACCACCGATGGAGAACTGTCACTGGCAGTCTCCACGCCACCGAACCCGGCCTGTATACCTGTCAGTCGACAGTCACATTGAGGAAAAAGAAATGACTTACGTTCTACCTGCCTTGCCCTATGCCTACGATGCCCTGGAGCCTCATATCGATGCTCAGACCATGGAAATCCACTACACCAAGCACCACCAGACTTATGTCAATGGCCTGAATGCAGCGCTGGAGGGCAATGCCCTGGCCGATCTTCCGGTGGAAGAGCTGCTGTCGCGCGTGGCCGAAGTGCCAGGTGAACTGCGTGGTGCCGTCATCAACCATGGTGGTGGCCATGCCAACCACAGCCTGTTCTGGAGTGTCATGTCACCGACGGGCGGCGGTGCTCCCGAGGGTGCCCTGGCTGAGGCGATAGACAAGCAAATCGGTGGTTTCGAGGCCTTCAAGGATGCGTTCACCAAGGCAGCCCTTACCCGTTTCGGCAGTGGCTGGGCCTGGCTGAGCGTCACGCCGCAGAAGCGTCTGGTGGTCGAGAGCAGCGCCAACCAGGACAGCCCGCTCATGCAGGGCAATACACCGATCCTGGGGCTGGATGTCTGGGAGCATGCCTACTACCTGCGTTACCAGAATCGTCGCCCTGAATACATTGGTGCGTTCTACAACGTCATCGACTGGAATGAAGTCGCCAGGCGTTACCGCGAAGCGCTTGCCTGAGCCTTCGTAGCTCCTTGAGTCGTCGCAGGCCATGAATCCGCCCTGGGTGAGGCCTGCGATGGCTGTCTGTGGTATTCCCGAGTCCAGTCGTATTGAAGGCCTGACGGGCCCGAGAACGCTTCGTTCCACCTTGCTGTCGAAGTCTGTAACACCCCTGTGCCGTTGTAGTGTCGGGCGCTGCCGCCGTTGTGGAGTATGTGATGACTCTTGGTGCTTGCTGCGTTCGCTCTATCTCATCCGCGTGGTGTCATGTTTGGCAGGCCCCGTGATCGGCGAGTCCAGGATAAGAAAATCATGCGAACGGTGTGGCAAACCCTGACGGCTTCCAATGTGCGGATCTTCCGCTACATGGTGGGTTTTTCGCTTGTTCTCGGCGGTGTTGGCGTTCTGCTGGCACAAGCCGCCAGCCTTGTTCCGGAAAGTATCGAACCGCAGATATGGCGTGCATTACGCGCGGGGATGCTGTGCGCGCTCGGCACCGCACTGGGCGCTTTGCCGGTGCTCTTTATTCGTAATATCTCTGCTCGCATGTCCGACGTTCTGCTGGGGCTCGGTGGTGGGATCATGCTCGCCGCGACGGTTTTTTCCTTGCTGATACCCGCCTTGGACGTGGCTGGAGAGCAGGGCTATACCCCTTGGGGCGCGGCAGCCATGGCCAGCATCGGCCTGCTTATCGGTGCTTCGGCACTGCTTGGGTTCGGGCGTCTGTTGCCGATGGCCCAGGGTGCGCCTGACCAGGTGCTCGGTGGGCGTGTTTCCTTGTTCGTGATCGCCATCGTGGCGCACAACATTCCGGAAGGGATGGCAGTTGGTGTGGCGGCAGGTGCTGGGTTGGATGGGGCGGATAGCCTGGCCTTGGGCATTGCCTTGCAGGATGTGCCGGAGGGGCTGATCGTCGCCTTGCTGCTGGCTGGCGTTGGTGTTTCCAGATGGAAGGCCCTGATGATCGGTGTGGCCTCGGGCCTGGTCGAGCCTGTCTTCGCTGTGCTGTGTGCCTGGCTCGTAGGCGTGTCCGCACAGTTGCTGCCGTGGGGGTTGGCATTGGCGGCCGGTGCGATGCTGTTCGCCGTCGCCCATGAGATTATTCCCGAATCCCATCGTAACGGACATGCCACCGAGGCAAGCCTGGCGTTGGCGGTGGGTTTCTGCCTGATGATGGCGCTGGACACTGCGCTGGTCTGAGCGGCCTGCACAAAGTCGCAGCTTCTCTACATGGCAACGGTGAGGTTGCCATGTAGGCACCTTCCTCTCAGTTTTCTGCTTTGATCGCCTTGTAGCGCTCTTCCAGCTCCCGGCGGATCTGCCGGCGTTGCTGGGCCTGGGCGAAGCGTCGCTTCTGTTCGGTCGTCACGGGCGTGAGTTCCGGAATGGTGACGGGGCGACCCTCTTCCCCGACCGCAACCATGGTGAAGAAGCAACTGTTGGTGTGTCGTACGGACTTGCTGCGAATGTCCTCGGTCACGACCTTGATGCCGATTTCCATCGATGTGGTGCCGGTGTAGTTGACCGAGGCCAGGAAGGTGACCAGTTCGCCGACATGCACGGGCTGGCGGAATATCACCTGGTCCACAGAGAGCGTGACGACGTAGTGGCCTGCATAGCGGCTGGCGCAGGCGTAGGCGACTTCATCGAGGTATTTGAGCAGGGTTCCGCCATGCACATTGCCGGAAAAATTCGCTTTGTCCGGCGTCATCAGGACAGTCATGGCCAGTTCAGCAGTGTTGTCTTGCATGCAAGGGGCAGCTCTTGAGTTCTGTTTGGGGTTGCTACTTTAGTCTAATGAAGTGTGTTTGTCTGTGTGCTTGTGATTTTTCACTCCTGTTTTTTCTGCCAGGTCAATGCGGCATGCGCGCGCAGATGTTTCGGGCTGGCGGGAGTGGCTCTGGAGCAGGGGTTTGCAGGTGTGGGTCGTCACATTCTGTAAAAGGTGACCGTTCAGGATGTGGCGCCAGAGAGGGAGAATGGCTTGCCGTGATGACTGCAAGCGCTCCCGCGCCATAACCTGATGATAGGAAAAAATATGACGACCTCTCGATTTTCGCCTTTGCAGATTGCCTTGCACTGGCTATCCGCCATTCTGGTCCTGCTGATCATCGCATTGCCCTATGGTAATGACCTGTTCTTCGAGGCGTTGCTGGGCGGCAAGGGCAACGTTTATACGCTGCACAAATCGCTGGGTATCGCGGTTCTGTTGTTGACGCTGCTGCGCCTGTTGGTTCGTCGCCGTGAACAAAATGTGGAACTGGCTGTTCGCCTCGGGCATGGCCTGCTTTATGCCTTGCTCCTGCTTATGCCGATCACCGGGCTGGTTTTCGGCAGTCGCCCGGTCAGCCTGTTCTGGCTGGTCGATATCGGTCCGCTCGGGTTTTCCGAAGGCGTGCGCGATGTGGTCCATGGCGTACATCTCTATGCCCAGTACCTGCTCTTCATAATGATTCTGGGGCATGCCGCCATGGCGCTCTGGCACCATTATGTGCGCCGTGACAATACCTTGAAGAACATGTTGCCGTTGGCGCGCTGAGGTTCTGGCTCACAGGCCTCGGTGGCGTGGGCCTGTGCGGCAGGCCTATTAAGCGGATATAATCCCGCGCTTGTGCCCGGAGGGCTGTCAGGCCTTTTGCCTGGGCGCGGAGGCCTTTCCCTTGAGAAGGCGCCGCCAGGCGCGCCGAAGCGCTGCCGTCTGCCTTGTCGCACCCGAGCGACCCAACGAATTCAAGATACGAGAAGCGAACACCATCATGATGCGCAGTCACTATTGCGGCCAGTTGAACGAAAGCCTGGACGGCCAGGAAATCACTCTTTGCGGTTGGGTTCATCGTCGCCGCGACCATGGCGGGGTGATCTTCCTCGACGTGCGTGACCGTGAAGGGCTGGCGCAGGTGGTGTTCGATCCGGACCGTGCGGAAACCTTCGCCACGGCGGACCGTGTGCGCAGCGAGTATGTGATCAAGGTGCGCGGCAAGGTGCGCCTGCGTCCCGAGGGCGCGCGCAACCCGAACATGGCTTCGGGTGCCATCGAAGTACTGGGCTATGAGCTGGAAGTGCTGAACGATGCCGAGACGCCGCCATTCCCGCTCAACGAATACACCGACGTCGGCGAGGAAACCCGCCTGCGCTATCGCTTCATCGACCTGCGCCGTCCGGAGATGGCTGAAAAGCTCAAGTTGCGTTCGCGCATCACGTCCAGCATCCGTCGCTACCTGGATGAAAACGGCTTCCTCGATGTGGAAACGCCGATCCTGACCCGCGCCACGCCGGAAGGTGCCCGCGATTACCTGGTGCCGAGCCGCACCCATGCCGGTAGCTTCTTCGCGCTGCCGCAATCGCCGCAGCTGTTCAAGCAACTGTTGATGGTGGCCGGCTTCGACCGTTACTACCAGATCGCCAAGTGCTTCCGTGACGAAGACCTGCGTGCCGACCGCCAGCCGGAATTCACCCAGATCGACATCGAGACCAGCTTCCTCGACGAGAGCGACATCATCGGTATCACCGAAACCATGATTCGCCAGCTGTTCAAGGAAGTGCTGGGGGTCGAGTTCGGCGAGTTCCCGCACATGCCGTTCGAGGAAGCCATGCGCCGTTATGGCTCGGACAAGCCCGACCTGCGCATCCCGCTGGAACTGGTCGATGTGGCGGATCAGCTTCAGGGCGTCGAGTTCAAGGTCTTCAGCGGTCCGGCCAATGATCCGAAAGGCCGTGTGGCCGCGCTGCGCGTACCGGGTGCGGCGAACATGCCGCGCAGCCAGATCGACGACTACACCAAGTTCGTCGGCAACTATGGTGCGCGAGGCCTGGCTTATATCAAGGTCAACGAGCGTGCCAAGGGCGTCGAAGGCCTGCAGTCGCCGATCGTAAAATTCATCCCGGAAGAAAACCTGAACGTGATTCTCGACCGCGTCGGTGCGGTGGATGGCGATATCGTTTTCTTCGGTGCCGACAAGTTCAAGGTGGTCAGTGATGCGCTGGGCGCCCTGCGTATCAAGCTGGGTCACGACCTGGACCTGCTGACCTGCGAGTGGGCGCCGATGTGGGTAGTCGATTTCCCGATGTTCGAGGAGAACGACGATGGCAGCCTGACGTCGCTGCACCATCCCTTCACGTCGCCGAAATGCACGCCCGAAGAGCTGGCAGCCAGTCCTGCCGCCGCGCTGTCGCGTGCCTATGACATGGTGCTGAACGGTACCGAACTGGGCGGTGGTTCGATCCGTATCCATGACAAGTCCATGCAGCAGACGGTCTTCCGTGTACTCGGTATCAGCGAAGAAGAGCAGCAGGAGAAGTTCGGCTTCCTGCTCGACGCGCTGAAGTTCGGTGCGCCGCCTCACGGTGGTCTGGCATTCGGCCTGGATCGCCTGGTGATGCTGATGACCGGTGCCCAGTCGATCCGTGAAGTGATCGCCTTCCCGAAAACCCAGAGCGCGGCTTGCGTCATGACCCAGGCGCCGGGCGAGGTGGATGGCAAGGCACTGCGCGAACTGCACATTCGCTTGCGCGAGCAGCCCAAGGCTGAATGAGTGACACACAAGGAGCCTGGATTTGCCAGGCTCCTTCGTTATGGGGCGTCGAGACGCAGGGTTTCGCGCCCGTTGAACCTAAGTCGAAAAGAATGGAGTGAGTTATGGCTGGTCATTCCAAATGGGCCAATATCAAGCACCGCAAGGGTCGCCAGGATGCCAAGCGGGGCAAGATCTTCACCAAGATCATTCGTGAACTGACGGTCGCGGCCAAGGGTGGTGGCATCCCGGCGGACAATCCGCGTCTGCGCCTGGCCGTGGACAAGGCGCTGACTGCCAATATGTCGCGTGACGTCATCGACCGCGCCATCGCCCGTGGTGCCGGCACCAATGACGCCGACAACATGGCCGAACTGAGCTACGAAGGCTATGCGCCCAGCGGCGTGGCGATCATCGTCGAGGCCATGACCGATAACCGTAATCGCACCGCTGCCGAGGTGCGTCACGCATTCAGCAAATGCGGTGGCAACCTGGGTACTGACGGCTCGGTGGCCTATATGTTCGAGCGCAAGGGGCAGATCAGCTTTGCGCCCGGGGTCGATGAAGATGCCTTGATGGAAGCGGCGCTGGAGTCGGGCGCTGACGATGTGGAGATGGGCGATGATGGATCGGCACTGGTGTCCACCAGCTTCGCGGATTTCCATGCGGTCAACGAGGCGCTGAGTGCCGCGGACTTCAAGGGCGAGGAAGCGGATATCGCGATGATCCCTTCGATCAGTGCGCCGATTGTTGACCTGGAAACCGCTCAGAAGATCTTCAAGCTGATCGACATGCTGGAAGACCTCGATGACGTGCAGAACGTCTACCACAATGCCGAGATCGCCGACGAGATCATGGAGCAGTTGGGCTGAGTCCAGGTGTGGCAGAAAGCCGGAAACCTTTCGGGAGAGGGTTTCCGGCTTTTTCATTTACAGGTGTTGTTCTCGCGAGGGTGTGATGTGGAGGATGACGTGCCGGGGCGGGGCGCCTATACTCGCCAACTGGATAAATAGACAGTTCGATGTGCCATGCGTGGCACCGGCATATGGAGTGGCATGACCCTGATTCTTGGCATCGACCCGGGCTCGCGTATCACCGGCTATGGCGTGGTGCGCGATACGGGGCGGCATTGCGAATACGTGGCATCCGGTTGTATTCGCACTGGGGATGGCGCCCTGGCCGAGCGCTTGCAACTGGTCTTTCGGGGCGTCGCCCAGGTCATCGAAACCTATGGACCTGTGACGATGGGCATCGAGCAGGTGTTCATGGCGCGCAATGCCGATTCGGCCCTCAAACTCGGTCAGGCGCGTGGTGCGGCCATCGTCGCGGGGGCCGAGGCGGGGCTGGAGATTTCCGAGTACACCGCCACCCAGGTCAAGCAGGCCATCGTCGGCACGGGTGCGGCCAAGAAGGAGCAGGTGCAGATGATGGTCATGCAGTTGCTCAAGCTGGTGCAGAAACCGCAGATCGACGCCTCCGATGCGCTGGCCATCGCCCTGTGCCATGCGCACCATCGACAGAGCCTGATCCCCCATGGCCTGGCTGGCGCCAAGCGGCGCGGCGGGCGCCTCCGTTTGTGAACCGTTCGACAGGAAGACAGCAGTGATTGGACGTTTGCGTGGCAACCTGGCTGAAAAGCAGCCGCCTCATTTGATTCTGGATGTGAATGGCGTCGGTTATGAGGTCGAGGTGCCGATGACCACGCTCTACCGTTTGCCGGCATTGGGTGAGACGGTGACCTTGCATACCCATCTTGTCGTGCGTGAGGATGCTCACCTGCTCTACGGTTTCGCTGAAAAGCGCGAGCGAGAGCTGTTCCGCGAGTTGATCCGCCTCAATGGCGTCGGGCCGAAGCTGGCCCTGGCGTTGATGTCGGGGTTGGAGGTCGATGAGCTGGTCCGCTGTGTGCAGGCCCAGGATACTTCGGTTCTGGTGAAGATCCCCGGCGTCGGCAAGAAGACCGCCGAGCGGCTGCTGGTCGAGCTCAAGGATCGTTTCAAGGCATGGGAAAGCATTCCGGCCATTTCTGGATTGGTGGTTGAACCTCGCGCAGGTGCGGCAGTCTCAAGCGCCGAGAGCGATGCGGTCAGCGCACTGATCGCGCTGGGCTTCAAGCCTCAGGAGGCCAGTCGCGCCGTTTCGGCCATTCAGGAAAAAGACTTGAGCAGTGAAGAATTGATCCGTCGCGCCCTCAAAGGCATGGTGTAGCCATGATAGAAGCCGATCGGCTGGTGACCGCCACGGGGCGCGACCGCGACGAGCAACTGGACCGCGCCATTCGCCCGTTGAAGCTGGCCGAATACATCGGCCAGCCGGTCGTGCGCGAGCAGATGGACCTGTTCATCCGTGCCGCCACCGCGCGTCGCGAATCCCTCGACCATACCCTGATCTTCGGTCCGCCCGGACTGGGCAAGACGACCCTGGCCAACATCATCGCCCAGGAAATGAACGTCTCGATCAAGAGCACGTCCGGGCCCGTTCTGGAACGTCCGGGCGACCTGGCGGCGCTGCTGACCAACCTGGAAGCGGGTGACGTCCTGTTCATCGATGAAATCCATCGTCTGTCGCCCGTGGTCGAGGAGGTGCTGTATCCGGCGATGGAAGACTTCCAGCTCGATATCATGATCGGCGAAGGGCCGGCGGCACGCTCCATCAAGCTCGATCTGCCGCCGTTTACGCTGGTTGGTGCCACCACCCGTGCGGGCATGCTGACCAATCCCTTGCGGGATCGCTTCGGTATCGTGCAGCGCCTGGAGTTCTATTCCAGCGAAGACCTGGCCACGATTGTCAGTCGCTCGGCGAATATCCTGGGCCTGACCATCGAGGCAGAAGGGGCTTTCGAGATCGCGCGTCGCGCACGAGGGACGCCGCGTATCGCCAATCGCCTGTTGCGCCGGGTGCGCGACTTTGCCGAAGTACTGGGCAATGGCGAGATCAGCCGTTCGACCGCTGACCGTGCGCTGAACATGCTGGACGTCGACGAGCGCGGCTTCGATCACCAGGATCGCCGACTGTTGTTGACGCTCATCGAGAAATTCGACGGCGGGCCGGTCGGGCTGGATAACCTCGCGGCGGCGATCAGCGAGGAACGGCACACCATCGAGGATGTACTCGAGCCCTACCTGATCCAGCAGGGCTACATCATGCGTACGCCGCGTGGCCGCGTGGTCACCCGTCACGCCTATCTGCACTTCGGCCTGAACCTGCCCAAGCGCCTGCTCGACCCGCAGACGCCCGACCTTTTCGATCCCGTAGCAGAATGATTGAAAAATTGTTCACTTACCCAATTGGCAATTATCAGGGCTGGCACTAGTATGCGCGCGCACACTCAGGAAGCTTTTCATCACCGCTGCCGTGTCTACTACGAGGACACCGATGCGGGTGGCATCGTCTACTACGTCAACTACCTCAAATTCATGGAACGCGCGCGGACCGAACGCTTGCGTGGGCTGGGTTTCTTCCAGTCGCGCCTGGCAGCGGAAGGGCTGCTGTTCGTCGTGCATTCCAGCGAGGCCCGTTACCGTTCACCGGCACACCTGGATGACGAGTTGCTGGTAACGGCCGAAGTCGTGGAGATGAAGCGAGCCAGCCTGCGTTTTTGCCAGCAGGTCAGGCGGGTCACTGATGATACGTTGCTCTGCGAAGGGCAATTCGTGGTGGCCTGCGTGCACGCCGACAGTTTGAAACCCCGGGCTATACCAGAGGCGCTACGTGAAGCCCTCGTGAGCCAGGGTCCATTCCCAGCAGGAGAGTAAGCGTGGAAGCCAACGTCGATCATATGTCCATGTGGAGCCTGATCAGCAATGCCAGCTTCGTGGTTCAGCTGGTTATGCTGATCCTCGTCGGCGCCTCGGTCGTTTCGTGGATACTCATCTTTCAGCGCGGCAATCTGTTGCGTGCGGCCAAGCGTTCGTTGCTGGAATTCGAGGAGCGCTTCTGGTCGGGTATCGACCTGTCCAAGCTCTATCGCCAGGCCGGCGCCAACCCTGACCCCGATTGCGGTGTCGAGCAGATTTTCCGTGCCGGCTTCAAAGAGTTCTCCCGCCTGCGCCAGCAGCACGGCGTCGATCCCGATGCGGTCATGGATGGTGTCAGCCGTGCGATGCGCGTTGCGATCTCCCGCGAGGAAGAGAAGCTGGAGCAGAGCCTGCCGTTCCTCGCGACCGTCGGCTCCACCAGTCCTTATATCGGTCTGTTCGGCACCGTCTGGGGGATCATGAACTCGTTCCGTGGTCTGGCCCAGGTACAGCAGGCGACCCTGGCAACGGTGGCGCCTGGCATCGCCGAGGCCTTGATCGCGACCGCCATCGGCCTGTTCGCGGCGATCCCGGCGGTCATCGCCTACAACCGCTTCTCCGCCCGCTCGGAAACGCTGATCGCTCGTTACTACATGTTCGCCGACGAGTTCCAGGCGATCCTGCACCGCAAAGTCCATACCTCCGAAGACTGAGGTCCGACGCAATGGCTCGAATTCGCAACAGACGCAAGCCCGTCGCCGAGATGAACGTCGTGCCCTATATCGACGTCATGCTCGTGCTGCTGGTGATCTTCATGGTGACCGCGCCGATGCTCAACCAGGGCGTCAAGGTCGACCTGCCCAAGGTCAGCAGCGAGACCTTGCCTCAGGACAACGACTCCCGCGTGCTGACCATTTCCATCAAGGCCGACAAGACCTACTACTGGAACATGGGCAGTGAGGTCGATACCGATACCGTGCAGGACAAGGCACTGACCCTGGATGAAATGACCCGGGCAGTCACGGCGATCATGAACCAGAACCGCAGCCAGGGTAAGGCCGTGCAGGTCTTCGTGCGCGGCGACAAGGCGGTCGATTACGGCGCGGTGATGAGTGCCATGGGTGGATTGCAGGAAGCGGGCGTCGGCAATGTCGGCCTGATTACCGAGGCCCCCTGATGCCTTACACACCGCGTTCACCATCGGAAAGCTATTTCTGGCCCACCATCGTGGCGGTGGCGCTGCATGTGCTGATCTTTGGCATGCTGTTTATCAGCTTCTCGCGAACGCCCGAGCTGCCGCCTTCGCGCCCGGTTATCCAGGCCACGCTTTATCAGTTGAAGTCGCAAAGCCAGGCCACGACCCAGACCAACCAGAAGATTGCTGGCGAAAAGCAGAAAACCTCAGCGCCCCTGCACGAAACCGAGCAGATGGAGCAGCGCAAGGCTGAGCAGGCTGCGGAACAAAAACGTGCCGAGGAGGCTCGAAAGGCCCAGCAAGAGCAACAGAAAGCAGCCGAGGCCAGCAAGGCAGCGGAAGAGCAAAAGGTTGCCGCAGCAAAGAAAGCGGCGGAAGCGAAAAAACAGGAAGAGCTGAAGCAGGCCGACATCGCCAAGAAGAAGGCCGAGCAAGAAGCTGCCAAGAAGAAAGCTGAAGAAGAATCCAAGAAAAAAGCCGCTGCCGAGGCCGCCAAGAAAAAGGCTGCTGAAGAGGCGAAGAAGAAGGCTGCGGCTGAAGAAGCCAAGAAGAAGGCGGCAGCCGAGGCAGCGAAGAAAAAAGCCGCTGAAGAGGCGCGGCGCAAGGCTAACGAAGACCGTAAGGCACAGGCGCTGGCGGAGCTGCTGTCGGAAGATACCGGCTACCAGCAGGCGCTGGCTGATGAGCGGGGTGACAAGGTTGCCGGGAATCTCGACGACCTGATCGTGCGCCTGGTCAGTGAACAGTGGCGTCGTCCACCGTCCGCGCGTAATGGCATGACCGTGGAGGTGCTGATCGAGATGCTGCCGGATGGCACCATCACCAATGCCAGTGTCACGCGCTCAAGCGGTGACTCTCCATTCGACAGCTCGGCTGTGGCGGCAGTGCGTAATGTGGGCCGCATCGCGGAAATGCAGCAATTGGACCGCTCGACGTTCGATCAGATGTATCGCAAACGTCGTGTCATCTTCAAACCCGAGGACTTGAGTCTGTGAATACCCTGATTCGTATCGCCCTGATGGGCCTGATCATGTTGGCGGGCAGTGCCCAGGCCGCGGATCCGCTGATCATTTCCGGTGGCAACGACCGTGCGGTACCCATCGCCGTCGTGCCGTTCGGCTGGCAGGGCGGTAATGTGCTGCCTGAGGACATGTCGACCATCATCGGCAATGACCTGCGCAACTCCGGCAGTTTCGAGCCCATCCCGCGGCAGAACATGATCAGCTTGCCGACCCAGGCCAGCGAAGTCATCTACCGCGACTGGAAAGCACTGGGCGCGCAATACCTGGTCGTCGGCAACATCCAGCCTGCCGCTGGCCGTCTGCAGATCCAGTTCGCTGTGTTCAACGTGACCACCGAACAGCAGGTGATGACGGGTAGCGTTGGCGGTTCGGCTGATCAACTGCGCGACATGGCTCACTATGCTTCGGACCAGATTTTCGAGAAGCTGACGGGTGTCAAGGGTGCCTTTTCCACGCGTCTGCTCTATGTGACGGCTGAGCGACTGGGCTCCAATAACACGCGCTACACGCTGCAGCGCTCGGATTACGATGGCGCTCGTGCCGTAACCCTGTTGCAGTCGCGTGAGCCGATCCTCTCGCCGCGCTATTCGCCGGATGGCCGTCGCATCGCCTATGTGTCCTTCGAACAGAAGCGCCCGCGTATCTTCATCCAGCATATCGATACCGGACGCCGTGAGCAGATCACAAATTTCGAAGGCCTCAACGGTGCCCCGGCGTTCTCGCCCGATGGCAATCGCCTCGCTTTCGTGCTGTCCAAGGACGGAAACCCGGAGATCTACGTGATGGACCTCGGAACACGCAACATGCAGCGCCTGACCAACCATTACGGCATCGATACCGAGCCGTTCTGGGGCGCTGATGGGCAGACCATCTACTTCACTTCCGACCGCGCTGGCAAACCACAGATCTACAAGCAGCGCCTTGGCAGCAACAATGCGGAGCGTGTGACGTTCGTCGGTAACTACAATGCCAACCCGAAATTGTCCGCCGATGAGAAGACCCTGGTGATGATCCATCGCCAGGACGGTTACACCAATTTCAAGGTGGCTGCACAGGACCTCCAGCGTGGAAACCTTCGGTTGCTTTCCGATAGCACTTTGGATGAGTCGCCCACTGTTGCGCCCAATGGCACCATGCTAATCTATGCAACCCGCCAGCAGGGTCGGGGAGTCTTGATGCTCGCGTCCATCAATGGTCGAGTGAGGCTCCCACTTCCTACCGCTCAAGGCGAAGTCCGAGAGCCGTCATGGTCCCCTTACCTGAACTGATGCGGTAATCAACGCTTTTAACCAAAACACACCTGGGGTTGTTACACATGGAAATGCTGAAATTCGGTAAGTTCACTGCTCTGGCTCTGGCCATGGCTGTTGCAGTTGGTTGCTCCTCCAAAGGCGGCGACGATTCTGGCGAAGGCGCTGCCATCGACCCGAACGCTGGCTACGGTGCTGACCGTGGCGCCGTTGACGGTAGCCTGAGCGAAGAAGCCGCCCTGCGCGCCATCACCACTTTCTACTTCGAGTTCGACAGCTCCGAGCTGAAGCCTGAGGCCCTGCGCGCTCTGGACGTTCACGCCAAGGACCTGAAAGGCAACGGCGCTCGCGTCGTTTTGGAAGGCCACACTGACGAGCGCGGCACCCGCGAGTACAACATGGCTCTGGGCGAGCGTCGTTCCCAGGCCGTACAACGCTATCTGGTTCTGCAGGGCGTTTCCCCGGCTCAACTGGAACTGGTTTCCTACGGCGAAGAGCGTCCGGTTGCTCTGGGCAGCGACGAGCAGTCCTGGGCTCAGAACCGCCGCGTAGAACTGCGCAAGTAATTTGCCATGCGTAAGTGCCGTCATGCTCTGTCTCTGATCGCGCTCAGCCTGCCGCTTCATGCGCTGGCTGTGCCGGTTTCCGAGAGTGATTCGAGTGCTGCCTATGGCAGCTACCCGGTGACCAATACAGATGTGGGCGGTGCTTATGCGGGGGGTGGGGCAACGGCCCCATCTTCCGCGCAAGGCATGCTGTTCATGCAACTGCAGCAGATGCAGCAGGAGATAGCGCAATTGCGCGGTCTGCTGGAAGAACAGCAGAACCAGATCCAACGCTTGCAACAGGAAGGCCTGGAGCGTTATCAGGATCTGGACCGTCGCGTATCGAGTGGGGCTCCAGCTTCATCCTCGACCGACCAGAATTCATCGAGTGGTAGCGCCCAGGGCGCTAGCGCTTCTACGGCACAAAATGCTTCGTCCGCTCCGGGGGATCCCGAGAAGGAAAAGCTGTTCTACGATGCCGCTTTCGACCTCATCAAAGCCAAGGACTTCGAAAAGGCCAGTCAGGCATTTTCGGCATTCCTGCGCCGTTATCCAGACAGTCAGTATGCGGGTAACGCTCAATACTGGCTGGGTGAGGTGACCTTGGCCAATGGCGATCTGCAAGGTGCTGCACAGGCTTTCGCCAAAGTCGGCGAGACCTATCCGCAACACGGCAAGGTGCCCGATGCGCTCTACAAGCTGGCAGATGTCGAGATGCGCCTGGGCAATCGTGAAAAGGCCCAGGGGATTTTTCGCCAGGTCATTGCACAGTACCCCAAGAGTTCGGCGGCCCAGCTTTCCCAGCGTCAACTGAACCGTTGAGGTTTGTGCGTCTGCCCGGCTGACAGCAGGGCGACTCTGGTGATGCAATAAATTTCAGAAAAAAGTTTCAATTCTCCAGCGAAATCAGTATGATGCGCCCCGCGTTGGGTCGTTAGCTCAGTGGTAGAGCAGTTGGCTTTTAACCAATTGGTCGTAGGTTCGACCCCTACACGACCCACCATATACGCAAAGCCCTCCTCGTGAGGGTTTTTGCATTTCTGGTGGCAGGAAATGCTCTCGATGCTGTGCTGAGCACAGGGCTTCGATACGCCGCTGTCTGCTGCTCAGTGATCGTAGTGATAGCCATGGGTCGCTCTGGGTGTTCTGCGCTGACCGAGGAGGCTAGAATCTCCGGCCCGAGATTTCGATAAGCATCCGTTTCCCTATGTCTTCAGCCCAGGCCGCCGCCGAACGTATCGCCCAGTTGCGCAGTGAACTGGATGCGCACAACTATCGCTACTACGTGCTCGATGATCCAGCAGTGCCGGACGCCGAATACGATCGGCTGTTCAACGAGCTCAAGGCCTTGGAGGCCGAGCATCCCGAGCTGGTCACTCCGGAGTCGCCGACCCAGCGGGTCGGCGGTCAGGCACTGGAGGCCTTCGGCCAGGTTCGGCATGAAGTGCCGATGCTCAGCCTTGGTAATGCCTTCGAGGAGCAGGACCTGCAGGACTTCGACCGTCGTGTGCGCGAAGGGCTGGACCTGCCAGGCGGTGACCTGTTCGGCGATGGTGTTGCAGTTATCTACAGCTGTGAGCCGAAGCTCGATGGCCTTGCGGTCAGTCTGCTATACGAGAACGGTCAACTGGTACGCGGCGCCACCCGTGGCGACGGTACGACCGGCGAAGACATCACCAGCAACGTACGCACCGTGCGCAACATTCCATTGAAGCTGCAGGGCAGCGGCTGGCCGACGGTTCTGGAGGTGCGTGGCGAAATCTACATGCCCAAGGACGGCTTCGAGGCGCTGAATGTGCGTCAACTGGAGGGCGGGGGTAAGCCTTTCGCCAACCCGCGTAATGCCGCCGCCGGCAGTCTGCGGCAGTTGAACCCTAAGATCACCGCTGATCGTCCGCTGGAACTATGTGCCTATGGTGTGGGCCGTAGCGATGGCGAGTTACCGTCGACTCACTTCGATATTCTCCAGGCACTGCGTGGCTGGGGATTGCCGATCAGCCGTGAGCTGAGGCGCGCGACGGGTGTTGCCGAGTGCCAGGCCTACTACCGTGATATCGGCGAGCGCCGCGATGCATTGCCCTATGAAATCGATGGCGTGGTGTTCAAGGTCGACTCAGTGCCTCAGCAGCGTGAGTTGGGCTTTCGTGCCCGGGAGCCGCGCTGGGCGATCGCACACAAATTCCCGGCACGAGAAGAAATCACCGAGCTGCTCGGCGTGGAGTTCCAGGTGGGACGCACCGGGGCTATTACGCCGGTTGCGCGGCTGAGGCCGGTGCAGGTGGCGGGCGTAACGGTGTCCAATGCCAGTCTGCACAATATGGATGAAGTGGTGCGGCTTGGTGTGATGATCGGCGACAGTGTGATCGTGCGCCGTGCCGGGGACGTGATCCCACAGATCCTGGGGGTCGTCGCCGAGCGCCGGCCGGAAAATGCCGTGGCGATCCAGGTGCCAGAGTGCTGCCCGGTTTGTGGTTCGGCGGTCGAGCGCACGCAGTTGGTCAAGCGCAGCAAAGGGCGTTCCTCGACCAGTGACGGCTCCATTTATCGCTGTGTGGGGCGGCTGGCCTGCCAGGCGCAGTTGAAGCAGGCGATCATCCACTTCGTATCGCGCCGGGCGATGGATATCGATGGCCTGGGCGACAAGATCGTCGAGCAGTTGGTCGACACGGGCCTCGTCGCATCTCCTGCCGATCTCTATGCGCTGTACTTCGAGCAACTGGTCGTACTCGATGGCTTTGCCGAACTGTCTTCACGCAACCTGCTGGCGGCTATCGATGCGAGCAGAACCCCGACCCTGGCGCGCTTCATCTATGCCCTTGGCATTCCCGATGTCGGCGAGGAAACCGCCAAACTGCTGGCCAGGGCGCTGGGTACGCTGGAGCGTATCGGCAAAGCGCTCCCTCAAGTGCTGACTTACTTGCCCGATGTCGGTCTGGAAGTGGCGCACGAGATCCATAGCTTCTTCGAGGATGAACACAACAGCGGTGTTATTGCTGCGCTGATGGGGCATCTCACGTTGCAAGACGAAGGAGAGCTGCACCCGGAGTTCGCCGCGTCCACGACCCTGGCCGAACTGCTAGACAAGCTGGGCATTCCCTTTATTGCCAGTACGGGGGCGCAACGCCTGGCCGAGCGTTTCGGTAGCCTGGATGCCGTGGTCACGGCGGATTGGCTCGACCTGCGCCAGGTCGAACGACTCAACGAAAAGGCCGCGAATTCCCTGCGCGACTTTTTCAGTGACGCGGCCAATACCGCACGAGCCAAGGCCATAGAGGCCCAGTTGCTTGAGTTCGGTATGCATTGGCAGAGCGAGAAGAAGGTGGCGCAGGGGCTGCCGCTGGTGGGGCAGACCTGGGTGTTGACGGGCACCCTGGAAAGCTTGAGTCGCGATGTGGCCAAGCAGCGCCTGGAGGCTTTGGGTGCGAAGGTTGCGGGCTCTGTGTCCGCCAAGACCAGCGTGGTCGTTGCCGGGCCGGGCGCTGGTTCCAAACTGGGAAAGGCCAGGGAGCTGGGCGTCAATATATTGGATGAAGAAGCCTTTCTGGCCGAGCTCGCCCGATTGGCACCGTAAGCGCCGCACTTCGGTGCCACGGTCAGATGCACGCTCACCCTGAAAGGTTTGCTGGCGCGTCATCGGCGTACTAAGTCTGGACATCCACTACCGTGCCGCCTATCGTTCGTGCCGGTCGCGCGGCCCGCAGTGGCCGCGCTTTCTCATGGCCTCCATGGCTGTCATATACGACTAGAGATCTGTCTATGAAAAACTCCCTTGCCATCACTATTGGTGCGGCCCTGGCCATTGCGGCTGGCTCGGCTTCGGCTTTCAACCTGGGCGAAGCAGCCAAGCTGGCCTCGACAGTCACTGGCAACCAAACCATCGCGGAAAACACGGAAACCCTCGAGCTGCTCAACACGCTCTCGAACCTGAACGTTTCCCCGCAGCAGGCTGCTGGCGGCACCACTGCTTTGCTGAAGTTGGCCGAAAACAAACTGAGCGCTACCGATTACGCGCAACTGGCCTCGGAAGTTCCTGGCCTGGAGCACCTGGGCGCCAATGGCACGCTCGGGCAACTGAGCTCGCTGGGCGGTAGCCTGCTCGGCAAGAAAGACAGCTCGTCCAACGCAGTCACCAGCGCCCTGGGCAGTGTGCAGACCATGCAGGACGTCAACAAAGCCTTCTCGGCGCTTGGTATGGATAGCTCCCTGGTAGGTCAGTTCAGCCCGATCATCCTGCAATACCTCGGCAAGCAGGGGCTTTCCAACTCGCTGCTGCAAAACCTGTCGGGTATCTGGGGCGTAAGCGGTTCCTGATACAAGCATCACTGCAGGGGGAGTGTTGTCTCTCCCTGCACGCTCTCGTTCATGTCCTTTCCACCTACGGCACAACCTACTGTGCTGGTCCCGATACTGCTGGATGTGTGAAGCCCCAGTTCCTGTCTTTACGGCATAGTCCGTAATGGGCTCATCCATGCCAGTAGTCACTCCTGCTTTTGCCATATGTGTCCGGCCAGGCCGTATTGCTTGCCCTCAATGAATGCTCTAGCCCGCGCTTTCCACGCAAGGCAAGTTCAATAAATGTATCGAAACGGAACCAGTCATGCGCGAAGTGGTCCAGAACAGGTCCGAACACGTCTTGACTGGGTTTGTTTAGGTCGAGCTGTGGCTAATTGCTATCATCTTGTGGGGATTAGAGTCAAAAAACCGGCAAATTTGGATGCTTAAAAAAGCGCTATCCATGGACCAAGCATGTAAAATTACCGATTTGAATTTACGCTCTTCGGGGTGTTTTAGAGATTAATTCTCATTAATTTGCAAAAGGGATATGCAGTAGATGCAAACTCATGCGAACACACCGCCACCCAGAGAGAACGATGAGATCGACCTGGGGCAACTGATGATGAACATCTGGGCCACGCGTGGCAGGGTTGCGCTCTCCCTGCTGGCAGTCACTGCCATCTTCTGCGTTTACCTGGCCGTAAGCTACTTCACCAGTCCCAAGCCCACGCGCTACAGCTACGTATTCGACCTTGCCTTCGAAGGGCTGCAGAACGGTAAGTTTCCAAATGGTTCACGCTTTCTGCTGAGCGATGTGATCAGTCCCACCGTCCTCAACCGCGTATACCGCAGTAATGAACTGGAAGGTTACGACCTGCCCGTCGATGACTTCCGCCGTAGTGTCAATATCCAGCCTTATGCCCCTGATTATTTATTGATCAAGGAGCGCTATGAGCGCCAACTGGCAGACAAAAAACTGGGTGCCAGTGATATTGCCGAACTGCAACGCCAGATGAATGCCGACCTCAAGGCCGCTTCCAGCGGAAGTTTCCGCATCACTCTGCAACTACCCGACGGCAAGACACTGCCCGACACAGTGGCCAGCAAGGTGTTGATGGATATCGGCAGTGTTTGGGGCAAGCGTGCAATCGATGAATTAGGCGTTCTCAAACCGTCATTGCCTGTTTACTCCGAGCGTATCTTCGATCAGGAACGTTTCGAGAATATCGACTACCTGATGAGTATGGACCTGTTGCTCAATAGCATCGAGCTGGTGCGCGGAAATATCAGTGCCTTGAAGAAAGAACCCAATGCCACCAACCTAGTGGATGAGGAGACCGGTTTTACCTTGGCTGACTTGGACAAAGCCATTCAGGATGTTGCTGATTATGATATTCGCCAGATTGTCGACCCGATAAGGCAGTTGGGTATCTCGCGTAACAAACAGGTAGTTACCCTGCACTACACCCGCAGATTGGAAGACCTGCGTGACGAAAAGCGCATATTGCTTGAGCGTGCCAAGGCCATTCGTAGTGTATTGCGTGACTATTCTCGAGAAATCCAGAGCGATGGTTCAAGTGCTGTAGCCAGTAATCAGAATAACCTTGTGCCTCAATTGGGTGATGCCTTTCTCGATCGCCTGCTGGAAGTTTCTCGCCAGGGTAGCGATCTGGAGTTCCGTCAAAAGTTGATGGCGGAAGTGCTGGAGTTTGAGAACAAGGCCATCGATAAGGAACGGGCCATCGCAGATATCGAAAAGACCCTCTTGGCGCTGGAAGGTGGCAGGGGAGATGCCCAGGAGCTGCGTGATATTTATCTGAAGGAAGTGGCCGAGGTCTTGCCAAAGGTGTTGGATACATTGCGTGGTTATACGCAGGTTGTTGTGCGTCTGTATGAAAAACAGGGGCGGCAGGTGGCAGGGAATACTAGCCAGTTGTTGGACGGGGTGGGCGGTTCGTTCGAGAGAAAGAGCCCAATTTTTATTTCTGATGAAAATATAAAAGTGCTGATGATTCTGCTGCTCTTGCTGGGTGTCGTCAGTGTGTTTATGAGCTTGTTTTTGGATATGGTTCGTCGGCGTAATAGTTAATGCTTTACTACGTTTGATTTCAAGGTTTTTCGGCGCTCATTAAGGCTGGAGGCGATTAAATGATCCTGGCTAAGGATGCTGCTGAAGTAGTCAGAGAGCATTAGGCTAGTTTAGCTGTCCATAGAAACTTTAGTCGTTGTGTTAAGGTTTGGGTTGAATGTGCAACCAATATATTTTCTGGCCTCATTAAAGTGGTGTCGGAGAATACTAAATGTGTATTGATATTATCAATATACTGATGATAGTGGGTGGCCTGAGATGTTTAAGGATGTGTATGAATAATAAGCTAGCTATATTTTTTTTCTGTGCTGTATTTTTGTCGGCCTGTGGTGAGACGGGGGAGCCAGTCAAGGTGACCGGCGATATGCCAAAAAGTTTGACTGCCATTTACTTTCGTGATGGCGTGGGGATAGATTTCGGTGCTTCTCCAGTAATGGATAGAGTTATCGATGATAAGGGGCGTAAACTTCGTGTTGTAACTTATCACCTTGATTCGGATATTAAAAATATTGACTCGGGCGTTTTTGCTATTCTTCAGTCGGAAGGGTATGAAAGGATAGAGGCTCCTAAGGGAACCAATGACCTGAGTGTTAAATACCGTAATTCTTCCGGTACGATTTCTTTTCGTTATAAGGAACAAGTCTCTGAGGGTCTTGTGAAAAATATCCGACTGTACGTTTCCTGGCGGATTTGAATATGAAGATTGATAATACTTTGGATAAAATTAAAACTCGAGATTCACTTATAGGCGTCGTTGGCCTTGGCTATGTAGGGCTTTCCAATGCCGTGCTCCTTGCGCAGCACAACAAGGTTATTGCGCTGGACATTGATCAAGCCAGAGTGGGCCTAGTCAATGACCACCAGTCGCCTATCGAAGACAGAGAAATTCAGCAATTTCTGGCCGAAAAAAAACTCGATCTGAAGGCAACTCTCGACAAGGAGGAGGCATACCGCAACGCTGCATTCGTGATTATCGCTACGCCTACCGACTACGATCCGCAAAGCAATTTTTTCAACACCCGCAGCGTCGAGGCGGTAATCGAGGACGTACTGGCGATCAATCCCGATGCGGTGATGGTGATCAAGTCCACTGTACCGGTTGGTTACACCAAGAGCGTCCGCGAGAAGTACAACACCGAGAACATCATCTTCTCGCCGGAGTTCCTGCGCGAAGGCAAGGCCCTGCACGATAACCTCTATCCCTCGCGGATCATTGTCGGCGAGCAGAGCGAGCGCGCCGAGGCGTTTGCCGAACTGCTGCAACAGGGCGCTATCAGGCAGGGTGTGGAGGTGCTGTTTACCGACTCAACCGAAGCCGAAGCCATCAAGCTGTTCTCCAACACCTACCTGGCCATGCGCGTCGCCTATTTCAACGAATTGGACAGCTACGCCCAGGTGCATGGTCTGGATACCAAGCAGATTATCGAAGGGGTAGGGCTGGATCCGCGCATCGGCAGCCATTACAACAACCCGTCCTTTGGCTACGGCGGCTATTGCCTGCCCAAGGATACCAAGCAACTGCTGGCCAACTACGATCAGGTACCCAACAACCTGATCAAGGCCATCGTCGATGCCAACCGTACCCGCAAGGATTTCATAGCTGACAGCATCCTGGCTCGCAATCCGAAAGTGGTTGGCATCTACCGCTTGGTCATGAAGTCCGGCTCCGACAACTTCCGCGCCTCGGCCATTCAGGGCGTGATGAAACGTATCAAGGCCAAAGGGATCGAAGTGGTGGTATACGAGCCCGCGTTGCAAGAGGGCAGCTTCTTCCAGTCCCGGGTGATCAGCGACTTGAATGAATTCAAGAATATAAGCGACGTGATCGTCGCCAATCGCGCCTCGGATGACCTGCAGGATGTAGCAGCCAAAATCTACACCCGCGATTTGTTTGGGAATGATGCATGAAATACCTTGTAACCGGCGCTGCCGGCTTTATCGGCATGTACACAGCCAAGCGCCTGCTGGAGCAAGGCGAAGAAGTGGTCGGGCTGGATAATTTGAATGATTACTACGACCCGGTCCTCAAGGAGTACCGTTTAGCTCAACTGGCACCGCACCCAAATTTCCGTTTTGTAAAAATGGATCTGGCCGACCGCGACGGCATGGCGCAGCTGTTCAAGAGCGAACAGTTCACCCACGTCATCCACCTGGCCGCCCAGGCGGGGGTGCGTTACTCGCTGGAAAACCCCTTTGCCTACGTGGACAGCAACTTGGTGGGTACCCTGTGTATCCTCGAAGGCTGTCGCCATAACCCGGTACAGCACCTGCTGTATGCCTCCTCCAGTTCGGTCTACGGCATGAACGCTAAGATTCCGTTCAGCGAAACCGACCAGGTGGACAACCCCGTTTCCCTATACGCGGCTACCAAAAAGTCCAACGAGCTGATGGCGCACAGCTACTCCAAGCTCTACAAGATCCCCACCACCGGGCTGCGTTTTTTCACCGTCTACGGCCCCGCCGGCCGGCCGGATATGGCCCCCTGGCTGTTCACCGAAGCCATCCTCAAAGGCGAGCCGATCAAGGTATTCAATCACGGCAAAATGCAGCGCGACTTCACCTACATCGACGACATCGTGGAAGGCATACTGCGCATCAACCAGCAGCCGCCTCAGGGGGAAATCCCCTACAGCTTGTTCAATATCGGTAACAACCAGCCTATTCAGCTGTCGCGCTTTATCCAGGCCATAGAAACCGCCTGCGGTAGACAGGCTGAAAAGGTGATGCTACCCATGCAGCCAGGGGATGTGGAGCGTACCTATGCTGACACCAGCAGGCTGGGAGAGAAGGTGGGCTATAAGCCGCAAATGGAAATTGAAGACGGGATAGCTAGATTTGTGAAGTGGTTTAAGGCATACAGTAATAATGACTACAAATCTTAAAAGTAAAGTACTAAAAGGCTTTGGTTGGATTTTTGCAGGTACACTTGGGCAAAATTTTCTTCAATTTCTAAGTTTAATAATTCTAGCTAGGCTACTTACACCAGATGAGTTTGGGGTGGTTAGCATAGCTCTGGTAATTGTTGGTTTCCTGAAAATTTTCACTGAGCTTGGTGTCGGGCCAGCTGTGGTGCAAAGACTAGAGCTAACAAAGTCCCACATTGGGACTGCTAACACGATGGCAGTTGTTCTGGGAGTAGCTGTCTCTTTTGCTTTGTATTTGAGTGCAAGTAAAATTTCTTTTTTCTTTGACATGCCAGAGTTGGAAAATGTAGTAAGAGTGCTTTCCTTGATGTTGCCAGCTTCTTCTCTTGCTGTCGTTGGCCAGTCACTGCTGCAGCGTAATTTAAAGTTTAGGCAAATAGCCATATATAACTTGTTAAGTTACGTTGTTGGATATGCCTGTATTTCAATACCTATGGCGCTTTTAGGATGCGGTGTTTGGTCTTTGGTTTTTTCCCAGCTTGGACAGATAGTAGCTATAAACTTGATCGTTCACTTTGTTGTAAAGGAGGCAAATTACTACGCGTTTAACATGGAGAGCGCCAAAGAGCTGTTAGGCTATGGAGCAGGTTACTCATTGGCGAAAGTTTCAAATTTTATAGCTGGTGAGGGTGATAATCTAATAGTTGGGAAGTTTCTTGGTGCCGGCGCTTTAGGGGTCTATAGTAATGCATACCGGCTAATGCTTTTCCCAGCCTCACTAATAGGGGGGGTAATAGATAAGGTTTTGTTTCCTATTTTGTCCAATATTCAAAATGATAAGGATAGGATTTCCAAAGTCTATGTTGATATATTATCGCTAGCAACAATGTTGCTAGTGCCTATGTCGATTTATTTATATTTTTTTGCGAATGAAATTATTATGTTGGTGCTGGGTTCGCAGTGGGGAGGCGCTGTTTTTGTTTTTCAATTGCTAATAATTTCCCTTGCCTTTAGGCTTAATTATAAGTTTAGTGACTTGCTGGCGGCTGCTTTAGGGGCTGTTTATCGTCGGGCAATAAGGCAGTTGATCTATGCGTTTGCTGTTGTTTTAGGGGCATATCTAGGGCACTTCTTTGGTGCGGAGGGCGTTGCTGTAGGTGTTGGGCTGGCAATCACATTAAATTATATAATTATGCTGCAATTAAGTCAGGTATTGATTGGATTCTCTTGGAGGGATGTTGCGCTAATGCATTTAAAACAGCTGTGGATGGCTGTGCTTATAATTGTATTCACTTATATCTCTAAGCGTTATATTTTTGATGGGGTGAAAAGTGAGCTATTGCTTTTGTTTTTGTCGGGTTTGTTTTTTGTTTCAATAACACTTTTTCTTTGGTTTGTTTTTTCAAGAATAATGAAGAGGGAACTCGAGATTTGTAAATTTATTTTGGGGCGGGTTTTTAGCTAATAATCAAAGTGATTTCCTGGAATAATCGGGAAGACTTATTGATGCTTGGGTAGGTGGTGGTTTCGAAAATGAAAATTATTTTAAAGTGGGGATTTTAGGCACTTCATGAGAGCTAAAAGTTTTTATTTTAAAAAAATTACTGTTGGCTTTATAAGTCTTTTAGTTCTTTTTTTGGGTTTTTCTTTAGAGAGCCATTTAGTGGCTGTAAGCTTGGTTATCATTTACTCGCTGTTGATTAGTTTTCTATTTTCTAGGGAGTCAATACTTGACCCTAGATCACTGTTTTTAATTATGCTTGCTGTTTATTCTACTTGGTTCTCACTTCAGGTTATTATTTTTGGTTATGAAGGGCCGCTTACTATCGATAGTGATATTTTGTTGAGTTCTATAAGGCTGCAGATGTTTGGAATTGTTGTATTTGTTTTAGTATGTATGGTGATGATTGATGAGAGTAGTGTTTCCTTGTCAAGAAGAGCATTCTTTGATGGCCTGTCTGTAGCAAGAAAAGAATACCTCAGTGAAAAAGCTATTTTTTGGCCGGTTTTGTTATTTGTATTATTTGCCTTGGTAGTAACTGCTGGGGGAGGGCATACAACAAAAAGAGAAATTCTTGATTCGGGGTCTGTTTTAAAGAGTGTTGCTGAGTTGTTTTTTTATATTCTGCTAGTGCTCGTAATGTTAGGTGCTTTAAGGAGAGGTAAACGGTTGGTTACCTACAAAGCTGTAATTGTTGTTTTTGTAGGGCTTGGTTATTTGTTGTTGCTAGGAGAGCGCGATATTTTCTTTAGGGCGGCAATTTTGATGTTCCTGCTGTTTGTTGATAAGAAAAACATGCCGGCCTTTTTAAGTGTGTTATTTGTTGTTATCCTCGCGGTAACTATTGTTCCATTGTCTCAAGGGCTTAAGGCAGTTTTTCTTTCTGGTGACATTGATTTTGCAGGTCTCGACTTAAGTCTTGTGTTCTCTAATGAGTTTATCAGTGCGGGCCGCAATTTATACTCCTTAATGTATTATGGTGTAGATAATAGCTTTTCATTTATTTTCAATGATGTATTAAGAGCTTTCGTGCCATCTTTTTTTCTCTCTGGTGCGGAGATTCAGAGCACGAGTTCGTGGTTTGACTCTGTTTATAGAGTGGAGAATGGATTCCAAGGTACTTCAGGGTGGGGGTTTTCAATTATGGCTCAGGGATATTTGGTCTCTGGGTACTTTGGTGTTTTTTTAATCATGGCTATTGCTGCTTCCATCTTATCACTACTTTATCGCCGAAGTTATGATGGTGAGTATTGGTATATTTTTTATTTAATGGCGCTGACTACTTATGTTTATATTATAAGAGCTGATTTTGCTAATTTATTGTCTCAGGTTTTCAAAATTGGTGGTCTAGCAGTGGTTGGTGTATATTTTACGCATTATCTTTTTTCTAAATTAAAAAAGCGGCCAATCTGAAAAGTGATATTTGACTTTGGCGGGGTTCTCGAAGTTAATTTGTGGGGCTTTACCATGAAGCCAAAAGCTTCCTTGCCGCCGAGCACATAGAAAACGCAAGTCTGTAATATGGGCGGCCGCGAAATCATTATTGTGAATTGGTCAGTGTAGATGACCGAATTAATAAAAGTGCTAGGAGGAAAATTGAGCAAACTATTATTTGTTCATGACCATACATTTACTTTAGTTGGCGACGATGTCTATTCTTCTGGCGCATTTCCAAGTTGGGCTTGGAATAGGTACCTGACTGACTTTTCTAGTGTTACGGTTGCTGCACGATCAAAAAAATACTCAGGAGATGTCAGCGCTCTCAGGATTGATCGAAGTGAGAGAGAGGGAGTTGAATTTCGATTTCTTGAAAATATTTCAACCTTGCAAGACCTCGTCACTGGTGGAGGGGATGCCGGAAGGGAACTTAGGGAGTTAGTGGCTAGTCATGATGCTGTAGTGGTTAGATTAAGTAGCGAGTTAGGGTTGTTAGCATTAAGACATGCAGTGGCTCTAAATAAGAAAGTTGCGGTTGAGCTAGTTGACTGTCCGTGGGACTCATATTGGAATTATGGTGGATTGGCTGCGAAGCTCTATGCGCCTCTTATAACGAGACGAGTCAGAAGTGCAGTAAAACAGGCTGATGGCGTACTTTATGTCACTCAGGCGTTCTTACAAAATCGGTATCCGTGCCGGCGCGGCGCGTTAACAACCGCATGTTCGAATGTGAATTTGAAAGGTATAGATGAAAGTACTTTGACCGGAAGACTAGAGAGAATTCTATCTAGAGAGCAGATTGTTAAGGATTCTCCAGTTATCGGCCAGATAGCGAGCTTGACAGGGAGGTTTAAAGGTATTCAGGTCATGCTGGAAGTCATTCCGGAACTGATAAAAACCTACCCCGGTTTGAAATATAAGGTTTTAGGCGCAGGCGACCCTAAACCATTTCTATTAAGAGCTGAGGCTCTCGGGATTTCAGATCACGTTGAGTTTTGTGGAACAGTTCCTTCGGGTGAGCCAGTTCTGAATTGGCTAGATAATATCGATTTGTATGTGCATCCTAGCCTAAAAGAGGGGCTTCCAAGGGGGGTAATTGAAGCCATGTCGCGGGGCTGCCCCGTAGTCGCAACCTCCGTAGCCGGGACACCAGAATTGCTTTCGAACAAGTTCCTTGTAAAGCCCAAGAGCAAAAAAGAACTATTAGAAAAGGTGTTGTTTGTTCTTTCTGATTCTTGTGATCTTGCTCAGGCGGCAAGAGATAATTTTACTAAGTCCAAAGAATATTCTTCTCCTTTGTTAGAAAATAGGAGGTCGGAATTTTGGGCTGCGTTTGCTGGGAGAGTATATGAAAATAATGTACTTTGTTGATAATAATCTGGGGACTGTTGGGGGTGAGCAGGAGTCTACAAAAATAATAGTCAAAGGCATGATAGAAAATGGCGTAGATGTATCTGTCGTGCAGCCGGGAATTCATGATGAGGGCATCCCGAAATCTGCTCAGGTTTACCTTGTTAAAGATGACAGGCTTAAAAAGGTTTTTAAAAAACCGCTTCTCTTTTTCTATTATTTTTTTCGTGTCTTTGGATGCGTTCGGTCATTTGCCCCAAGAGTCATTCATACTCAGGCGCAAGTTAGTTTTTTTATTGTTTCTTTAGGTCGGATGTTGAGGCTGATTTCTAGGGATATAGTGTTTATTCATACTGAGAGAGGTATTTACACTAAATATAATGCATTTTTTAGATTTGCTTTTATGTTTTTCATGCGAGAGCTAAATTCCCTTGTGTGCACAACTGAGGCCAATAAAGGCATGTGGACAGAGGCTCTTTCTAAGTTCAATCACGATATTGATATTAGTGTTATACACAATACGGCAGGCGCAAATTACATTTCAATTGGCGAGAAGATGTTTGATGGTGTGCTAACGTTAGGTTTTGCAGGTAGGTATTGTGATTGGAAAAACTGGCCTCTTGCTGAAGAGGTACTTTACAGTCTTTCTGCTAAGATACCTGAGCTTCAGGCTAATATGGCTGTTGGATGCCTAGATCAATTTTCCCTTGACTCCACGCAGGCGATGTTTTCCAGGCTTAAGGCCTCAATGGGGGATAAGTTTAATGGCGTTATTAATATGCCCTCTTCCGGAATGATAGATTTCTATAAGAATATAGATTTCTTTATTTTGACATCTTGGCCGGGAACAGAGTCATTTGGGCGGACTGTGGTGGAGGCGATGAGTTCCGGTTGTGTTGTTTTTGTTACGGAGGGCGGAGGGCCTCCGGAGGTTATTGGAGACCCATATTTTGTTTTTAAAGATATTGAGGTGCTTGTGGAAAAAATTTTGACTATATCGCGAGATAAAAAAATGCATCCATTATCTCCGAAAAAAATATAAATCGAGCCCATAGCTATTACTCGTTGAGCTCTAATATAAAGAGGCATCTTGAGCTATATGGTTTGGGGGAGCTATGAAGAACATTGTTGCTGAATTAAGATATCAGATTAGGTATGGTCTGCCTATCTGGTTTTTTACATTGATTACATCGTGGCTTCCTGATGTTGGTCCAGTAATGAAGTTTAGGGGAGGGCTAATATCTATTTTTTTGCCTGGGTTTCCGAAGAGGCTGTCTTTGGCTAGAGATGTTACATTTCTTGCGGCTAATAAAATTATTATTGGTAAGGATGTTTTTATTGCGAAAGGAGTTTGGGTAAATGGTATCGGTGGAGTAAGTTTTGGTGATGAGGTTGTTATAGCTCCTTATGTGGTCATGTCTTCAAATAATCATGGTTTTAAAGACGGATCGGTAAGATTTGGTGGTGGCCATCCGGCACCAATAGTTATTGGTAAAGGTTCTTGGGTGGCGGCTCATGCTGTTGTTGCTGCAGGTGTAACGATAGGTGAAGGTAACCTCATTGCAGCAAATTCGGTTGTGGTAAGGGATACTGCTAAAAACTCTGTAATTGCAGGCGTTCCAGGGAAGCTTGTTAAGGAGCGATTAGATAACCCTTCTCATATAATAAATAAGCACCAAGCTGGCTGATTAAACGATGCTCACATTAACGGAGCGTTAACAGGACTATAAAATTTTCAATGGCCGAAATCATACTGACCGGAGCAAACGGTTTCGTTGGCTCGCAATTGTTTTTCGAACTCAAGCGCGTCGCCAGTTTCCAAGTTGTCGGGTTGTGCCGTCGTTTGCCGCAAGGTGCGAACGAACTGGGGCTCTACCCTGTGGGGGATTTGCAGCAGGCTGATCTCTCTGCCCTGCTTCCTGGAGTGAATGTGCTGATCCACGCCGCCGCCCGCGCCCATATCATGAAGGGCGAAGGGGCCGATCCCTTGGCCGAGTATCGCTGTGTAAATGTTGACGGCACCTTGAACTTGGCGCGCCAGGCAGTCGCTGCTGGCGTTAAACGCTTTATCTTTATCAGTTCGATCAAGGTCAATGGCGAGGGTACGCTTTTAGGATCACCCTATGATGCCAGCGATGCACCTGCCCCTAAGGATGCTTATGGACAATCCAAGCTGGAAGCCGAGCAGGGCTTGATGCAGTTGGCTAGCGGAACTGGTATGGAGGTGGTGATTATTCGTCCCCCGCTGGTATATGGTCCGGGAGTCAAGGGTAATTTTGCCAGCATGATCAAGCTGGTCGAAAAGGGGTTGCCGTTACCTTTCGGCGCCATTTACAACAAGCGTTCGCTGGTCGGCATCGACAACTTGGTTGATTTGATCATCCGTTGCATCGATCATCCTGCCGCCGCTAATCAAGTATTCCTGGCAGGTGATGGTGAGGACCTGTCCACCAGCGAACTGCTGCGTGGCGTAGGCCTGGCGATGGGTAAACCTGCGCGGCTTATTCCAGTGCCGGCTGGCCTGCTGCACTTTGGCGCGACCTTGCTGGGTAAGGGGGCGATAGCCCAACGGCTGCTGGGCTCATTGCAGGTGGACATTAGCAAAGCCTGCGAGCTACTAGAGTGGAAACCACCCTATACGGTGCAAGAGGGGCTGCAGCGCTGTTTTACAACTGGAAAGGACTGACTTGTGATCCGTTTATTTGATATTTCCTTCTCTATACTCGGACTGGTTTTTGGCTTTCCGATATTTCTGATTATTTATGTTGTCGGTCTGTTTGATACGGGGTCTCCCTTGTTCCGGCAAGAGCGTGTCGGTCGTCATCAGAAACCCTTCACATTGGTGAAGTTCCGCACGATGAAGGTCGATACGGCTTCGGTTGCCAGCCATCTTGCATCCACCTCATCTATTACCCGGTTGGGTGGTTTTCTGCGCAAGACCAAGCTGGATGAGCTGCCACAACTGTGGAACGTACTCAAAGGGGAGATGAGCCTGGTAGGGCCGCGTCCTGGTTTGTTCAACCAGGACGAGTTGACGCGAGAGCGCAGTGCCCGTGGGGTTTTTGATGTACGTCCCGGAATTACAGGGCTGGCTCAGGTAAGCAATATAGATATGTCGACGCCAGCGTTGCTCGCTGAGACGGACCAGAAGATGATCCAGAGCCTGACGGTAGCTGATTATTTCAAGTACATCTTGATGACAGTTGTCGGCAGAGGGGCTGGTGACAGGGTTAAGTGAGTGCTCATTGCAGTTACATAACGTTGTGCTGAAATTCAATTCCTATACTCAGTGGTTTGGATCGTTCGATGAAAATCATTGTCATGGCGCTGGCCGCTTTCACGCTCCTGGGCTGCGAGCAGGAGCCGCAGGCGAAACGTCCGATCGTCTGGAAGGCTGCGCCTTTCCAGAGTTGGGGGACGGGTGTGGTCAAGCAGTATGCCGAGGCCGGGCGTGTGGGGGAGGCGCCGTTCGTTGGCGCGGTGGTCGACCAGGGGACGCAGCAAAAGGAGGGCGCGACCTACGAGCAGGTCACCGTTGAGTCCCGCGCTGGGCGGATGCTGGTCGAGGCTGATCTGTTCGCTCTGTTGGTCAAGGGTGGCTACAGCCGCCGGGTCGTCAGTGAGGGGGCGGGTGTGTTCGTGGTCGAGTACATCAAGTCTGGCGATGTGACCATCCACGGAGCGTTTCACGAATTGCCGGGCAAAGCCGATGCGGCGCGTTCACGTGTCGTATTGAGTTGGAAGATCGCAGGCTAGCGCTTGCTTGCATAGGACGTGCGTCTGAACGCTCGGCGTTGTGATTTCTGGTGCGCACGGCGCACCCTACGTGCGGGCGTCAGCGATTTTTCAGGGTTTTCTTGAGGGTTCTGTTTTGTTGAGACTTGCCGAGAAGCTGCGTGAGCGACTGATCAAGCTGCCGCGCCGCTACAAGCGAATACTCCAGGTGTTCGTGGATATTTTCCTCGTATGGGCCGCGCTCTGGCTAGCGTTCGTCGTACGTCTCGGTGATGCGAAGGATATTGATGTCTTCGGCACTCACATCTGGCTGTTCGCGATTGCTCCGGTGATCGCGATCCCTTTGTTCGTACGCTTTGGCATGTACCGGGCGGTGATGCGCTACCTGGGCAACGATGCCCTGCTGGCCATCGTCAAGGCGGTGTCTATTTCCGCGCTGCTGCTCGCATTGGCCATCTACTGGTATGGCGACGACGCGCCCAAGCCGATGCCGCGCTCGATGGTCTTCAATTACTGGTGGCTGAGCATCTTTTTGATCGGTGGCCTGCGCCTGGCCATGCGTCAGTACTTCATGGGGGATTGGTTCGATCCTGAGTCGGTGCTGAGGTTCAAGGGTAAAGAGGCGCGCCTGCCTCGGGTAGCGATCTATGGTGCGGGGGCCGCGGGCAATCAGTTGGTGGCGGCGCTGCGCTTGGGGCGTCTGATGCGACCGGTTGCCTTTATCGATGATGACCCGGGCCTTTACAACCGTGCCATCGCCGGGCTGCGGGTGTATTCAGCCAAGCATATCCAGCAGATGATCGACGAAAGCGGTGCCGACGAGATCTTGCTGGCGATCCCGTCGGCAACCCGCGCGCGGCGGCGTGAGGTGCTGGAGACGCTGGAGCCTTTCCCGCTGCATGTACGTAGCGTGCCCGGCTTCATGGACCTGGCCAGTGGCCGGGTCAAGGTCGAGGATATTCAGGAAGTGGATATCGGCGACCTGCTCGGGCGTGAGCCCGTGCCGCCTCAGCAGGCGCTGTTTGAGGGTTGCATACGTGGCAAAGTGGTGATGGTCACGGGGGCGGGCGGCTCCATCGGTTCGGAGCTTTGCCGGCAGATTCTGTTGAACAAGCCTCGTACGCTGCTGCTGTTCGAACACAGTGAATACAACCTCTACAGCATCCAGATGGAGCTCGAGCGGCGTATTGCCCGGGAGTCCCTGGCGGTGCGCCTGGTGCCGATCCTGGGGTCTATCCGCAATCCTCAGCGGCTGCTGGACGTGATGGGCAGTTGGGCGGTCGAGACGATCTACCATGCGGCGGCCTACAAGCATGTGCCCATGGTCGAGCACAACGTAGCCGAAGGTGTACTGAACAATATCCTTGGCACCCTGCATACGGCCCAGGCTGCCTTGCAGGCCGGTGTCGCCAACTTCGTGCTGATTTCCACCGACAAGGCGGTGCGCCCGACCAATGTGATGGGCAGTACCAAGCGTGTTGCCGAGATGATCCTGCAGGCGTTGAGCCATGAGCCGGTACCGGTGCTGTTCGGTGCGGATGATTCGGTGCATCACGTCAACAAGACCCGTTTCACCATGGTGCGTTTCGGCAATGTGCTGGGTTCATCGGGGTCGGTGATCCCGCGTTTCTACCAGCAGATTCGGCGCGGTGGGCCGGTGACGGTGACACACCCGAAGATCACCCGTTATTTCATGACCATTCCCGAAGCGGCGCAGTTGGTCATCCAGGCAGGTTCCATGGGGCAGGGCGGGGATGTCTTCGTGTTGGACATGGGGCAACCGGTCCTTATCGCCGACCTGGCGGAGAAGCTGGTGCACCTGTCCGGCATGAGCGTTCGTTCGGAGCAGAACCCGCGCGGCGATATCGCCATCGAGTTCACCGGATTGCGTCCTGGCGAGAAACTCTATGAAGAGCTGCTGATCGGCGACAACGTCAGCCCGACCGATCACCCGATGATCATGCGTGCCAGCGAGGAACACTACTCGTGGGATACGCTCAAGGACGTTATCAGTGGATTGCTCGCAGCGCTCAAGGATGATGATTACCCGAAGGTACGACTGCTGCTGCGCGAGGTGGTCAGCGGTTATACGCCGGAAGGGGAGATCGTCGACTGGGTTTACCAGCAGCATCGTAGTGTTACAAAGCTAGAGTGAGCATAACCCGGCCCCTGCGGAAGGGGCCGGGTGGCTTAGTCTGGTTTTGAGCAGGTCGTGAGTGCCTTGGCCAGTTGTTCCTGAGCCGACTCAAGCGTCGCTACCGTCGTTTCATTCAGGGCTAGGCTCTGTTTGCTTATGGGTAGTTCTCCGCAGCCTTTGAGGGCCACCAGCTTCCTGGCGAAATAGCTGAAAGCCTCTTGATTCAGAGCGGTGTCTTGATAGTCCTGTCCGCAGACTTGGACTATGGCTTGTTTTTCCTGGCTACTCCCGGATTTCTGGCTTGCCAGATAGGCGCACTGCAGGGACTCTGCGATGGTCCGGGCTTCAAGGCTTTTCACTGCCTCGGGTGTGTCGGCTCTGGTCAGCCCGCTTATTGATTTCAGAACTTTGAGAAAGCTTGCTTCGCGTGATATCTCGGTGGCCATGCGTTTCGAAATGTCCTGTACGTCCTGCGGGGATTTTGCATTTGCTATTTTCTCTTGCAAGGCGTTGAGGTCCAGGTCTGGGGTCATATCGATCGTGCCAAGGTTTTTGCCTATGGTGACGATGAAATAATTAAAGTCCGGTTGCTCGTCCTGCCCGTCTTGGCCTTTCTGTTTTTTCTTTTTCAGGCGACCTTCTTTTTCGTTGTATTGGTAATTTTCCCAGTTAATGGGCGTACTTCTGTCCGCGTGCCTGCTGAATACAAGGTCGCCTTCCATCAGGACAGGTAATGCATAGTTTTTTGTACCGTCCGAGGGGACGAATGTTGCTTGATAGCGGCCAATTACATCGTCTGCATTGGAGCCGATCAGGGCATCGCCAATCCGGTTCAGGCTATTTAGAAGCCTGCTCGCGCCCGTGACGGGAAGTTCTGAACCTAGGCTCGCGACCGTCTGTAGCATGCCTTTGAAGCGTTTGTTTTCCTCTTGGTCCAGCTCTATCACCGTAAGCTCTATGGTCAAAGGGTTGCCATTCCAGCGTATCGGGCCATAGATTGGATTGAATGAAAAGTTGAGCATCTGCCCCGCATATACATCATCGGAGTAATAGATCAGTCGGCCGTTCGTGCCTGCATTTACATTGGTTGCCGTGTTTTTCCCTTCGTATACATTGGCGACAATGGCGATCTGGCCACGTGGATAAGACCGTGGATCGGTGATGGAGGCCAGGTTGTTTTCTGCTCTCTCGAACCAACTGCTGGAGAACCAGTGTATATAGGCGCTTTTCAGGCTGATGGATATGAAGTCCTGAGACTCGAAAGTGCTACCGGTGGCTTTCTTCAGGTATTTTCCACTGAACGTTGTTGATTCCGCCCCAGGGGGCTGTGTGATGACGCTGTAGTCACCCGCGCCTTCGAAGGTATTGCCAAACTTGGTTGCACCACAGCCGGATAGTGCAATGCAGCCCGCGTATATTCCAAGTCGTACCATGACGTTCATTTTTCTCTCCATGTCTTTTCTTTTGTCCTGTGCCTGCTCACGGGGTGTTCAAGGCGCTCTACCCCGGGTAGCTGAGCGGGCGATCTTCAGGTTAGTGGCTCTATGCCATTGTGCAAGTAAGGCCATGGCCGGCCGGGGCAGGGGTTCCTCCGATGGCTATCGCCCAGGCGTGGTTGGCAGCCTGATGAGGCTGCGGCGGGCGTGGCGCGGTAAAAGGCGATCAGTTAAACTCCCCGGCTATTTTCGGCGGGCATTCTGCCTGTGACCTTTTCGAGTGCTAGAGCTGTGAGTGACCTGAGTCATATCCGCAATTTCTCCATCATTGCCCATATCGATCATGGCAAATCGACCCTGGCCGACCGTTTCATCCAGATATGCGGGGGCCTGAGCGAACGTGAGATGGCCGCGCAGGTACTGGACTCGATGGACCTCGAACGCGAGCGAGGCATCACCATCAAGGCCCACAGCGTCACGCTGCACTACCCTGCCCAGGACGGCAGGACCTATCAGCTCAACTTCATCGACACTCCCGGTCACGTCGACTTCACCTACGAGGTGAGCCGCTCCCTGGCCGCCTGCGAAGGTGCGATCCTGGTGGTGGATGCCGGGCAAGGTGTCGAGGCGCAGTCGGTAGCCAACTGCTACACCGCCATCGAGCAGGGGCTGGAGGTCATGCCCGTGCTGAACAAGATGGACCTGCCCCAGGCCGAGCCGGAGCGGGTCAAGGAAGAGATCGAACACATCATCGGCATCGACGCTACCGACGCAGTGGCGTGCAGCGCCAAGAGCGGCATGGGTGTGCTTGACGTGCTGGAGCACCTGGTCAAGGTCATCCCGGCCCCCGAAGGCGAGATTGATGCGCCGCTGCAGGCGCTGATCATCGATTCCTGGTTCGATAACTACCTGGGTGTGGTCTCGCTGGTAAGGGTCAAGCATGGTCGGGTGAAGAAGGGCGACAAGATTCTCGTCAAGTCCACCGGCAAGCTGCATCAGGTCGACAGCGTCGGTGTCTTTACGCCGAAGCACACGGAAACCGCCGATCTGAAAGCTGGTGAAGTCGGCTTCGTCATCGCCGGTATCAAGGACATCCACGGTGCGCCGGTGGGCGACACCCTGACGCTCTCCAGCACGCCGAACGTCGAAGTCCTGCCGGGTTTCAAGCGTATTCAGCCGCAGGTCTATGCCGGCCTGTTCCCGGTCAGCTCGGACGACTTCGAGGACTTCCGCGAGGCGCTGCAGAAGCTGACTCTCAATGACGCCGCCCTGCAATACGAGCCGGAAAGCTCCGATGCCCTTGGCTTCGGTTTCCGTATCGGCTTCCTCGGCATGTTGCACATGGAGATCATCCAGGAGCGTCTGGAGCGCGAGTACAACCTCGACCTGATCACCACTGCGCCGACCGTCGTCTATGAGCTGAAGCTGAAGAACGGCGAGACGATCTACGTCGATAACCCGTCCAAGCTGCCGGACCTGTCCTCCATCGAGGACATGCGCGAGCCGATCGTGCGCGCCAATATCCTCGTGCCGCAGGACCACCTGGGCAACGTCATCACCCTCTGCATCGAGAAGCGCGGTGTGCAGCGCGACATGCAGTTCCTTGGTTCGCAGGTACAGGTCAGCTACGACCTGCCGATGAGCGAGGTGGTGCTGGACTTCTTCGACCGCCTGAAGTCGGTCAGCCGTGGCTATGCGTCGCTGGACTACAGCTTCGAGCGCTTCCAGTCAGCCAACCTGGTCAAGCTGGACGTGCTGATCAACGGTGAGAAGGTCGATGCCCTGGCGCTGATCGTGCACCGTGACAACTCGCACTACAAAGGTCGTGCCCTGACCGAGAAAATGAAGGAACTGATCCCTCGCCAGATGTTCGATGTCGCGATCCAGGCGGCCATTGGTGGGCAGGTGGTCGCACGCACCACGGTCAAGGCACTGCGCAAGAACGTCCTGGCCAAATGCTATGGCGGTGACGTAAGCCGTAAACGCAAGCTGCTCGAGAAACAGAAGGCGGGCAAGAAGCGCATGAAGCAGGTCGGCAGTGTGGAAATTCCACAGGAAGCCTTCCTCGCGGTCCTGAAGGTGGATAGCTGATATGTCGTTCAATTTCCCGCTCATTCTGGTCATCCTCGTTGCCGTCTGTGGCGCCCTGGCGCTGCTCGACCTGTTGTTCTTCGCGCCTCGTCGACGCGTGGCGGTCGAGCAGTTCGAGCGCGAGATCGCCGAGGTGGAGGCCAAGGCCGCTCAGGCTGCCGCCGATGCCCCGGAAAAGGATGCCCTCGTTCTGGAAGCTGAAGCCGCTGCCAGGGCCGAGTCCCAGGCACAGGCGCTGGCGGTGCTCAATCGCGAGCCGACGCTGATCGAGTTCGGCAAGTCCTTTTTCCCGGTACTGGCGATCGTGCTGGTGCTGCGCTCCTTCCTGGTCGAGCCGTTCCAGATTCCATCCGGTTCGATGATTCCGACTCTTGAGGTCGGCGATTTCATCCTGGTCAACAAGTTCGCCTATGGCATCCGCCTGCCGGTGGTGGATACCAAGGTCATCGAGGTCAGCGACCCGGCACGCGGCGATGTCATGGTGTTCCGCTATCCGGTCGACCCGAGCGTCAACTACATCAAGCGTGTGGTCGGGCTGCCGGGGGATGTGGTGCGTTACACCAGCGACAAGCGTTTGTACGTCAATGACCAGTTGGTGGCCGAGACACTGGTCGGCGAGGAGCCGGGCAGCCTGGGCAGTGCGCAGCTTTACCAGGAACGCCTGGGCCAGGCCGAGCACTTGATCCGCAAGGAAATGAAGCGTTACCGGATCGAGGCCGAGCGGCAGTGGACAGTACCTGCCGGGCACTATTTCATGATGGGTGACAACCGCGACAACTCCAACGATAGCCGCTACTGGGAGAGTGTGACCGGTGAGCCGGAAATGGCCGGCATGGTGCCGGATCACAATATCGTCGGTAAGGCGTTCGCGGTGTGGATGAGTTGGGAGTCGCCCAAGTTGAGCACTCTGCCGTCCTTCTCCCGCGTCGGGCTGATCCACTGATCCCGATGCGTTGTCGCAGGTCGTCGCTTTACCCGAGTGATGAGAAACGCGAGGACCTCCGACCGGCAATCCCGGCCGGAGGCATGTTTTGATCGGAATTATCGCCTAAGGATGCCGTGAGCAATTCGTTGAGCCGTCTCGAGCGCAAGCTCGGCTATCACTTCAAGGATCAGGAACTGATGCTCCTGGCCCTGACCCATCGCAGTTACGCTGGCCGCAACAATGAGCGGCTGGAGTTTCTCGGCGATGCCATTCTCAATTTCGTCGCCGGCGAAGCTTTGTTCAAGCACTTCCCGCAAGCGCGCGAAGGGCAGTTGTCGCGCCTGCGTGCCCGGCTGGTCAAGGGCGAGACGCTGGCCGTGCTGGCGCGAGGCTTCGAACTGGGCGACTACCTGCGACTCGGCTCTGGTGAGCTGAAGAGCGGTGGTTTTCGCCGCGAGTCGATCCTGGCCGATACGCTGGAAGCCCTGATCGGCGCCATCTACCTGGACGCTGGCATGGAGGCCGCGCGAGACCGCGTGCTGGCCTGGCTGGCCAACGAGTTGCAGGGGCTGACGCTGGTGGACACCAACAAGGACCCGAAGACCCGTTTGCAAGAGTTCCTGCAATCGCGCGGTGGCGAGTTGCCCAAGTACGAGGTGGTGGATATCCAGGGTGAGCCACATTGCCGGACGTTCTTCGTCGAGTGCCAGGTGGTATTGCTGAACGATAAGACACAGGGGCAGGGCGCCAGTCGGCGCATCGCCGAACAGGTTTCCGCGGCAGCCGCACTGGTTGCCCTCGGCGTGGAGAACACCAATGACTGATGCACCCGTGAGCCGTTGTGGCTATGTCGCCATCGTGGGCCGGCCGAACGTCGGCAAGTCGACGCTGCTCAACCATATCCTCGGGCAGAAGCTCGCGATCACCTCGCGCAAGCCGCAGACCACGCGGCACAACATGCTCGGCATCAAGACCGAGGGCGATGTGCAGGCGGTCTACGTCGACACTCCAGGGCTGCACAAGAATGGCGAGACCGCGCTCAATCGCTACATGAACCGCACGGCGTCCTCGGCCCTGAAGGACGTGGACGTGGTGATCTTCGTGGTCGACCGCAACCGCTGGACCGACGAGGACCAATTGGTGCTTGAGCGTGTGCAGTACGTCGAAGGGCCGCTGATCGTGGCAGTCAACAAGGTCGATCGCCTCGACGAGAAGGGTGATCTGCTGCCGCACCTGGAATGGCTGGCCACGCAACTGCCCAAGGCCGAGATCGTGCCGGTTTCTGCCCAGCACGGGCAGAATCTGGAAGTGCTGGAGCAACTGGTGGCCGAGCGCCTGCCGGAGAGCGAGCATTTCTTTCCGGAAGACCAGATCACCGACCGCAGCAGCCGCTTCCTGGCTGCCGAACTGGTTCGGGAAAAGGTCATGCGCCAACTGGGGGCCGAGGTGCCTTACCAGATCACCGTGGAGATCGAGGATTTCAAGCAGCAGGGCCATGTGCTGCATATCCATGCGCTGATCTTGGTGGAGCGCGACGGGCAGAAGAAAATCATCATTGGCGACAAGGGCGAGCGCATCAAGCGCATTGGCCAGGAAGCGCGCAAGGACATGGAGGTGCTGTTCGACTCCAAGGTCATGCTCAACCTCTGGGTCAAGGTCAAGGGCGGCTGGTCCGACGACGAACGCGCACTGCATTCGCTGGGTTACAACTGACGCAGAATGCTCCCGCTTTTGCTCCCTCTCCCGCGTGCGGGAGAGGGCTGGGGAGAGGGTAAAAAGACGCACAACCCTCTCCCCCGCCCCCTTCTCCCATAAATGGGAGAGGGGAGAAAAGCTAGTAAGCGGGGACCCAGCAGCGGTATCGGATCGTGCGGTTTTCCATCGGTATACCCGCCCGCATGGCGTAGGGCGGCATTCCAGGCGGCTCAATGAACACAGCGCTCGTCCCTGCCTTCGTCCTGCATAGCCGGCCCTACCGCGAAAGTAGCGCGCTGGTGGACTTCCTCACGCCACAGGGCCGCTTGCGTGCAGTCCTGCGCGGTGCGCGAGGCAAGGCGGGAACCCTGGCCCGTCCCTTCATTGGCCTGGAGGTCGAGTTTCGCGGGCGCCACGAACTGAAGAACGTCGCCCGTATGGAGCCTGCGGGTGTCGCCCACTGGCTGGAAGGCGACACGCTGTTCAGCGGGCTTTACCTCAACGAACTGCTGACACGCCTGCTGCCGGCGGAAGATGCCCACCCCGAGCTGTTCGACCTGTACCGTGACAGCCTGCTGGCGTTGGCGGCGCGGCGACCGCTGGAGCCGTTGCTGCGGGCGTTCGAGTGGCGTCTGCTGTGCGAGCTGGGCTACGGTTTCGCGCTGGACCAGGATATCCACGGCCAACCCGTCGAGGCGGAAACCTTCTACCGCTTGCAGCCAGAGGCGGGTTTCGAGGCGGTTTTCCAGTTCCAGCCGGGTCTGTTCAAGGGCGCTCTGTTACTCTCGATGGCCGAGGCGGACTGGTCCAGCGAGGGCGCCCTGGGCGCGGCCAAGCGCCTGATGCGCCAGGCGCTGGCGCCCCATCTTGGCGGACGGCCACTGGTCAGCCGCGAACTGTTCATGTCTATCAAGGAGTCACCCCGTGGCTGAAGCCAGAACCATCCTGCTCGGTGTCAATATCGATCACGTCGCCACCCTGCGCCAGGCGCGTGGCACGCGTTACCCGGACCCGGTCAAGGCCGCGCTGGATGCCGAACAGGCGGGCGCCGACGGCATCACCGTGCACCTGCGCGAAGACCGCCGGCATATCCAGGACCGCGACGTGCGGGTGCTGCGCGAAGTGCTGCAGACGCGGATGAATTTCGAGATGGGCATCACCGAGGCGATGCTGGCGTTCGCCGAGCAGATTCGCCCGCAACATGCCTGCTTCGTCCCCGAGACCCGCCAGGAGCTGACCACCGAGGGCGGCCTGGATGTGCTGGCGCAGGAGACACGCGTGGCTGCGGCGATCGAGCGCCTGGCGCGGCTGGACTGCGAAGTCTCGCTGTTCATCGACCCCGAACCGGCGCAGATCGAAGCGGCGCGGCGCCTGGGCGCTCCGGCCATCGAACTGCACACCGGGCGCTACGCCGACGCCGAAACGCCGCAGGCACAGGCCGCTGAACTGGAGCGGATTCGCCAGGGCGTGGCACTGGGGCGTGAACTGGGGCTGGTGGTCAATGCCGGTCATGGCCTGCATTACCACAACACCCAGGCCATCGCCGCACTGGAGGGCATCAACGAACTGAACATCGGCCACGCCATCGTCGCCCATGCGCTGTTCGTCGGTTTCTCCCAGGCGGTGCGCGAGATGAAGGCGCTGATCATCGCCGCCCGCGCCTGACGTATCGCTTATTTCGCCGTATGGCCCCTCTCCCCTGACCCTCTCCCCGAGGGGAGAGGGGGAAAGCGGAATGCGGCAACCTGTTGATTGTGTATTTCCCCGCGGATCACCATGACTGAAGCCACACCCGCCAACGAGGCCCCGCTCGACACTCAGATCGACAGCCTGCTGAACAACCTGCTCCAGGTGTCGAGCGGCGACCGTCATCGCCTGCGCCGCCAGTTGCTGGAACTGCGCAAGAAGCCGGACCCGGTGCGTCTGGCGCAGTGGCTGGAGCGCTTCGAGCGCTCGCGGGCCAAGGTCGAGGCGCGGCGCCAGAGTGTGCCGCCGATGCGTTACGACGACAGCCTGCCGATCGCTGCCAAGCGTGAAGAGATCAAGGCTGCACTTCGTGAGCATCAGGTGCTGGTGATCGCCGGGGAAACCGGCTCGGGCAAGACCACCCAGTTGCCGAAGATCTGCCTGGAACTCGGGCGCGGCGTGCATGGGCTGATCGGCCATACCCAGCCGCGCCGCCTGGCGGCGCGCAGCGTGGCAACCCGTGTGGCCGAGGAAATCGGTACGCCACTGGGCGAGCTGGTGGGCTATCAGGTGCGTTTCGAGGACCAGAGCAAGGACAGCACCCTGGTCAAGCTGATGACCGACGGCATCCTGCTCGCCGAGACCCAGCATGACCGCTATCTGGAACGCTACGACACGATCATCGTCGACGAAGCCCACGAGCGCAGCCTGAACATCGACTTCCTGCTCGGCTACCTGAAAACCCTGCTGCCGCGCCGCCCGGACCTCAAGCTGATCATCACCTCGGCGACCATCGACCTCGAGCGTTTCAGCCGGCATTTCGGCGATGCGCCGATCATCGAGGTGTCCGGCCGTACCTACCCGGTGGACACCTGGTATCGCCCGCTGTCGCAGGAAGTGGACGAGGAGGGCAACCGCGTCGAGGACGACCTGACCGTGGACCAGGGCATCCTCGCCGCGCTGGAGGAGATCGCCGCCCACGAGCGCAGCGTCGGCCAGCGCCCGGGGGACGTGCTGGTGTTCCTGCCCGGCGAGCGCGAGATTCGTGATGCCGCCGAGGTGCTGCGCAAGGCCAACCTGCGCTTTACCGAGGTGCTGCCGCTGTATGCGCGGCTGACCCCGGCGGAGCAGCAAAAGATCTTCAAGCCGCTGCCGGCGCGCAAGATCGTGCTGGCGACCAACGTCGCCGAGACCTCGCTGACGGTGCCGGGCATTCGCTATGTGATCGACAGCGGCACGGCGCGCATCAGTCGCTACAGCTACCGCGCCAAGGTGCAGCGCCTGCCGGTTGAGGCGATTGCCCAGGCCAGCGCCAACCAGCGCAAGGGCCGCTGCGGGCGGGTAGAGCCGGGTATCTGCATCCGCCTCTACAGCGAGGAGGATTTCCTCGGACGTCCGGCGTTCACCGATCCTGAGATCCTGCGCACCAACCTGGCGGCGGTGATCCTGCAGATGTTGCACCTGCGCCTGGGCCGCATCGAGGATTTCCCCTTTATCGAGCCGCCGGATGGTCGCGCCATCAGCGATGGCTTCAACCTGTTGCAGGAGCTCTCGGCGGTCACCCGCGAGGGCGAACTGACCGCCCTTGGCCGACAACTGGCGCGCCTGCCGATCGACCCTCGGTTGGGTCGCATGCTGCTGGAAGGCGTGCGCCTGGGCAGCCTGGACGAGTTGCTGATCATCGCCAGTGCGCTGTCCGTGCAGGACGTGCGCGAGCGGCCGCTGGAGCGCCAGCAGGCCGCCGACCAGGCCCATGCGCAGTGGAAGGATCCGGACTCCGATTTCGCCGCGCTGATCAATATCTGGCGTGGCTTCGAAGAGCAGCGCCAGGTACTCGGCAGCAACGCTCTGCGCAGTTGGTGCCGCAAGAACTTCCTCAACTACCTGCGCCTGCGCGAATGGCGCGATGCACACCGGCAACTGGTGCTGATCGCCCGTGAGTTGAGGTTGGGCGGTGCCCCCGCGCGCGATGGGCAGCGCCAAGGCGCCGCGCCGTCGGTAGGACGGGTTGAGCGCAGTGATACCCATGCAGCCCGTCAACCGACCCAGGACAGCAAAGACACCAGGGTCAACGCCATTGCCCGCCAGCAGGCCGAGGCCGGCGAAGCGGCGCAGCGTGCGCGCAGCTATGCCGCCGTGCACCAGGCGATTCTCTCCGGGTTGCTCAGTCAGATCGGCCAGAAGACCGAGGAGGGTGACTACCTCGGCGCTCGCCAGCGACGCTTCCGTGTGCATCCGTCCAGTGTGCTCGGGCGCAAGAAGCCTCAGTGGATCATGGCGGCGGAACTGGTGGAGACCACCCAGCTGTTCGCGCGCATCGTCGCCCGTATCGAACCGGAATGGATCGAGCCGCTGGCCGGCCACCTGATCAAGAAAAACCACTTCGAGCCGCACTGGGAGAAGAAGCGCGGCCAGGTGGTGGCCTACGAACAGATCACCCTCTACGGCCTGATCATCGTCGGTCGGCGTCCGGTGCACTACGGTGCGGTCGACCCGGTGGTCTCCCGCGAACTGTTCATCCGCGAAGGACTGGTGCGTGGCGAGATGCGCAGCCAGGCCAAGGCGCTGAGCGCCAACCGTGCCCTGCTGGAGCGTCTTGACGAACTGGAAGCCAAGGCCCGCCGCCGCGACATCCTCGCCGACGAGGAAACCCTCTACGCCTACTACGCGGCGCGCCTGCCGGACGACATTTGCCAGGTCGCCCGTTTCGAGAGCTGGTACAAGCGTGAAAGCGCCCACAACCCGCAGTTGCTGATGATGACCGAGGCTGATGTATTGGCCCGCGACGCCAGGGAAGTGACGGCGGCGCAGTATCCTGACCAGTTGCAGCTCGGTGAACTGCAACTGCCGCTGAGCTATCACTTCGAGCCGAACCACCCGCGCGACGGGGTGACGATTCGTGTACCGGCACCGCTGTTGCCGCAGTTGCCCGCCGAGCGCCTGGCCTGGCTGGTGCCGGGTTTGCTGGAGGCCAAGTGCGTGGCATTGGTGCGCAACCTGCCCAAGGCTTTGCGCAAGAATTTCGTGCCGGTGCCGGATTTCGTCCAGGCGGCCCTGGAGCGGGTGAGCTTCGGCAATGGTTCGCTGACCCAGGCATTGGGCCAGGAGCTGTTGCGCATGACCGGGGCGCGGGTGCCGGATGACGCCTGGCAGGAGGCCGAGCGGCAGCTCGACAGCCACCTGCGGATGAATATCGAGGTGGTCGACGGTGACGGCAAAGGCTTGGGAGAGGGACGCGAACTGTCCGAGCTGACGGCGCGTTTCGCCGCCGATGGCCGCATTGCGTTGGCCACGCCCGGCAAGCGCACCAGCGAGGAGCGGGTGCAGGCCGAGGCCTTCGCGCCTGTGCAGCAGCAGGCGCAACACAAGGTCGCTGGGCTGTCGATGACGGTCTATCCGGCTCTGGTGGAAGAGAAGGGCGAGGTCCATCAGGGACGCTTCCCGACCCGTGCCGAGGCTGATTACCAGCACCGCCGTGCCTTGCAGCGCCTGCTGTTGCAGCAACTGGCCGAGCCGGCCAAGTACCTGCGCAGCCGGCTGCCCGGATTGACCGAGCTTGGCCTGCTCCATCGCGAACTGGGTCGGGTGGAGGCGCTGGTCGAGGACATCCTGCTGGCCAGCCTGGACACTTGTATCCTCAGCGACCTTGATGAACTGCCCCGCGACGGTGGTGCACTGGCCGCCATCGCCGAACGCCGGCGTGGTGACTGGAGTGAGCAGGCCGGGCAACTGGCACGACTGGTGCTGGAGACGCTCAAGCTGTGGCATGGCCTGCAGAAGCACTTCAAGGGCCGCATCGACCTGGCCCAGGCGGTGGCGTTGAACGATATCAAGCAGCAACTGGCGAACCTGGTCTATCCGGGCTTTGTGCGCGATACGCCGATCGAGTGGCTGAAGGAGTTTCCGCGCTACCTCAAGGCCATCGAGCAACGCCTGGAAAAGGTCGGTTCGCAGGTGCAGCGGGACCGTGTCTGGGCAGGTGAGTTGAGCGCCTGCTGGCAGCAATACCAGACGCGCCTGGAAAAACAGGCGAAGGAAGGTCGACGCGATGCTGAGCTGTATCAGTACCGCTGGATGCTGGAGGAGTACCGTGTCTCGCTGTTCGCGCAGCAATTGGGCACGAAGATGCCGGTATCCGAGAAACGCCTGAGCAAACAATGGGCAAGCGTCGAGGCGTGACAGGCCAGGTGGCCATTCGATGCATGAACGATAACGAGGGGGATGCATGCGCAGATACGGTTTTATCGCGGGGATTCTGATTCCATTCTGGCTGGCGCTCGGGGTCATGCTGGCCGGTGCGCTGTACCCCGGTTACAGCCATGTGAACCAGGCCATGAGCGAACTGGGTGCGTTGGGCGCGCCCACCCATGGCTTTTCTCCGCTGATCAACAACTACCCCCTCGGCGTGTTGTTCGTCCTCTTCGGCGTGGCGCTGTGGTTGCAGTTCGGCAATCTCCTGGCGCGTACGACGGCCGTGCTCGTCATGCTGCACGGGCTGGCCAGCTTGGCCACGGGCTATTACGCATGTGATGTCGGGTGCTCGCTGGAGCAGCCGTCGAGCAGCCAGAACCTGCACAACCTGGCCGGTTTCGTGATGTTCCTGAGCCTGCTGCTGGCGAGTTTCATCTGGATCTTCCTGGCGCAGAAACTGCTCGGCAGCCGGGTGTTGAGCCTGCTGTCGGTGGCGGCGGTGATGCTGGCGGTGCTGACCATGCCGCTGATGGCTCAGGCCGTCGAGGCCGGAGAGGGCTTCGGGTTGTACCAGCGGCTCAACTATGGCGCACAGGTGCTGTGGGTGGCCGCCCTGGCGCTGTGCGCCTGGACGCATTCCCGGCCTGTGCCGGCCTGAACCGTACTGATCGTCTGCGAGGAGACAACTGCCGTGACGCTTTTCGAAATCCAGCCGATGGAGCCACAGCGCTACCGGCAACAGACACGCCGCATCACCTTGCTGGTGGTTGTCATCTTCGCTGCCCTGGGGCTGGGTTTGTCGACCCTGGCGGTGCAACTGTTCGGTACGCCGGAGGGCGATAACTTCCGCTTGAATGTGGCTGGCGTGCTGGTCGGGCTACTGGCGAGCATCCTGTTGATCCGCTTCGTATTCTGGCCGCGTCCGTGGATGGCGCCCGCCGTGTATGGCTGGCGCCTCAAGCGCAGCCTGATGCGCGTCACCAACCGGATGCACCTTGTCCGGCAGGCGGTGGCCGCGGATGATCCCTCGGCGATGAAACTGCTGCGTTTCTACCACCTCGGGGTGATCCAGATGTGCAGCCTGGACGGCAACCCCAATGGCCTGGACAACATGGTGCACGAGATCGACCGCCACCTTGAGCACATGCTGCGCCTTGGGCTGGAGCCGGAGCAGAATCGGCTCGAAGGCGAATGGCTGGAAGCGCTCAAGGGGATGTAAGGCGCCTCGTGCGAGCTTGGTGCGCATGGCGCACCCTACGACTCCCCGGCCTTGACGCCTGCACGGCGCAGCAACTGGCGGCAGCGCTCCGAGAGGTGGATGACTCGCAGTTGCTTGCCCGCCTTGGCATAGCGCTCGCGCAGGGTCTTCAAGGCGGCGATGGCCGAATAATCGACGAAGCTCAGGTGGCGGCAGTCCAGCGTGACCTGTTGCGGGTCGGCATGGCTGTCGAACAGGCTGAGGAACTGGGTGGTCGAGGCGAAGAACAGCGTGCCGTGCACCGTGTAGACCTTGCAGCCATCGGCCTCCTGATGGGCGTCGGCATAGAGGTCGCGGGCCTGCTGCCAGGCGAAGTTGAGCGCCGCGATGACGATGCCGCAGAGCACGGCGGTGGCCAGGTCGGTGAAAACGGTGATCAGGGTGACGGCGATGATCACCAGGCCATCCTGGGCCGGCACCTTGCGCAGGGCATTCAGCGAGGCCCAGGCGAAGGTGCGCTGGGCCACCACGAGCATCACGCCGACCAGCGCCGCCAGTGGTATGGCCTCGATCAGTGGCGACAGAAACAGCACGAAGGCAAGGATCATCAGGCCGGCGACAGCGCCCGAAAGCCGCCCGCGTCCGCCTGACTCCAGGTTGATCATGGTCTGGCCGATCATCGCGCAGCCCCCCATGCCTCCGAACAGCCCCGAGGTGATGTTGGCGGCGCCGAGGGCCAGGCACTCGCGGTTGGGGTGGCCACGGCTTTCGGTGATTTCGTCGGTGAGGTTGAGGGTCAGCAGGGTTTCCAGCAGCCCGACCAGTGCCATCAGCGTGGCGTAGGGGGCGATGATGGCCAGGGTCTGCAGGTTCCAGGGAATGTCCGGCAGTTGCGGGCGTGGCAGGCCGCCGGCGATCTGCGCCATGTCGCCGAGGGTGCGCGTCGGCAGGTCGAGGGCGTAGGTCAGCAGGCCGACACTGACGATGGCGGCCAGGGCGGAGGGAATGGCACGGGTCAGCCGGGGCAGCAGGTAGACGATGGCCATGGTCAGCGCCACCAGGGCCAGCATGGTCTGCAAGGCCGTGCCGTCGAGCCAGTGATGTTGCGCCTTGAAGTGCTCCAGCTGCGACAACGCGATGACGATGGCCAGGCCGTTGACGAACCCGAGCATCACCGGGTGCGGCACCATGCGCACCAGCTTGCCCAGGCGCAGCGCGCCGAACAGCAGCATCAGCGCGCCGCCGAGCAGCACCGTGGCCAGCAGGTACTGTGCGCCGTGCTGTACGACGAGGGCGACGATCACCACCGCCATCGAGCCGGCCGCGCCTGACACCATTCCGGGACGGCCGCCGAACAGCGCGGTCAGGGTGCAGATGATGATCGCCCCATACAGCCCCATCAGCGGGTTGACCTGGGCGACCAGGGCGAAGGCGATGCACTCGGGCACCAGGGCGAAGGACGTGGTGAGTCCGGCCAGTGCATCGGTACGCAGGCGGGCGATAGTCATGGGAATTCCGAGGGGTTCGTGCAGCGCGCGCGGAGGGATCAGCCCTCGGCGCGACTCATGTTGACGCGCTGGCGCCATTCCATCCAGGTCTTCAGCAGCAGCGTGAACAGCGCCATGCAGGCCAGCAGCGCGGCGGCGGTGAAGGCGGCGGCAGGCTTGTAGTCGTTGTTCAACTGGTCCACCAGCAGCGGCAGGGTCAGGGTCTGGTTGAGGATGGTGCCGGACACCACCGACACCGCGCCGAACTCGCCGACCGCCCGTGCATTGCTCACCACCACGCCATACAGCAGCGCCCACTTGATATTGGGCAGGGTGACGTGGCGGAAGATCTGCCAGCCGTTGGCGCCCAGGCACAGCGCCGAGACTTCCTCGGCGTCGCCCTGGGATTGCATGACCGGGATCAGGATGCGCGCCACGTAAGGCGCGGTGACGAATACGGTGACCATGACGATGCCCGGCCAGGCGAACATCAGTTGCATGCCGTTATCGTAGAACCAGCGTCCGATGGCGCTTTCCAGCCCGTACACGACCAGGTAGCAGAGGCCGGCGACCACTGGCGACACGGCGTAGGGAATGTCCACCAGGGTGGTCAGCAGCTTGCGTCCGCGAAAGTCGTAGTGGGTCACGCACCAGGCCAGCAGGATACCGAACACCAGGTTGAGCGGCACGGTCAGCGCCGCCACCAGCAGGGTCAGGCCGATGGCGTGCAGCATGTAGTCCTGCGCGAGGTTGTCCGCCAGCAGCGCCCAGCCGCCGCTGAGGGCCTTGCTGAAGATCAGTGCCAGCGGGGTCACCAGCAGCAGCGCGACCAGGCCGAGGCCGAGGGTGATCAGCAACCACTGGTGCCAGGAGTCGGGTTTTTTCATTTGCCTTGCCGCTGCCATTTGAAGATACGTCCCTGCAACACTTGCAGGCTGAAGAGCATGAACAACGAGGCCAGCAGGATCACCGATGCGATAGCTGCCGCCGCCGGGTAGTTGAACTCCTGCAGGCGGACGAAAATCATCAGGGACGAGACTTCGGTCTTGAACGGGATATTGCCGGCGATCATGATCACCGCGCCGAACTCGCCCAGGCTGCGGATGAAGGATTGCGACGCGCCGGTGATCAGCGCTGGCGCCAGGCTCGGCAGCACCACGTAGAAGAACGTCTGCAACTTGTTGGCGCCCAGGGTGCTGGCCGCTTCTTCGTATTCGCTGCCCAGGCTTTCCAGCACTGGCTGCACGGTGCGCACCACGAATGGCAGGCTGGTGAAGACCATGGCGATGAGGATGCCGGGGTAGGCGTAGGCGATCTTGATGCCCAGCCCGTCGAACCACTGGCCGAGCCAGCCGCCGGGCACCAGCAGGGTCGCCAGGGTCAGGCCGGCGACCGAGGTGGGCAGGGCGAACGGCAGGTCCACCAGTGCGTCCACCAGGCGGCGGCCGGGGAAGTCATAGCGGCTGATGATCCAGGCGATCAACAGGCCGATCAGCACGGCGGCGATGGTGGAGTAGAAGGCGCCGCTGACCGTCACCTTGTAGCTCTGCACCACCCGAGGGTCGCTGATGGCCTGCCAGTATTGCGCCCAGCTCATGTCGCTGACATACAGCAACAACGCCGACAGCGGGAACAGGATCACCAGCGACAGGTAGAAGACACTGAAGCCGAAGCTCAGGCCGAATCCCGGCAGAAGCGGGTTCTGCAGGAAGAAAGAAGGGGTTTTGCTCACACGCCAGTCCTTGAAAACGCAGACCGCCGCGCGAGGCGGCAGTTTAGGGTCTGTTGACGTTTCGCCGCGACCGCGCCGGCGCCTGTTTTTACACGAGGCAAGGCGCGAGATGCGAAGTTTGGTGGGCCAAATGAGCCATCGAGTAAAGCAGCCTCGTGTAAAAACAGGCTCGGCCCTTCGGGTTGTGCGAGAAATAGCCCCCGCTGTCGTTGCAGGACTTGGCAAGGGAGTGACCATTGCCAAGTCCTGCGCCTAATCGGGGGCTATTTCTCGCGACAACGCGGCTTGCGTCGAAACGTCAACAGACCCTAAGGTTTTTCTGCCGGATCAGCGGCCGCTGGCCAGCAACTGGTCAAGGATACCATTGCCGTCGAAATGCTTGGCAGTGATATCGTCCCAGCTACCCAGCACTTCGGTCGGGTTGATCAGGCGGATCGCGGGGAACTGCGCCTTGGTCGCCGCGACCACTTCCGGGTGGTGCACACGGTAGTTGTAGGTCGTCAGCAGTTGCTGGATGTCCTTGCTGTACTGGAACTTCAGGTATTCGGTCGCCACTTCTCGGGTGCCTTTCTCGTCGACCACCTTGTCCACCACGGCGACCGGGAACTCGGCCAGTACGCTGACCGGCGGCACCACGACTTCGAACTCGCCAGACTTGAATTCCTCGCCGTTGGCGATGTTGACCACTTCCGATTCGAAGGTCAGCAGCACGTCGCCCTGGCCGTTCTGGGCGAAGGCCACGGTGGCGCCACGGCCGCCGGTGGGGAAGTTCTCGACGTTGTGCAGGACCTTGCCGACGAATTCCTTGATCTTGCCTTCGTCACCCTTGAAGGCTTCGTTGGCGTAGAGCCAGGCGCCCAGGTAGCTGTAGCGGGCGTTGCCGGAGGTTTTCGGGTTGGGGAAGACTAGCTTCACGTCCGAACGGGCCAGGTCGTCCCAGTTCTTGATGCCCTTGGGATTGCCTTTGCGCACCAGGAAGGCGGTGGTGCTGTAGTAGGGCGAGCTGTTGTTGTCGAACTGCTTGGCCCAGTCGGCGCGCACCAGGCCACGCTTGGCGAGGATGTCCACGTCGGTGACCTGGTTGAAGGTCACGGTGTCGACCTTCTTGCCCTGGATGATGTCCTGGGCCTGGCGCGAGGTGCCGGCGAACGACTGGTCGATCTTCTGTTCCTTGCCGGTCTGTGCTTTCCAGTGGGCGACGAATTTCGGGTTGATCTCGGCGAAAAGCTCGCGGGCGATGTCATACGAGGCATTCAGGATCGGCTTTTCCGCTGCAAGCGTGGCAGCGCTGCTGAACAAGGCAGTGGCAACGGCGGATGCCAGAAGGAGTTTCTTGAGCATGGTATTGGCTTTCCTTGATGATTGAGCGGATCGGACCCTAGCCGATATGGGGAATGGATATAACCCCCGTGCATGTATCGGTGTGTGCAGTCTGCTCAGATTGCTTATTCTTTAAAAGAATTGTTTTTTCATATTTTTATGCTTTTTTGAATTTAACCCTCGATGTAAACAGTCTAGCGGCGGCATCTGGTTCGCCACGGGAGGTTGAAGATGCGTGGTCCGGGATCGGTAGTGTTCTTTGCATTGTTCGCGCTGCTGGGCGCATGCGGTACGTCGGTGATTCGCGATGAGTCGTTGCCGCTGGAGGAGCGACTGGCCAGGCTGGACTACCGGCAGGGCAAGGTGCTCGACTCGATCCAGCGTTATGACATCGACGGCTGGCAGTACCTGGACAAGTCGCACCTGATTCTGGGGGGTGGACCGCGTGGTGCCTACCTGATCGAGTTCTCCAGTCCTTGCCGCAATCTGGCGTTCAGCAATCGGATCGGCTACAGCACCACGGTCGGCGCGCTGAGCCGGTTGGACCGCATCGTCTCCAGCGATGGCAGCGGTTTTCCCGAACACTGCCTGATTGGCAACATCTATCGCCTGGAGCGTATCGACAAGAAGTCCAGGGAGTGATGCCTTACTCCAGGCGCTGTAGCCCGCTGAACAGCAATTGCGCCTTGCAGGTGCGGCACAGGTAGCGCCGTCCCTTCGCCACCAGGGCGTGGCGTTGCGCGGTGAAGGCGAAGTCCCGTGAGGGGCAGTTGCAGTTATAGATGTAGCAGGTCGCCGGAGTGCGCTTGACAGCATAGGAGTGGCAGCGGTCTGGCGGCAGTTCGTAGACACCCAGCATGATCTGCTGCCACTCCTCGCCGTGGGGCTTGATGCCAGGACCGAACAGTTGATGGGCGATCAGGTGGGCGACCTCGTGGGGCACGGTCTGCCGGAGAAAGTGCTCACTGTTTTCCAGGTACAACTGCCGGTTGAAGCGCAGCAGGTTGTCATGCAGGTGAGCGACTCCCGCTTTTTGTCCACGCAGCTTGAGGCTCACCTCCGGGCGGGTGAAGCACCTTGCGAAGAAGTCTTCCGCCAGCTTGTAGCAGCTCTCGACGCGGGCTTGAATCTGTTCCGGCATGTTTCCCTCCGACTGAGGGGCGATTATGCCAGCCACTGTCAGGCTATGGAGGAAAAGCCGAAGAACCTGTTCACGATCTGCTACGCGTCGGTCCTGCTGCGTTAAAAACAGGCTCGGAATGCTCATTTACAACTCGTAAACTCCGCTTGATTCGCTTTGCTCACCTTGTGGGCCAGCCTGCGGCTGTTACTCCGCTACGCTACGTTTCTCGCCTGTTTTTGCCTTGCAGTCCTCTAGCTCGCGAGATCGTGAGCAGGTTCTAAGCCAGGAAGGCCTGGCTTCGGCAAGAGGATCAACTGGTGTAGACCGGGCCTACGCCCAGGCTCCAGATGATGACCGAGGCGGCAATGATGCTGACCAGCACCACCAGCCCCGCCGCCAGTACCGAGCTGGAGAACAGGAAGCCTTCGTCGCGGGGAATACCCATGAAGGTCGGCAGCCCGACATACAGCAGGTAAGCGGTGTAGCTGACTGCCGCCGTGCCCGCCAGCAGGCCCAGCCACAGGTGTGGGTAGAGCGCCGCCAGGCCACCGATGAACAGCGGCGTCGCGGTGTAGCCGGCGAAGACGATGCATTGGCCCAGGGACGGACTGGCACTGTAGGTGCGCGCCATCCAGTGGATGAAGCGACCCATCACGGCGATGCCGATCAGCATGGTCAGGTAGGACAGCAAGGCCAATGGCAGGGCGCTGGCCTGGGTCAGCCGCACCGGATCGCCACCGGCGATGCTCCAGCCGAGTTGTGTGGTGCCGATGTAGGCGGAGAGGGGAGGAATGGCGGCGAGCAGCAGGATATGGCTGAGGTACAGACGGCTGACGGTCTGCCTTTCGTTGCTGATGTCACGCCATGCCTGGCCCGGATGTGCGAACAGACCCCATACGTGATTGATCATGTCAGTCTCTCCTCTGTGGTGAAGCGCGGGGCTCGATACGTTGGTTCAACTTGTTTACGACTTTAGTTCAGAGTCTAGGCGCGCACGTTGAGTTCGCCAGGAAGGGCGCGGCAGACGGCTGCAAAGCTGTTGCCTGATATTGCGAAGACCGCGCTTTTCCCCCTCTCCCGCCTGCGGGAGAGGGCCGGGGAGAGGGTAGAAAAGCATCATGCGATTGCTCTGCCTGCTGCCCGCGCTTTGCGCGTAAAATGCGCGGCTTTGGCAATTATCCGGATTCCTCGACATGGGCAGCCTCTCGGTCAACCAGAACAAACTGCAAAAACGCCTGCGCCGCCTCGCGGGAGAGGCCGTCACCGATTTCAACATGATCGAGGAGGGCGACAAGGTGATGGTCTGCCTGTCTGGCGGCAAGGACAGCTACACCATGCTCGACGTGCTGCTGTACCTGCAGAAGGTCGCGCCGATCCGCTTCGAGGTGGTGGCGGTCAACATGGACCAGAAGCAGCCGGGTTTTCCCGAGCATGTGCTGCCTGAATACCTCAAGGGCCTGGGTATCGAGTACCACATCATCGAGAAGGACACCTACTCGGTGGTCAAGGAGAAGATCCCCGAGGGCAAGACCACCTGCTCGCTGTGTTCGCGCCTGCGCCGGGGTACGCTCTACACCTTCGCCGACGAGATCGGCGCGACCAAGATGGCCCTCGGGCATCACCGCGACGACATCCTGGAAACCTTCTTCCTCAATATGTTCTATGGCGGCACCCTCAAGGCGATGCCGCCCAAGCTGCTGTCCGACGACGGTCGCAACGTGGTGATCCGTCCGCTGGCCTACTGCAACGAGGCGGATATCGAGGCTTATTCACGCATCCGTGAGTTCCCCATCATCCCGTGCAACCTGTGCGGCTCGCAGGAGAACCTGCAGCGCCAGGTGGTCAAGGAGATGCTGCAGGAGTGGGAGCGCAAGTCGCCGGGGCGGACCGAAATCATGTTCCGCGCCTTGCAGAACGTGGTGCCCTCGCAACTAGCCGACCGCAACCTGTTCGACTTCCGCAGCCTGCGTATCGACGATAACGCCACGCCGCGCTTCGTCGATGTGATGAGTCTGTAGCCGCCACACGCTTGAAACGAAGGCTCACTGGCGCCGTCTGGAGGGAGTAATGCACGATTATCGCTGGCTTCACGAATACTGCCTGAATCGCTTCGGCTCCAGTGCCGAACTGGAGTCGCGGCTGCCTGTGCCGGCGAGCGCCGAGCATTTGCGTGCAGTGCCGGACGACCGCTACCTGTCGCTGATCGCGCTGCGCGTCTTCCGTGCCGGATTGAAGCACAGTGTGGTGGATGCCAAATGGCCGGCGTTCGAGGAGGTCTTCCATGGCTTCGATCCACAGAAGGTCGTGCTGATGGGCGCCGAGCATCTGGAGCGCCTGATGCAGGACACGCGCCTGATCCGGCACCTGGGCAAGCTCGCCAGCGTGCCGCGCAATGCCCAGATGGTGCTGGATGTCGTCAGGGAGAAGGGGCGCTTCGGCAATCTGCTGGCAGACTGGCCGGGAGAGGATATCGTCGGGCTGTGGCGCTACCTGTCACGCCATGGCAACCAGTTGGGCGGGTTGTCAGCGCCGCGCTTCCTGCGCATGGCCGGCAAGGATACCTTCGTACCTTCGGATGACGTGGTCGCTGCGCTCAAGGCCCAGGGCGTGCTGGACAAGGCGCCGACCAGCCAGCGCGACCAGGCCACCCTGCAAGCCGCCTTCAATCGGTTGCACGAGCAGAGTGGCCGTCCGCTGTGCCAGCTCTCCGCGATGCTGGCCTTTACCGTCAATCACTGAAGGTGCCGGTACCGCATGTGCACCGGCACATGGGGCGTGCTCGTTATTGCAGAGCCTTGACGATCAACTGCACATCCCGCTCCAGGGCCGCGACCGGGTCCTGATTCTGTTCGTCGATCACCAGCAATTGGCTGCCGCCCGCCTTGATGGCGTCGACGACTTCCTTCGGCGGCTGGGTATGGTGCAGGACCAGGGCCACGTCGTTTTCCTCGAGGGTCGTGCTCAGCGCTTGCAGGGCATCGCTCGGCCACTGGCGGGCCTCGGGGATTTCCAGCGGCAGCAGGTCGAGGTTGAGGCCGGTCAGCAGGTAGTCCAGTCGTTCCGACAGGCTGCCCACGGTGACGTTGTCGACCTTGGCCAGGGCCTGTTCGCTGCCGGCATTGAGTTTCAGCAGGCGTTGCTTGAGGGTGGCGAGGTTGCTTTCGATGCGTTGTGCGTCCGCGGGTGCCAGGCGTACCAGATCAGCGGCGATCACATCGGCCATGCGGCCCATGTTGCTGATCGACAGCCAGGGTTGGCCGCTCAGTTCGTCATCCGAACCGGCCTGCTGGGTGGCGATACCGGGCAGTGCGCCATCGACGGGGCGGGCCGCGTCGATTTCCACGACGCGGATATTGCTGCGGCGGGCCATCGGGTAGAGCGGGTCTTCCGCCCAGATCGAGCGCAGGGCGATCACCGCATCGGCCTGCCGGGCGAGCTTGTCCAGGCTGGCCGCGCCGCGTCCGCCGAAGTAGGAAATCTGCCGTGGGCCGGGGATATTGGCCGGCGCGGCGCGCTGCAACTCGACCTGGCTGCCGGCCAGCAATTGTTCGGCCAGCCCGTGGGTGATCGGCAGGGCGGCGAGTACACGGACCTTCTCGGTGCTGGCCGGGGCGCTGGCAGCCTGCAACGTGTGCATAGGCAGGCTGGCCAGGATCAGTGCGAGGCCGAGGTGGTGAAGTTTCAGGTTCATCCAAGGTTTCCTTTCAAGCTTGGGAGGATGCCGCGGGCAATGGCGGCCAGCGCGAAGGCGATACCGGCGACCAGGATGATCGCGGCGCCGGAAGGTACGGGCAGGTCGAGGGTGATGGGCAGCAGGATGCCGGCCAGCGTACTCAGGGTCGCGATGAGTACCGACAGCCAGAAGAAGCCCTTGAGCGACTGGCTGAGCAGGCGTGCCGCTGCCGCCGGGATCACCAGCAGTGCGCCGACCAGGATGGCGCCGATGACCTTGACTGCGGCGACCGTGATAAGGGTGACCAGGATCACGAACAGGTAGTCCAGCGTCTTCACCGCCACGCCGCGCACGGTCGCCAGTTGCGGATTGAAGCTGGCCAGCATGATGCGGTTGTACAGGGGCAGCGCGAGGGCCAGCACCAGGCTGCCGACCACGGCCAGTACCAGCAGGTCGGTGGCGTTGACCGTCAGTACGGAGCCGAACAGCACGTTTTCCAGAATGTGCACGTTGATCTTGCCCGCCAGCACCAGCAGCAGACTGGCACCGAGTGCCAGCGAGACCGAGAGGAAGACGCCGATCAGCGTGTCCGGCGCCAGCCCGGTGCGGTTGCGCAGGTAGTTGAGCAGGATGCCGAACAGCAGGCAGTAGGCGAACAGGCTGCCATAGGGGCTGGTGTAGGGCTCGCCGAGCAGGATGCCGATGGCGACGCCGGTCAGGGCCGCATGGCCCACCGCTTCGGAGAAGAACGCGAAGCGCTTGACCACCACCAGCGTGCCCAGCCCGCCAAGCACCGGGCCGATCATCAGGCCGGCCAGCAGTGCGTTGACGACGAAGCCGTAGGCCAGTGCCTGAGGCAGGTAGCCCGCCGTCGCCCAGCCCTGGATCAGCAGGCGGAAGTGTTCATAGTCGAAGCTCATGCCGGTGTGCTCCCGGTGACGCGAGGCTGGGTCGAGAACAGCCCGAGCAGGCGCTCCGGCGTCAGTGCCTGGGCAGGTGGCGCATCGAAGAGGACGCGCCGGTTCAGGCCGGTCACCCGGTCGGCCAGGCGGCCGACGGCCTCCAGGTCGTGCTCGATCCAGAGGATGGTGATGCCGTCGGCACGCCAATCGCCGATCAGGCGTTCGAAGACCTGTATGCCGGCCTCGTCCAGCGCCGACATCGGTTCATCGAGGATCAGCAGTTGCGGGGCCGGGATCAGGCCCTGTGCCAGCAGGACGCGCTGGCGCTCACCGCCGGAGAGCGCACCCATGCGGCGCTTGCGCTTGTCCTGCATGCCGACGCGCACCAGCGCCTGTTCGATGGACTGGGTGTGGTGGCGGGACAGGCCGAGGAACGCCGGGCGTTTCTGGCACATGCAGGCCATGAAGTCATCGACGGTCATCGGCAGGCCACGGTCGAACTCCAGGGCCTGCGGGACGTAGCCGATGGTGCCCGGCTCGCCCGACCAGTCGAGGCTCAGTTTGCCGCTGTGGGGCATTTGCCCCAGCAGCGTCTTGACCAGGGAGCTCTTGCCGCCGCCATTGGGGCCGACCAGGGCGTGCGCATGGCCGGGCTGCACCTTGAAGGTCACCTGTTCGAGAATGCGCGTGCCGCCAAGGGTGAGGCCAATGCTGTCGAAGTCTATGCCTGGGCCGGCCGAGTCCTTTCGCTCCGATGTCATGCCCCGGCTTCCTGGATGGCCTTGACCACGGTGTCGAGGTTGCGGGTCATCTCCTGCTCGTATTTGTCGGCGCTGTAGTCGCCATACGAGATGTGCGTCAGGGAATAGAGCTTGACGCCGGACTCACGCTGGATGGTTTCCACGTAGGTGGACGGGAAGTCCATTTCCGAGAAGATCACCTTCACGTCGAGGTTCTTCAACTGGTCGATGGTCTTCTTCAACTGGCTGGGACTGGGCTCGATGCCGTGGGCAGGTTCCACCACGGCGGTGACTTCCAGGCCGAAGTCGCGCAGCAGGTAGTCGTAGGCGCCGTGGATGGTCGCGACGCGGAAGTCGGCGTTGGGCGCGGCATCGAGTTTGGCCAGGGCCTGGGCGCGCATGCTGCGCAGGCGCTTGGCGTAGGCACGGGCGTTGCTGGTGTAGAGCTTGGCATTGGCCGGGTCGAGCTTGCCCAGTTCACGGGCGATGTTGTTGACCTGGGCGATGGTGGCGCTGATCGACAGGAAGGTGTGCGGGTTGACCACCTTGCCGGCACCGCGTGCGGCCTGGCCGGTCGCCGCCAGCAGCGGCACGTTGGCATTGGCTTCGATCACCGGGATGTCCGGACGCTCGCTGACTTCGATCATGCGGTCGGCGAAATCGTCATGGCCTACACCGTTGAGCACCACCACGTCCAGTGTGCCGATGCGCTTGATGTCTTCGGCGCGCGGCTCGTAGGCGTGCGGGTTGAAGCCGGCCGGGATCAGCGGGATCACGTCCGCCTTGTCGCCGACGATATTGCTCACGTAGCTGTAATAGGGGTGCAGGGTGATGCCGATGCGCAGGCGCTTGCCCTCGGCATGCACGGCGGGTGTGAGCAGCGAGGCCAGCAGGCCGAGCAGCAGCACGCGAACGAAATGTCGGCGAGGTAGTACGGATGTGAAAGACATGGACATCGTGAGCCTTGTGTAAAGGAATGGGGTGCTCAATGGGCGTGCTGTTTCCGGGTGACACCCGCGTCGAAGCGTGTCGCGATCTGTTTCCAGCCCGTGGCGATCAGGGTGTCGCTCGACAGGTGCGGTGGCAGTTCGGGGGTGTTGGCGCGGTTGAGCCAGATATCGGATTCCGTTGCGGAAACCTCATCGGTGAGCATCAGGAACGAGCCGGCGACATCGACGGATTCGCTGCGCCCCAGGTAGGCCAACTGGCCGTCGACTTCAGCGAGTTGCCAGTGGTGGGCGCCGCGCGTCTGGTGGCTGGTGTCCTGGGTGAACGGTGGAAAACCCTCGTCGGCGAGGGTGTCGGGCTGTGGCAGCAGGCCTTCTTCTTCCTGGCGGATAAGGATTTCTTCGTGGGCCACGCGCAGGTCGGTGTAGATGCCCTGCTCGGCGGAGGTCAGGTCGCGGCGCGCATCGACCTGGTGGGCGGCAAGCGTTTCATTCGTTTCATCGCTGGCCTGCCAACCGATGAAAAGCCCGGCCAGGACAAGAATGCACAGGCAGAACAGCAGCACATACAAGGTTTCATGCCCTGCCCCGGCAGGGCGTACGACCTGGACCGTCATTGTACTGAGATATCGGTGTGGTCGATCTCGACCACGTGGCCGGGGCCTGCGTCGAACAGTACGTAGAATTCGCCGTCCGGGCGTTTGAAGCGCAGCGTCGAGTCGTCGCTCAGTTTGCCGGGGACCAGGATGTTCTCGTCATAGTCGATGACGTCCATGGTCACGCCCGGTGCGCCGCTGCCATCCGAGAAACCGCCAGTACAGACGATGTCATCGCCTTCTTCGGAGCACTGGCACACCGGGTTGTGGGCGAAGGCGCTGCCCGCCGTGGCGCACAGCAGCAGGGCCAATGCGCCTGCGGCCAGGTTGGATTTGTTCATCGTTTGTTCTCCTCGGTCTTTTCTCAGGCCTGCAGCAACCTGGCTTGCATCGTCGCCTTTACAGGTTAAAGACGGATGAGACAGGAAAAACCCGCACCTGCATTTGAAAAAAAATATTACTCGCCGACGCGAGATGTGAAGGCATCTTAATGCTTTGGGGGTTGAAATGATAATTGATAGGGGTTAATGCCGATCGCCGATGACGAGAGCGTTTGGGGCTGTCGCCGCTCGCCTGCTAATATCCGCCCCCTGATTTTCCCCGAACACCTGCCTTTCGAGAGTCCACATGACCACCGTTCGCACCCGTATCGCGCCTTCGCCGACGGGCGATCCGCACGTCGGCACCGCCTATATCGCATTGTTCAACCTTTGCTTCGCGCGCCAGCACGGCGGACAGTTCATCCTGCGTATCGAGGACACCGACCAGTTGCGTTCGACCCGTGAGTCCGAACAGCAGATCTACGATGCGCTGCGCTGGCTGGGTATCGAGTGGGACGAGGGGCCGGATGTCGGTGGTCCGCACGGCCCGTACCGGCAGAGCGAGCGGGGCGATATCTATCGCAAGTACGCGCTGGAACTGGTGGAGAAGGGGCATGCCTTCTATTGCTTCTGCACCGCCGAGGAACTCGACCAGATGCGTGCCGAGCAGACCGCCCGTGGCGAGACGCCGCGTTATGACGGTCGTGCGCTGCAACTGTCGGCAGAGGAAGTCCAGCGTCGCCTGGCGGCCGGCGAGCCGCACGTCATCCGCATGAAGGTGCCGAGCGAGGGTGTCTGTGTGGTGCCCGACATGCTGCGTGGCGAGGTCGAGATCCCGTGGGATCGCATGGACATGCAGGTGCTGATGAAGACCGATGGACTGCCGACCTACTTCCTGGCCAACGTGGTCGACGACCACTTGATGGGCATCACCCATGTGCTGCGTGGCGAGGAATGGCTGCCGTCGGCGCCCAAGCTGATCAAGCTCTACGAGTACTTCGGCTGGGAGCAGCCGCAGCTGTGCTACATGCCGCTGCTGCGCAATCCGGACAAGAGCAAGCTGTCCAAGCGCAAGAACCCGACCTCGATCACCTTCTACGAGCGCATGGGTTATCTGCCGCAGGCCATGCTCAACTACCTGGGGCGCATGGGCTGGTCCATGCCGGACGAGCGCGAGAAGTTCACCCTGGACGAAATGATCGAACACTTCGATGTTCAGCGCGTATCGCTTGGTGGGCCGATCTTCGATCTGGAGAAGCTGTCCTGGCTCAATGGCCAGTGGCTGCGCGAGTTGCCGGTGGAAACCTTCGCCAGTGAAGTGCAGAAGTGGGCGCTCAACCCCGAGTACCTGATGAAGATCGCGCCGCATGTGCAGGGACGCGTGGAAACCTTCAGCCAGATCGCCCCGCTGGCGGCGTTCTTCTTCAGTGGCGCGCTGAACCTCGATCCGAAGCTGTTCGAACACAAGCGGCTGGATGCGGTGCAGGTGCGCCAGGTGCTGCAACTGGTGCTGTGGAAGCTGGAGGCCCTGCGCCGTTGGGAGAAGGACGCCATCACCGGCTGCATCCAGGCCGTGGCCGATTATCTGGAGCTGAAACTGCGCGACGTCATGCCGTTGATGTTCGCTTCCATCACCGGGCAGGCCAGCTCCGTGTCGGTGCTCGACGCGATGGAAATCCTCGGGCCGGACCTCACCCGCTATCGCCTGCGCCAGGCGCTGGAACTGCTGGGCGGTGCCTCGAAGAAAGAAGCCAAGGAGTGGGAAAAGCTGCTGGCCGCAATCGCCTGAATCCAGGCTGCAGTAGGGTGCGCTGCGCGCGCCTGATGGGGCGGCATCTGCCGCCCTTCATTCCGCCTTCTGCTACTTTCGGCAGCCCTCGCTCGGTACTCAAGTAGCATTCTCCGGCCTAATGCCCTCTATAAAATGGGGGCATGGGATTGGGCCGGGAGTATGGCGCGTGACAGAAACGCAGAACGACGTGATACGCACCGCCATGTCGGAGGCGCGCCTGGCCGAAACCGTCGCGCAGGACCTGGCCCGGCAGCTTATGCACCCGCACCTGGGGTTCGTGCTCTTCTTCTGTTCGGCCGAGTACGACCTGGCCGCCTTGGGCGATGCATTGCAGAACTACTTCGGCGGCGTTCGCCTGGTGGGCTGCACGTCCGCCGGGGAGATCACCGCCCAGGGCTATAACCGCAGTTGCGTCAGCGCCATCGGTTTCGACCACCGCAGTTTCTCCATCGCTTGTGAGCTGATCGACGAGATGGAGCGCTTCAGCCTGGTGGATGCCCAGCAACTGGTGGAGCGCCTGGGCAGCACCTGCCGCAGCAATTCCCTGGCACCGCTCAAGGATCACAGCTTCGCCCTGACCCTGCTCGATGGCCTTTCCAGCCGCGAAGAAGTGGTGCTGGCGGCATTGAGCGCGGCCTTCGGCAGCATCCCGCATTTCGGTGGCTCGGCCGGGGACGACAACCACCTGGCTGACACCCACGTCTACTACGAAGGGCGCTTCCATTCGGGCGCGGCCATCGTGGTGCTGGTGAATACCTGGCTGGATTTCGAGGTGTTCACCACCCACCACATCCTGCCCCGGCATGAAAAGCTGGTGGTCACCCGTGCCGATAGTCAGATGCGCCAGGTTTTCGAGCTGAACGCCGAGCCGGCCGCGGAGGAGTATGCGCGGCTGATCGGTGTTTCCGTCAGCGAGCTGGACCATCGCCTGTTTGCCGCCCATCCGCTGGCCGTTCGCATCAATGAGCAGTACTACGTGCGAGCGATCCAGAAGGTCAACGACGACCTGAGCCTGACGTTCTACTGCGCCGTGGAAAACGGCATCGTGCTGACCGCCATGCACCCCGGGCCGCTGATGCCGAACCTGGAGACACTGTTCCAGCGCCTGGAGCAGCGCCTCGGGCCGCCCTTGCTGACCATCGGCTGTGACTGTTTCCTGCGGCGCCTGGAGGTCGAGAGCCAGGGTGGTGGCGATGAAGTGTCTGCTTTCCTCCGACGCCAGCGGGTGATCGGTTTCAACACCTACGGAGAACAGTTCAATGGCACGCACATCAACCAGACGTTCACCGGTGTCGCCATTGGACGTCCCGGAGGACGCGCTGCATGAGCGGCTGGCTGTTCTTGAGCGGGAAAACCACAAGCTGCGGCGTATCAATGCCGCGCTGATCGAGCGGATCGAAACCGGCGCCTCCGGGCGCGATGCGTCCTACGCCGCCTTCCAGCATTCGGTGGAACTGGCCGAACAGGTGCGTGAGCGCACCGATGCGCTGAACCAGGCGATGGCCGAACTGAAGGCCAGCAACAAATTGCTCAGCGATGCCCGCCTGCGCGCGGAGACGGCGCACCAGCACCTGGTCGATGCCATCGAGAGCATTTCCGATGCGTTCGTCCTGTATGACCGCGAGCAGCGCATCGTGCTGTTCAACAAGCGCTTCAAGGCACTCTGGCACCGTACCGGCGCGCGTATCGGCAGTGGCATGCGCCTGGCCGAAGTGCGGCGCCTGGTCGACAGCACCGGGCTGGTGGCCGAGGAACACCGTGGCAAGGGCAATGAGCCGACGGTCTACCGACTGAACAGCGGGCGCTGGATGCAGGTGAGCGAGCGTCCGACCCGTGAAGGCGGGCTGGTGATCCTCTACACCGACATCACCGAGGTCAAGGTCAGCGAAACAATGCGCCGTGAACAGGCGCTGGCGCAAAAGTCGCGGTTGCTGCAGCGGGCCGTGGACAACCTGTCCCAGGGTGTGGCAATGGTCGGTGCGGAAGGGGCGCTGGAGCTGTGGAACCGGCGTTTTCTCGAGCTTTCGGGGCTGGCGCCGATTGAAGCGCACCGCCCGTTCGAGGAGGTCATGGCCGAGAGCGAACTGGAGCTGCTGACGCCGCTGACGCTGGACGCCGACGGGCACCCGGTCGAGGAAGTGGAGCAGCGCCTGTTCGATGGCCGCATGCTGGAGATTCGCACGCATCCGCTGCCCACCGGCGGTTATGTGAACACCTTCACCGACATCACCGAGCGTTACCAGCATGCCGAAGCCCTGCGCGAAAGCGAGCGCTGGATTCGCCTGATCACCGACCATGTGCCGGCGCTGATCGCCTATGTGTCCGCTGATCTCACCTACGAGTTCACCAACAAGGTCTACGAGGAATGGTACCGCTGGCCCAGCGACGGCATGCTGGGCCAGAGCCTGCGCGAAATCCACAGCGGTGAGCACTGGCACCAACTGGAGCCTTATATCGAGCGGGCGCTGTCGGGCGAGAGTGTCAGTTTCGAGATTGCCGAGTACAACCATGCCGGGCAGCAGCGCTACATGCTGCGCTCCTATGTGCCGAACCGGCTGGCCAGCGGCGACGTGGCCGGTATTTTCGTGCTGATCCAGGACATCACCGACCGCCGCCGCACGGCCGAGGCGCTGCACCAGGCCTACCAGAACCTGGAGCAGCGCGTGCGCGAGCGCACGGCGGAACTGACCAGCCTCAATGAGCAACTGCTGTGCGAGATCGACGAGCGCACCCACGTCGAGGCGCGCCTGCGAGAGGCCAAGCGCGAGGCGGAACTGGCCAACCTGTCGAAGACCAAGTTCCTCGCGGCGGTCAGCCATGACCTGTTGCAGCCGTTGAACGCGGCGCGGCTGTTCACCAGCGCCTTGCTGGACCGGGATACCGGGCCGAGCGGCGGACTGATCCGCAATATCAGCAATTCGCTGGAGGACGTGGAGAATCTGCTGGGCACCCTGGTGGATATTTCCAAGCTGGATGCCGGGGTGATCAAGCCCGATATCGCCTCGTTCGCGGTCAGCGAGTTGCTGGAGAACCTGGCCCTGGAATTCCGCCAACTGGCCGGAACCGAAGGGCTGGCGCTGGATTTCGTCGGCTGCTCGGCGCTGGTGCGCACCGACATCCAGTTGCTTGCGCGTATTCTGCGCAACCTGTTGACCAACGCCATTCGCTACACCTCGACGGGGCGTATCCTGCTGGGTTGCCGTCGGCGCCGGCAGAGCCTGTCCATCGAAGTCTGGGACACCGGCATGGGCATCGCCGAAGACAAGCTCGAGGAGATATTCCAGGAGTTCAAGCGCGGCGACACGGCCTTGCCAGGGCAGGACCGGGGGCTTGGCCTCGGCCTGGCCATCGTCGAGAAGATCGCGCGCATGCTCGGGCATCGTATCCAGGTGCGTTCACAGCCTGGGCGGGGGTCGTGTTTTTCCGTCGAGGTGCCGCTGGCGCGGCGGGCGTCACGGGTGCGCAGCGAAACCTGTACCTCCACGCTGCTGGTGGAGCATTTGCAGGGTGCGCGGGTCTGGGTGCTGGATAACGACACGGCGATCTGTGCCGGTATGCGCACTTTGCTGGAAGGCTGGGGTTGCCGGGTCATCACGGCGCTCTCGGAAAGCGATCTGGCGCGGCAGGTGGACAACTTCCATGACGAGGCCGACATGATCATCGCGGACTATCACCTGGACAACGGCCATACGGGCATCGATGTGGTGACCACGGTCAACGCGCGCCGCTCTACGCCGTTGCCGGCGCTGATGATCACCGCCAACTACAGCAACGACCTCAAGCAGCAGGTGCGGGAGCTGGGGCATATGCTGATGCACAAGCCTGTGCGGCCGATGAAGCTCAAGACCGCCATGTGCCACATTCTGGAGAAGGGCCAGCAGGGCTGAGCACGGGTTCGAAACGCTGGACAGGTTCCGAGGCCAACTGCTGAGCCGGTGGTGAAGGCTTCGCCACCGGCCTCGCTTCTTCGCGGAGTTACTTGATCACGCCACAGGCGATGCGCGCGCCGCCACCGCCCAGCGGGGCAGGGTGGTCGGAGTGGTTGTCGCCGCCCTGGTGCACCATCAGCGCCAGGCCCTTGATCTCGTCGAGGTTTTTCAGGCGCGGTGCCAGGACCGGCTGGCTGGCCTTGCCGTCGGCGGTCACCAGCAGAGCTGGCAGGTCGCCTTGGTGGCCGTCACCCCAGGGTTCACCGTGCTTGCCGGTGTTCTTCGGGTCCCAGTGGCCGCCCGCGGCGCCCGCTGGTGTGACCTTGCCGTCGATTTCGGCGGTATCGCAGTTACCCTTGGCGTGGATATGGAAGCCATGAATGCCGGGTTCGAGTCCGCTCAGGTTCGGGCGAAATACCAGGCCGTAGGCGCTGCTTTCCACGCTGACGTTGCCCAGCGACTGGCCGACGCCCTTGGCATCGACGGTGCTGACCGGAATGGTCAGGGTGCTGGCATGGGCGCCAAGTGCGGTACAGCCGGTCAGTAGGGCGATGATCCAGGGTTTCATCGAGAACTCCTTGTCTTGGTAGGGGAAGGGTGACTTGTTTCCGACTGCGTGATGCTGAACAGGTTCGCCGGTCGGAGGGACGGCGTGGATTGATAGCATGGAAGTCGAGTCTATTCGAGAATATAACTCGTTAGCTTTTGTTTCCTGGTGATGTGCTGGTGTTGAAATGCCTTGCCGCTACCTGGAAACCGCACAGCCGTTTTCGGCGGTGACAGCAGGGAGTGGGTGAGCATACGACCGTGGCACCTGGGTTCCCGCCTGCGCGCACTGCTGTCCGGCACTCCTTATGCAAGGAATAGCTGTCCCTGTCGTTGCTCGATTTCTTGTTTTTGCGCCTGTCGCTTTCGATAACGCTCAACCTCTATCTCTGGACGCTGTAGCAGTGTTGAGCGCACCTCCACCATAAACATCCACAGACTCTTCTTTTCACCTGTCAGCATCCGGTGAAGGCTCAGCAGCAGGTAGCTGATCAAGGCGCAGAGAATCTGAATGCGTACCGCATTTTCGCTACGCCCCAGAAACTGCTTGATCTTCAAGTGCTGCTTGATCCATTTGAAGAACAATTCGATTCGCCAGCGACGGCGGTAAAGCTCAGCAATATCCGCCGCTGGGCTCTCTAGGTCGTTGGTCGCCAGGATCAGCGGACGATCATGCTCCGGGCGGTGAACGACGATGCGACGTAACGGTTTTTCGTAGTGATTGATGCGTTTCCCACCCGGATGTCGATGGGCAAACCTGACGTGCTCATCCTGCAAAATCACGCCCTGTTCCCCGTCGGCAACCTCGCGCGAGGAAAGAACCTTGAGCCCCGCGTTGTACTTGAACCGTGTCACGAAGCGAGCCTTGTTCTCCTCCAGGCGGGCCCACCAGTTGTAATCGCAATAGCCTTTGTCGAATACATAGGTGGCGTAAGGCTCAATCTCCAGGCTCTTGCCGACTTCGATATCGTTGACATTGGCGGCACTGAAACGGCAATCCACAGGGGCTGCGCAGTGGTTGGCGTACTGCACATGGACTTTGACCCCCTGAGTTCGGCGTGTTCGATCCGATAACGTCCAGTCGTCAAAGCCTGAGCCCTTCAGGGTGATGGAGGTCGAGTCCAATAGGTACAGCAGCTCTTTTGTGTCCCTGCGTTGTTGCCGACTGGTGCACGCCATCAGGTACTGCGCCGCTTGGGCGAAAACCTCTGGACAGCGTCTCCCATTGGCTTCGGCCAGTGTTGAACGTCTGATCGCAGACGTTCCCAAGTGATAGTGGTGATTGGGCTGGCTATTGAAGCTGGACTCGAGCTCACGCAGGCTGCCGGCCCCAGACAGGTGGGCGTATAGCATCGCAACTAGGTGATCCCAGCTTGTAAAGCGTCGGCTGTGACTGTCCGCGTCTTGCTGAACGACAGCGCGATCAAATACACCACGTGGGAGGGCTTTGAGTAGATCGTGGAACCGGCTTATTCTGAACACCTTGTGAAACCTGCGAGATTGAGTTGGCGCTCTACGGTTTAAGCCGTACTCCCAGGTTTCACAAGCCTTTCAACATCGACCGCAAAATTCGTACCGGACAGTAGTGCGCCTGCGCGGGAACGACGAGTTATATTTTTCTCATGTTCACTGCGTATTGGCAGGGTTCGCGACGCTGCGGATGGATGGACACCTTCCCAGGTGCCGCAAAGTTGGACCCCTTCTTGCTATATCCCGGCGGTAAGACGTTCTGCGTCAATAGTTTGTCTATGTCTGGGGGTCACGTTGGATCGCGCGCAACTGATCAATATGCGCAACAACATGCTGGGGGCCGGTCGCGGCAACCTCGGGGTACCGTTGTTGGTGCTGGCCATGTTGGCCATGATGACCCTGCCTGTCCCGCCGTTCCTGCTGGATGTGCTGTTCACCTTCAACATCGCACTGTCCATCGTGGTTCTGCTGGTCAGTGTGTATGCCTTGCGTCCCCTGGACTTTGCGGTCTTCCCGACCATCCTGCTGGTGGCCACGCTGCTGCGCCTGTCGCTGAACATCGCTTCGACCCGTGTCGTGCTGCTGCATGGCCAGGAGGGGCATGACGCTGCGGGCAAGGTGATCCAGGCCTTCGGTGAGGTGGTGATCGGAGGCAACTATGTGGTCGGTGCGGTGGTGTTCGCGATCCTGGTGATCATCAACTTCGTCGTGGTGACCAAGGGCGCCGGGCGGATTTCCGAGGTCAGTGCGCGTTTCACCCTGGATGCCATGCCGGGCAAGCAGATGGCGATCGACGCCGACCTGAATGCCGGCATCATCGACCAGGCCGAAGCCAAGATCCGCCGTGCCGAGGTGGCCCAGGAAGCCGACTTCTACGGTTCCATGGACGGTGCCAGCAAGTTCGTGCGCGGTGATGCGGTCGCCGGCCTGCTGATCATGTTCGTGACGCTGCTCGGTGGTATCGCCATCGGCGTGCTGCAACATGGACTGTCATTTGGTGATGCGGGAAAGATCTACTGCCTGCTGGTGATCGGTGACGGGTTGGTTGCGCAGATTCCCTCTCTGCTGCTGTCGACCTCCGCGGCGATCATGGTGACTCGTGTATCAAGCTCCGAAGATATGGGGCAGCAGGTCAGTCGGCAGATGTTCGCTTCGCCCAAGGCATTGGGTATCGCCGCTACGATCCTTATTGCCATGGGGTTGGTGCCGGGCATGCCGCACGTGCCCTTTGTCGGGCTCGGGTCGCTGGCGGCCCTGGCTGCCTGGCTGATCTGGAAAAAGACCACCGAGGCGAAGAAGGTCAAGGTCGAGGAAGAGCAGAAGCAACTGGAAATGCTGCCGGCCCAGCGTACCGCCGAGACCAAGGAGTTGGGCTGGGATGATGTCACGCCGGTGGACATGGTCGGACTCGAAGTGGGTTACCGCCTGATTCCATTGGTGGATCGCAACCAGGGCGGGCAGTTGCTGACGCGCATCAAGGGCGTACGCAAGAAGCTATCCCAGGACCTGGGTTTCCTGATGCCGTCCGTGCATATCCGCGACAACCTCGACCTGCTGCCCAATGCCTATCGCCTGACGCTGATGGGGGTGAGCCTGGCTGAGGCCGAGGTCTATCCTGATCGAGAGTTGGCGATCAATCCGGGGCAGGTGTTCGGGCCGCTCAATGGCATCAGTGCCAAGGACCCGGCTTTCGGCCTGGAGGCCGTCTGGATCGAGGTCAGCCAGCGTGAGCAGGCGCAATCGCTGGGTTATACGGTGGTGGATGCCAGCACCGTGGTCGCCACGCACCTCAATCAGGTGCTCTACAAGCATGCCCACGAGCTGATCGGTCACGAAGAAGTCCAGCAACTGATGCAATTGCTGGCGAAGAACTCGCCCAAGCTGGCCGAGGAACTGGTTCCCGGCATGGTGTCGCTGTCGACGCTGCTCAAGGTGTTGCAGGCGCTGCTGCAGGAGCAGGTACCGGTGCGCGATATCCGCACCATCGCCGAAGCCATCGCCAACTCGGGGGCAAAGAGTCAAGATCCCGCCGCTATGGTGGCCGTGGTCAGGGTCGCGCTGTCCCGGGCAATCGTGCAAAACCTTGTGGGGCTTGAGCCAGAGCTGCCTGTGATAACCCTTGAGCCAAGGTTGGAACAGATTTTGCTGAGTAGCTTGCAGAAGGCTGGGCAGGGCGCGGATGATGGCGTTTTGCTAGAGCCGGGTATGGCGGAAAAGCTGCAGCGTTCCCTGGTGAATGCCGCGCAACGCCAGGAAATGCTCGGTAAGCCGGTCATCCTGTTGGTGGCCGGGCCGATCCGGGCCATGTTGTCACGTTTCGCACGGCTGTCGGTTCCGAATATGCACGTACTGGCATATCAGGAAATACCGGACAACAAGCAAGTCACCATCGTTGCGACGGTGGGGCAGAATTAACCGAGGGTAAAGGCCATGCAGGTCAAACGTTTCTTCGCTGCCGATATGCGCATCGCCATGAAAATGGTGCGTGACGAGCTGGGCGCGGATGCAGTGATCATCGGCAATCGCCGGGTCGCAGGCGGCGTTGAGCTGACGGCCGTGCTCGATTACCCGATGAACGCTTCCTCGGCCAAACAGCCCAGCCCTGCGCTCGAAGACGAACTGCGCAAGACCCAGACGCGCATCGCCACTGCTCATGCCGAGCTGAAGAGCGCTGCGCCACGCCAGCCGCGCCAGGTCAGCGACGAGAAGAAAAAGACCGCAGCCCCGGCCGCCGCCGCGCGCCCTCAGCCGGCAGTCGCCAAGGCGCCGGCCGCTGCCCCGCAAGTCATCGAGGCCATGCGCTCCGAACTGCATGGCCTGCGCGAACTGATCGAAGTCCAGTTGGGTTCCATCGCCTGGGGACAGGAAAAGAGCCGTCGGCCGCAACAGGTCAGCCTGTGGCGGCGTTTGCAGCGGGTTGGTCTGCCAGCCGACCTGTCGCGCAGCCTGCTGGAGAAAGTCGCCGCCATCACCGAGCCGCGCCAGGCCTGGCGCATGCTGCTGGGGCATCTGTCGCAGTCGATCAAGGTCAGCAAGGTCGAGCCGCTCGAAGAGGGCGGCGTCATCGCCCTGGTGGGCTCTGCCGGTGTCGGCAAGACCACCACCCTGGCCAAGCTGGCGGCGCGTTATGTGCTCAAGTACGGTCCGCAGAACATTGCCCTGGCGAGCATGGACAATTACCGCATCGGCGCCCAGGAACAGCTCAAGACCCTGGGGCGCATCCTCGATGTCCCGGTGATCCAGGTCGACCCGTCGCAGCCGCTGGCCAAGACCCTGGCCCCGCTGGCGCGCAAGCGTGTGATCCTGATCGACACCGCCGGCCTGCCGGCCAGCGACCCGATGTTGCGCATGCAGTTGCAGGCGCTCTCCGATCGCGGCATCAAGTCGAAGAATTATCTGGTACTGGCAGCGACCAGCCAGAGCCAGGTGCTCAAGGCAGCCTGGCACAACTACCGTCGTTGCGGCCTGGCCGGCTGCATCCTGACCAAGCTGGACGAGGCCGGTAGCCTGGGTGACGTGCTGGGGCTAACGATCAGCCAGCATCTGCCGATAGCTTATTTGGCCGATGGGCCGAGAATCCCGGAAGACCTGCATTTACCGCGTAGCCATGCACTGATCAGCCGGGCGGTGAGTCTGCAGTCGGAGGAGGACCCCAGCGAGGACACCATGGCCGACATGTTCACCGGCCTTTACAACGAAGGCTCGCGGCAGGTTGGTTGAACGCTGGCGCGGCAGATAGACGATGTGGCAAAAAGACAATAAAGAAGCGCTTCTCGGGAGCGCGTCTCCGGCCCCGTGGCCCAAGCAGGATATAGGCGTTTGAAGATGGGTATGCATCCCGTACAGGTTATTGCGGTGACCGGCGGCAAAGGTGGTGTCGGCAAGACCAATGTGTCGGTCAACCTGGCGCTTGCGCTGGCGGACCTTGGTCGTCGCGTCGTCTTGCTCGACGCCGATCTCGGCCTGGCCAATGTGGATGTCCTGCTGGGGCTGACGACCAAGCGCACGCTGGCGGACGTCGTCGCCGGTGACTGTGACCTGCGTGACGTACTGGTGCAGGGACCGGGCGGCATCCGTATCGTGCCGGCCGCTTCCGGCACCCAGAGCATGGTGCAACTGACCTCGCTGCAGCATGCAGGGCTGATCCAGGCGTTCAGCGAGATCAGCGATGACCTGGACGTTCTCATCATCGACACCGCTGCCGGTATTGGCGATGCCGTGATCAGCTTCGTGCGTGCCGCCCAGGAAGTGCTGCTGGTGGTCACCGACGAGCCCACCTCGATCACCGATGCCTATGCGCTGATCAAGCTGCTCAACCGCGACTACGGCGTCAACCGCTTCCGCGTGCTGGCGAACATGGCTCACTCCCCTCAGGAAGGCCGTAATCTGTTCTCCAAACTGACCAAGGTCACCGAACGCTTTCTCGATGTGGCTTTACAATACGTCGGCGCGGTGCCTTACGACGAGACGACGCGCAAGGCCGTGCAGAAGCAGCGAGCAGTCTATGAAGCCTATCCGCGTTCCAAGTGCGCGCTGGCGTTCAAGAGTATCGCCCAGAAGGTCGATACCTGGCCGCTGCCCAGCACGCCGCGCGGTCATCTGGAGTTCTTTGTCGAGCGCTTGATTTCCCCCGCGGTAGACCCCCACGAATGACAGCGGCTGGATTGGGCATGTATTACAGCAAGAGCCAGGGCAGGGACGAACAATACCGGTTGGTCGAGCAATATGCGCCATTGGTCAAGCGTATTGCCTATCACCTGTTGGCGCGTTTGCCCGCCAGCGTCCAGGTCGACGACCTGATGCAGGCCGGGATGATCGGCCTTCTGGAAGCTGCGAAAAAGTACGACATGGGCAAAGGGGCGAGCTTCGAGACCTATGCCGGTATCCGTATCCGCGGGGCGATGCTCGATGAGATACGCAAGGGCGATTGGGCGCCCCGTTCGGTGCATCGCAACTCCCGTATGGTCAGCGAGGCGATCCGTGCCGTCGAGGCGCGCACCGGGCGCGATGCGCGTGACCAGGAGGTCGCTGCCGAGCTTGAGGTCAGCCTGGACGACTACTACGGCATGCTGGGCGATACCCTGGGCAGCCGGTTGTTCAGTTTCGACGATCTGCTCCAGGGAGAACACGGCGAGTTCGGCGAGGATGCCGACAGCGCCCATCCTGAGCCCTTTCGTGATCTCGAGGATGAGCGCTTCCAGCGTTCGCTGGCCGAAGCGATCGCCAACCTGCCCGAGCGCGAGAAGCTTGTGCTCTCCTTGTATTACGACGAAGAATTGAACTTGAAAGAGATCGGGCAGGTACTCGGCGTCAGCGAGTCGAGGGTCAGCCAGTTGCATAGCCAGTGTGCCGCGCGTTTGCGTGCGCGCCTCAGTGAATGGCGTTCGAATTGATGGGTTATCTTCGCGGGGTGGATGCGCTCCTGGCGGTGACTGCGTTTTGCGATCTATGGAGGTCGACTTGGACAAGAACATGAAAATCCTCATCGTCGATGACTTCTCGACGATGCGACGGATCATCAAGAACCTGCTGCGTGACCTGGGGTTCACCAACACCGCCGAGGCCGATGACGGCACCACGGCGCTGCCGATGCTCAAGAGCGGCAGTTTCGATTTTCTTGTCACCGACTGGAACATGCCGGGCATGAGCGGCATCGATCTGCTGCGTGTTGTGCGTGCGGACGAACGCCTCAAGCACCTGCCGGTGCTGATGGTGACCGCCGAAGCCAAGCGCGACCAGATCATCGAAGCGGCGCAGGCCGGGGTGAACGGTTACGTGGTCAAGCCTTTCACCGCGCAGGTGCTCAAGGACAAGATCGAGAAGATTTTCGAACGCGTCAACGGCTGATCGGTGCTGTGAGGGCAATATGACGCAGGCAGAAGAAAACATCAGCGAGTTCCAGCGCGAGCTTCGCAAGGAAGCCCATGAGCTGGTCGACAGCCTCGACGCGGGCCGTTTCGACGACGCGGTTCAGCTGATCCATAAACTCAACCAGACGCGCGACCGGGGTTTGTACCAGGAAGTCGGTAAATTGACGCGTGAGCTGCACAGCGCCATCGTCAAGCTGGAGATCGACACCCGTGGCGAGGCCGAAGCCTCCCAGATCACCGATGCCACCAACCGGCTCTCCTATGTGGTGCAGATGACCGAGAAGGCTGCCAACCGGACCATGGACCTGGTCGAGGAAAGCGCGCCGCTGGTCAACTACATCAGCTATGAATCCCAAAGCCTGACCGCCGACTGGCAGCGTTTCATGCGCCGGGAAATGAATGCCGAGCAGTTCCGTGAACTGGCGCGGCGCATCGACGAGTTTCTCAAGCGTGGGATGGGCGACAGCGAGCAGCTGTCGAGCAACCTGCGCGAGATCATGCTGGCCCAGGATTTTCAGGACCTGACTGGCCAGGTGATCAAACGTGTCACCAGCCTGATCACCGAGCTTGAAAGCAATCTGCTCAAGCTGGTGCTGATGGCCGGGCAGGTCGACCAGTTCGCCGGTATCCAGCATGACCGCGATGCCATGCTGGCCGAGCAGCAGCAACTCAAAGAACAAAAAGAACCTTCCAAAGGTGAAGGTCCGCAAATGAATGCCGATATGCGTAAGGATGTCGTGTCCGGTCAGGATGATGTTGACGATCTGCTTTCGAGCCTGGGCTTTTAGGGGATGTGCATATGAGCTTCGACGCCGACGAGGAAATCCTCCAGGACTTTCTGGTTGAGGCCGGCGAGATTCTCGAACTATTGTCAGAGCAACTGGTGGAGCTGGAGAGCAGCCCCGATGACATGGCGTTGCTCAATGCGATTTTTCGCGGCTTTCATACGGTAAAAGGGGGCGCTGGCTTCCTGCAGTTGCATGAGTTGGTCGAGTGTTGCCATATCGCGGAAAACGTCTTCGACATCATGCGCAAGGGCGAGCGCCGCGTCGATTCCGAGCTGATGGACGTGGTATTGCAGGCACTGGATGCCATCAATGCGATGTTCGATCAGGTACGCGAGCGTACCGAGCTGACGCCGGCTTCGCCGGAGCTGTTGGCGGCGCTGACACGCCTGGCCACGCCGGCTGCGAACGACGCGCCGGCACCGGTCGTCGAGGCCGTTGTCGAGCCGACGCCCCCACCACCAGAGCCCGAGGCTGTCACTGCCGATACCGAGTTCGAGCAATTGCTCGATGCCGTGGCCGAGCCGACTGCCAGCACGAGCATGGACGAGATCACCGACGCGGAGTTCGAGTCCCTGCTGGACCAACTGCATGGCGACGGTCAGTTCAATGCCGCCGCGATTTCGCAGGCTGCACCGGAGGTGCATGCTGCTGCGCCATCTGGCAGCGACGAAATCACCGATGACGAATTCGAGTCGCTTCTGGACCAGTTGCATGGCAAGGGCCAGTTCAGCGTGAAGAATGATGCGGTAGCCGCCGTGGCGCCGGCGGCTCCGGTCGAGCCCGAAGCCGCGCCGGGCGAACACATCACCGATGATGAGTTCGAGGCCCTGCTGGACCAGTTGCATGGCAAGGGCCAGTTTTCGCCCGTCACGGACGAGGCGCCCGCACCTGCTGCGGCAAAGCCTGCCAGCCAACCGGTTGCCGAGAGCAAGCCAGCGCCAGCCAAGCCGGCTGCAGCACCTGCTGCCAGCCCGGCAGCCGCCAAGCCGGAGGCGCCCAAGCGTGCCGCAGCGGCTCCTGCCGCCGAGAAAGGTGCGCCGGAAACCGAGACGACCGTCCGTGTCGACACGGCGCGCCTCGACGACATCATGAACATGGTGGGCGAACTGGTGCTGGTGCGTAACCGCCTGGTACGCCTGGGCGCCAACAGTGGCGACGAGGCCATGTCCAAGGCCGTTTCAAACCTCGATGTGGTGACAGCCGACCTGCAGAGTGCGGTGATGAAGACCCGCATGCAGCCGATCAAGAAGGTCTTCGGGCGTTTCCCGCGGCTGGTGCGCGACATCGCACGCAACCTGAAGAAAGAAATCAACCTTGAACTGGTCGGCGAAGAAACCGACCTGGACAAGAACCTGGTCGAGGCCCTGGCCGACCCGCTGGTGCACTTGGTGCGCAACTCGGCGGACCACGGCATCGAACTGCCCGAAGAACGCGAGGCGGCAGGTAAGCCGCGCGTCGGGCGTGTCGTGCTGTCGGCGGAACAGGAGGGTGACCATATCCTGCTGCTGATCACGGACGACGGCAAAGGGATGGATGCCAACGTCCTGCGTGCCAAGGCGGTCGAGAAGGGCATGCTGGACAAGGATGCCGCCGATCGCCTGAGCGAGCTGGAGTGCTACAACCTGATCTTCGCGCCGGGCTTTTCCACCAAGACGGAAATCTCCGATGTGTCGGGGCGTGGCGTCGGCATGGACGTGGTCAAGACCAAGATTTCCCAGCTCAACGGCACGGTCAACGTGTTCTCCACCAAGGGCGTGGGCACGCGTGTGGTCATCAAGGTGCCACTGACGCTGGCGATCATGCCGACCCTGATGGTGATGCTGGGGCAGCAGGCCTTCGCCTTCCCGCTGGTCAACGTCAACGAGATCTTCCACCTGGACCTGTCGCGCACCAACGTGGTCGACGGCCAGGAAGTGGTGATCGTGCGCGACAAGGCCTTGCCGCTCTTCTACCTCAAGCGCTGGCTGGTGCGCGGTTCCGAGCACGAAGTGCAGCGCGAGGGGCATGTGGTGATCCTCAGCGTCGGCAACCAGAGCATCGGTTTTGTCGTCGACCAGTTGATCGGCCAGGAAGAAGTGGTCATCAAGCCGCTCGGCAAGATGTTGCAAGGAACGCCCGGCATGTCTGGCGCGACCATCACCGGGGATGGCCGGATCGCTCTGATTCTGGATGTTCCAAGCATGCTCAAGCGCTACGCGCGCCGGGGCTGACCTGCAGGGTGGCCGCGCAGGCGGCTGTTAGGAGTTTTTATGGTAGTCAAGGTGCTGGTAGTCGACGATTCCGGTTTTTTCCGCCGGCGCGTTACCGAAATCCTTTCATCCGACCCGCAGATTCAGGTCGTTGGCACGGCCAGTAATGGCCGTGAAGCCGTGGAACGCACCCAGGCGCTGAAGCCTGATGTCATCACCATGGACTACGAGATGCCGATGATGGACGGCATCACGGCAGTGCGGCAGATCATGCAGCTCTGCCCGACGCCGGTGTTGATGTTTTCCTCCCTGACCCATGAAGGCGCCAGGGTGACGCTGGATGCGCTGGATGCCGGCGCGGTCGATTATCTGCCGAAGAATTTCGAGGACATTTCGCGCAACCCGGACAAGGTCAAGCAGATGCTCTGCGAGAAGGTGCACACCGTTTCGCGCAGCAACCGCCGCTACAGCGGTTTTTCGAGCTCCAGCAGCGCAGCGCCGGCACCACGACCTGCCACGCGACCGCTGGCCGGTTCGCCCATTGGCAGTGCTCGTCCTCAGCCTGCGGCGCCGACTCCCGCGCCGGCCACTTCGGCCGCGCCCAAGCGCAAGGCCTACAAGCTGGTGGCCATCGGCACGTCGACGGGCGGTCCGGTTGCCCTGCAACGTGTGCTGACCCAGTTGCCTGCCAATTTCCCGGCACCGATCGTGCTGATCCAACACATGCCGGCAGCCTTCACCAAGGCCTTCGCCGACCGCCTGGACAAGCTGTGCCGCATCAATGTCAAGGAAGCCGAGGATGGCGACCTGCTGCGTCCCGGTCTCGCACTGCTGGCGCCGGGCGGCAAGCAGATGATGATCGACGGGCGCGGCAGCGTACGCATCCTGCCGGGCGATGAGCGACTCAATTACAAGCCTTGCGTGGACATCACCTTCGGTTCCGCCGCCAAGTCCTTCTCGGACAAGGTGCTGGCCGTGGTCCTGACCGGCATGGGCGCGGACGGGCGTGAAGGCGCGCGTCTGCTCAAGCAGGCGGGCAGCCAGGTCTGGGCGCAGGACGAGGCCAGCTGCGTGATCTATGGCATGCCCATGGCGATCGTCAAGGCCGAGCTGGAAGACGCCGTCTACAGCCTCGACGACATCGGCCGGCACCTGACCGAGGCTTGCCTGTGATGCATCCGACCCTGAACGAAACGGTAGGTGATCGCTGATGGATGTACTCAGCCTGATCGGGCTCGTCCTGGCATTCATTGCCATCGTCGGTGGCAACTTCCTCGAAGGCGGCCAGATTTCCGCGTTGCTCAATGGCCCGGCTGCGCTGATCGTGGTGGGCGGGACGTTGGGCGCGGTCCTGCTGCAGACGCCGATCGCGGTGTTCATGCGCGCGCTGTCCATCGGCAAGTGGATCCTGTTCCCGCCCACCATCGACCTGCAGCGTGGCATCAACCAGGTGACCGGCTGGAGCAATGCCGCCCGCAAGGAAGGCCTGCTGGGCCTTGAGCCCGTGGCCGAGAGCGAGCGCGATCCGTATGCCCGCAAGGGCTTGCAACTGCTGGTCGATGGGTCCGAGCCGGAAGTCATCCGCAGCATCATGGAAGTCGACATGTACACCCAGGAAACCCGTGACCTGCGGGCTGCCAAGGTGTTCGAGAGCATGGGCGGCTATTCGCCGACCATCGGTATCATCGGTGCCGTGATGGGGCTGATCCACGTCATGGGCAACCTGGCCGATCCGGGCCAGCTTGGCAGTGGTATCGCCGTGGCATTCGTGGCGACTATCTATGGCGTGGGCATGGCCAACCTGCTGCTGTTGCCGGTGGGCAACAAGCTCAAGAGCGTCGTGCAGCGCCAGACGGTGTACCGCGAGATGCTGCTGGAAGGCATCCTGTCTATTGCCGAGGGCGAGAACCCGCGCTCGATCGAACTGAAGCTGCAAGGCTTCGTGGACTGACCCACCATGGCCCGACGCAGACGCCAGGAGGAGCCCGAGAACCACGAACGGTGGCTGGTCTCCTACGCGGATTTCATTACGCTGCTGTTCGCCTTCTTCGTGGTGATGTACTCGATTTCCTCGATCAACGAGGGCAAGTACAAGATTCTCAGCGAGTCTCTGGTCGGGGTGTTCAACCAGGTCGATAAAGCGGTCAAGCCGATTCCGGTTGGCGAGGATCGGGCGCGGACGACCACGCCAGCGGTGTCCCAGGTCGACGAGCCGCAATCCACCGGTGAGCAGGACCCGCTGGAGAGCATCGCCGACAGCGTGCGTGAAGCCTTTTCCGAGCTGATCGGCAGCGAGCAGTTGAAAGTACGTGGCAATGAGCTGTGGATCGAGATCGAGCTGAGTTCCAACTTGCTCTTTCCCAGTGGCGATGCAGTGCCCAATGACAATGCCTTCGAGCTGATCGAGAAGGTCGCCAGTATTCTGGCGCCTTTCGAAAACCCCGTGCATGTCGAAGGTTTCACTGACAACCAGCCGATCAGCACCAGCATCTATCCGACCAACTGGGAGCTTTCCGCGGCGCGCGCCAGCAGTGTGGTGCGTATCCTGGCGGGAAATGGTGTCAATCCCTCACGGTTGGCGTCGGTTGGCTATGGCGAGTACCAGCCGGTGGCTGACAATGCGACAGCGGAAGGGCGTGCGAGCAATCGCCGGGTCATTCTGGTCGTTTCACGCAATCTGGATGTGCGCCGTAGTGTCAGTGGCGTCGGCAGCAGCAATGCGAAGCCGGATGCGGCCTTGCGCCGCACTGGCACACAAACTGCACCGGGTTCGACTCGTTGAAGGTTGTCAAAACACAGTCGGCCAAGGTTGCACCGCGCAGGTGGAGTTGGTGGGCCGGGATGGAAGGAAGCGCATGAGAGTCTGGGCAGTCGCCAATCAAAAAGGTGGTGTGGGCAAGACCACCACGTCCATTGCCCTCGCTGGCCTGCTGGCCGATGCCGGCAAGCGTGTCGTGGTGCTCGATCTCGACCCCCACGGGTCCATGACCAGCTATTTCGGCTACGATCCGGACAGCCTGGAGCGCAGCATTTTCGATCTGTTCCAGCATGAAGGGAACGTGCCCGAAGGGCTGCCCTGGCAATTGCTGCTGTCGACCAGCCATGAGCGCATTTCCCTGTTGCCGTCGAGTACCGTGCTGGCGACGCTGGAGCGCCAGTCGAGCGGCCAGAATGGCCTGGGACTGGTGGTGGCCAAGAGCCTGTCGCAGCTCTGGCAGGATTTCGACTACGCGATCATCGACAGCCCGCCATTGCTGGGTGTGCTGATGGTCAATGCGCTGGCCGCCAGCCAGCAACTGGTGATACCGGTGCAGACCGAGTTCCTGGCGATGAAGGGGCTCGAACGCATGGTCAGCACCCTGGCGATGATCAACCGCTCCCGCCGCCAGGCACTGCCCTATACGATCGTGCCGACGATGTTCGACCGCCGTACCCAAGCCTCTCTGAGCGCGCTGAAACTCTTGCGCAGCGATTACGAGGCCAATCTCTGCCAGGCGATGATCCCCATCGACACCCGTTTGCGCGACGCCAGCCGTGCCGGCCTGACGCCCTCCCAGTTCGACCCGAGCAGTCGGGCTGTGCTGGCCTACAAGGTTCTGCTCAAGCATCTGCTCACCTTGAGCAACGCTGCGCAGGTGGCCTGATATGCCATTTCCGATGATGCTCTCCGTCTGCACCTTCGCATCGATGACCGACGACCAGGGAACGACGCCATGAGCCGCACGACTGTCCTGACCCGGCCCAGCCCACAGCAGGCACTGCAATCCTATCTGGACGCATTGCTGACGGAATCCGTCGATTCCATCAGCCAGGATGAGTTCGAGGCGGCGGTGCTGGAAGAGCGCTTGCGCGATACGCCTGTGGCTCAGGTCGAAGTGGCTGTTACGGTGCCCACGGCGGTCGCCGCAGTTGCTGAGCCTGTTCCGGTCGTGGCCGAGCAGATCGTTCTGGACGAACCTGCCGTGCAGGTTGCACCGGTCACGCCGCCTGCGGGTGTGCCGCCACTGATCGAGGGTGGGGCACCAGAGTGGGGGCAGACGCCTTTCGAGTGCCTGTTGTTCGACGTGGCAGGCCTTACACTGGCCGTGCCCCTGATCAGCCTGGGTAGCATTCATTCCCTCGCTGGCGAGGAGTTGACCCCGTTGTTCGGCCAGCCTGACTGGTTCCTTGGCATCCTGCCGAGCAACAGCGGTAACCTCAAGGTGCTGGATACCGCACGCTGGGTGATGGGGGAGCGTTACCGGGACGAGTTTCGCAGTGGGTTGCAGTATGTGATTTCCGTGCAGGGCTACGAATGGGGACTGGCTGTGCATCAGGTGAGCCGTTCGATCCAGCTCGACCCGAAGGCCGTCAAGTGGCGCTCCCAGCGTACCCAGCGGCCCTGGCTGGCGGGCACGGTGATCGAGCACATGTGTGCCTTGCTCGATGTGTCTTCCCTGGCTGGCATGATCATCAGCGGAGCGACTCGGCAAGCTCGCTGAATCGTCGGTGTGTATTGAAAAAAGGTTTCGATCGGCAATACTGCGGCAGGTACGCACTGACCCTTTCAGGTGGTGGCGAGCGGATTGCGGTATTGGCGGTTACGGATTTGCAGGCCGGTTCACCGGCCGCTATGAGACAGAACGTCACAGATGTTTTCTTGGAGGGGTAGCTTATGAAACTGACTACGGCACAGGGCGCTGATGATCCAGTGTTGCAATGGGTGACGTTCCGACTGGACAACGAAACCTATGGCATCAATGTCATGCAGGTGCAGGAAGTCCTGCGTTACACCGAAATCGCACCGGTTCCCGGTGCGCCGAACTATGTGCTGGGCATCATCAACCTGCGCGGCAACGTGGTGACGGTGATCGACACCCGCCAGCGTTTCGGCCTGGATTCTGCGCCGGTTTCCGACAATACCCGCATCGTGATCATCGAGGCCGACCGCCAGGTTGTCGGTATCCTCGTCGACAGCGTCGCCGAAGTGGTCTACCTGCGTCAGTCGGAAATCGAGACGGCGCCGAATGTCGGTAACGACGAGTCGGCTAAGTTCATCCAGGGCGTCTGCAACAAGAACAACGAGTTGCTGATCCTGGTCGAGCTGGAAAAAATGATGAGCGACGAAGAGTGGGCTGAACTGGAGAGCATCTGATCGATGTTGATCGCCTCGCTGGTCGGAGCGGTGATTGCGCTGGCCGTCTGCTGTTGCGGATTGCTGGGGCTGTGCCTGTGGCTGCTGAGAATGCAGCGGATACAGGTCCAGCGTCAGGGCGAGCGCGATGCCGTGCGTGACCGGCGAATCCGCGAGCTGGGCAGCCTGCTGGACACCTATCTGGACGGTAATGTCCGCATGGGCGACGAGTTGAGCGAGCTGCGTCGGTTGATCGAGCCGCTGCCGGACAAGATCGGCCAGCTTGAACTGCGTGATCCCAATAACTTCTCCTTCAGCCAGGCCGCCAAGCTGGTCGGCATGGGCGCCACGGTCGAAGACCTGACCCAGTCGTGCGGACTCTCCCACTCCGAGGCTGAGCTGATGAGCAAGCTGCATCAGGCCCGGGGTAAGCGGGACTAGGCTGTTTGTACGTCGCGTGGTGACGGGTTAGCCGCGTTGGGCATGGGATATTGCCAATCCAGTCTCAAATCACTTCTGCAGAAATAGCGCCGCAAGCGCTATCAACGGCTCGATTTGCCGTTTGCGGCCCCTGGCTTCTCGCTGGGCCCTTCCAACTGTAACAAGGGTTCTGACTCTGTCGCCGCGCCGAAACCTTCCGGGTGTTTGCCCTTCAGGTACCAGGCGAAGGCAATGATTTCCGCGATGGTGCGGTACAGCGCCTCCGGGATCGCATCCCCCAGTTCCATGCGGGCCAGCAGCTTTACCAGCTCCGCGTTTTCGTAGATAGGCACTTCGTGTTCGCGAGCGATCGCGAGGATTTCTTCCGCGAGCTGGTCATCGCCCTTGGCCGTGAGGGTTGGTGTCTGGATTCCGTCGTAGCTCAGCGCTATCGCCTGGCGGGGTGTGTTCATGCTCGTTCGTCCACGAAGCGTTGTTCGAGGGTGGTACGTGGCCCTTGGGGGGGCGTGCCACGGCGGCAACTGAGTTCGCCGACGGCCAGGCCGCTCGCTACCAGGCGTTCGCGCAAATGTTCCAGCTCGCCGTCGACCAGTCGGGCAGTCTCTGCCTGCTCGGCCCATATCTGGCTGGAAATGCTGCCGCGAGACAATTGGGCCTGTACCTGCAAGGGACCGAGCGGGGCGATGTCGAAGGCCAGTTCCACCTTCCATAGCGGGTCGCTCTTTTCCTGTTTTTCCTGGTTGTTCTTCTCTTCTCGTTGCAGCTTGATCTGCAACGGTACGATATCGCGCTGGTCCCGCATGGGCAGTTCCAGTTGCCAGGTAGTGAGCTGGGTGCCGTCGGGACCGGTGCTGGTCTGGGCCAGGCTGGACAGTTGATGGGTCTGTAGCCGGGAGATGGCGGCGGCGGCCAGTTTCAGCAATACCTCCAGGTCGGCCTCGCCATCGGCGTTCATTTGCAGCCGGCCTTTCAGCGGGAAATCCAGTGCCAGTTGACGGTTTCCCGCCTGGCCAAGCGCGCCCAGCGCGGAGCGGGCAAAGGCGGGCAGGGCCTGGCCCAGTGCGGCTCCGATCTGAGCTGCTGCCATCGGCGTGCTGCCCGGCGCACCGGGCAGTTGTGCAATCAGACGCAGCAGGGCGGCTTTCATATCGTCCGCCAGTCCCTGGGTCTGCCCGGACAGCAGCCTCGCCTCGAGGAAGACACCGCTTTTGGCCAAGGCCTGGGCCAGCAGCTTGGGGTCGCTCAGTTGCTGCATGTCGGGCAGCAATGCCAACAGCTTTTCGGTGGCGGCTTGCAGATTGCCGGGCAGGTTGCCCGCCAGGTTCTGCAGGGTCTTGAGCAACTCCTGAGGCTGCGCCTGGCGCGAGCCCTGGGCATCCAGTTGCTGGTTGAGCAGCCATTGCTCGATACGCCCGCTGAGAGGAACCAGCGAGAGGGATTGGCTCCCCTGGACCTGTACGGTCAGCAGGCTGCCGGGCGATAGCGGGGTGGTCGATTCGATGGTCAGCTTCTGACCGATGGCGGGGGATTCCTGCAGGCTGATCACGGCCTTGTAGGTCACCTGGCCATTGCTTTGCTGCGCCTGGCTGGCGATCACCCGGGCCTGTACCGAGCTGCCCACGGGCAAGCGACTGAGGTCGATGCTGCTGGCCGGTTGGCGGCTGTCCGGCAGCGCCGTGGCTTGCAGGCGATCGGTGGCGAGGGCGGTGACGGTGAACGCGCTCCCCAGGGAGGCCTGTTTGTTGCTGCTGGCATCCAGGGTCGTCTGCTGGCCGTTGGGCAGGGTCAGGCGCAGGGTCATCTCGAAGTTCTGCGCCTGTGTCGTCGTCTGCGACTGTCTGACCGAAATCACTTCCGCCTCGGCGCTTTCCCCGGCTGCCAGAAGTGCCTGCGTCTGTAGCAGGCGCAGAGCCGTTTCAGGCGCGACGGAGGCGCTGCGAGCGACCTGGCTGGTCGCGGTGGTCGGGATAGTGTTGATCTCGGTCATCTTTGCTTAAACGCTCTTACAACCTTTTGGGGGCATGGGATTCGGCGGCCAATGATGCCATGTATAATCCGCCCGCCCGGGGCTTGTCGCAGTTTATAGCGGCAGGGTCTTCCCCGTCTTGAGGAGCCCGATCAGTCGTGTCCAGTCCCTTTCTCGAAGCTGTAGCGCTCTCTTGTGAGCGGGATTGGCGCCTTTTGTTCGACGGGCTCGAATTGAATGTGTCGCCTGGCGATATGTTGCAGATCGCCGGCCCCAATGGCAGCGGCAAGACCAGCCTGCTGCGCCTGCTCTGCGGGCTGATGTCTCCGACCGCTGGCGAAGTGCGCCTCAAGGGGGTGCCGTTGCAGAGCCAGCGCGGCGATCTGGCGCGCAACCTGCTGTGGATCGGCCATGCGCCAGGCATCAAGGGCTTGCTCAGCGCCGAGGAAAACCTGGCCTGGCTGGCCGCGTTGCACCAGCCCGCCAGCCGCGAGGCGATCTGGGATGCGCTGGCCGCAGTGGGCTTGCGCGGTTTCGAGGATGTGCCCTGCTACAGCCTGTCGGCGGGGCAGCAGCGCCGAGTGGCGTTGGCGCGGCTTTATCTGAGCCCGCCGCCGCTGTGGGTGCTCGACGAGCCCTTCACGGCCCTCGACCGCCAGGGCGTCGAACAACTGGAAGCGCATCTGGCGGCCCATTGCGAGGCCGGTGGCATGGTCCTGCTGACCACTCACCACACGCTGTCACTGCGTCCGGCGGGGTATCGGGAGCTTGAACTGGGACGTGGCCAGGGAGGGAGGGCGTGATGTCACTGTCTTCCGTGTTCTATCGACTGCTGGTACGCGAGGCACGCCTGTTGTGCCGGCGCCCCGCGGAGCTGGCCAATCCGCTGGTGTTCTTCGCCATCGTCATCGCACTGTTCCCGCTGGCGGTCGGGCCGGAGTCGCAACTGTTGCAAACGATTTCCCCGGGGCTGCTCTGGGTGGCAGCGCTATTGGCCGTGCTGCTCTCGCTGGACGGGCTTTTCCGCAGTGATTTCGAGGATGGCTCGCTGGAGCAGTGGGTCGTTTCGCCGCACCCGCTGGCGCTTCTGGTGCTCGCCAAGGTGCTGGCACACTGGGCGTTTTCCGGCATGGCGCTGGTATTGCTGGCGCCGTTGCTTGGGCTCATGCTGGGATTGCCGCTGCCGGTCATCCCGGTGCTGTTGCTGTCATTGCTGCTCGGAACGCCGATTCTGAGCCTGCTGGGAGCGGTGGGAGCCGCCCTGACGGTCGGCCTCAAGCGTGGCGGCCTGTTGCTGGCGCTGCTGATCCTGCCGCTCTACATCCCGGTGCTGATCCTTGGCAGCGGGGCATTGCAGGCGGCCCTGCAAGGATTGCCGGTAGCCGGTCATCTGTTATGGCTGGCCAGCCTGACCGCGCTTGCGGTTACCCTGACACCGTTTGCGATAGCCGCCGGGCTGAAGATCAGCATCGGCGAATAAAAGAATGAGGTCGGGTCATGCTCGGCCCGACCATGCGATTAGCCGGGGTCCGTCCGTGCGGGCCTCACGACAATGATGAGTCATCCGATGAACTGGACATGGTTTCACAAACTGGGTTCGCCTAAGTGGTTCTATGGGATCAGTGGGCGCTGGCTGCCCTGGCTGGCCTGGAGCGCCGCGCTGCTGATCGTCGTCGGTACGGTCTGGGGGCTGGCGTTCGCGCCGCAGGATTACCAGCAGGGCAACAGTTTCCGCATCATCTATATCCACGTGCCGGCGGCGTTCCTGGCCCAGTCGATCTACGTCATGCTGGCGGTCGCCGGCCTGGTCGGGCTGGTGTGGAAGATGAAACTGGCCGATGTTGCCCTGCAACAGGCGGCCCCCATCGGCGCCTGGATGACCTTCATCGCGCTGTTCACCGGGGCGGTCTGGGGCAAGCCGACCTGGGGTGCCTGGTGGGTGTGGGATGCACGCCTGACCTCGATGCTCATCCTGCTGTTCCTGTATTTCGGTGTCATCGCCCTGGGCCAGGCCATCAGTAACCGCGATAGCGCCGCGCGCGCCTGTGCGGTGCTGGCCATCGTCGGCGTGGTGAATATACCGATCATCAAGTACTCGGTGGAGTGGTGGAACACCCTGCACCAGCCCGCCACCTTCACCGTGACGGAAAAACCGGCCATGCCCGTCGAGATGTGGCTGCCGCTGCTGATCATGGTGCTCGGTTTCTACCTGTTCTTCGGTGCCGTATTGCTTGTGCGCATGCGTCTCGAGGTGCTGCGGCGCGAGGCGCGCAGCAGTTGGGCCAGGGCAGAAGTCGAGGCACAGGTGGAGAAGCGCGGATGAATTTTTCGTCGTTTGCCGAGTTCGTCGCCATGGGAACCCATGGTGTGTATGTGTGGGCGGCTTATGGCGTCAGCCTGGCCGTGCTGGCCCTGAATGTGATCCTGCCGCTGCTGGCGCGCAGGCGTTACCTGCAGGATGAGGCGCGCCGTCTGCGCCGGGAGGAAATGAAGTGAATCCGGTACGCAAGAAGCGCCTGTTCATCGTGCTGGCGATACTCGCCGGCGTGTCCATCGCCGTGGCCCTGGCCCTGACGGCGCTGCAACAGAACATCAACCTGTTCTATACCCCGACGCAGATCGCCCATGGCGAAGCGCCCGTGGGCACGCGGATTCGTGCCGGTGGGCTGGTCGAGGAGGGCTCGCTCAAGCGCAGTTCCGACTCGCTGACGGTCGATTTCCGGGTCACCGATGGTGCGGCCTCGGTGGGTATCCGCTACCAGGGCATCCTGCCCGACCTGTTCCGCGAGGGGCAGGGCATCGTCGCCCTGGGTCGTGTGGACGAGCAGGGCGTACTGGTTGCCGACGAAGTGCTGGCCAAACACGATGAAAACTACATGCCGCCGGAAGTGATGCAGGCGCTGGAGAAAAGCGGCATGAAGCAACAACACGACGCTGCCACCGCCAACCGCAAGGAGGCCGGGCAATGATTCCCGAACTCGGCCATCTGGCGATGATCCTCGCCCTGTGCCTGGCGGTGGTGCAGGCGGTCTTCCCGTTGATCGGTGCCTGGCGTGGCGACCGGCTGTGGATGGGGCTGGCGCAGCCGGCAGCCTGGGGGCAGTTCGCGTTCCTGGGGTTTTCCTTCGTCTGCCTGACCTACGCCTTCATGACCGACGACTTCTCCGTCGCCTATGTGGCCGGCAACTCCAACAGCGCCTTGCCCTGGTACTACAAGTTCAGCGCCGTCTGGGGCGCCCATGAGGGCTCCTTGCTGCTGTGGGCGTTCATCCTGGCGGGCTGGACCTTCGCCGTGGCGATCTTCTCGCGGCAGTTGCCGGAAGACATGCTGGCGCGGGTGCTGGGTGTCATGGGGCTGATCAGCATTGGCTTCCTGCTGTTCCTGATCATGACGTCCAACCCGTTCGAGCGCTTGCTTCCCAACGTCCCAGCGGACGGGCGCGACCTCAATCCACTGTTGCAGGACTTCGGCCTGATCGTTCACCCGCCGATGCTCTACATGGGCTACGTGGGCTTCTCCGTGGCGTTCGCCTTCGCTATCGCTGCGCTGCTCGGTGGCCGCCTGGATGCGGCCTGGGCGCGCTGGTCGCGGCCCTGGACGCTGGTGGCCTGGGCGTTCCTCGGCCTGGGTATCGCGCTTGGCTCCTGGTGGGCCTATTACGAGCTGGGCTGGGGCGGCTGGTGGTTCTGGGACCCGGTGGAAAACGCTTCCTTCATGCCCTGGCTGGTCGGCACCGCATTGATCCACTCGCTGGCGGTCACGGAAAAGCGCGGTGTGTTCAAGAGCTGGACGGTACTGCTGGCCATCGCCGCGTTCTCCCTGAGTCTGCTGGGCACCTTCCTGGTACGTTCCGGCGTGCTGACGTCGGTGCATGCCTTCGCCACCGACCCTGAGCGAGGTGTGTTCATCCTCGGCTTCCTGTTGCTGGTGGTGGGTGGTTCGCTGGCGTTGTTCGCGTTGCGTGCGCCGGTGGTCAAGAGCCAGGTGGGCTTCGGTCTCTGGTCGCGGGAAACCCTACTGCTGGTGAACAACCTGCTGCTGGTGGTCGCCACTGCGATGATCCTGCTGGGCACGCTCTATCCGTTGCTGCTGGATGCCTTGTCCGGCGCCAAGCTGTCGGTCGGCCCGCCGTATTTCAATGCGATGTTCCTGCCGCTGATGGCGGCGGTGATGCTGGCGCTGGCGGTCGGTGTGCTGGTGCGCTGGAAGGACACGCCGATGAAGTGGCTGCTGGGCATGCTGGCGCCGGTCCTTGTTGGCAGTGCCGTGCTGGGCTTCCTTGGCTCGCTGCTGCTGGGCGATTTCCATTGGGCGGTGCTGGCGGTCTGCCTGCTGTCGGCCTGGGTGGTGTTGGCTTGCCTGCGTGACCTGCTCGACAAGACTCGCCACAAGGGTCTGCTCAAGGGCGTGCGCAGCCTGTCGCCCAGTTATTGGGGCATGCAACTGGCGCACCTGGGGATTGCGGTCTGTGCCATCGGCATCGTACTGACCAGTCAGCAAAGCTCTGAGCGCGACCTGCGTCTGGCTCCGGGAGAGTCTCTGGAGCTGGGTGGCTACCGCTTCGTCTTCGAGGGTGCGCAACACCATGAGGGGCCTAACTTCACCTCCGACAAGGCGACCATCCGCGTTCTCGACGGCGCGCGAGAGATCGCTGTGTTGCACCCGGAGAAACGCCTCTACACCGTGCAGCAGATGCCGATGACCGAAGCCGGTATCGATGCGGGCTTCACCCGTGACCTCTATGTCGCCCTGGGCGAGCCGCTGGAAAACGGCGCCTGGGCCGTGCGCGTGCACATCAAGCCGTTCGTGCGCTGGATCTGGCTGGGTGGCCTGATGATGGCGCTGGGTGGTGCCTTGGCCGCCAGCGACCGCCGTTACCGGGTCAAGGTGAAGACGCGTGTACGCGAGGCGCTGGGCCTCGCCGCTCAGGGAGCCTGACATGAGACGCCTGCTATTGCTGTTGCCGCTGGTGCTGTTCCTGGTCGTGGCGGTATTCCTCTATCGCGGCCTGTTCCTCGACCCGTCGGCTTTGCCTTCGGCGCTGATCGGCAAGCCGCTGCCGGAGTTCTCCCTGCCGTCCGTCGAGGACGAGCAGCGTGTCATCACTCGCACCGACCTCAAGGGGCCGGCGCTGGTGAATGTCTGGGCCACCTGGTGCGTGGCCTGCAAGGTCGAGCACCCGGTACTCAATCGCCTGGCAGAGCAGGGCGTGACCATCTACGGCGTCAACTACAAAGACATCAACGCTGACGCGATCAAGTGGCTGCGCGAATTCCATGACCCCTATCAGCTCAATGTGCGCGACGAGAGTGGCGGTCTGGGCGTCGACCTGGGTGTCTATGGGGCGCCGGAAACCTTCCTGATCGACCGTCAGGGCATCATTCGGCACAAGTTCGTTGGTGTCATCGACGACCGCGTCTGGCGCGAGCAACTGGCGCCGCTCTATCAGGAGCTGGTAGACGAATGAAAAAGTTCATCACTTCCCTGCTGCTGGGGCTTTCCATGGCAAGCGCGGCCCAGGCCGCCATCGATGCCTATGAGTTCCGTGACGAGGCCGAGCGCGCGCGTTACCGCATTCTGGTCGAGGAGCTGCGCTGCCCGAAATGCCAGAACCAGAACATCGCCGACTCCAATGCGCCGATTGCCATGGACTTGCGCCAGGAGATCTTCCGCATGCTGGAAGAAGGCAAGAGCAACGAGGAGATCGTCGACTTCCTGGTCGCGCGCTACGGCGACTTCGTGCTCTACCGTCCGCCGCTCAACGACAAGACCCTGCTGCTCTGGTACGGCCCGGGCATTCTCCTGCTGGGCGGGTTCGCAGTGCTGGCGGTGATCCTCGTGCGCCGTCGCCGTGCCGCCACGGATGTGGCGGCCCATACGCTTTCCGAGGCCGAGCGTGAACGCCTCGCCTCGCTGCTGGACAAGAAAGAACCATGATCGATTTCTGGATATTCGCGGGTCTGCTGCTGCTACTGGCCCTGGCTTTTCTGCTGCTGCCTATCCTGCGCGGGCGCCGTGCCCAGACGGAGGAAGACCGCACTGCCCTGAATGTCGCCTTGTATCAGGAGCGTCTGGCTGAGCTGGAGGCCCAGCGTTCGGCCGGAACCCTGAGCGATGCGCAATCGGAAGCCGGACGTGCCGATGCCGCCCGCGAGTTGCTGGGTGACACCGAACAGACGAGCGGCCCGCGCTCCGCCACGTTGGGCAAGGCGGCGCCGCTGCTCGCGGCCTTGCTGGTACCGCTGCTGGGCCTGGGGCTCTACCTGCACTGGGGTGCTAGCGACCGACTGCAACTGACTCGACAGTTCGCCGAGCCGCCACGCACTGCCGCGGAGATGCTGGAGCGCCTGGAAGCCGCCGTGAAGGTGCAGCCGGATTCCGCCGAAGCCTGGTACTTCCTCGGGCGTACCTATATGAGCCAGGAGCGTGCGGTGGATGCGGTGCCGGCTTTCGGCAAGGCCGTTGAGCTGGCAGGACGTGATCCGCAACTGCTTGGCCAGTGGGCGCAGGCGCAATACTTTGCCAGCGAGCGAACCTGGACACCCGGGTTGCAGGCGTTGGCGGATGAGGCCCTGCAGGGCGATGCGAACGAAGTGACGACGCTGGGCCTGCTGGGTATCGCGGCCTATGAAGAGAAGCGCTATGCCGATGCCGTCGGTTTCTGGCAGCGCCTGGTCGCGGTATTGCCTGCCGACGATCCATCCCGCCTTGCCATCGAGGGCGGTATCGCCCGCGCACGTCAGGAAATGGGCGAGCCGGTCGAGGCGCAAGCGCCTGCGGTGACGCTGAGCCTTCGGATCGAGGTCAGCCTGTCCGAGTCGCTGCGTGCAAACGTACAGCCGGGCGATAGCCTGTTCGTCTTTGCCCGGGCAGCCCAGGGGCCGGCCATTCCTCTGGCCGCCAAGCGCCTGACCGCAGCGGACCTGCCGGCGAGCCTGACGCTGGGCGATGAAGATGCCATGATGCCGCAGCTGAAGCTGTCGAACTTCGATGAAGTGCAGCTGGTTGCCCGTATTTCCAGGGACGGCAATGCGATGCAGGGCGAGTGGGTCGGCCAGGGCGAGCCGTTAAAGACGGCCGATGCGGATGGCAAGATATTCAAGCTGCTGATCGATCAACCGGATACCAAGTAGCGGTTTCTTGTCACTTGAGCTGATGGAACACGTGCTCGCTCAAGCTCCGGGCGAATACGTAGGATGGGTTGAGCGCAGCGATACCCATCGAGCGCATGTGCCCAGCCCGGTTACTAAAAAGTGTCCAGGCAGAGCCCCTGAAAGGTAGCGTTCCATGAGGTTTTTGACGATGACAGGTCTGCGCACGTTCAGGAGTACCCTGCTGGTACTGGTTCTGCCGGTGCTGGCGGCCTGTGGCAGCAACCCTTACACACCGCCACCGCCGGTGGAGCCCGACGCGCCGGCCAGGCCGCGCCCGTCCGAGTCGCGGCCTGATACGGTCCCGTCAGTTCCACGTGTGCCCTCGGTGCAGAAAGCCCATCCGCGTTATGCACCACCTCCGCAGGGGCGGGCGCACTGGGATAACAACCTGGGTGTCTACGTGCTGGAAGGGGAGGTGTACTATCGCGAACGCCTCTATTATCGCTGGAGCGATGGCTGGTATTGTTCCGGCCGGCTCGACGGGCCATGGGAGTCCGTCGATATGCCCAGCGTTCCAACTGGCCTGCGAGACCGTCACTGAGTTTGTAAAGTCCGTTTGTCGAACGCCGATATAATGGCAGTCATAATGTCATTGTCGGGCGCGACAATCGAAGTTCTTCTCTGGAGTAATGTCATGAATGCCGCCGTGAAACGTCTGGAGCAAACCAACAGTGCATTGCGACATGCGCTGGAACATGAGGACTGGGAAGCCATCGGCACGCTCGACTTGCAGTGCCGGCAGGTCGTCGAGGAAGCCATGCGCGAGCCGCAACGTGACGACCCACTCACGCGCGAATATCTGCAGCAGCTCCAGGCGCTTTATCGTGAACTGGTCAGTCGCTGCCAATCCGAGCGCCAGCGCCTGGCGGCGGAACTGACGCAAGTGAACCAGTCGAAGCAGGGTGTAAAGGTCTACCAGATGTTTGGCTGATTTTTATTGATCCAGCGCACCTTTTGCTGCTTCCGGAGGGTGTTGATTCCTCATGTTTTTTTCTGTTCATGGGGAAAATATTTGGAAGCAGCTTTATTTTGATTTTTTGTCTTTAAATCACGCCATAAATTTGACTAGGCCTGTTTTTTTTAATTAACTAATGGCCATCTGCCGGGACAGGGCGTGTTCATTCCTGGAAACGCGCGGGTCATTTCTCCAGCCTGAATAGAGCCCTATAAACAAGATGTGGCGTGAAACCAAGATTTTGTTGATAGATGACGATGCTGAGCGTCGTCGCGATCTGGCTGTCATCCTGAGTTTTCTCAGTGAAGATCACCTCTCCTGTAGCAGCCGGGACTGGCGAGAGCAGGTTTCCGCCCTGGAAAACGAGCGCAGCGTGAATAGCGTTCTGCTCGGCTCCGTTGCGTGTGCCGGAGGGGTGCTGGGGCTGCTGAAGGACTTGGGCAAATGGGATGAGCATGTGCCGTTGATGCTGATCGACGAGCCCATACCGGCCGACTGGCCGGAAGACCTGCGCCGTCGCATCCTCACCAGCCTGGAAATGCCCCCTAGCTACAACAAGCTGCTCGATTCCCTGCATCGCGCCCAGGTCTACCGCGAGATGTCCGATCAGGCGCGTGCGCGTGGTCGCCAGCGCGAACCGAATCTCTTCCGCAGCCTGGTGGGCACCAGCCGCGCCGTACACCATGTTCGGCAGATGATGCAGCAGGTCGCCGATACCGAGGCGAGCGTGCTGATCCTGGGTGAGTCGGGAACGGGCAAGGAAGTGGTTGCTCGCAACTTGCATTACCACTCCAAGCGTCGTCAGGCGCCCTTCGTTCCGGTCAACTGTGGCGCCATTCCCGCAGAACTGTTGGAAAGCGAACTCTTCGGTCATGAGAAAGGCGCTTTCACTGGTGCCATCACTGCGCGTGCCGGGCGTTTCGAACTGGCCGAGGGTGGCACGCTGTTCCTCGACGAAATCGGCGACATGCCACTGCCCATGCAGGTCAAGTTGCTGCGCGTACTCCAGGAGCGCACCTTCGAGCGTGTCGGCAGCAATCGCACGCAGAACGCCGATGTCCGCATCATCGCGGCGACCCACAAGAACCTCGAGAAGATGATCGAGGAAGGGACCTTCCGCGAAGACCTCTACTACCGGCTCAACGTATTCCCCATCGAGATGGCGCCGTTGCGCGAGCGCGTCGAAGACATTCCGCTGCTGATCAACGAACTGATCTCGCGGATGGAAAACGAAAAGCGTGGCTCCATTCGTTTCAACTCGGCAGCCATCATGTCGCTCTGCCGGCATGACTGGCCGGGCAACGTCCGCGAACTGGCCAATCTGGTCGAGCGCATGGCCATCATGCATCCCTATGGCGTGATCGGTGTCATGGAGCTGCCGAAGAAGTTTCGCCATGTCGACGATGACGATGAGCAGTACGCCTCCAGCCTGCATGACGAGATGGAAGAGCGTGCAGCGATCACCGCGCCGTTGGTGGCCACGACGGCTCCCGCGATGCTGCCGGTGGAGGGGTTGGACCTCAAGGAATACCTGGGCAATCTGGAGCAGGGCTTGATCAACCAGGCCCTCGACGATGCCGGTGGCGTGGTTGCGCGTGCGGCTGAACGCTTGCGTATCCGGCGTACCACGCTGGTCGAGAAAATGCGCAAGTACGGCATGAATCGCCGTGACGACGAGGGCGGCGAAGGCTGATTCCTCGGTTTCCCGCCGCTTCAGTATTTCCTCCCCATTCCCTACGTACCGTGCCCGCTGACAAGCGGGCACGAACATTGCTCCCTCTGACTCGACGACCATCTTTTTGACGGATATGGGCCATCGTGTGAGCAGTGTTCATCTTCCAGAAACGAGCGAGAACACCCCAGGGGTGTCGATTGAGCGCGTGCGTGAGGTTTCCAGCCAGTTGAATGTCTCCCAGGCGTTGCTGGATGCGCGTGTCGCCGAACTCCAGGGGCAACTGGAGCACGCCAATACCCAGCGTATCGGTGAGCTGGCGGAAACCGAGCGCCTGGCCAATCGCTTGCAGTGCGTGCTGGATGCTTTGCCCGGTGGGGTCATCGTGATCGACGGCCATGGGCGGGTGCGCGAGGCCAATCCGGTGGCCATCGAGCTGCTGGGTGCGCCCTTGCAGGGGCTGTTCTGGCGTGACGTCATCGCCCGCAGCTTCGCGCCGCGCAAGGACGACGGCCATGAGATTTCCCTGCGCGACGGCCGACGAGTGTCCATCGCGACTCGTTCGCTGGGCGGCGAGCCGGGGCAGTTGGTGCTGCTGACCGACCTGACCGAAACTCGTCGCTTGCAGGCGCGTCTGGCGCACAACGAGCGGCTTTCTGCGCTGGGACGGATGGTCGCTTCCCTGGCGCACCAGATTCGTACACCCCTGTCCTCGGCCCTGCTGTATGCCAGCCACCTGCACGACGGTGGGCTTGCAGAGGAGCAGCGCCAGCGTTTCAGCGGCCGTCTCAAAGAACGTCTGCACGAGCTGGAGCGGCAGGTGCGGGACATGCTGGTCTTCGCTCGGGGTGACCTGCCGCTGAATGATCGCATTCCGGTGAGGGGGCTGTTCGATGCGATGCGCGAGGCATCCGAGTGCCTGTTGCAGGATGTGCAGGTGCGTTGGCAATGCGACGCTGTCGAGGGTGAGTTGCTGTGCAACCGCGACACCCTGGTTGGTGTCTTGCTGAACCTGCTGGAGAATGCGCGCCAGGCGGCGGGGAGCGGTGCACTGATCAAGGTGCACGCCTACCGGCGCGCAGATGATCTGCGCCTGAGCGTCAGCGATAACGGTCCCGGCCTGGACCGGGAGCATCTGGCGCGCCTGGGCGAGCCGTTCTTTACGACACGCACGACGGGGACCGGGCTCGGTCTTGCCGTCGCCAAGACCGTAGTGCGCGCGCACCACGGCCAACTATCGATTGCTTCGCGGCCTGGGCGTGGTACCTGCGTGACGCTGGTCCTGCCCTTGCTGCCTGGCAACCCACCCGGACGGAGTGACGAATGACGGTCAGGATTCTGCTGGTAGAGGATGATCGTGCCTTGCGCGAGGCGCTGGCGGATACGCTGGAGCTGGCAGGCTATGCCTATCGTGCGGTGGGAAGCGCCGAGCAGGCGCTGTCGTTGCTGGCCGAAGAGCACTTCGCCCTGGTCATCAGTGACGTGAATATGCCGGGCATGGATGGCCATGCGCTGCTGTCATTGATCCGCCAGCGCTACCCGCACCTGCCGGTGCTGTTGATGACAGCGTATGCGGCGGTCGAGCGGGCCGTGGATGCGATGCGCCAGGGAGCGGTCGATTATCTGGTCAAGCCATTCGAGGCGAAGACGCTGCTGGAACTAATTGCACGCCATGCCTGCGGCATCGTGCATGAAACGGAAGGCCCGGTGGCTTGCGAAGCCTCCAGTCGGCAGTTGCTGGCGCTGGCCGCGCGGGTAGCGAAAAGCGATTCCACCGTCTTGATCTCGGGGGAGTCAGGCACCGGCAAGGAGGTGCTGGCGCGCTATATCCATGAGCAGTCCGCCCGGGCGCAGAAACCCTTCATTGCGATCAATTGCGCCGCGATTCCGGACAACATGCTCGAGGCCACACTGTTCGGTCACGAGAAGGGTGCTTTCACCGGAGCCATCGCCTCGCAGCCTGGCAAGTTCGAACTGGCCGACGGTGGGACGCTACTGCTCGATGAGATCTCCGAGATGCCCCTCGGCCTCCAGGCCAAGTTGCTGCGTGTCCTGCAGGAGCGTGAGGTGGAGCGTGTCGGTGCCCGACGTCCCACGCCGCTGGACATCCGCATCCTGGCCACGACCAACCGCAACCTGATCGACGAGGTGCGGGAAGGGCGTTTTCGTGAGGACCTGTTCTATCGGCTGTCGGTCTTCCCCCTGGCCTGGCCGTCCCTGCGTGAGCGTCCGGCTGACATCCTGCCGCTGGCAGAGCGCCTGCTGAGCGTCCATGCGGCGAGAATGCACCAGCCCGTACCCAGGTTGTCCGCCGAGGCGCGTGCCTGCCTTTGTGCGCATGCCTGGCCGGGAAATGTGCGAGAGCTGGATAACTCGATCCAGCGTGCGCTGATTCTTCAGCAGAACGGCATCATCCAGCCGGCTGACCTGTGCCTGGACATGAACATTGCGCAGATTGTCGTGGAGGCACCGGTGGCGGAGGTGGTATCGGGAGTGCTTGAGGACGACCTGCGGCAGCGAGAATTCCAGTTGATCATCGATACCCTGCGGGCCGAGCGCGGGCGTCGCAAGGAGGCGGCTGACCGTCTGGGTATCAGTGCCAGGACCCTGCGCTACAAGCTGGCGCAGATGCGCGATGCCGGGATGGATATCGAGGCGAGTGTGTACGCTTCGAGCTGAGGCCTGGCTGCTGGCGGATTGAAATGAAAAAGGGCGACCTGGGTCGCCCTTTTTGCGTCTGCCGTTTCTTTAGCCTCTGCGGCGCAGGGCCTCGATACGCTCTTCCAGCGGCGGGTGGCTCATCAGCAGTCCGGCCAGGCCGTTCTTCAGGCCGCCGTTGATGCCGAATGCGGTCAGCGAGTCGGGCATCTGCACGGGTACTTCCTGTTCGCTGCGCAGGCGCTGCAGGGCGCCGATCATGGCGCTGGTGCCGGCCAGTTGGGCGCCGGCCTCGTCTGCCTTGAATTCGCGCTTGCGCGAGAACCACATGACGATGATGCTCGCGAGGATGCCCAGGACCAGTTCGGCGAAAATGGTCGCGACGAAATAGCCGATACCGTGGCCGTCTTCGTTCTTGAGGATCGCCTTGTCGACGAAGTTGCCGAAGATGCGCGCGAAGAACATGACGAAGGTGTTCACCACGCCCTGGATCAGTGCCAGGGTCACCATGTCGCCATTGGCCACGTGGCCGATCTCGTGGGCCAGCACGGCCTTCACCTCATCCGGTGAGAAGCGCTCGAGCAGGCCCTGGCTGACGGCGACCAGGGCGTCGTTGCGGTTCCAGCCGGTGGCGAAGGCGTTGGCTTCGTAGGCGGGGAAGATACCGACCTCGGGCATCTTGATGCCGGCCTCGCGGGACAGCTCTTCGACGGTCTGCAGCAGCCATTGCTCATGGCGTGTGCGGGGCTGGCTGATCACTTCCGTGCGGGTGCTCATCTTGGCCATCCACTTGGAAATGAACAGCGAGACCAGCGAGCCTGCGAAGCCGAACACGGCACAGAAGACCAGCAGGCTGCCGTAGTTGGTGCCTGTGTAGCGATCCACTCCGAGCAGTCTCAGGGTGATGCTGGCAATGACCAGGACGGCAAGGTTGGTGGCCAGAAACAAGAATATGCGCATCATGGTGCGGCAGGCTCCAGAGGGAAGAGTGAACAACGATAGGCTATATAAGGTGCGTCCTTGGGCCTTTCAACCTGGCGACTATTTCAAGCTATGTCGTTTGTGTCCGGACGCTCGGCTACAGGGTGGCTGCAGCGCTTTCGGGGCGAGTGTCGGAGACGGCAGGGAAACGCCGAATGACGTTTCCCTGCTTGCAGGGCCGGTATGCGGGTGCCCTGGCCGGTTTTACTGGCGGTAGCCTTTCAGGAAGCTGCCGATGCGCTTGATGGCCTGTTCAAGATCATCCACGCGGGGCAGGGTGACGACGCGGAAGTGATCCGGCCACGGCCAGTTGAAGGCGGTGCCCTGGACGATTAGCAGTTTTTCCGACAGCAGCAGGTCGAGCACGAATTTCTCGTCGTTGTGGATCGGACAGATTTTCGGGTCGATCCGTGGGAACGCATAGAGCGCGCCCATTGGCTTGACGCAACTGACACCGGGGATGTCGTTCAGCAGTTCCCAGGTGCGGTTGCGCTGCTCCAGCAGGCGGCCCGGTGGCAGTACCAGGTCGTTGATGCTCTGGTAGCCGCCGAGGGCGGTCTGGATGGCATGCTGGGCCGGCACGTTGGCGCACAGGCGCATGTTGGAAAGGATATCCAGCCCTTCGATATAGCTGCGGGCCTTGTGTTTTGGACCGGAGATGATCAACCAGCCCGAGCGGAATCCGGCCACCCGGTAGGACTTCGACAGGCCGTTGAAGGTCAGGCAGAGCACGTCCGGCGCCAGCGACGCGGTGGAAATGTGGGTGGCGCCGTCATAGAGGATCTTGTCGTAGATCTCGTCGGAGAACAGCACCAGATTGTGCTGGCGGGCCAGTTCGACGATGCCTTCCAGCACTTCTTTCGGGTAGACCGCACCGGTGGGGTTGTTCGGGTTGATCAGCACCAGCGCCTTGGTGTTGGGCGTGATCTTGGACTTGATGTCCTGCAGGTCAGGCCACCAGTTGGCTTGTTCGTCGCACAGGTAATGCACCGGCTTGCCACCGGAAAGGCTGACGGCGGCCGTCCATAGGGGGTAATCCGGCGCCGGGATCAGTACTTCATCGCCATTGTTGAGCAGGGCCTGCATGGACATGACGATCAGCTCGGATACGCCGTTGCCGAGGTAGATGTCCTCGATGCCGACGCCTTCGATCTGCTTCTGCTGGCAATACTGCATGATCGCCTTGCGGGCGCTGAACAGGCCTTTCGAGTCGCTGTAGCCTTGCGCCGTCGGCAGGTTGCGGATCACGTCCTGCAGGATTTCCTCGGGTGCCTCGAAGCCGAACGGCGCCGGGTTGCCGATATTCAGCTTGAGGATGCGATGTCCTTCCTCTTCCAGGCGCTTGGCATGTTTGAGGACTGGCCCGCGGATGTCGTAGCAGACGTTGGCGAGTTTGTTAGATTTGGTGACCTGCATGATCCTGAGTGTCCCGACGTGGAGGCGTTGCGCTGGCAACGCTGGCAAACCAGGCGCCTTGGCAGTGACGTGCAACCGCTGCCAGACTAGGCGTCGAAGAAGGAACGCATCATACGTCCGGCCTTGTAGCCGGGAAAGGTACAGATAAGGCTTTTTTCCTTTGATGGGTGTATCCATGGACAAGTTAGAGAAGAGCCTCGAGGCGTGGCGTGACGAGCTTGACGAGGCACAGTTTCAGGTCTGCCGACTGGGGGCCACCGAGCGTGCCTTCAGCGGTCGCTACAATGGCTGCAAGACCGAGGGTGTCTACCATTGCGTCTGCTGTGGGCAGGCGCTGTTCTCCTCCCAGGCCAAGTTCGATTCCGGCTGTGGCTGGCCGAGTTATTTTCAGCCGGTCGACGAAAGCGCGCTGGTGCGCAAGGACGACTTCAGCCATGGCATGTTTCGCATCGAGATCAAGTGCTCGGGTTGCGATGCGCACCTCGGACATGTGTTCCCCGATGGCCCGGAGCCGACAGGGTTGCGTTATTGCATCAATTCCGTTGCGCTGGTGCTCGAACCCTCCTGATCGAATTGCATTGCCACGGGTCGCTCTGTACAAAGGCGGGCCTGTGAAATGTTTCGTCACGAACTTGTACGCTTGTGGGGTAGTCGATGGATGCCGAGCTGAAAGCTTTCATTAAACGCGTGGATGTCCTGCTGGAGCGTCTGGAGCCGTTGCTGCCGGTCCGGCGTGAGCCGGTGGATTGGGAGCGCAGCATGGCCGCGCGCTGGCTGCGGGATTCCTCGGGTGGCTATCTGCTCGGACTGGATGTCCAGTTGGACCTGAAACTGGATGATCTGCTGGGTATCGATCGGCAGCGCCTGCTGCTGGGGCACAACACGCGGCAATTCGTCGATGGATTGCCGGCGAACCACGCCTTGCTGTGGGGCGCACGGGGAACGGGCAAGTCGTCGCTGATTCGTGCGTTGCTCGGTGAATATGCGCCCCGCGGGCTGCGCCTGATCGAGATCGAAAGGGATCACCTGGCCGACCTGCCGCGCATGGTCGAGCACCTGGTCACGTTGCCGTACCGTTTCGTCGTGTTTTGTGACGATCTCTCCTTCGAAGCGGGAGAGGGCGACTACCGGGTGTTGAAAAGCGTTCTGGATGGCTCACTGGAGCGAGCGCCGGACAATGTGCTGCTGTATGCCACCTCCAACCGTCGACACCTCGTGCCGGAAAAGCAGAGCGACAACGACAACTGGCAGATGGTGGATGGCGAGTTGCACCCGAACGAGGCAGTGGAGGACAAGATCGCGTTGTCGGATCGCTTTGGTCTCTGGCTTTCCTTCTACCCGTTCAGCCAGGAGCATTACCTGGATGTCGTGCGGCATTGGGTCGGCATACTCGCCCGGCAATCAGCGCTCGACTGGGATTGGAACGAAGAGCTGGAAAAGGATGCGATCCGCTGGGCAACCGCGCGCGGCAATCGCAACGGGCGTTGCGCTTACCAGTACGCCCGGCAATGGGTTGGGCAGCGGTTGTTGCCTCAGTAGATATTCTTTTTCTTCCAAAGATCGTCATCACTGAAGCTTTTCATTCCTTCGCTCAGCTCACTGACCTCGGGTTCGGTGGGCTGCTGTCCTTGTGCCTGGCTGTCGGCCAGCGCGATCCTTTCCTGTAGCTGCCGGAGTTGGGTGCTGTACTGGGCTGCGTCAGGTTGCTTGCGGATGTACTGCACGCCACGTTCGAAGGCCAGGCGTGCCTTCTGGAATTGCCTTTGTTGAAGTGCTTGCGCACCCATGGCGTTGAAGTAGTCGATATAGAGCATGACCAGCATCTTCTTGATTTCTTTCGTCCAGTGCCGTGCCTCATCGCGCGTGATGGTGTTTTCCTTGGTGGCATGGATGATCTGGGCGTGCACGCTCTCGAGCATTTCTCGGGCTGCCTTGGTCTGCTCTTCGGTCACCAGGTGAGCGGGTGGGTTTTCCACCGGCACCTCTTCACCTTGTCGAAGTATTTCATGCAGTGCCTGGAGGCGTTCGCTCGGCTGGCGTTGAGGTTTCTCCAGCGCTTGCATGCGTTCGCCAGCGTTCAGCTCGATCTTGTATAGAAGCCGCTTCAGTGCCGGGCTCATGAGTTGGCCTGGAAGGCTGGCATTCAGTTCGGAGCAGCGTTTCATCCGCTCCTTGAGATCGGCGCGGAGCCTTGCTTTCTCGAGGCTGCGCTTTTCCATGAGTTGACTGGCATAGCCAATCAGGATCAGGAGGAACAGGGCTGCTAACACCAGGCCGGCAATGAGAAGTGGGGACACTGCGGAGTACCGTTGATAGTGTGTTTATCCTGATGGAGTGTAGTGTCTTGAGTTGCAAGCTGATAGCTCGCTGAGTGCGCTTGAGGGTGGTTGATAAAAAAATCACATTGGCGCTTGACGAGCTTCCGATGCCCCCCTAGAATGCGCGCCACTCGCAGCATGAAGCCTAAGGCGATCAAGCTGAAGAGTGCGGAAATTAAGTTTTCCAGGGTAATGTCCCCTTCGTCTAGTGGCCTAGGACACCGCCCTTTCACGGCGGTAACAGGGGTTCGAGTCCCCTAGGGGACGCCACTTTCCAGTTATGGAAAGCATGTCGTCAAGCGGGAATAGCTCAGTTGGTAGAGCACGACCTTGCCAAGGTCGGGGTCGCGAGTTCGAGTCTCGTTTCCCGCTCCAATTCTTAAGCTGCAGACAGCCACCAACGTCTACAGTGCCTTGATTCCACAGGGTTTTCTCCTTGTGGAGCATCCAGCGAAATCTGCTGAAATCCACTGCCAACCACGCCGGATCAGTACATAAATCAGTACACGAAATCCGGGTGGTCGTCAGTGCGCATTGGTTGCTGAGCCGACCTCATCCGTGAGTGACATGAACATACGCCCGCGTACTCAACAAGCAGGCGTATCAGCCTCTTTCATCAATATGCTCAGTTGCTGTGGCGCCTGGTGTACCAGCCCGACTGGCGTTTCGCAGATGCGTTGGATGAAGTTGTCGGTGAAGAGTAGTTTGCCGTGAAAGAAGTGTTCGTCGGGTCTAAGGTTGGGGTTTTCGATCCGGGTGCCTAGCCGTGCCGCCAGCCATTTGCCAGCCTCGTAATGGCTGATCCAGCGTTCGGCAGACAAGGCCTCCAGCGTGCTGGCGCGGGCATCGCGGCCGATGACGATAAAAGGAATGTCACTGACTTCTGGCACTAGGTCGTTGTGCCCCCAGCGACCATTTTCGCCAAGGCGCTGCCCGTGGTCGCCAGTGATGATCAAGTAGCGCTCACCCTCCAGCTTATCGAAGTCCGCGACTACCTCTTCCAGCAAACTGTCCAGGTAGCGAACTGAATTGTCATAGGCGTTGCTTTGGCCGTTCGGTCCACTGGCATTCCATTGTTCCATGTTTGGCTCATGCCGGTAGTTGTCGGCATAGGGCAGGTGTGCGGTGCGTAGATTCAGCACTACGAAGTTGCGTTCGGCCCATTGTTGCTGGTCGAGAATATCCAGTACTGCACGATCCTGGCGCTTGAGAAAGCGCACCGGATGATCTTCTCGCGTAATGGATATGTCCATGTAGCGGCTGCCCAGGTTAGCGAGCAACTTGGACTCCTGAGATGAAATCCAATGTGTGCGAAAGCCTGCTTCTTTGGCGAAGCGGAACAGGTTGATATGGCCGGTCCGTAATAGGTGATCCATGCCGGGCTCGCGAATCGGATTGATCAGGTAAGGCAGGCTGACGTCCGTCGCTACGCCAGCGGCAATTCCAGGGCGCGCGAAGGCGCTGGGGTGCCCGTCCAGATACTGATCCAGACGTGGTGTGGTATCACGCTCGTAGCCAAATACGCCCATGCGGTCGCTGCGCAGCGAATCGGCTACCACTAGCCAGACATGCCTGGCATTACTGGGAATGCTGGAGAGCTGGTAAGGCTGGAAAGGCGATGCTGGCAGTTCGATGTCTGGCGTGAAGGCGAGGCGCACCGACCAGGCAGAGAAAGCATTGAGGCTGTTGTGCAAGGCGCTTCGGCTGGGACTGACGGCGAATGAGTCGATATTGCGATAGGTCGCTCGATAGGGTTTGGCGAGCAGCACTACGGCAATCAGCAGCAGTGCCCAGCGGCTTTGCGGCAGCGTGATATGCCTGGGCATATATAAGTGCAACGCCAGCAGCAGGGTGTAGGGTAGTGCGACACAAAGCAGGCTCTGCCAGTGCTGTGAAAAGCTGGCAAATACGGCCAGGCGTACTTCGGCCTGATCGTTGATCAGGGATTGGATGTCGATGGCTGTCAGTGGCTCGCCGAAGAAGCTGATATTGGCCAGTTGCATCAATTGCATGCCCGCGAACAGGAGCAGAACCGTTGCGCTTAGCCAGCGCAGGTTGCAAAGCCATAGTGCTGCACTGAACAACCAGAGGACCAGGACGTACCCCAGCTCGACTTCGGCCCGGTTGTTCGAGGTGTAGAGTTGCTGCAGAAAGTCGTCGACCAGCAGCAACAGACAACTGAGGCTGGTCAGGACCAACAGGTTCAGCCAGGGGCGGAACGCCGACTCTGCGGGGAGATATGCAAGATCGCGCAACATGGTTTTTCCTGGGGAGGTATCAGTGTTGTTCGGGGTGTTGTCGGCGTTTGCCAGTGATCATCGATAGCGGCAGGTTCTCACTCAAGCGCCAGCTTTCGAGCAGTGCTGCACTGACGTGGATCGCCACCAGGACCATGAGGCCTTCAGACGTCCACGTATGAATCCAGAGCGGCCAGTCCGCCCCCCACAGCGCGTCCACTTCCTGCATCAGGAAACCGCTCAGGGCAAGGATCGCCATGCAGACCATCATCAGTGTCATCACCAGAGCCCCCAGTGGCGAGTGACCCGGTCGGTGAAAAGGGCGCTTGTGCAATAGAGCGGACGCGTGCGTACGTAGGCGTGCTGGTGTTGGCCAGAAATCGCTCCAACGCGCACTGCGTGGGCCGATAAAGCCCCATATCAGCCGTACGCTCAGCCAGGCTGCCGCGTAGTAGCCCAGCCAGGTGTGCCAGTCTTCACCCGCTTCGGTAAAGAAATAGTTGGCGACGAAAACCCCGGCAACCGAGAGGTGGAACAGGCGGATCAACGGGTCCCAGAGTTTTATCGTCGCCATTTGGGTCAGTCCTGAACCTTGGTCTTGACCGCTTTGCCGCTGACGGGGTCGTGATAAATCTCGACCTTGCGTTTGTCCTTGTCGAAACCATAGATCTCGTAGCAATTACCTTTTGTTATCTTGAATTTGTTGATCTGGTAGCCCTGCTCCTTGAGTTGTGCCTGGAAACGCTCGGGGTCCTGCCAGGTCGATTTGTCAGCGGTGGTGCATTCGGTGGCTGCCAGCGCATAGGGGCTGGTGAGTAATGAGGCGAGTAACAGGAAACGGCGCATGAGAGATCTCCTTTGATGGGAAAGCCCACGTTGCGACACGAAGCTTAAGGAAGTCTTAGTGCGCAAACCTCGGTAACATCTGGCGTTTCTGGTTGCCGCAGCGGCAGCGCATGATGGTGTTCGCCGTAGTCCGCAGAGGTGTTTCGCGTGCGTGTCTTGCTGATTGAGGATGATCGAGCCTTGGCTCGTGGGATTCGCGTAGCCCTGCGTGGCGAAGGCTATACGCTGGACTGGTTGGAGGATGGTCTTGAGGCCTCCCATGCGTTGCGTTGCGAGTCGTTCGATCTGGTGCTGCTGGATCTCGGCCTGCCGCGACTGGACGGTATGGCGTTGCTGCGCGAGTTACGCAGCCAGAGTGAAAACGCGGTGCCAGTGTTGGTGCTGACTGCCCGTGATGCCATGGATGACCGAGTCCAGGGGCTGGACGCGGGGGCCGATGACTATCTGATCAAGCCCTTCGATCCGGATGAGCTGAAGGCGCGCATTCGTGCGTTGCTGCGGCGTAGCCAGGGCAGGGCGCAGCCGTTGCTGGAGTTTGCCGGCATCAGTCTGAATCCTGCGGCTCAACAGGTGCACTTTCATGGTCAACCAGTCAGCATGACGCCCATGGAGTACCAACTGCTTCACCAACTGATGATTCGTCCCGGCATGGTCGTCACCCGCGAGCGGTTGAACAATGCTCTATATGGCTGGCAGGACAGCGGCTCGGGTAACACGCTGGAAGTGCTTATTCATAATCTGCGCAAGAAACTCGGCAGTGAACAGATTCGCACCATACGTGGAGTCGGTTATCGGGTGGAATTGCCGTGTTGAACTCGATCAGGGCACGCATTCTTGCACCAACCATCGCGCTGGTACTGTTTGGCAGCTTGGCTCTGGTTCTGCTTGCCATGCGCGACAGTTACCGACAGACCGAGGCTGTCTACGACGCTCAACTGGTACAGGCCGCGCGGCTTATACAGGGACTGCTGCAGCAGCAGCCGCTGGAGCAGATCGACTGGCGCTTTATTCGCACTGCGGTAGACGGCGCCATGGATCGCTCCGCAGAAGGGATTTTCTCTCATCCCTACGAGATCAACCTGGCGTTTCAGGTCTGGTCCCGGGACGGTGACTTACTGATGCGTTCCGAGCAGGCGCCTGCCTTGGATAGCCCGCCGTCGCCTGGTATCCACGAATTTTTCCTCGATGGCCAGGAGTGGTGTGGTGTGCTGCTCGAGGACGGCAGGCAAGGCTTGCGTATCTGGGTCGGCGAACGTGAGGATTTGCGCCAGGATTTGATTCAACAGATTCTCCAGCACACCTTGCTGCCCACATTGGTCTGCTTGCCGTTGCTCGCCGTGTTCATTTGGTTACTGCTGGGCTGGGGGCTGCGACCGCTCCAGCGCATGGCGCAGCAGCTGCGCAATCGACCCGCACACGCTTTGGAACCCTTGGCGCCTGGGCCGCTGCCGGCTGAGCTGCAGCCCATGCGGGATGCTCTCAATGATGTGCTCAGCCAGTTGAGTGCGCTGCTTGAGCGCGAGCGCCGATTTATCGCTGATGCCGCTCATGAGCTGCGCACTCCGCTGGCGATTCTCGACATTCATGTGCGTAACATGCAGCAGGCGAAGAACCCCGAAGAGCGTGAAGAGGCGTTGGGGTTTCTGCATCAGGGTGTTGTGCGTGCCACCCGTATTTCCAGCCAGTTGCTGACAATGGCACGGCTGGAGGCGCGCTTTGGCAATTTGCACTGCCTCGATCTGACGGTGTCGGTGCGCGAGGAACTGGCGGATCTTGCACCACTGGCTCTGGACCAGCAGATCGAGCTGGTGCTCGATGCCGATGAGTCGGTCATGGTGGATGGCGAGCCTGGCTTGATCACTATCCTGATGCAAAACCTGATCAGTAACGCCTTGAGGTTTTCGCGCTCAGGCGATGAGGTGAGCGTGCGCATCCGCCAATCAGGCGATCAGGTGCACTTGCAAGTATTGGATCAGGGGGCAGGTGTCGATGCGGCACGGCTGCACCGGCTGGGTGCGCGCTTCCATAGTGAAGGCAACCCGCAAGGTGCCGGTTTGGGGTTGGCGATAGTGGGCATGATTGTTCAGCAGTTAGGTGGCCTGATGCGTTTTCGCAACCGAGAGTCGGGAGGCTTCTGTGTCGAGCTCAGCCTGCCTGCAAGCGCGTCGAGTTGAGCGTCCTGATGCGATCACTGACGTTGGGTCGAGGTTGCTCGCTTGACATGATTGATGTGCCCCATCTCTTGCGGCGGGTGAGTGGATGTCACCTTGTCCACCCGAGGGGGCACTGACCGCAAGGTTGTGGTTCGCGTGTCGAGCCGGTTTGCTCGCCAGTGTTTCGTTTCGCCTAGGCTTCCAGGTCGCTGCAGTGAGGGCATTGCCTATTGCAGCGACCTGGGCAAGGGCAGCCACGGGTGCTGCGCCCGGTCTCCCGCTCTACCCGGTGAGCCACTTCGGGGTCGTCTGCGAACGGCAGCATGGTGGCTTCATCGAGGTCGCGTTGGCTGCTGCGGCCCAGGCTAAGCTGGACGCCGAGATAGAATATCGCAACGGCAACCAGCCACCAGATATCAACTGGCATGGGCGGTGCTGCTGGGTTGCGTTTGATCCACCTGGCGATTGCGCAGGGTCTGCCAGGTATTCACGGCCATCAGCAGCATGCCTGCGAGAAAGCACAGCCCTCCGATCAAGCGTACAACCAGGCCGGGGTGGCTGGCTTCCAGCGCTTCGACAAAGGAGTAGGTCAGGGTGCCGTCGTCGTTGACTGCGCGCCACATCAGGCCCTGGGTGATGCCGTTGACCCACATCGAAGCGATGTAGAGCACGGTACCGATGGTGGCCAGCCAGAAGTGCGCGTTGATCAGGCCGATGCTGTGCATCTGCTCGCGTGCGAAGACTTTCGGAATCAGGTGGTACAGGGCGCCGATGGTGATCATCGCCACCCAGCCGAGGGCGCCGGCGTGCACGTGGCCGATGGTCCAGTCGGTGTAGTGGGAGAGGGCGTTGACGGTCTTGATCGCCATCATCGGGCCTTCGAAGGTGGACATGCCGTAGAAGGCCAGGGACACCACCAGGAAGCGCAGGATCGGGTCGGTGCGCAGCTTATGCCAGGCGCCCGAGAGGGTCATCATGCCGTTGATCATGCCGCCCCAGCTCGGTGCCAGGAGGATGATCGACATCACCATGCCGAGGGTCTGTGCCCAGTCAGGCAGTGCGGTGTAGTGCAGGTGGTGCGGGCCGGCCCAGATGTACAGGGTGATCAGCGCCCAGAAATGCACGATGGAGAGGCGGTAGGAGTAGACCGGGCGGTCAGCCTGCTTGGGCACGAAGTAATACATCATGCCGAGGAAGCCGGTGGTCAGGAAGAAGCCCACGGCATTGTGGCCGTACCACCACTGGACCATGGCGTCGGTCGCACCGGAGTACACCGAGTAGGATTTGAACCAGCTCACCGGAATGGATAAGTGGTTGATCACGTGGAGCATGGCGATGACCAGAATGAAGGCGCCAAAGAACCAGTTGCCGACATAGATGTGCGGTGTCTGCCGGTGTGTCACCGTGGTGAAGAAGACGATACCGTAGGCTATCCAGACGATGGCCATCCATACGGCGCCAGTGAATTCGATCTCGGCGTATTCCTTGGTGGTGGTCAGGCCCATGGGCAGGGTCACCAGCATGATCACGATGGTTGCCTGCCAGCCCCAGAAGGTGAAGGCGGCCAACCCGTCAGAGAACAGGCGTGCCTGGCAGGTACGCTGTACCGCGTAGTAGCTGGCGGCGAACTGGGCGCTGCCGGCAAACCCGAATATCACCAGGCTGGTATGCAGCGGTCTAAGTCGACCGAAACTGAGCCAGGGAGTATCGAAGTTGAGCTCAGGCCATACGAGTTGTGCGGCGATCAGAACGCCGGTACACATGCCCAGTACACCCCAGACGATCGTCATCAGGATGAACTGGCGCACAACCTTGTAGTTGTAGGCTGGATGGGGAGCAGCGCTTTGCATCGAGGTAACCTTACAGGCAATGGGGGCGACTTGGGTCGCATGACGGTTGCACTGTAGGGAGGGGGAAGAAAAACAAACATACTCAGAGGGCGCCGGTCGATACGGATCAGAAGACCCTGCTGCCCTGTTTATATGAGGTTGGATTCTCTCCCTGTCGAGCGTTGCGTTTTACCCGGTATGGTTCAGCGCAAAACTGGATCGAACTTGATTTTTCTGCCGGCGAGCAGGGCGATGAGAAAGCCTGTGCCACTTATGCCGGCGCCAATTTGTCCGATGATTTTCCAGGCTCCCGATGTTTCAGGTGCGAAGCTTGCCGCCAGGGCAAAACCTGCGGTCAGGATCAGGAGTGTCATGGCGAGTCTGGACATCATTGCTCTCCCCCGTGTTAGGTATTCGGGCGTCAGTCTTTTCGTAGCTTTTGCTTGTGCCGGAAGGGTTATAGCAAGTGTCGTGCCCGTTGATGATTCGACTGAAGGGCCTGAATAATCGAGGGTTTATAGCGGGGCCGCTTTTATTTTCATGGCTTCTGCACGATCTGGCTGTTGCCGGTCGTGCATTATGCGTCCCCGGCGAATTTTTCCGATGGGGCATGACAAGGTCTGGTGGGGTGGCTAGAATGCGCGTCCAAGTGCGACACGCGTAGCGTGTCTCCAAACTTCAAGCTGTAAGGTCAGCTTGGAGGATTTCCGCAAGGAAATCGAATGCTTGGGTATCCATCCCCAAGAATCAAAACCAACCCAGAAGTCCAATGCCTACAAGGACTTGCCGCAGCGGCGGTGGCAGACCCAAGGTCGTTTCAGCTATCGGAAGCGCGACCGCAGAACCAGCAGTAACTGTTCTGGATAGCCCACTTCACATCCACCCACGCGGGGACGCTTCCCCCGCTGGGGGTGCCTCCTGCATCATTTTGAAACAGGAGGTCACAAATATAAAGACGTGTACCCAGGTAATGGTCCTCGTCTTTCCTTCCAAACGGAGACATGAGCGAAAGCTCTGTCTGTCATTGTCCAACCATCGCCAGTATGGGGTGGCAGCGGACTCGTTGTGCGACCAACGGTAGCCTAGGGAAACAGGCGTCACTGGTAACGGTGGGGTTTGAAGCTTTCCCGACAATGTAGCCCCCAACAGGGTGCGGTTCTGCCGTGAGGCAGGCCGTAGACGCTCGGAGCAGTACCGGGTCGAGGCGCTAGGCTGGCTGGTATTGGGTAACGCAAGTGAACTGCTGATAAACACCGTCAGCATTAACAAGCCAAAACTGCTGACAGGCTTGAACCAAAAGGTATGAGGTTGGCTATTTCCGTTTGGACTGGAAATACGTCGCCATGAGGACCTCCGGTGAAAAGGCAGGCCCTAACCCAGTCGTGTGACAGGCAGGGAACGTGGTAAGCCCGTATCGCTGCCCATGTGGCAGGCAAGCCGCAAGGCGAGCTGTTGGCGGTGCGGGTATGGGATCGCAGAGAAAGCGAATGCCGGGCTGTAATTGCCGGGATAGGGGTTGGGACATTACCCCACGGGAAACCGGGCAGACTTCTGCGTGGTCTTTCGTCGCATGATCCCTGATTGACCCTGACTCAATAATCCAAAGGCTCGGCGTCAGTGAGCCTCAACTTGACCAACTCTGGCGGGAACACGTTCCCGTCAGGGAGTACGTGTGCCTCCGTTCGGGGTGGTCTCAACCATCGTGAGAGGAAAGCAGCATGATAGCGCTCAGCCAACTGGCCGGGCCTGCGCTTTCCGGCGTACCGCAGCAGTGGCACGACATCGACTGGTGTCGAGTGCAGCGGAACGTCCGGGGAATGCAGGTGCGGATTGCGAAGGCTTGTCGGGAAGGCAGATGGCGCAGGGTGAAAGCTCTGCAACGGATGTTGACCCGCTCGAAGTCGGCCAGATTTCTAGCCGTACGACGAGTCACTGAAAACCAGGGTAAGCGCACGGCGGGAGTCGACCGCGTGCTCTGGGATACACCTGACGCCAAATGGAAAGCGGCAAAGGGTTTGAAGCGGCGCAGATACCAGCCACGGCCTTTACGGCGTGTGTTCATTCCGAAGTCGAATGGGAAGGAACGCCCCCTGGGTATCCCGACCATGACCGACAGGGCCATGCAGGCGCTCTACCTGCTGGCGCTGGCGCCCATCGCAGAAACCACGGGCGATCCGAACAGCTACGGCTTCAGGATCGAACGCTCGACGGCGGATGCGATGGCGCAGTTATTCGTCTGCCTGTCTCAAAGGACCTCGGCCCGATGGGTGCTGGAGGCGGATATACAAGGGTGCTTCGACCACATCAACCATGACTGGTTGATCGCCAACGTCCCGACGGACAAGGTGATCCTTCGGAAATGGCTGAAAGCCGGTGTGATCCATAAAGGTCAGCTACAGGCAACGGATGCTGGTACGCCACAAGGCGGGATTATCTCGCCAACCTTGGCAAACATGGTCCTCGATGGCCTGGAAGCGCAGCTCAAGCAGTATTTGGGCGTGACCAAGGCCAAGAAGCTGAAAGTCAATGTGGTGCGGTATGCAGATGACTTCGTAATCACGGGTGCCTCCCCGGAGGTGCTGGAGAATGAAGTCAAGCCTTGGATAGAGCAGTTCCTGGCGACACGCGGGCTGCGGTTGTCACCCGAGAAAACGCAGATCGTCCACATAGACAAAGGCTTCGACTTTCTGGGATGGAACTTCCGCAAGTACCAAGGGAAGCTCCTGATCAAGCCGAGCAAGAAGAACGTCAAGGCGTTCTATGGCAAGGTCAAGGAAGTCATCGAGAGCAGCAAGACGGCCAAGCAAGAGGACATGATCCGAAAGCTGAACCCGATGCTGCGGGGCTGGGCGCTGTATCACCAGCCAGTGGTGGCCAAGCAGGCGTACAGCCGTATGGACAACAGAGTGTTTCTAAAACTCTGGCGTTGGGCAAAACGGCGGCACCCGAACAAATCGCTGCAATGGGTCCGGAAGAAGTATTTCCGGACCCTTGGCGAAAGAAGTTGGGTGTTTGCCACCACGGTAGCAGGGGAAAGCGGGAGCAAACGGGAGGTCGTGTTGTACTCGCTGGCGAGTACGCCGATCGAGCGGCACAGAAAGGTGAGCGGGGAATACAATCCCTTCGATCCCTCCATGGAGGAAATGGGCGAAAACCTGCGAATGGCGCGGATGCTGAAAAAGCTGAAGTACCGGACGCAGATCATGAGCCTGTACCGTAGTCAAAATGGGCTGTGTCTGCTTTGCAAGCAACCGATCACCAGGGAAACGGGATGGCACGACCATCACGTCATCTATCGCTCACAAGGCGGTGGAGACACCTTGGAGAACCGGGTATTATTGCACCCTGGTTGTCACCAGCAGCTTCATGCTCGTGGGTTGACAGTGAACAAGCCGGCCCCTTCGGGGGCTTTGTAGAGGCTTGAGCCGTATGCGTTGAAAGACGCACGTACGGTTCTTAGGGGGGAATCGGCCAGCAATGGCCGGTTCCTACCCGACTCATTGTCCAGGCCTCTGTTCGAGGTGACGGACTTCTCCTTGCGTCTCCATAGTTCAATGGATAGAACAAGCCCCTCCTAAGGGCTAGATACTGGTTCGAATCCAGTTGGGGACGCCACTTTCGCTTATGACGTATCAGCCGTTCTGCTATCTGGGATACCAGTGTTCAGTCGCCGTGGCTTCGTGTGGATTGGTCGTGGCAGCGCTCCGGCGGGCCGCCCCGTCTGCGGCCGGCCGGATACCGGCTTGAGCGTGGGGAGGCTGTGACTATTCGTTCTCTCTGCGAGATTCACGTTGCAGCTGATAGACGAAGCGTTCGATCTGGCGTTGCAGCAGCCCACTGATCTGGTGGAAGCGCAGTCCGCAGAAGGTGGTGTCGAGCTTTTCGTCGAATATCACATGGCGCAGTTCTACTGCGGTTTCAACCCTGCCAAAAGGAAGCTGGGCGATCAGTTGGTCGTAGACCTGGCCAGTCTGCAGGCGCTCGCGCATGTCGCCTTTGACACTCAGCTTGCAGCCCGTGGCGGACATGTCCAGCAGTGAGCCTTCGAGGATGATGCTGAGCGGCTTGCCGCTCAGTGCCGCCTTGGCGTTCGAGGGGCCGATCAGTTGTGCCCGGTAGGCATTGCGGCGCTGGTGGTGGTTGATCTCGCTGGGTATCGAGGTCCAGTAGCAGGGGGCGTTGTCCATTTCGCTCTTGTAGAACGGCGGATGGCTCTCCCAGGTCGTGCGCACGCCGTCCAGCAGGCTCTCGACGTGAAAGCTTTCTCCGGCTTCGACCAGGGCCTGGGCGTCTGTCGGAATGAGCTCGTCGAGGGCCATCCAGCCTTTCTCGCGGTTTATTTCTATCAGGTAACTCTGGTAGCGCGTCGAGCGGTTGGCGAAGCGGATCAGCAGCGGGGAGCGATTTTCCAGAAGCGAGCGAAGGTGCGCATGGATTTCCAGTGGGGTGCTGAGAACCTTGGGTGGCTGTGGGCCTTGCTCGTCGAAAAAGGGGTTGGACACGTTGAACTGCTCTCCGGCACAAAAGGCGCCCAGCCTCTGGTCTGCTGGGCGCGTCGTCAGGCTTGGCTGAGTGGGCGCTGCTGGGCGGCGGATCGGGTCGCTCCGCCACGGCTATTATAGAGGTTGGTCGGTGCGCTGCTGCCTCGCAGGATCGACAGCATGTCGCCGACTGCTGAGCGATTGGCCTGGATCAGTTGACCGTTGCGTTGATTGGCGGTCTTGCAGTCGGTCAGCAGGGCTTCCAGAGTCGCTGCCTGCTCGAGTATGGATTCGCCATCTGACTGTTTGCTGGCGAAGTGCTGGAGTCCGCTTTTATCGGCTTCCAGGCCGTGCTTGGCCAGTAGCAGGCGACGCGCTTCGGCGTGTTGGGTGAGCAGTGCCAGCAGTGGTTGTTTGCTGGTCAGTATGCTTTCGAGCGTTTGCAGGTCGCGTTCGGACAGGGCGAGGAATTCCCGTTCCGTCAACTCAAGCAGTCGTTGGGCGCTGCTGGTGTCGTCGACAAGTTGTTGCAGAAGATCGGCGTCTTGCATCATGGGCTCTGGCTCAGGCGTCCGGCAGAGCTGAATCTTGCGATCAGCTCTGGGATTCGAATGCGATCAGTTTGCTGGCTACGCGTTGGCTGTCGACCTGATAGCTGCCATCTGCGATTGCCTGCTTCAATTGGGCTACGCGCTGCTCATCCACGCTGGGCTGCTCGCTCAGCTTTTCGCTGGCTTGTTGCAGGCGTTGTGCTTGAGCGCTGAGTTGTACGCTTTCTCCGCTGCTCTGTGCAACCGTGCCTACCTTGTTGTCGTCCTGGGGCTGAGCGCTGCTGGTGCGCTCCTGAACCTGGACATTATTGTTGCGGGAACTCGCTGGCGTTGGTGTTCCGCCTGGACGATTGAATTCGATGACCATGATGCAAACCTCGATGAAATCTGGACGCTTGCCAGTTTCTCGGCAATTTTGCGGCAAACTTTAACTTTTATTTCCCGGAGCGACGTGCTCTTCATCATGTCGCTTGCTTACATATCCACTTCTACCTGTCCCGGTCCTGTCACTCTGGCCTTGATCGTACGGCCTGAGTTCGAGTTTTTTACTCGTATCTGTGTACCGGGGGCGCCATCGGCGAGGGCTACGCCCGTCATCCTGACGTTGAGTGTCGAGCCTTTCGCGTTGATCACGACCTGGTCGCCCTTGCGTATGACCTCGACCTGGTTGATCTGTGCTGGCGTCAGCACCTGGTTGTTCAGTGTGTTGCGTGTCAGTCGGGTGCCGATCACTTGCTCCAGGTCGGTCATGTAGCCCTGGGTCAGGACGCCGACATCCCGCTCTATCAGGCTGACATCCGCTTCGGCGAGGATTGTATCCCGCTGCAAAGGGCGGCGGGTCACGATTACGTCGCGAAAAAGGCGAACCTGTGCTGGCACGAAGACCGACCAGGGGCTTGAGCCTTCACAACTGACGCGTACGGTGACCCGGCCTATTGGCTGAGAACTTTCCTGTCTGCTGCTCAGCGGAATATCGCATAATGCCAGGCGCAATCGAGGGTCTAGTCGGTTGACGACGACTTCATGGCGGCCGCTGATCTGGTTTTGTTGCAGATAGTCCGTCACGGACTGCTCAAGAAATTCCTGGGTCGCGTCGATAAGCTGCTGTGGTCGCGTCGTCGAGTCAGCTTCGACAGGCTGGCTCAGCATCAGCGAAACCGGTAAAAGAAGGGCGCCAGGCACTGTTTTTGTGGCGCGTCGGAAAAAAGTCATCAGAGTGTTCATGACGCTCAGCCAAGCAAGGGGCGTGCCGGCTGTTGGTTGGGCGCCTTTCGTGATCGTGCACGTTCAAGAGGAAGACTGGCATGGCCGGTGTATTGGATTCGGTTAACCAGCGTACCCAGCTCGTGGGGCAGAATCGCCTGGAACTGTTGCTGTTTCGCCTGGATGCCGGGCAGTTGTATGGCATCAATGTGTTCAAGGTGCGTGAGGTTCTGCAGTGCCCGCACCTGACGATACTGCCGAAGTCCAGTCCGGTCGTACGCGGCGTGGCGAGCATTCGTGGCAATACCCTGCCGATTCTCGATCTTTCCCTGGCCACCGGGCGTGGCAGGCAAGCGGACCTGAAGACGGGGTTCGCCATCATCGCCGAATACAACAACAAGACGCTCGGATTCCTGGTGCATTCGGTCGAGCGCATCGTCAATCTGAACTGGGCGGATATCCTGCCGCCGCCGCGCGGAGCCGGGCGTGATCACTACCTGACGGCGGTAACCCATGTCGATGGGCAACTGGTCGAGATCATCGATGTGGAGAAGATCCTGGCCGAAGTCGCACCGCTGTCCGAAGAGGTGTCGCCGGATATCGTGAAGGCGGACGACCAGCAGAAAGCGGCGCAGTTTCGCATTCTGATCGTCGATGACTCTTCGGTGGCGCGCAAACAGATCATCCGCTGCCTGCAGAACATCGGGCTCGAAGTGGTGGCGCTCAACGATGGTCGCCAGGCGCTCGATTACCTCAAGGCGATGGTGGAGGAGGGGCGCAGGCCGTCCAGTGAGTTCCTGATGCTGATCTCGGACATCGAGATGCCGGAAATGGATGGTTATACGCTGACGACCGAGATCCGCCATGATCCACGTATGCAGGATCTGCATATTCTGCTGCATACTTCGCTTTCCGGTGTGTTCAACCAGACGATGGTCAAGCGTGTGGGGGCGGATGATTTTCTTGCCAAGTTCCAGCCCGATGGGCTGGCTGAGCGTGTCATAGAGCGTATTCGTGGTGCTGAGGGAAACTGAAGTGACCTCTCTGGTAGTTGATTTGGCGAGGCTTTATTAGTGTCGGGCGATCTGGATTTCGAACAGTTCCGCATTTTCCTGGAGAAGTCGTGCGGCATTCTCCTGGGAAGCAATAAGCAGTACCTGGTGTCCAGTCGGCTGAACAAGCTGATGGCGCAACACAGTTTCAAGAGCCTGGGCGAATTGCTCAAGGCGATTCAGAGCCAGCCTCGCAGTGGTTTGCGCGAGCTGGTCGTGGATGCGATGACCACGAACGAGACCCTGTGGTTTCGCGATACCTATCCCTTCGAGGTGCTCAAGGGCAAGGTGCTTCCGGAGATGCTCAAGCTGTCGGGCGGGCGCCTGCGTATCTGGTCGGCGGCCTGTTCGTCGGGGCAGGAGCCGTATTCGCTGTCGATGAGCATCGATGAGTACGAACGCAGCAACCCCAGTCAGCCGAAGGTTGCGGCCCAGATCGTCGCGACGGAGCTGTCGCCGACCATGCTGGCCGCCTGCAAGGCGGCGGAGTACGACAGCCTTGCCATCGCCCGTGGGCTTTCGCCCGAGCGCTTGCAGCGTTATTTCGATGTGGTGACGCCGGGGCGCTGGGCGGTCAAGCAGGCTGTTCGCAGCCGTGTCGAATTCCGCGTGCTGAACCTGCTCGACAGCTATGCCGCACTGGGCAAGTTCGATGTCGTGTTCTGCCGGAACGTGCTGATCTACTTCTCGGCGGATGTGAAGAAGGACATCCTCAAGCGCATTCATGCCACGCTCAGGCCCGGCGGCTACCTGTTCCTGGGAGCTTCCGAGGCGCTCAACGGCCTGCCGGAGTTGTACCAGATGGTGCAATGCAGTCCGGGGATCATCTACAAGGCGCGCTGAGTCCCGGCAGGCGGCAGAAAACTGTCGCCTTGGGCGTTTTTGGCCATCTGAACCAGGGTTGAAAGTGGGTGCCTTGACGCTGCTTATGTTCTGTTCTGGATAAAACCCTTTCAAAATCAATCTGTTACTTGTGTGGCATGTCCTTTGCTTGGCCCTGTGGAAACAGGCTCGCATTCGGCAGGCAGGTCATGAGTATCAGTTTCGACAAGGCATTGGGGCTTCATGAAAAGGCTTTGGGCTTCCGCGCGCAGCGCGCAGAGGTGCTGAGCAACAATATCGCCAACGCCGATACGCCCAACTACAAGGCGCGGGATATCGAATTCTCCAGTGTCCTTGAGGCGCAGCAGGCTTCCGCTGGGCAGGGCGCGTTCAACGCTGCGCGCACCAGCGAACGCCATATCGAGGCACAAGGGCTGGAGATCGCCGATCCTTCGCTGCGTTTCCGCACGCCTCACCAGCCTTCTCTTGACCAGAACACTGTCGATGTCCAGATCGAGCAGTCCAACTATGCCCAGAACGCCATCGACTTTCAGGCAAGCTTCACGCTGCTGAACAGTAAGTTCAAAGGGCTGATGAGCGCCCTGCGTGGCGAATAACCTGCGTGGCGCGAATTAAGGAGTGCATCCATGTCACTGAGTAATGTCTTCAATATCGCTGGTAGCGGCATGAGTGCCCAGAGCACTCGCCTCAATACCATCTCCAGCAATATCGCCAACGCCGAGACGGTGTCGTCCAGCGTCGACCAGACTTACCGCGCGCGCCATCCGGTGTTCGCGACGGTGTTCCAGCAGGCCAATGGGCAGCCGAACCAGTCCCTGTTCGCCAACCAGGACGATGCGGGCGTCGGTGTCCAGGTGCTGGGTGTGATCGAGGATCAGGGCGAGCTCCAGGCCCGTTATGAGCCGAGTCATCCGGCAGCCGATGAGAATGGCTATGTCTACTACCCGAATGTCAATGTGGTCGAGGAAATGGCCGACATGATTTCGGCGAGCCGCTCGTTCCAGACCAATGCCGAATTGATGAACACGGCCAAGACCATGTTGCAGAAGGTGCTGACGCTGGGGCAGTGATTGCCCTCGGTCTGTCACGGGGGCTTTCATAGGCGCCCGTGCCGGGGTCGATCGTTTGCCATGGGTGGCAAGGCGTTGCCGCTGTTTCACCGGAAGGCCCGAAAGGGCCTTTGTCATGTCCGGGCTGTATGTGCGGGCTATGGCGGTGTTCAGTAATTGATCAGGCTGGCACGCCGCTTGCTTTGTCATGCTCATCGAACGCTTGGCGTCAATCTCGTGTTCCGGAGGTTTCGATGGACAAACTGCTTTATGTAGCCATGACGGGGGCTAGCCAGAATGCGCTGGCCCAGCAGGCGCATGCCAACAACTTGGCGAATATCTCCACGACGGGGTTCCGTCGGGATTTCGAGCAGGCCCGCTCCATGCAGGTTTTCGGTGACAGTTTTCCGGCGCGCGTCTATGCGATGAGTGAGCGGCCTGCCACTGACTTTACCCCGGGCACGTTGCAAGAGACCGGTCGTGAGCTGGACGTGGCCGTCGAGGGTGAGGGCTGGCTGGCCATTCAGGCCGCGGATGGAAGCGAAGCCTACGTGCGCACCGGCAGCTTGAAGATCGATGCCCTTGGCATGCTGCGCACTCCCGATGGTTCGCCTGTGATGGGGAATGCCGGGCCAGTGGCGGTTCCGCCCGAGCAGAAGGTCGAGATCGGCCAGGACGGCACCATCAGCGTGCGTGCCCTTGGGGAAGATCCCAATGTCGTGGTCGTCGTGGACCGCCTGAAGCTGGTCAATCCCGAACTGGCGCAGATGGAAAAAGGCACCGACGGCATGATCCGCATGAAAGATGGACTGCCGCCGGTCGAGGCCGACGCGAATGTCCGGGTGGTCTCGGGCTTTCTTGAGACGAGCAACGTCAATGCGGTGGCCGAAATGACATCCATGCTGGCGCTTGCGCGTCAGTTCGAGCTTCACGTGAAGATGATGCGCACAGCCGAAGACGATGCCGCCGCCATGGCGCGTGTCCTGCAAATCAGCTAATCACCAGCGTAGCGCCTGCTTTACGGCGTACGAGGAGAAACCATGCTTCCAGCACTGTGGGTGAGCAAGACCGGTCTGTCGGCTCAGGACATGAACCTGACCACGATCTCCAACAACCTGGCCAACGTCTCGACCACGGGCTTCAAGAAAGACCGTGCCGAATTCCAGGACCTGCTCTACCAGATCCGTCGTCAGCCCGGCGGGCAGTCCAGCCAGGACAGCGAATTGCCGTCTGGCCTGCAACTGGGTACCGGTGTCCGTATCGTGGGCACGCAGAAGCAGTTCACCACAGGCAGCCTGCAGACCACCGAGCAGCCGCTGGACATGGCGGTCAATGGCCGGGGTTTCTTCCAGATCCTGCTGCCTGACGGCACTATTTCCTACTCGCGCGATGGCAGTTTCCACCTGAATGCCGATGGGCAGGTCGTGACCTCCAATGGCTATGCGCTGGAGCCGGCCATCGTCGTGCCGGCGGAGACGCAGACGTTCACGGTCGGTGAGGACGGCACGGTTTCCGTCACGACGCTCGGCAATGCCCAGCCGCAGATCATCGGCAATCTCCAGACCGCCGACTTCATCAACCCTGCCGGCCTGCAGGCCATGGGGAACAACCTGTTCCTCGAAACTGCCGCCAGCGGGGCGCCGCAGATCAGTACGCCCGGCCTGAATGGCCTGGGCACTGTCCTGCAGAACACCCTGGAGAACTCCAACGTCAGCGTGGTGGAGGAGATGGTCAACATGATCACCACCCAGCGCGCCTACGAAATGAACTCCAAGGTGATCTCCACTGCCGACCAGATGCTGTCCTTCGTGACACAGCAGCTCTGATCGATCGAGGTGAACATGCGTCGTCTGTTGAGTGCCGTATCGTTGTCTTCCGTCGTGCTGCTCGCGGGCTGCATGGCGCCGGCCCCTCGGCCCAACGATCCCTATTATTCCCCCGTGCTGCCGCGTACACCGCTGCCGGCTGCGCAGAACAACGGTGCCATCTACCAGGCCGGCTTCGAAAGCAACCTGTTCGGCGATCGCAAGGCCTTCAGGGTTGGAGACATCATCACCATCACGCTCAACGAGCGCACCCAGGCCAGCAAGAACGCCAACTCCCAGTTGTCCAAGGACAGCAGTGCCAACATAGGTCTGGGCTCCCTGTTCGGGGGGAACGTATCGGCAGTCAACTCGATGACTTCCCGTATCGGCGCCGAGTACTCGGCCAATCGAGACACCTCTGGTTCCGGTCAGGCGGGGCAGAGCAACAGCCTGTCCGGCTCGATCACCGTGACTGTCTCCGAGGTCCTGCCCAACGGCATCCTGGCTGTGCGTGGGGAAAAGTGGATGACCCTCAATACCGGCGATGAGCTGGTACGTATCGCAGGCCTTGTACGCGCTGACGATATTGCGACGGACAACAGCGTTTCCTCGACTCGCATCGCCGATGCACGGATCACCTACTCGGGCACTGGGGCCTTTGCCGACGCGAGCCAGCCGGGCTGGCTGGACCGTTTCTTCCTCAGCCCGCTCTGGCCGTTCTGATGGAGGGCAAGCAGATGCCGAGATTCTTCCTTTTGCTGGCAGCGCTGATGCTCGCTTCGGCTCCGGTGCATGCCGAGCGGCTGAAGGATATCGCTACCATCAGCGGTGTGCGTAGCAACCAACTGGTCGGTTATGGCCTGGTGGTGGGTTTGAATGGCAGTGGTGACCAGACCACCCAGACACCGTTCACGGTTCAGACCTTCAACAATATGCTGGCTCAGTTCGGCATCATCGTGCCGCCCGGCTCCGGCAACATCCAGTTGAAGAACGTCGCCGCCGTTTCCGTGCATGCCGACTTGCCGGCCTTCGCCAAGCCCGGCCAGAGTATCGACATCACGGTGTCCTCCATCGGTAACGCCAAGAGCCTGCGCGGCGGCAGCCTGTTGATGACCCAGCTCAAGGGGGTGGATGGCAACGTCTATGCCCTGGCCCAGGGCAACCTGGTCGTGGGTGGGTTCGATGCAGGTGGGGCGGATGGCTCGCGGATCACGGTCAACGTGCCCTCGGCGGGCCGTATTCCTGGCGGTGCCACGGTCGAGCGGCCGGTGCCGAGCGCGTTCAACCAGGGCAACAGCCTGACGCTGAACCTCAATCGCCCGGATTTCACCACGGCCAAGAACGTTGTCGATCAGATCAATGAGCTGTTGGGCCCAGGTGTCGCCAAGGCGCTCGACGGCGGCTCGATCAGCGTATCCGCGCCGCTCGATCCCAATCAGCGTGTGGACTACCTGGCCATTCTGGAAAACCTCGAGATCGAAGTGGGCCAGGCGGTGGCCAAGGTCATCATCAACTCGCGGACGGGTACCATCGTCATCGGGCAGAACGTCAGGGTACAACCGGCCGCCGTGACCCACGGCAGCCTGACCGTCACCATTACGGAAGACCCTCAGGTCAGCCAGCCAAACGCCTTTTCCGGAGGGCAGACGGCCGTCGTACCGAATTCTCGTGTGAGCGCCGACCAGGAAGCCAAGCCGATGTTCAAGTTCGGCCCGGGGACCACGCTGGATGAGATCGTGCGTGCGGTCAATCAGGTTGGCGCAGCGCCTGGCGACCTGATGGCCATTCTCGAAGCGCTCAAGCAGGCCGGCGCCTTGCAGGCCGACTTGATCGTTATCTGACGGAGATGAGCATGAATACACGATTCGGCTCCGCAGGGCGTGGCATCGACAGTGGCAGCTATTCCGACCTCAATCGCCTGAACGAAATGAAGGTGGGGCAGGACCGCGATGGCGAGCAGAACGTTCGCAAGGTCGCGCAGGAATTCGAGTCGCTGTTTCTCAACGAGATGCTCAAGTCGATGCGCGCCGCGACCGATGTCATCGCCGAAGACAACCCGCTCAACAGTCAGGCTGGCAAGCGCTATCAGGAAATGTATGACCAGCAACTGTCCGTCAGCCTGTCGCGGGAAGGTGGCGGTATCGGTATCGCCGATGTGCTGGTACGGCAGTTGAACAAGCAGACCCAGGCTGAGCGTACCAACCCATTTGCCCAGACCTCGGCTGCACAGGTTTCCGAGGCGTCGGACAAGGCGGCGCCTGTCCAGGCGCCGTCGGCGAGCGCTTCCGTTTCGGGCAGTGCGGCTGCGACGGAGCGCCGTGATGACTCCCATCTGCTCAATCGTCGTCGGCTGGCGTTGCCCGGGAAGCTCAGCCAACGTATTGCCGCCAATGTTTCCGGTACGCTGAACGCCACGGCCATGACACAACAGTCTGCCCAGGCTTCGCTGGCCGGTGAGAAGTGGGAGAGTGCCACGGCATTCGCGGCACCCAAGGAAGCACCGCTCGTCACCGGGCCGAGCAAGACCCGTTTCGACTCGCCCGAAGAGTTCATTGCCACCATGCTGCCAATGGCTGAGCAGGCGGCCCAGCGACTGGGCGTGGATGCCCGCTATCTGGTGGCCCAGGCCGCGCTGGAGACCGGTTGGGGCAAGTCGATGATTCGCCAGAAGGATGGCAGCAACAGCCACAACCTGTTCGGTATCAAGTCAACGGGCTGGAAGGGCGAGTCTGCACAGGTGACGACCACCGAGTACGTCAACGGCTCGCCGGTGAAGGAAAAGGCCGGCTTCCGTGCCTACAGCTCCTTCGAGCACAGTTTCAACGATTACGTGGCGCTGCTGCAGAACAATGATCGCTACAGCAATGCAGTTGGCGTGGCCGACCGAACCGGCGATTCGGAGAGCTTCATGCGTGAATTGCAGCGAGCGGGTTATGCGACTGATCCCAACTATGCGAAGAAGGTCAACCAGATCGCTCGCAAGGTGCAGTCCTATCAGACGATAGCGGCTGCCGATGTTTCCCAGAACCTGCGGGCCAAAGGCTAGTCACGCTGGCTCAGGTGGCTGCCATAGAAAATGTGGCGCCATTTTCGGTGAAATAGTGTCGATCACGTCACAGAATCCGGCATAGGCTTTTGACAGCCAAGCCAGGCTCATTAGATTGGCAGGGGCGGGGCAGGGATGTACCGCACAACCTTTCCATGAGCAGGGATTCACCATGACCGGATACTTCCTTCGCGCTACGGCGCTGACTTTCCTCTTCTGTTTTTCGCTGGCTGCACAGGCTGAGCCGCCGGCTCCGAGCCCAGGCGGCGTGATCGCCACTGAACAGGCCAGCATGATCGACCTCAACAGTGCTGACGCCGATACACTGGCGCGTGAATTGAGCGGTGTCGGGGCGAACAAGGCCAGGGCCATCGTCGATTATCGCGAGGCCCATGGGCCTTTCACTTCGGTCGATGAGTTGCTGGAGGTGAAAGGCATCGGAGCCTCGATTCTCGAGCGCAACGAGAAGCGCCTTACCGTGACACCGTGAGGGCATGGCGACAGGCGTCTTGAACGACTCCAGAGGACCTGCCCATGGCGCCATGGGCAGGTCCGGCAAGACCGGGCACTTTCTGGTGAACGGTATGAACCATGCCTCCGTGCAGCTAGTCGAAAAGTCTGCACAGGCTCTTGACAGGTAGTTGTTATGCACATTTACGAAGGGCCGAGGCTGTATAAGGAATATGAAACGGGTCAGGGATTTGATTTTTTCGTAAGTGATTGATTTAAAAGAGAATGATCGATCTGTTTAAAAAGGCGTCGATCTGTCTGAAAGCCGCATCTGGCGGGCGATTGCGGCACTCATCCATAATCTGTTCACAATGTTATCCACAGGTTTTGTGGATAAGCCTTGAACCCCAAAGCTGACGCGACCTGCGGATCATTCGAGATGAAAGCACCCTGGAATTTTCTTCGCTTCCTGCCACGAGCCAAACGTCTTCTGGCGGCGGGGCGGTTGCCGGCATTGCTGATTGCCGTCTCGCGCAAGATGTCTTCCCCTGGGCAAGGACTGGCCGGTGTGAGGGACACGCTCGGGTTGTTGCAGGCTTTATGTGTCGCCTGGTGGCGAGGAGACTACCGGGCCATCAGCAGCCAGGCGCTGATCTCCATCGTGGCGGGCCTGCTGTATTTCGTCTCGCCACTGGATGCCATCCCTGACTGGATTCCAGGCGTCGGTCTGCTCGATGACCTGGCTGTGCTGGGGTGGGTCGCCCGGTCCTGGGCCAGCGAGCTGGAAGCCTTCAAGCGCTGGCGCGACGTGCAATCCCAGGCCAGGCAGGCCGCTCTGCTCGATTTGGCGGCATTGCCTGACAAGCGCGATCCCTGAAGGTGATGCCCGTCATGGGCCACACAACGGCCTTGGCCAGTGGCCGATAAATCCCATAGACGCTAACATTCACCCGTTTTCAATAGGGGGATTAAGGCTATGTTCCAGGCAGGGATTCATGCCGCGTTGCCATCGTTGGGGCGTCATCTTTTTTTCCGCATCGACCAGGTCGGAGCGTTGGCACAGGCACTTGACCGCCTGGGGAGCCATATCGATGGCGAAAAGGCTGTTCTGGGCATAGGCCAGGGACTTGCAGTGGCCCTGGAGCAGACGGTGCCTGGTTTGCGCGTGTTTCCCGAGGGCAAGGCCGGGCAGGTTCGTGTGCCCTCGACGCCCAGTGATCTTTGGGTATGGTTGCGTGGCGAGGATCACGGCGATCTGTTCGAACGCAGTCAGGCACTGGTGCGCGACCTGGCCCCGGGATTGGCGCTGGCACGCGCCACGGATGTTTTCCGCTACAAGGATGGTCACGACCTGACGGGTTATGAGGATGGTACGGAAAACCCGGAAGGCGACGCGGCGCTGGCTGCGGCCTTCGTGCTGAACGAAGGGGAAGGGCTGAATGGCTCCAGCTTCGTCGCGGTGCAGCAGTGGCAGCACGATTTCCCGACGTTCGATGCCATGCCTTCGGCGCAACAGGACAATGCCATCGGCCGGCGCAAGAGCGATAACGAAGAGCTGGACGATGCGCCGGAGTCGGCCCACGTCAAGCGTACCGCCCAGGAGGATTTCGAGCCTGAGGCGTTCGTGCTGAGGCGTTCGATGCCCTGGATGGAGGGACGCCAGGCTGGCCTGATGTTCGTCGCCTTCGGCAAGTCGTTCGATGCCTTCGAGGCGCAACTGCACAGGATGAGCGGTGAGGAAGATGGCATCGTCGATGCGCTTTACCAGTTCACTCGCCCGCTGACTGGCGCCTATTTCTGGTGTCCGCCCATGCACGATGGGCGGCTGGACCTGCGGGTGCTGGGCTGGTAGTACGGCGTTGTACGGGGGCTGACAAGGCGTCCGCCCCCCGTGGTTCCACTCAGTTCAGGACGCCCTGCAGAATGGTGTAGACGATACCGGTGGTGATGGCGATCAGCACGACATCGCTGCCGACACGGCGCCATTCGTATCCATCGTATTGCGGCAGACCATGCAGGGCCTTGGCGTCCAGGCGCTTGCCGTAGCCTGCCGGCATGGGATGGCCCTGGCGGATCTGTACGTTGCTGGAGACACTCGGGCCTTTGCCTATTTGCGTACGCCGCTCGTGGAAGGCCTGATGTACCTGGCTGAAGTCCTTTGGCGGCGCTTGCCTGCTGGATTGCTGGGACTGCTTGCCTTGCTGTTGCTTGTGGCCGCCTGATTGCTGTTGTGTCGACTTGTTGCCCTGTTGGTGTGTCTGGCTGTTTTGGCCATGTTGGGCTTTTTGCTGTTGCTGTTGCTGTTGCTGTTGTGGCGCGGCGTGGAGCAGCAAGCTGCTGCTGAGCAGGCTCAGTCCCAGGGCAATGGCAATTCGATGATGGTGCATGGTGCGTTCTCCAGAGCAGACAGGGATTGGATAACCCGTGTCCAGAACCTAACCGAAACGCAGGCGGGGCAGGGCCAACTTTACCCACTCGATACATTCGGTGGTTTATCCGCTCCACCATGAAAAAGGGCCGCATAGCGGCCCTTTCGGTTTCTGTCGTGCTGGACCTGCTCAGAGCCCCGAGGCCTGCACCAGCGACAGCAGCGGTTGCGGGTAGACGCCGATGAACAGCACCAGAGCGGCCACGCCCAGCAGCATCAGGCCACCGGCCTTCTGGCCCCAGTCCATTGGTGCGTCGTGGCGGCGCAGGCCGGGTTCGACCAGGTACAGCGTCACGATCACCCGCAGGTAGTAGAACAGGCCGATACCGCTGCCGATGATCAGTGCGCCAAGCAGCCACCACTGCTTGGCTTCGACGCCGGTTGCGATCACGTAGAACTTGCCGATGAAGCCGGCGGTCAGCGGGATGCCGGCCAGCGACAGCATCATCAGCGTCAGCACCACGGTCAGGTAGGGGCGACGCCAGAACAGTCCGCGATAGGTGTAGAGCGCATCGGCATCCTGATCCTTGAACGGGCTGGACATCAGCGAGATGACGCCGAAAGCACCCAGGCTGGTCAGGGTGTAGGTGACCAGATAGACGCCGGCGGTTTCCACGGCCAGGCCGTCGCCGACGATCAGCGCCACCAGCAGGTAGCCGAGGTGAGCGATGGAGGAGTAGCCGAGCAGGCGCTTGAGGTTGCTCTGGTTCAATGCCAGCAGGTTGCCGAGCAGGATCGAGGCGATGGCGATCAGCGTCAGCCCTTCGTTCAGCCAGCCGCCCTGTACTGCAGGCGACATCTGGTAGAGGCGCAGCAGCACGGCGAATACCGCGACCTTGCTGGCGGTGGCGAGGAAGGCCGCGACCGGTGCCGGGGCGCCTTCGTAGACGTCCGGTGTCCACAGGTGGAAGGGCACCAGCGACAGCTTGAAGCCCAGGCCGATCAGCATCAGGCCGATACCGGCCTGCACCAGCGGGCTGCTGCCGCGTTCAGCCAGGCTGGCGCCGATGGCGCTGAAACCGAGGCTGCCGGCTTCGGCATAGAGCAGTGCCATGCCGAACAGCAGGAAGGCCGAGCCAGCGGCGGACAGCACCATGTACTTGATCGAGGCTTCCAGCGAGCGCTTGTGGAAGAAGGCATAGCCGACCAGGCCATAGACCGGTACCGACAGCAGTTCCAGGCCGATGAACAGCCCGGCCAGGTGCTGGCTGGAAACCAGCACCACACCGCCCGCGGCGGACAGCAGCAGGAGCAGGTAGAGCTCGTCGCGGTTGCCGGCGAAACCTGCGCGGTCATTGCCTTCGCCTAGGTAGGCGTGGGCCAGGGTCATGCAGGCCAGGGTGGCGACCAGCAGCAGGCCGCTGTAGAACAGCGCGAAGCGGTCGATCAGCAGCAGTTGCGTGACTTCCAGCGGTGCCGCATCGAGCGCCGGCAGCAGGGTCAGTAGCGCCAGGTTGAGGCCGAGGGCGCTGAGGACGAAGGTGCGGTCATGGTCGCGGCGCCAGGCGATGGCCAGCATGACCACGACGACGCTGCTACAGATGACCAGCAGGGGCAGCAGGGCGATGAAGTGTTGCAGAGTGAATTCCATAACGCGACTACCGAACCGAGGCGAGGTTGGAGAAAGCGGCGGCGAGCCACTGCTGGACGCCGGCCATGCCGGCCTGCGAGGTGTCGAGCACGGTCTGCGGGTACAGCCCCAAGCCGATCAGCAGCACCGCCAGCAGCAGCACCATGCTCAGCTCCCGCGCATCCAGCCCTGGCAGGGCGCCTTCGGCCTTGACCGGGCCGAAGTGGGCGCGGTGCACCATGATCAGCGAGTAGACCGAGGAGAACACCAGGCCGAAGGTAGCGATGACGACGATCCAGGGGTTGCTGGCGAAGGTGCCGAACAGGATCAGGAACTCGCCGATGAAGTTGCCGGTGCCCGGCAGGCCCAGCGAGGCGGCGGCGAAGAACAGGCTCAGGGCCGGCAGCCAGGGCAGGCGTGACCAGAGTCCACCCATCTCGCGCATGTCGCGGGTGTGCAGGCGCTCGTAGAGCTGGCCGCAGAGGATGAACAGGGCTGCCGCCGACAGGCCGTGGGCGACCATCTGTACCACCGCGCCCTGCAGCGCCAGTTCGCTGCCGGAGTAGATGGCGATCAGGATGAAACCCATGTGCGACACGCTGGAGTAGGCCACCAGGCGTTTGATGTCGGTCTGCGCGAAGGCCAGGATGGCGCCGTAGAAGATGCCGATCAGGCCCAGCGTCATGGCGATCGGTGCGAACTCAGCCGAGGCGTCGGGGAACAGCGGCAGGGCGAAGCGCAGCAGGCCGTAGGCGGCGGTCTTCAACAGGATACCGGCCAGGTCCACCGAGCCGGCGGTGGGCGCCTGGGCGTGGGCGTCCGGTAGCCAGGAGTGCACCGGCACCACTGGCAGCTTGACGGCGAAGGCGATGAAGAAACCGAGCATCAGCAGGTATTCCACACCGGCCGGCAACTGCGCCTTGAGCAGCAGTTCGTAGTCGAAGGTCAGCACGCCGGTGGTGTTGTAGTTGACCAGCACCAGGCCGAGGATGGCCACCAGCATGATCAGGCCGCTGGCCTGGGTGAAGATGAAGAACTTGGTGGCGGCGTAGATGCGCGTGCGCTTGCCGTCGTCCGAGCTGTGGCCCCAGAGCGCGATGAGGAAGTACATCGGCACCAGCATCACTTCCCAGAAGAAGAAGAACAGGAACAGGTCCAGCGCCAGGAACACACCGACCACACCGGCCAGGATCCACATCAGGTTGAGGTGGAAGAAGCCCACATGACGCTGGATTTCCTTCCACGAGCAGAGCACCGAGAGCAGTCCGAGCAGCCCGGTGAGCAGGATCATCAGTAGCGACAGGCCGTCCAGCGCCAGGTGCACGTTGATGCCGAAGCGTTCGATCCAGGGGCGTTTGAACTCCACCACCCAGGCGATATCGCCGGGGCTGGGTGCCAGGCTGTAGTCGCCGGTGGCCCACAGCCACAGGCTGCTGCCGAGCAGGGCGGCCATGGATGCCAGCGCGATCCAGCGTGGCAGCAGGTTGTCGAAGCGCTCGGCGAGCAGGCAGAGCAGGCCGCCGATAAGAGGAATCAGGATTAACCAGGGCAGAATCACGGTCTGGGTTCCTCGGGGTCAGATCAGGACGATGGCGAGCAGCAAGACCGCCCCGCCGACGATGGACAGGGCATACCAGCGCAACTGACCGGTTTCGCTGCTGCGGCTCAGTTCGTGTCCGCCGCGCACCAGGCGCGGGATCAGTCCGATGGTGCGGTCGATCGGGTCACGCGCGAGCAGCCGGCAGAGCAGCAGGTAGGGTTGTACGAACAGCTTGTCGTAGAGCCAGTCGAAGCCCCAGGCGGCGAACCACCAGGCGCCGAGCAGGCGTCCCGGTGCGCTTTGCGCGATGGCCGTGACCAGGCGCCGCTTGCCGAGGAACAGCAGCGCGGCAAGCAGGATGCCGGCCAGGGCGATGGCGCCGGAGGCGATTTCCAGGCTGTGCTTGGCCTCGCCACCGGCATGGCCAACGCTCTGCGGCAGCACGTCGGCCAGTGGTGGGGTGATCCACGCGCCGATGAAGGTCGAAAGCACGATCAGTACGGCCAGCGGCAGGTTGTGCGCCAGGCCATGGCCGGCGTGGGCCTCGGTCTTCTGCTCGCCGTGGAAGGCGATGAAGATCAGCCGGAACGTGTAGATGGAGGTCAGGAAGGCACCCGCCAGGCCGGCGTAGAGCAGGCCCGCGTGGCCGCTGGCGAAGGCTTCCCAGAGAATCTCGTCCTTGGAGTAGAAGCCCGCGGTGATCAGCGGCAGTGCTGCCAGGGCCGAGCCACCGACGATGAAGCTGGCGTAGGCCAGTGGCAGTTTCTTCCACAGCCCGCCCATCTTGAAGATGTTCTGCTCGTGGTGGCAGGCGTTGATCACCGCGCCGGAGGCGAGGAACAGCAGCGCCTTGAAGAAGGCGTGGGTCATCAGGTGGAAGATCGCCGCGTCCCAGGCACCGACGCCAAGGGCGAGGAACATGTAGCCGATCTGGCTCATGGTCGAGTAGGCGAGGATGCGCTTGATGTCGGTCTGTACCAGCGCGGCGAAGCCGGCCAGTACCAGGGTCACGCCACCGACGATACCAACCAGCTCCAGCACGTCCGGTGCCAGCAGGAACAGACCGTGGGTACGGGCGATCAGGTAGACACCGGCGGTGACCATGGTCGCCGCGTGAATCAGTGCCGAGACCGGTGTCGGGCCGGCCATGGCGTCGGCCAGCCAGGTCTGCAGGGGCAGTTGCGCCGACTTGCCGACCGCGCCGCCGAGCAGCGCCAGGGCCGCCAGGGTGATCCACAGGTCGCCGCTGGCGAATTTCTGCGGTGCCAGTGCCAGCAGTTGCTGGATGTTCAGGGTGCCGAGCTGGACGAACAGGATGAACAGGCCGAAGGCCATCAGCACGTCGCCGACGCGGGTGACGATAAAGGCCTTGAGCGCCGCGTTACCGTTCTTGCGTTCGGAGAAGTAGAAGCCGATCAGCAGGTAGGAACACAGCCCCACGCCTTCCCAGCCGAAGTACAGCAGCAGCAGGTTATCGCCGAGTACCAGCAGCAACATGCTGAAGATGAACAGGTTGGTGTAGGCGAAGAAGCGCGAGTAACCGGCTTCGCCGCGCATGTACCAACTGGCGAACAGGTGGATCAGGAAGCCGACGCCGGTGACCACGCCGAGCATGGTCACCGACAGGCCATCCAGGTGCAGGCCGAAGGTGGCTTGCAGGCCGGCGACGTCCAGCCACTGCCAGAGCACCTGGGAGAACACGCCGTTCTCCGGTGGCGTGCCGAGGAACGCGTGGATCGCCCAGGCGGCGGTCAGGGCGCTCAGGCCGACGCTGCCACAGCCGATCGCGGCGCTGGCGTTCTCCGACAGGCGCCCGCGCGAGAAGGCCAGGATCGCCCAGCCGAGCAGGGGAAAGACCAGGGTCAGGAATAACAGGTTCATCCTTTCATCTCGCTGGCGGCGTCAACGTCGAGGGTGTGGAAGCGGCGATACAGTTGCAGCAGGATCGCCAGGCCGATGGCGGCCTCGGCGGCGGCCAGGGTGATGACCAGGATGAACATCACCTGGCCGTCAGGCTGCTGCCAGCGGCTGCCGGCGACGACGAACGCCAGGCCGGCGGCGTTCATCATGATTTCCAGGCTCATCAGCATGAACAGGATATTGCGCCGTACCATCAGGCCGACCAGGCCGAGGCAGAACAGGATGGCGGCGACGGCGAGGCCGTGTTCCATTGGAATCGCGTGCATGGCGTCAGTCCTTCGCTTCGTGGCGGCCGAGGTGGTAGGCCGAGACCAGTGCCGCCAGCAGCAGCATCGAGGCCAGCTCCACCGCCAGCAGGTAGGGGCCGAACAGGGACACGCCGACCGCCTTGGCATCGACCGTGGCCAGCCCCAGCGGGGCCTGGGTGGGTTCGGCGAACAGCGCCCAGAGCAACTGCCCGAGCAGCGTCGCGGCGAGGATCGACGGGCCGGTCCAGGCGCCGGGTGCCAACCAGGCGCGCTCCTGCTCGGCCACCTGCGGGCCTAGGTTGAGCATCATCACCACGAACACGAACAGCACCATGATGGCGCCGGCGTAGACGATCACTTCCAGCGCGCCGGCAAAGGGCGCGCCGAGGCTGAAGAAGCACATGGCCACTGCCAGCAGCGAGATCACCAGGTAGAGCAGGGCGTGTACCGGGTTGGTACCAGTGATCACGCGCAGCGTGGACACCACGGCGACCCCGGAGGAAAAGTAGAAGGCGAATTCCATGTTCAGCTCCTCGCGGCCGGGCAGGCCAGGACAGGCAAGGCATTCATGGCAGCAGTCCCTTGACGTTGATCGGTTCGGCTTCGTTCTGCGCGGCGCCCTTGGGCTTGCCGGCGATGGCCATGCCGGAGACGCGGTAGAAGTTGTAGTCCGGGTATTTGCCGGGGCCGGAGATCAGCAGGTCCTGCTTCTCGTAGACCAGGTCCTGGCGCTTGTAGTCGCCGAGTTCGAAGTCCGGCGTGAGCTGGATCGCGGTGGTCGGGCAGGCCTCCTCGCACAGGCCGCAGAAGATGCAGCGCGAGAAGTTGATGCGGAAGAACTCCGGGTACCAGCGGCCATCTTCGCGCTCGGCTTTCTGCAGGCTGATGCAGCCGACCGGGCAGGCCACCGCGCAGAGGTTGCAGGCCACGCAGCGCTCGTCGCCGTCGGGGTCACGGGTCAGCACGATGCGGCCACGGTAGCGCGGCGGCAGGTAGACCTGCTCCTCGGGGTATTGCAGGGTGTCGCGCTTGCGCCAGGCGTGGCTAAACACCATCGCCAGGCTGCGGACTTGGGTGTAGGTGCCGTGCAGCACCTCGCCGATGTACTTGAACATGTGCGTATCTCCTTACTGGGCCGCGGCCAGCACCAGGGCGCCGGTCACCAGCAGGTTGAGCAGGGTCAGCGGCAGGCAGAACTTCCAGCCGAAGGCCATCACCTGGTCGTAGCGCGGCCTGGGCAGCGAGGCGCGCAGCAGGATGAAGAACATGATGAAAGCGCCGGTCTTCAACGCGAACCAGAAGAACGACAGCCAGGGCAGGGTGTCGAGGAACGGTCCGTGCCAGCCGCCGAAGAACAGCGTGGTCAGCAGCGAGGACACCAGCACGATGCCGATGTATTCACCGACGAAGAACATGCCCCATTTCATCCCGGCGTATTCGATGTGGTAGCCGTCGGCGATTTCCTGCTCGGCTTCCGGTTGGTCGAACGGGTGACGGTGGGTCACCGCCACGCCGGCGATCAGGAAGGTGCAGAAGCCGAGGAACTGCGGGATGACGAACCACAGGTTCTGTTGCTGGTACTCGACGATGTCGCGCATGTTGAACGAACCGACCTGGGCGACGATGCCCATCAGCGACAGTCCGAGGAACACTTCGTAGGACACCGTCTGTGCCGAGGCGCGCAGGCTGCCGAGCAGGGCGAACTTGTTGTTGCTCGCCCAGCCGGCGAACAGTACCGCATAGACCGTCAGGCCGGCCATGGCGAAGAAGAACAGCAGGCCGATGTTCAGGTCGGCGACGCCCCAGGTCGGTGTGATCGGCACCACGGCGAAGGCGATCAGCAGCGAGCTCATGGCGATCACCGGCGCCAGGGTGAAGATCAGCTTGTCGGCGAAGGGCGGCGTCCAGTCTTCCTTGAAGAACATCTTCAGCATGTCCGCGCCGAGCTGGAACATGCCGAACGGGCCGACCCGGTTGGGGCCGTAGCGATCCTGCCAGAGACCCAGCAGGCGCCGTTCGACGAAGCTCAGCAGGGCGCCGCTGACCACCACCACCAGCATGATGACGATGGCCTTGAGCACGGCGACGATGATGTCGATCACTTCGGGTGTCAGCCAGCTCATGCGCTTGCCTCCTGCAGGCGTGTGACCCGCGCGCCGTTGAAGGCGGCGGGAATGCCGTCGAAGCCCTGGGGCAGGCCGACCAGGCCGGGTGCCAGGTCATCAAGGATATGCAGCGGCAGGCGCAGCGCCTGGCCGTCGATCTCCAGCTCCAGCAGGCTGCCTTCGTCCACATGCAGGCGTTCGGCGTCCTCGCGGCCCAGGGCGGCATAGCTCTGCGGGATACGCTGGCGCACCGGCGCTGCCCGCGACGAGTTTTCCTCGCTGCCGAACAGGTGGTGCAGCGGCACCGCGCGCCATTGTCCGGGCAGGCTGGCCTCGGCGGCGGGCACCGCGAACCAGTCCAGCCGGTCGGCGGCTTCCAGCAGGCGCACGCCGGGGTCGCCGGCGCGCAGGTGTCCACCGACTTCGTCCTGGAACTTGTTCCAGGCCTGTGGCGAGTTCCAGCCTGGCGACCAGGCGAACGGAATCTGCTGGCGGTCTTCCACCGAGCCCGCATACCCCTCCATGGAGAAGGCGAAGGCCGAGTCCTGATCCTGTGGCTGGCGCGGCTCGTGCACGCTGATATTGGCGCGCATCGAGGTGCGGCCGCTGTAGCGGTGCGGCTCGCGGGCCAGCTTCAAGCCCTTGATGCGGAAGCCGGCCTTGGGCGCGGCATCGCGGATACCGGCCAGCAGCGGCTGGCTGGCGGCGCAGGCTTCGGTGACCTGGTCGAGCAGGGTCCAGTCCAGCGGTTGGCCGAGGCGGGTGGCGTGCAGTGCATGCAGCCAGCGCCAGCCTTCGCGGATGAGGATTTCGCCGTCGTAATAGGACGGTTCGAACACTTGGAAGAAGCGTTGTGCACGGCCTTCCTGGCTGACCAGGGTGCCGTCGCCTTCGGCGAAGCTGGCCACCGGCAGCAGCAGGTCGGCCTTGGCGCTGGTCTCGGTGTACTGGTGATCGGCGACTACCACGGCCTTGGCGGTGTCCAGGGCGGCATCCACCCGGCTGCGCGGCGCGCGGCGGTAGAGGTCGTTCTCCAGCACCAGTACGGCATCGGCCTGGGCACTGGCGAGGGCGTCGAGGGCGGCATCCAGGGAGTGGTCGCGGCGTTCGTCGTCCAGCAGCAGGGTCAGCCCCAGGCTGTTGGCTTCCGGTGCCACCAGGCTGATGGAGCCTTGCTTGCCGTGTTTTTTCAGCGCCTTGGAGATGTTGCTTGCCGCTTCGATCAGCGCCGGGCTGCCGAGGGAGGCACCGGCGACGATCAGCGGGCGCTGGCCAGCCAGCAGGGCTTCGGCGATGCGCTGTGCGAGCTGGGCGGCTTCGCTTTCCAGCCCGGCCACGGCCGGGGCTTCGGCGTCGATGGCGTGGGCCACGGCGAAGCCGAGGCGGGCCAGGTCGTCCGGCGCAGCGTGTACCGACTGCTCGGCGATGTCATCGAGGCGGGTGGCGGCCAGGCTGGCAATGAATACCGGGTTGAGTGCGCCTTGGGCTACGTTCTGCACAGCGGCCTGGTGCCAGTCCTGGATCTTCGCCCCGGCAGCGATTTCGGTGGCCTTGCCACGGGCGGCCTGGCGCACGGCCAGGGCGATGCGGGCGGCGGTCTGGGTCAGGTCTTCACCGAGGATGAAGACCGCGTCATGGGCTTCGATCTCGCGGATCGACGGCGTCGGCAGCGGGCCGTCGCGCAATACGTCGCGGATGCGTTTCAGCACCGACAGCTCGCTGGCGGCGATACCCGAGTAGAAGTGCTCGGCACCGACCAGTTCGCGCAGGGCGAAGTTGCTTTCCAGGCTGGCGCGGGGCGAGCCGATGCCGATCAGGCGGCGGCCCTGGAACAGTTCGTTGGCGCGGTCGAGAGCGGCGTCGACGCCGATCTTTTCCCCGCTCGGTTGCAGCAGCGGCTGGCGCGGACGGTCTTCGCGGTTGACGTAGCCATAGCCGAAGCGGCCACGGTCGCAGAGGAAGTAGTGGTTGACCGAGCCGTTGAAGCGGTTCTCGATACGGCGGATTTCGCCATAGCGCTCGCCGGGGCTGATGTTGCAGCCGCTGGAGCAGCCATGGCAGATGCTCGGAGCGAACTGCATGTCCCACTTGCGGTTGTAGCGCTCGGAGTGGGTCTTGTCGGTGAATACCCCGGTGGGGCAGACCTCGACCAGGTTGCCGGAGAACTCGCTCTCCAGCACGCCATCCTCGACGCGGCCGAAGTAGACGTTGTCATGGGCACCGTAGACGCCCAGGTCGGTGCCGCCGGCGTAGTCCTTGTAGTAGCGCACGCAGCGGTAGCAGGCGATGCAGCGGTTCATCTCGTGGGAAATGAACGGGCCGAGTTCCTGGTTCTGGTGGGTGCGCTTGCTGAAGCGGTAGCGACGGCGGTTGTGGCCGGTCATCACCGTCATGTCCTGCAGGTGGCAGTGGCCGCCTTCCTCGCACACCGGGCAGTCGTGCGGGTGGTTGGTCATCAGCCACTCGACGACGCTGGCGCGGAACGCCTTGGCTTCCTCGTCCTCGATGGAGATCCAGCTCTTGTCGGTGGCCGGGGTCATGCAGGACATGACCAGGCGCCCGCGGGTGTCGTTCTCGTCCGTGTACTGCTTGACCGCGCACTGGCGGCAGGCGCCGACGCTGCCCAGCGCCGGGTGCCAGCAGAAGTAGGGCACATCGAGGCCGAGGGAGAGGCAGGCTTGCAGCAGGTTGTCCGCCCCATCGACTTCGTATTGTTTGCCGTCTATATGGATAGTGGCCATTTCTTCAGTCTTCGTTTGCCCGCCCGAAGGCGGACTTGGCTAAGGGAATTCCTGTCGTACGGGCGGCTTCAGCCCGCCATGGCCGGGGTGCGGGGCGTATTCGCCTCTGCTGCCACACCGGCCTCGAATTCTTCACGGAAATACTTGATCGCACTGCCCAGTGGCTCCACCGCGCCGGGCGCGTGGGCGCAGAAGGTCTTGCCTGGGCCGAGGAAGTTGACCAGCCCGAGCAGGGTGTCGATGTCCTCGCGGGTGCCTTGCTTGCGCTCCAGGGCGCGCAGCATCTTCACGCTCCAGGGCAGACCGTCGCGGCATGGCGTGCACCAGCCGCAGGACTCGCGGGCGAAGAACTCTTCCATGTTGCGCAACAGCGACACCATGTTGATCGAGTCGTCCACCGCCAGCGCCAGGCCGGTGCCCATGCGCGTGCCGACCTTGCCGATACCGCCGGCGTACATCTGCGCTTCCAGGTGTTCGGGCAGCAGGAAGCCGGTGCCGGCACCGCCGGGCTGCCAGGCCTTGAGCCGGTAGCCGTCGCGCATGCCGCCGGCGTAGTCCTCGAACAGCTCGCGGGCGGTGATACCGAAGGGCAGCTCCCAGATGCCGGGGTTCTTCACCTTGCCGGAGAAGCCCATCAGCTTGGTGCCGTGGTCGTCGCTGCCTTCGCGGGCGAGGGATTTGTACCAGTCGACGCCGTGGGCGACGATGGCGGGCACGTTGCACAGGGTCTCGACGTTGTTGACGCAGGTCGGCTTGCCCCAGACGCCGACGGCGGCGGGGAAGGGCGGCTTGGCGCGCGGGTTGGCGCGGCGCCCTTCCAGCGAGTTGATCAGCGCGGTTTCTTCGCCGCAGATATAGCGGCCGGCGCCGGTGTGCACGAACAGTTCGAAGTCGAAGCCGCTGCCGAGGATGTTCTTGCCCAGCAGGCCGGCGGCCTTGGCTTCATCGATGGCGCGGTTGAGGTTGCGCGCCGCGTCGACATATTCGCCACGCAGGAAGATGTAGCCGCGATAGGCCTTGAGCGCGCGGGCGCTGATCAGCATGCCTTCCACCAGCAGGTGCGGCAGTTGCTCCATCAGCAGCCGGTCCTTCCAGGTGTTCGGCTCCATTTCGTCCGCGTTGCACAGCAGGTAGCGGATGTTCAGCGATTCGTCCTGGGGCATCAGGCCCCACTTCACGCCCGTGGGGAAGCCGGCGCCGCCACGGCCCTTGAGGCCGGCGTCCTTGACCTGCTGGACGATCTCGGCCTGGGCCATTTCGGTCAGCGCCTTGCGCGCGGCGGCGTAACCGTTCTTCGCCTGGTATTCGTCGAGCCAGATCGGCTGGCCGTCGTCGCGCAGGCGCCAGGTCAGCGGGTGGCTTTCTTCGGCGCGGGCGATGCGGTTGATCGGGCCGATGGATGACAGGGCGCGGCTCATGGGTAGGCCTCCAGCAGGGCGGCGACGCCATCGGCACGCACATCGCCGAAGGTGTCGTCGTCGATCATCAGCGCCGGAGCCTTGTCGCAGTTGCCCAGGCAGCACACGGGCAGCAGGGTGAAACGACCGTCGGCACTGGTCTGGCCGGGGGCGATGCCGAGCTGCTTCTGGATGCTTTCGAGTATGCTCTCGTGACCGCCGATGTAGCAGGTCATGCTGTCGCACACGCGGATCACGTGGCGGCCAACCGGCTGGCGGAAGATCTGGCTGTAGAAGGTGGCCACGCCCTCCACGTCGCTGGCGGGAATGCCGAGGACCGTGCCGATGGCATCGGCGGCGCCGTCCGGCACCCAGCCACGGGCCTTCTGCACGATCTTCAGCGCTTCGATGCTCGCCGCACGCGAGTCTTCGTAGTGGTGCATTTCATGTTCGATGGCCGAGCGCTCGCTGTCGCTGAGGGTGAAGCGGTCGGTCTTGATGAGAGTGTCTGTACTCATGATCAGCGGTCCACGTCGGCCATAACGAAGTCGATACTGCCCAGATAGGCGATCAGGTCCGGCACCATGCTGCCGTTGATCACTGAGGGAATCTGTTGCAGGTGCGGGAAGCTCGGGGTGCGGATGCGCGTGCGGTAGCTCATGGTGCTGCCGTCGCTGGTCAGGTAGTAGCTGTTGATGCCCTTGGTCGCCTCGATCATCTGGAAGCTCTCGTTGGCGGGCATCACAGGACCCCAGGACACCTGCAGGAAGTGCGTGATCAGCGTTTCGATGTGCTGCAGCGTGCGCTCTTTCGGCGGCGGTGTGGTCAGCGGGTGGTCGGCCTTGTAAGGGCCTTCCGGCATGTTCTTCAGGCACTGCTCGATGATGCGCAGGCTCTGGCGCATCTCGCCCATTTTCACCATGCAGCGGTCATAGGCGTCGCCGTTGGCGGCCAGGGGCACTTCGAACTCGAAATGCTGGTAGCCGGAGTAGGGGCGCGCCTTGCGCAGGTCGAAGTCCAGACCGGTGGCGCGCAGGCCGGCGCCGGTGACGCCCCACTCCAGCGCTTCCTTGGTGTTGTACTGCGCGACACCGATGGTACGGCCGCGCAGGATGCTGTTCTTCAGTGCGGCCTTTTCGTACTCGTCCAGACGCTTGGGCATCCAGTCGAGGAATTCACGTACCAGACGGTCCCAGCCGCGTGGCAGGTCGTGGGCGACGCCGCCGATGCGGTACCAGGCCGGGTGCATGCGGAAGCCGGTGATGGCCTCGATCACCTTGTAGGCGCGCTGGCGGTCGGTGAAGGTGAAGAACACCGGGGTCATGGCGCCGACGTCCTGGATATAGGTGCCCAGGTACAGCAGGTGGTTCTGGATGCGGAAGAACTCGGCCATCATCACGCGGATGAAGTCGACACGGTCCGGCACGGTGATGCCGGCGAGTTTTTCCACCGCCAGCACGTAGGGCAGGTTGTTCATCACCCCGCCGAGGTAGTCGATGCGGTCAGTGTAGGGGATGAAGCTGTGCCAGCTCTGGCGCTCGGCCATCTTCTCGGCGCCACGGTGGTGGTAGCCGATCTCCGGAACGCAGTCGACGATCTCCTCGCCGTCCAGTTGCAGCACGATACGGAAGGCACCGTGGGCGGACGGGTGGTTGGGCCCGAGGTTGAGGAACATGTAGTCCTCGTGCTCGCCCTGGCGCTTCATGCCCCAGTCTTCGGGCTTGAAGCGCAGGGCCTCCTGCTCCAGGTCCTGCTTGGCGGCGGTCAGACTGTAGGGATCGAATTCGGTGGCACGGGCCGGGTAGTCCTTGCGCAGCGGGTGGCCTTCCCAGGTCGGCGGCATCAGCATGCGGGTGAGGAAGGGGTGGCCGGCGAAGTGGATACCGTACATGTCCCAGACTTCGCGCTCGTACCAGTTGGCGTTGGCCCAGATACCGGTGGCGGTCGGCAGGTTGAGGTCGCCTTCGCGCAGCGCCACCTTGATCATCACGTCGCTGTTACGTTCCAGCGACATCAGGTGGTAGAAAACACTGAAGTCGGCGGCCGGCAGTCCCTGGCGATGGGTGCGCAGGCGCTCGTCGACGCCATGCAGGTCGTACAGCATGACGTAGGGCTTGCTCACCTGGCGCAGGAAACCCAGCACTTCGATGAGTTCCTCGCGGGGCACCCAGACTACCGGCATGCCGGTGCGAGTCGGTTGCAGGGTGAAGGTCTCGGCGCCGAAGCGCGCGTTCAGTTCGCCGACGATGGACTGGTCGTCGGCCTGGTAAGGCGGTATGTACAGAGCGCTGTCTGCAGTCATGATCTCGATCGCTTTCGGTCAACGTCAAAACGCAAGGGTTCGGGTGGAACCGGCTTACACTTCGTCGGGGCTGCGCAGGTTGGTGACCTGTATGCGCTGTGCGCGCCGCTGCTCCTTCTGCGAAGGCATTTCGGCACGGTAGATGCCTTGGTCGCCAACGACCCAGGAAAGCGGACGGCGCTCCTGTCCGATGGACTCCTGCAGCAGCATCAGGCCTTGCAGGAATGCTTCGGGGCGGGGCGGGCAGCCGGGGATGTAAACGTCCACAGGGAGGAACTTGTCCACGCCCTGGACGACCGAGTAGATGTCGTACATGCCACCGGAGTTGGCGCATGAACCCATGGAGATGACCCACTTGGGTTCGAGCATCTGCTCGTACAGACGCTGGATGACAGGCGCCATCTTGATGAAGCAGGTACCTGCGACGACCATGAAGTCCGCCTGACGCGGCGACGCCCGGATCACTTCGGCGCCGAAACGGGCGACGTCATGCGGGGCGGTGAAGGCAGTGGTCATCTCTACATAGCAGCAGGACAGGCCGAAGTTGTACGGCCACAGGGAGTTCTTGCGACCCCAGTTGACCGCGCCATTCAGCACGTCTTCCAGCTTGCCCATGTAGATGTTGCGATTGACCTGACCTTCTAGCGGGTCGGCGACAGTCTCCTGCTGACCGATCGGATAGCGGTCATTAGCCGCCTCCGGGTCGATCCGGGTGAGTTTGTATTGCATGTGAAGAGCCTCATTGTTTCAGCTTCGCCTGTCGCTCGCGACGGCTTGCGGGCGCCCAGTCGAGCGCTCCAATCCGCCATAGATAAACAAGACCCGCCAACAGAATTGCTATGAATACGGTAGCTTCAATGAGGCCCGCCCAGCCGCTTTCGCGCACCGAGACGGCCCAGGCAAAGAGATAAAGGGCTTCAACGTCGAAGATCACGAAGAGCATCGCGACCAGATAGAACTTGGCTGAAAGGCGCAGGCGAGAACCGCCGGTCGGCACGATGCCGGACTCGAAGGGTTCGTTCTTGCTGCGACCGAAGGCTTTGCTGCCGAGCAGGCTGGAAACGCCGAGCATGAAAGCGCAGAGCGCGACCACACCCAGGAGAAAGGCTGCGAACCCCAGGTGATGGGGCAGGACGGTTACATCAGGCATGCCGGACTCCTTGGAGGAACGGCTTATAATTTCTCTCACGACTGCGGCAAAGCGTCGCGAAATTTGATTCGGGCGATTGTATGACTTTTGTCGAGTCAAGTACACCTGCGCCCATCAAGTATTTCAAGGATTGTGGAAGGCTGGCTATCCGTCCAAAGTAGGAAGCTTGATGGCCTCTGGCATGCGTATTTTGGAAATGGTATCCATTTGTTTCTAAATGGCCGGGAGAGGGTATCTCCCGGTCATTGCTGGCGTGCTTCTGGGGGTTAGAAGTGTGCCTTGAGCAGCAGGCTGATGGCGCTCTGGTGGGTGCCGCCCAGTATCTCGTCGCCCAGGTAGCTGTCGTTGTCGATGCCGTACTTGTGCTTCCAGTAGTCGTATTCCACGCCGACGTAGAACTTTTCGCCCCAGCCCATGGCCTTGGCCAGGTCGTACTTGATCTGCGGGTTGATGTGCAGGTTGGCGTGGTAGTCGTCATCGTTGTCCACCACCCAGTCGATGAAGCCGTCGATCACCAGGCTGGAGCGACCGACCGGGAGGGTGTAGCTCCAGACTGGTGTGATCTGCCAGGTGTTGCGGCCATCGCGACTTCCGTCCGGGCGGCGCAGGTAGGTGTTGAGCTGGAAATAGTCGAAGCCGGGCAGGGCGAGATCGATGGCGGGGCCGAGCAGGTAGGCGTCCACGTCCTTTTCGCCGAATTCATAGGTGGCCGAGATGAGGACGTCCTTGATCGGACCGAGGGACAGGTCCTGGCCGCTGATCTTGCCGAATGACAGTCGCGGGGTGATCTCGCCATAGAAAGTATGGCCATCACCGTTGCCGTTGGTCGCTTCGGTGTTGTACTTGATGCCGTCGACGAACAGGAACAGGTCGCCGAAGCTCCAGCCACTGGCGTGCTCGAAGGTGACGGTCTGCTGCCTGGGCGGGTCGACCTTGAAGTCGATGCCGTTGAGGTAGGTCAGGCTGTTGTCCTGCCACAGAAGTAGATCGCCGGCCGCGACCGGGCCGGTCGCCAGTAGGCAGCTTGCGAACATCAGGGAGGTTGTGGGGCGCTGCATGGAGGCTCCAGGAGTTGTGCCGGATAAGGTTGGGTGCTTGCCGATAGGCGGTGCCGTCCCGGTTCTGGTGGGCGCTGGGTGGCTGGGTCGGGCGGGTGTCGTGGAGAGAATCGGCGGCGGATTCTATGCGCTTGCAGGGCTGCGGTGAAGTGCCTTGGTCGAGTCCTGGTGGGGCAGCAGGATATTGACGCGCAAGCCGCCTCGGGGGCTGCCTTGCAGTGTCCATTCGCCGTGCCAGGCGACGATGATGTCGCGCACGATGCCCAGCCCGAGGCCGTGGCCGGCGGTCGCTTCGTCGAGGCGTGCGCCACGCTCCAGTACCTGTTCGCGTTGTTCCGCGGCGATGCCGGGACCGTCGTCGTCGATGATCAGGCGGTAGCCGTCGGGTGTGCGCTCGATCTGTAGTTCGACGCGCTGGCTGGCCCACTTGCAGGCGTTGTCCAGCAGGTTGCCCAGCAGTTCCAGCATGTCCTCCCGGTCCCAGGGCAGGCGGCAGTCCGGCGGTGCCTGCCAGCGCAGGTCGAGGCGGCTGTCGTGGATCATCGCCAGGGTGTCGAAGAGTGGCGGCAGTTCCTGGTCGCAATCGAAATGCGAGCCGGGCAATACGTCGCCGGCCAGGCGTGCACGTCCCAGCTCGCGGCTGACACGCTGCTGCATCTGTTCCAGTTGTTCCAGCAGGCCGGCTTGCAGGTGAGGGTGGGCTGACAGTTCGTCGCGACGGCTGAGGCTGGTGAGTACGGCCAGCGGCGTCTTCAGTGCGTGCCCCAGGTTGCCGAGGGCGTTGCGCGAGCGTTGCAGGGTCGACTCGGTGTGGGTCAGCAGGTGGTTGATCTGCTCCACCAGCGGTTGCAGTTCCTGCGGGCCCTGGGTGTCCAGTTGCTGGCGTTGTCCTTCCTGGAGCTGGACGATCTGGCGACGTGCCTGTTCGAGTGGGCGCAGGGCGATCTTCACTGCATAGCGTTGCAGCAGGAGGATCACCAGCAGGGCGACGAGCACCAGGCTGATGCCACCCAGGCGTACCTGATTGAAGCTGTCGAGGATCGGCGTGTAGTCCTGTGCGACGCTGATGCTGATGGTCTCGCCAGCTCGGCGATAGTTGGCGCGGTAGACCAGTAGTTGCTGATGCTGTGGGCCTTCGATCAGTTCTCTGGCCAGGCCTGTCTCGTCTGGCCAGTCAGGCAGGGCGTCCCAGAGCGAGCGGGAGCGCCAGGTGTGGTCCGGCAGTGTGATGCGGAAATAATGACCGGAAAAGGCGCGCTGGTAGCGTGGGTTGAGGCGCTGCAAGTCCAGTTGCATGCCGTCCGGGCCGCGCACGATGGCGGTCAGCAGGCCCTCGGCCTCTTCCTGCAGGTTGTTTTCCAGGCTGCGGCGCAGGCCTGACTCGAACAGCCACAGGCTGGTTTGCAGCAGCAGCAGGCTGACGCCGACCACCACGGCAATCAGTGCCAGGCCGAGGCTGCGCTGGATGGATTTCATTGCGTGCCGCCGAAGCGGTAGCCCTGCCCTCGACGGGTTTCGATCTGTTCGCGCCCCAGTTTGCCGCGCAAGCGGTTGACCAGCACTTCGATGACGTTCGAATCGCGTTCGGTCTCGCCATCGTAGAGGTGTTCGGCCAGTTGCATCTTCGACAGCAACTGGCCTGGATGCAGCATGAAGTAGCGCAGCAGGCGGAATTCGCCGGCGGTGAGTTCTATGTCCTGGTCATTCTTGCGGCAGACCTGGCGTGCTTCGTCCAGTTCCAGTCCGCCGGACTGCAGAAGTGGCTGGTTGGCCATGCCTTTGGCGCGCCGTAGCAGGGCTTGTATACGCAGCAGCAACTCTTCGGGGTGAAAGGGTTTGGTCAGGTAGTCGTCGGCGCCGGCTTTCAGGCCTTCAATGCGTTCGGCCCAGGAGCCGCGCGCGGTGAGGATCAGGACCGGAGTGGCGACCCCGCGATTGCGCCAGTTCTGCAGGACTTCCAGCCCCGGCTTTCCCGGCAAGCCCAGGTCCAGCACGATCAGGTCGTAGGGTTCGCTGCTGCCCTGGTAGTCCGCGTCGCGACCATCCGCCAGCCAGTCGATGGCGTAGCCCTGGCGACCCAGGCTGGCCAGCAGTTCCTCGGCCAGTGAGACGTTGTCTTCGACCAGTAGCAGGCGCATCAGTCCTCCTCGTCCTTGATGACCCGGCCATCGCGGGCGTCGATTTCCAGTTCGCGGGCGACACCCTCTGCGGTAAGCAGTTCGATCTCGTAGATGTAGCCGTCGTCTTCCTCTTCCAGCTCTGCCTCGAGCAGGCGGGCGCCGGGGTAGCGTTCCAGTGCGCGCAACAATAACTGCTCGAGCGGGAGGATCGATCCACGCTCGCGCAGTCTCAGGGCTTCATCCTGATCCAGGTCCCTGCCCGGCGCCGGCAGGGCGACGAGCAGAGTGGTCAGGGATAACAGGAACAGAGCGCTCTTGTTCATGGGGTACCTGGTGTGTGTCAGTCATCCTGCTGGTTGCGCAGGACTTCGCCGGTCTTGGCATCCAGTGCCAGGTCCCACTGTACGTTGTTGGTGTCGCGCAGTTCGACCTGATAGATGTAGCGACCGTATTCGTCTTCCAGTTCTGTTTCCTCGACGCGGGCGCCGGGGTGTTTGGCCAGGGCCGCTTCGTTCAGTTTCTCGAAGGAGAGGATGGTGCCAGCGTCACGCAGGCGCAGTGCTTCGTCCGGGCCAAGGTCGCGGGCCATGGCCAGGTTGGTGCCCAGCAGCAGGGTGGCAGCGGTGAACAGGGTAGTGATGGTTTTCATGGTGAATCTCCGTGTGGGTTTCGACGGTTGCCACTTTATCCATGGCCAATTAACCGAAACTGAACGGCGGGGCTGAACTCTTGTATTGGTCTTTTGCTCGTAGATACGGGGCCCGGAGCCCCCTGAGCCCATAATGGAGGTGTCGATTATGCACAAAAGAAACCTGATGTTGGCTGGCCTGCTGCTGATGAGCGGTGCTGTTTTCGCTGCCGATACTCCTGGCGCGGACTGGATCACGCTGGAGGAGGCTGCTGCCAAGGCGAAGCAGGCTGGCTATACGCAGTTGCATGCGCTGGAGGCGGATGATGGCAAGTGGCAGGGCGAGGGGCTGAAGGCCGACGGTCGCAAGTACGAGTTTCATATAGATGCTCGTAGCGGTGACGTGGTCAAGGAAGAGCTGGATTGATAAAGCTGGGAGGTGTGTCCAGGCATTGCCCGTGTAGGCAATGCCTGTCTTTGCTGTCGATCAGCGCTTCATCGCGGTGGAGAGGTGAGGCTGAATCGTGGTCAGGATGGCCTTGAAGCATTTGGCGTTGCCGGCAACGACCTGGCCTTTCTCGAGAAACTCGTGGCCGCCCGAGAAGTCGCTGACCAGTCCGCCCGCTTCCTGGATCAACAAGGCGCCGGCAGCCATGTCCCATTCCGACAGACCGAACTCCCAGAAGGCATCGAAGCGGCCTGCCGCAACATAGGCCAGGTCCAGGCTGGCAGCGCCGGCGCGGCGCAGGCCGGCGGTCTGTCCGACCAGGCTGCGGAACATGTTGAGGTAGTTGTCGAGGTCGTCGAGCTGGCTGTCACGGAAAGGGAAGCCGGTGCCGATCAGTGCGCCTTCCAGGCTCTTGCGGCTGCCGACGCGTATGCGGCGACCGTTGAGTGCTGCGCCGCGTCCACGGCTGGCGGTGAATTCTTCCTGGCGAACCGGGTCCAGTACGACGGCATGCTCCAGGCGTCCGCGGTATTTGCAGGCGATGCTGACCGCGTAGTGGGGTACGCCGTGGATGAAGTTGGTCGTGCCATCCAGTGGATCGATGACCCACTGATAGTCCGCTCCATCACCCTTGCCTTCTATCTGGCCGCCTTCTTCGCCCAGGATACTGTGGTTGGGGAAGGCTTTGCGCAGGGCGGCGACGATCGTCTGCTCGGCGGCACGATCGATGTCAGTGACGTAATCCCTGGCATCTTTTTCGTTTATCGAGACCACATCCAGGCGCTCGGTGGAACGAATGATGAGTTCGCCGGCGCTGCGGGCGGCGCGCAGCGCGATATTCAGCATGGGCTGCATCGATGGATCTACCTGGTCGTTTAAAGAAAGCCGGGAATTATATCAGAAAGAGTTCGCTCGGGCTGCATGTCATGTTCAAAGTACGGAAGTACGGGGCGGTCGCGCTCGATTAGCAATCACGTACTGACTTGCCAATCCGGTTTGTAAGGTGCTGCCCGCAGGTAGCTCGCGATTGCCCTGGGTTGAAAGGGGAAGAGGTTTCCTTTCGGTTTTTTCCTTGCCTTCCTCGGGGGAGGCTTGGCGCGTAGCTTGGCGCAAGTCGCATCCTGTAGTATTCGGCCTCTTTTGGCTGGCTGATCTGGGTTGCATTGTGTCGTTGCGCAATATTCGTGTGGTTCTGGTCAATACCAGTCATCCGGGCAATATCGGTGGGGCGGCCCGCGCCATGAAGAACATGGGGCTTTCGCGCCTGGTGCTGGTCGATCCCCAGGATTTTCCAAGTCCTGAAGCCGATGCGCGTGCGTCGGGGGCGACCGATATTCTTGAAAATGCCCAGGTCGTCGGTTGTCTGGAGGATGCGCTGGTCGGATGCGGCCTGGTGTTCGGTACGAGTGCCAGGGAGCGCCGCATTCCCTGGCCGCTGGTCGACCCGCGCGAGTGCGCTTCGGCGGCGCTGGCGGAGGTGGCGGGCGGCGGGGATGTCGCGCTGGTGTTCGGGCGTGAATACGCAGGCTTGACCAACGAAGAATTGCAGCGCTGTCAGTTCCATGTGCACATTCCTTCGGACCCCGGGTTCAGCTCCCTGAACCTGGCGAGTGCGGTCCAGGTGCTGAGCTACGAGGCACGAATGGCCTGGTTGCATCATGAGGAATCGAATGATGGGTCGCAGAAGCCTCTGGGGGATGTCGGGGGGGATGGCGATGCTGAGCGGGTGACATCCGATGAGTTGGAGCGCTATTTCGGGCATCTGGAGGAAACGCTGGTGGATATCGGTTTTCTCGATCCCCAGCGGCCGCGCCACCTCATGTCACGGCTGCGACGACTCTATGGGCGTTGCGGTATTGAACGATTGGAAATGAACATCCTGCGCGGCATCCTCACTGAAACCCAGAAGGTTGTGCGCGGCGAGCCCCACAAGCGGAGAAAAGACTGATGTTCGATCGCATGCGCGAAGATATCCAGGGCGTTTTTCATCGAGATCCGGCTGCCAGAAATGCATTCGAGGTGCTGACCTGCTACCCCGGGTTGCATGCAGTGTGGATTCATCGTTTCTCCCATTGGCTGTGGTGTCGGGGGCTGGAATGGCTGGCGCGCATGAGTTCGAATGTGGGGCGTTGGCTCACTGGGGTGGAGATCCATCCAGGGGCCAGGATCGGGCGACGTTTCTTCATCGACCATGGCATGGGGGTCGTGATCGGAGGGACGGCGGAGATAGGTGACGATGTCACGCTCTACCATGGCGTCACGCTGGGCGGCACCAGTTGGAATAAAGGCAAGCGCCATCCGACACTGGAAGATGGCGTTATCGTCGGTGCGGGCGCCAAGATTCTCGGGCCTTTCACCGTGGGGGCGGGGGCCAAGGTCGGTTCCAATGCGGTGGTCACTCGGGAGGTGCCGGCCGGGGCCACGGTGGTGGGTATTCCTGGGCGGGTGATCATCAAGGATGGTGCGGAGCAGGAGGCGCGAAAGCGCGAGATCGCCGAGAAGATGGGCTTCGATGCTTACGGTGTGAGCGGCGATATGCCGGACCCTGTTTCGCGTGCCATCGGAAAGCTGCTCGATCATGTACAGGCGGTCGATGAGCGCCTGGAGCGAATGGATCGGGCGCTCGGCTCGCTCGACAAGGGCTACAGCTCCTCGGGGCTGCCGCCGCTGTCGGAAGGTGACTTTGGGGATGTTTGCCCGCCTGATGAAGGCGCGCGCACTGGGAAGTGAGGGCTTGCTGGCGTTCTTGGGGTGTCGGATTTTCCTGTGGCATCCATACGAACGCCATTCCTGAAAATAGTGCTTTCGATCCTTTCCTGTGTGTCTTCCGAATGCCTTCGGGTTTTGAAGTGGATGGCATTCTGCTGCTAGAATGCGCGCCCGTCCGGATCGTCTGATCACTCCTTGCTCGTCAAGACGGGCCGTTTCACGTGAATGCCTGAGTGAATTGATCGGTTTTATAGTTGACCTAAATACTCGGGAATTGCATAATTGCGGCAAAACGTGACACCGAGTGCAAGTCGATGCGATTGACCACGAAAGGCCGCTATGCCGTAACCGCCATGCTCGATCTCGCGCTGCATGCGCAGCATGGGCCGGTATCCCTCGCCGATATATCCGAGCGCCAGGGGATTTCGCTTTCCTATCTCGAGCAACTGTTCGCCAAGCTGCGTCGCAATATGCTGGTCAGCAGCGTGCGCGGTCCGGGTGGAGGCTATCGCCTCTCCCGTGAGATGGGCAGCATTCAAGTGGTTCAGGTTATCGACGCTGTCAATGAATCTGTCGACGCTACCCGCTGCCAGGGGCTTGGCGGATGCCACTCGGGAGATATCTGCCTGACTCACCACCTCTGGTGTGATCTGAGCGACCGTATTCACGAATTTCTGAGTGGTATCAGCCTGGGCGATCTGGTGCTTCGCCAGGAGGTTCAGGATGTGGCACTGCGCCAGGACATGCGTCGGGCCGGTAGCAAGGAGCCGCACCAAGATAAGATCGAAGCGTCCGCCATCGACTGAGCCGGATGACCGCCTGATTAGGAGACACTGATGAAACTGCCAATCTACCTCGACTATTCCGCTACGACGCCTGTAGACCCTCGGGTTGCGGAAAAGATGATCGAATGCCTGACAGTCGAGGGCAATTTCGGTAACCCGGCTTCCCGTTCCCATGCATTTGGCTGGCGTGCGGAAGAGGCGGTGGAGAATGCGCGCCGCCAGGTCGCCGATCTGGTCAAGGCCGATCCGCGCGAAATCGTCTGGACCTCCGGTGCGACCGAGTCCGACAACCTGGCGATCAAGGGTGTCGCGCACTTCTATTCGTCCAAGGGCAAGCACATCGTCACCACCAAGATCGAGCACAAGGCGGTGCTGGATACGGCTCGGCAGCTCGAACGCGAAGGCTTCGAAGTGACCTACATCGAGCCCGGCGAAGATGGCCTGATCACCGTGCCGATGGTCGAAGCAGCGCTGCGCGACGACACCATCCTGGTCTCGGTCATGCATGTGAACAACGAGATCGGGACCATCAATGACATCGCGGCGATCGGTGAGCTGACCCGTTCCCGCGGCATCCTGTTCCATGTCGACGCGGCCCAGTCCACCGGCAAGGTCGAGATCGATCTGGAGAAGATGAAGGTCGACCTGATGTCTTTCTCCGCGCACAAGACCTACGGTCCCAAAGGTGTCGGAGCGCTTTACGTTCGCCGCAAGCCGCGCGTGCGCCTGGAAGCCCAGACTCACGGCGGTGGTCATGAGCGCGGTATGCGCTCGGGCACACTGGCGACGCACCAGATCGTCGGCATGGGCGAGGCTTTCCGCATCGCCAAGGAAGAAATGGCCGCCGAAAACGTTCGCATCCTGGCTTTGCGCGATCGCTTCTACAAGCACGTCGATGGCCTGGAGGAGCTGTATATCAATGGCAGCATGACGGCGCGCGTTCCGCACAACCTCAACCTCAGCTTCAATTATGTCGAGGGTGAGTCGCTGATCATGGCGCTCAAGGACCTGGCGGTGTCGTCCGGTTCTGCCTGTACATCGGCATCCCTGGAGCCTTCCTACGTATTGCGTGCATTGGGGCGTAACGACGAGTTGGCGCACAGTTCCATTCGCTTCACCTTCGGACGTTTTACCACCGAGGAGGAAGTGGATTATGCGGCACAGAAGATTAGCGAGGCGGTGACCAAGCTGCGGGAACTGTCCCCCCTGTGGGACATGTTCAAAGACGGCGTCGATATTTCCAAGGTCGAGTGGCAGGCCCACTGATCCATTTTCGAGCCCGCCCGGCCTGACTGAGATGAGGATTGCACCATGGCTTACAGTGAAAAGGTCATAGACCACTACGAAAACCCGCGCAACGTCGGCAAGTTCGATGCGCAGGATTCCACCATTGGCACCGGCATGGTCGGCGCCCCGGCTTGCGGCGATGTCATGCGCCTGCAGATCAAGGTGAATGAGCAGGGCGTCATCGAAGATGCCAAGTTCAAGACCTATGGCTGTGGTTCCGCCATCGCTTCCAGCTCCCTCGCCACCGAGTGGATGAAGGGCAAGACGCTGGAAGAGGCCGAGACCATCAAGAACACCCAGCTGGCTGAAGAGCTGGCGTTGCCGCCGGTCAAGATCCACTGCTCGGTCTTGGCCGAAGATGCGATCAAGGCTGCCGTGCGCGATTACCGCGAGAAGAACGGGCTGCTCTGAGGAGGTTGCAATGGCCATCACCATGACGCCGGCTGCGGCCGATCATGTGCGGCGCTCCCTGGCGGGGCGCGGCAAAGGTGAGGGGGTTCGCCTGGGCGTGCGTACGACGGGTTGTTCCGGGCTGGCCTATGTGCTCGAGTTCGTCGATGAGGTCGCAGCGGAAGACAAGGTCTTCGAGAATCACGGGGTCAAGGTGATCATCGATCCGAAGAGCCTGGTCTATCTCGATGGAACCGAACTCGACTTCACTCGCGAGGGGCTGAACGAAGGCTTCAAGTTCAATAACCCCAACGTGCGTGGCGAGTGTGGCTGCGGCGAAAGCTTCAATGTCTGAGGCCGCCGTGGGTATTCCTTGTCACTACGCACTGTTTGGCCTGCAGCCTGAATTCGACATCGACCTGGATGGCCTGGCGGCGCGTTATCGCGAGTTGGCACGCCAGGTCCATCCAGACCGTTTCGCCGACTCGGGCGAGTCCGAGCAGCGCAAGGCGCTGGAGCAGGCGGCCAACCTCAATGAGGCCTATCAGGTCCTGCGCAGCCCCTCGGCTCGCGCTCGCTATCTGCTTGCCTTGAATGGTCCTGAGTTGCCGTTGGAGGTGACCGTACAGGACCCGGAGTTCCTGTTGCAGCAGATGCAATGGCGAGAGGAGCTTGAAGAGCTGCAAGACGAAGCAGACCTCGAGGGCGTTGATGCCTTCAAGCGTCGCTTGCGCAAGGCCCAGCAGGATTTGCAGGGTCTTTTCTCCGACAGTTGGCGTGACGCCGCGCGGCGCAGTGATGCCGAGTTGTTGGTGCGGCGCATGCAGTTTCTCGACAAGCTGTCTCAGGAAGTGCGCCAGTTGGAAGAGCGCCTCGACGATTAACCTCCGTGCAGCGCGTGGCGCTGTGCCTGATGTCAGATAGATATGGCCTTACTTCAGATTGCAGAGCCAGGGCAGAGCCCTCAGCCTCACCAGCGGCGCTTGGCCGTCGGCATCGATCTTGGAACCACCAACTCCCTTGTGGCCGCCCTGCGCAGTGGTGTAACCGCGCCGTTGGTCGATGCCGAAGGACATGCCATTCTGCCGTCCGCCGTCCGCTATCTCGACGATCGAGTGGTGGTCGGGCGCGAAGCCTTGCAGGCCGCGGTGGTCGATCCCTTCAATACGGTTATTTCAGTCAAGCGTCTCATGGGGCGCGGGCTCGAAGACGTCAAATACCTCGGCGGGCAATTGCCTTACCGCTTCGTTGCCGGTGATTCGCAGATGCCTTTCATCGAGACCGTGCAGGGGCCGAGAAGCCCGGTGCAGATTTCCTCGGAAATCCTGCGCGCCTTGCGCGAGCGTGCCGAGGCGAGCCTGGGTGGCGAACTGGTCGGTGCGGTGATCACCGTGCCGGCCTATTTCGACGATGCCCAGCGCCAGGCGACCAAGGATGCCGCGCGGTTGGCCGGGCTCAATGTGTTGCGCCTGCTCAACGAGCCTACGGCGGCGGCTGTCGCCTATGGCCTCGACCGTCAGGCTGAGGGTGTGATCGCGGTCTATGACCTGGGCGGCGGGACCTTCGATATTTCCATCCTGCGCTTGAGTCAGGGGGTGTTCGAGGTTCTGGCCACTGGGGGTGACACGGCGCTGGGGGGCGACGATTTCGATCTCGCCATTGCCAATTGGGTCCTGGAGCAGGCCGGCCAGTCCAGCGACCTGGCGCCTGGTGCGCAGCGCTCATTGCTGCAGTTGGCCTGTGCGGCCAAGGAACGCCTGACGCAGCAGGATACCGTCGAGCTGACGTATTCCGGTTGGACGGGACAACTGACGTGGGCGATCTTCCACGAGTTGGTCGATCCGCTGATCGCGCGCAGCCTGAAGACCTGCCGGCGTGCCGTGCGTGATGCCGGCATCGAGCTGGAAGAAATATCCGCAGTGGTCATGGTCGGTGGGTCGACTCGGGTGCCTCGGGTACGCGAGCGGGTTGGCGAGCTGTTTCAGTGCGAACCGCTGACCGATATCGATCCGGACGAAGTGGTTGCCATCGGCGCTGCCATTCAGGCCGAAACCCTGGCGGGCAACAATCGTGGTGGCGACGAGTTGCTGCTGCTGGATGTGATCCCGCTGTCCCTCGGGCTGGAAACCATGGGTGGCCTGATGGAGAAGGTGATCGTGCGCAACACCACCATTCCGGTGGCTCGTGCACAGGAGTTCACCACCTATAAAGACGGCCAGACGGCCATGATGATCCATGTCCTGCAGGGTGAGCGCGAGTTGATCTCAGGCTGCCGGTCGCTGGCGCGTTTCGAGCTGCGTGGTATTCCGCCTATGGTTGCGGGTGCGGCCAAGGTGCGAGTGGCTTTCCAGGTGGATGCGGATGGGTTGCTCAGCGTTTCGGCGCAGGAACTGACCTCCGGTGTCGAGGCGAGCATCCAGGTCAAGCCGTCCTATGGGCTGAGCGATGGCGAAATCGCGCGCATGCTGGAGGAGTCGTTCAGCAAGGCTGGCGAAGACAAAGTGGCGCGCGCACTGCGCGAGCAGTTGGTCGAGGCGCAGCGTCTGCTGGAGGCAGTGGAGGCCGCATTGCTGGTCGATGGCGAGCGCCTGTTGCAGCCCGAGGAGCGGCTGGTAATCGACGCAGAAGTGAGCAGGATGCGCGAGTTGCTCGAAAGCACGGACGGCGTGGCTGTGGAGCGACAGATCAGAAAGCTTGGCCAGGTGACCGACGCCTTCGCTGCGCGACGTCTGGATTCAACCGTCAAGGCCGCGTTGGCTGGCCGACGCCTTAATGAAATCGAGGATTGAGCGAGATGCCGCAAATTACTTTCCTGCCCAATGCCGATCATTGCCCCGAAGGCGCGGTGATCGAGGCGAAAGCCGGCGAAACCATACTGGACGCCGCATTGCGCAATGGCATCGACATTGAGCATGCCTGTGAGAAATCCTGTGCCTGCACCACCTGCCATATCGTCGTGCGCGAGGGGCAGGCTTCGCTCGAGCCCTCCGACGAACTGGAAGACGACATGCTGGACAAGGCTTGGGGGCTGGAGCCTGATTCTCGGCTCTCCTGCCAGGCGGTGGTGGCTGACCGTGACCTGGTCGTGGAAATTCCGAAATACACGATCAACCAGGTTTCCGAAGGGCATTGAGGCGAGGCACATATGGAACTGAAATGGGCTGATGTGCTGGATATCGCCATCGAGCTGGCCGAACGCAAGCCGGACGTCGATCCGCGTTATCTGAATTTCGTCGAACTGCACCGCTGGGTGGTGGAGCTGCCGGGGTTTGCCGACGATCCGCAGCGTGGTGGTGAGAAAGTCCTGGAAGCCATTCAGGCAGCCTGGATCGAAGAAATGGAGTAGGGGTGGCTCACGCCTGCCCCTTATGCTTTTACCCAAACCCGCGTATGATTCGCGGGTTTACTCGTTTACTTTCAACCCTGAAATTCTGGAGTCTCAAATGGCCCTGCAACGCACCTTCTCCATCATCAAGCCCGACGCCGTCGCCAAGAACGTCATCGGTGAAATCACCAGCCGTTTCGAGAAGGCCGGCCTGCGCATCGTCGCTTCCAAGCAACTGCAACTGTCCGAGCGCCAGGCTGCCGGTTTCTACGCCGAGCACAGCGAGCGCGGTTTCTTCAAGGATCTGGTTGCCTTCATGATCTCCGGTCCGGTCATTGTCCAGGTTCTGGAAGGCGAGAACGCCATCGCCAAGAACCGTGAGCTGATGGGCGCCACCAACCCGAAAGAAGCCGCTGCCGGCACCATCCGCGCTGACTTCGCTGTTTCCATCGACGAGAACGCCGTTCACGGTTCCGACTCCGAGGCTTCCGCCGCTCGCGAGATCGCCTACTTCTTCGCTGAAACCGAAATCAACGCTCGCATCCGCTAAGCGGACGCAGGTGGAGCCCATGACTGTATCGACCGGTAAAGTGAACCTGCTGGGCCTGACCCAGCCGCAACTGGAGAGTTTCTTCGATTCCATCGGGGAGAAGCGTTTCCGTGCCGGTCAGGTCATGAAGTGGATCCACCATTTTGGCGTCGATGATTTCGACGCCATGAGCAACATCGGCAAGGCCTTGCGTGAAAAGCTCAAGGCCTCTGCCGAGATACGCGGTCCGGAAATCGTCAGCGAAGACATTTCCAGCGATGGCACCCGCAAGTGGGTGGTGCGTGTCGCCTCGGGCAGTTGCGTGGAAACCGTCTACATCCCTCAAGGGGGGCGGGGCACGCTGTGTGTATCGTCTCAGGCCGGCTGTGCACTGGACTGCAGCTTCTGCTCGACCGGTAAGCAGGGCTTCAATAGCAACCTCACCGCGGCCGAAGTGATCGGTCAGGTGTGGATCGCCAACAAATCATTCGGAACCGTCCCGGCCAAGATCGATCGGGCCATCACCAACGTGGTGATGATGGGGATGGGTGAGCCGTTACTGAATTTCGACAATGTCGTCGCCGCCATGCACATCATGATGGATGATCTGGGCTACGGCATTTCCAAGCGCAAGGTCACGCTCTCCACCTCGGGCGTGGTACCGATGATCGACGAGTTGGCCAAGGTCATCGATGTGTCCCTGGCGCTGTCGCTGCATGCGCCCAATGACGAACTGCGCGACAAGCTGGTGCCGATCAACCGCAAGTATCCGCTGAAGATGCTGCTGGAGGCTTGCCAGCGTTATATCTCGCACCTCGGCGAGAAGCGTTTCCTGACTATCGAATACACGCTGCTGGAAGGTGTCAACGATCAGCCCGAGCATGCTCGGCAAATGATCGAGCTGTTGGCCGGCATCGAGTGCAAGGTCAATCTGATTCCGTTCAACCCGTTTCCACACTCCGGTTACGAGCGCCCGAGCAACAATGCCATCCGGCGTTTTCAGGATGCCTTGCACAAGGCCGGCTTCAACGTGACGGTGCGCACCACCCGCGGCGAGGACATCGATGCCGCCTGCGGTCAGTTGGTAGGTCAGGTGATGGACCGGACGCGTCGGAGCGAGCGCTATATCGCTGTCCGTGAGTTGCAGAGTGATACATCCGTAGCCGCCGGTCATTCCTGAGAGGCTCGCCCATGGATGTGCGACTCGCGTTTCTGCTTTTCCTCATGATGGGCGTGCTGGGTGGCTGTGTGAGCTCTGGCACCGCCGATCCGCTGAAGAGCGAGGCCGGTCGTAGTCAGGCGCGGGATGCCTATATCCAGTTGGGGCTTGGCTATCTGGCCCAGGGCGAGACGGCAAGCGCCAAAGCTCCGCTCTCCAGTGCACTCGAACTCGATCCGAAGAGTGCCGATGCACATGCGGCGCTTGCGCTGGTTTTCCAGCGGGAGATGGAGACTGCCATGGCGGATAAGCACTTTCGGGCGGCGCTCGCCGCAGGTGGCGATGCGCGCATCCTCAATAACTATGGCGGTTTCCTGTTCGAGCAGGGGCGCTACCAGGAAGCCATGGAACGCTTCAGCCAAGCGTCCGAAGACACTTTGTATGTCGAGCGCGCCAGGGTTTTCGAGAACCTCGGGATAACCGCGCTGCGCCTTGGGCAGCCAGCCAGCGCCGAAGGTCATTTCAAGCGTGCATTGCGCCTGGACAGCCGGCAACCCATGGCTTTGCTCGAACTTTCGCAGTTATCTTTCGACGCCGGACAATACGTGCCCGCGAAAGACTATTATGATGCCTTCGGCCAACTGTCCGGGCAGAATGCTCGCAGCTTGCTACTGGGCATCCGCCTGGCGGAAATCCACCAGCAGCATGAGCAGGTCGCACTCCTGGCGTCGCAACTGCAGCGTCTATACCCAGGCACTCCTGAATACAAGCAGTACCAGTCGGAGCAACGATGAGCGCATCGTACCCAGAATCCCCATCATCGGTTTCCGCCAACCCTGGCGAGACCCTGCGCCTGGCGCGCGAGAGCAAAGGGCTGTCGCTGGCGACGGTCGCCTTGCAGCTCAACCTGCCCGTAAAGACCCTGCAGCAGATCGAGAGCGGTGATTTCTCCCGGCTGCCGAGCGCGACTTTCGCACGGGGTTACGTTCGCTCCTACGCCAAGTTCCTGGAGCTGGACCAGAACCGGCTCGTGCATGAGTTCGATGTGCATACAGGCAGCGGTGCCGCCAGCAGTACGGTGCATAGCCTGGAACGTATCGATGAGCCTTCCGGAGTGGCGCGCAGTGTGTTGCGCCTGTTCAGCATCAGTCTGCTGCTGGTCTTGCTGGTCACGGCGTTCTACTGGTGGCAGGAGCAGGCCGATGGCGATGCCATCGGCAACCTCAGCAGCGCGTTCGAGCGAATCGAGGTGGAATCGGTTGACGGCACTACCGAGATCCATGTCCTGGATCCGAGCGAAATCGCGACGCCAGATGAGCCAGGCATCGCCGATGTAGAGATCGCCCAGACCACCACCGGGGATGAGACTCCGCCATCAGAGAATGTCGAACCGGCGCCTTCTGTTCCGGCGGCTGACACGACGCCCACCGATGCGGCGCCCGCGCCACAGGCTGCCCCCACTGCGCCGGCACCGGTGGAGCAGCCGCTGGCAGCGGGTGAGGGGCGCATCGAGCTGAGCTTCAGCGGTGATTGCTGGATCCAACTGACCGATGCTGATGGAAAAGTACTGCTCAGTACCCTGGCCAAGGCGGGCAGCAGTCAGGTGCTGACGGGCAAGGCCCCCATTTCCATTCACCTGGGCCGCGCTTCGGCTGTACAGGTGCGCTACAACGGTGAGCCGGTCGATCTGGCGCCTCATATGCGTGGCGAAATCGCACGCTTCAAGCTTGGACAGTAATGATGCACGGCGAGTCTCCTATCAAGCGGCGGGTTTCCCGCAAGATCTGGGTCGGTAATGTGCCTGTCGGCGGCGATGCACCCATCGCAGTGCAGAGCATGACCAACAGCGAAACCTGTGATGTGGCTGCGACGGTCGCCCAGATCCAGCGCCTGGAAAATGCAGGCGCCGATATCGTCCGTGTGTCTGTGCCTTCCATGGAAGCTGCCGAGGCGTTCGGCCTGATCAAGAAGCAGGTCCGGGTTCCGTTGGTGGCCGATATCCATTTCGATTACCAGATCGCATTGCGCGTGGCGGAGCTGGGCGTCGACTGCCTGCGTATCAACCCGGGCAACATCGGCCGCGAAGACCGGGTCAAGGCCGTGGTCGAGGCGGCGCGGGACCGGGGTATCCCTATCCGGATCGGCGTCAATGCCGGCTCCCTGGAAAAGGATTTGCAGAAGAAGTACGGCGAGCCGACGCCCGAAGCGCTGCTCGAGTCGGCGATGCGCCATGTCGAGCACTTGGACCGGCTGAACTTCCATGACTTCAAGGTCAGTGTGAAAGCCTCCGACGTATTCATGGCCGTGGCGGCTTACCGGCTGCTCGCCAAAGAGATCGAACAGCCGCTGCACCTGGGGATCACCGAAGCGGGTGGTTTGCGCTCGGGTACGGTCAAGTCCGCTGTCGGCCTTGGCATGCTGTTGGCCGAGGGGATTGGCGACACCATCCGCATTTCCCTCGCCGCTGATCCGGTCGAGGAGATCAAGGTCGGCTTCGATATCCTCAAATCCCTGCGCCTGCGTTCACGTGGCATCAATTTCATCGCCTGCCCGAGCTGCTCGCGGCAGAACTTCGACGTGGTTAAGACCATGAACGAGCTGGAAGGTCGCCTGGACGACCTGCTGGTGCCGATGGACGTCGCGGTGATTGGCTGCGTGGTGAACGGACCGGGGGAGGCCAAGGAGGCGCATATCGGCTTGACCGGCGGCAGCCCGAACAACCTGATCTACATCGACGGCAAGCCGGCCCAGAAGCTGACCAACGACAATCTGGTCGACGAACTCGAACAACTGATCCGCGAAAAGGCCGCCGAAAAGGCCCAGGCCGAGTCTGCGCTGATCATTCGCAGTTGATTAAGGAAAAGCATTGAGCAAGTCCCTGCAAGCCATCCGTGGGATGAACGATATCCTGCCCGGACAGACACCGACCTGGCGTTACTTGGAAACGACCTTCGCACAACTGCTCGACAGTTACGGTTACAGCGAGATTCGTCTGCCGATCCTCGAGTTCACCGACCTGTTCGCCCGAGGAATCGGCGAAGGCACCGATGTCGTGGACAAGGAGATGTACACCTTCCTCGACCGCAACGAAGAGTCCCTGACCCTTCGCCCGGAAGGTACCGCCGGTTGCGTGCGTGCAGTGCTGGAGCATGGCCTGAGCGGTGGTGGTCAGGTACAGAAGCTCTGGTACACCGGGCCGATGTTCCGCTACGAGAAACCGCAGAAAGGCCGCTACCGCCAGTTCCACCAGATCGGGGTTGAGGTGTTCAACCAGCCGGGCCCGGACATCGATGCCGAACTGATCGTGCTGACCGCGCGCCTGTGGAAGCAACTGGGTATGGCGGATGCCGTGACCCTGCAATTGAACAGCCTCGGTTCCAGCGAAGCACGTGCCGAGTACCGTGATGCGCTGGTGGCCTACCTGCGCGAGCGTTTCGACCAGCTCGACGAAGACAGTCAGCGCCGCCTGACCACCAACCCGCTGCGCATTCTCGATAGCAAGAATGCCCAGACCCAAGCGTTGCTGATCGGTGCGCCGACCCTGAGCGATTATCTGGACGACGCCTCGCGCGAGCATTTCGAAGGCTTGAAGGCCCGCCTGGATGCGGTCGGCATCGCCTACCAGATCAACCCGAAGCTGGTGCGTGGCCTGGACTATTACGGTCGCACGGTGTTCGAGTGGGTGACCGACAAACTGGGTACCCAGGGAACCGTCTGTGCCGGTGGCCGCTACGATGGGCTGGTCAGCCAGTTCGGCGGCAAGCCGACGCCCGGTGTGGGCTTCGCCATGGGGGTCGAGCGCCTGGTGCTGTTGCTGGAAACCCTGGAACTGGTGCCTGAGGCGCTGAGTCGGTTGCCCCATGCCTATATCTGCGCCTTTGGCGAGGCCGCGGAGCTGGCGGCACTGGAGTTGGCCGAGCGCCTGCGGGACAACGTCCCCGGCCTGCATTTGCTGGTCAATAGTGGTGGTGGCAGTTTCAAGAGCCAGTTCAAGAAAGCGGACAAGAGTGGCGCCCGTTTCGCCCTGATTCTGGGCGAGGACGAACTGGCCGCGCGCGTGGTAGGTTGCAAGCCGCTGCGTGACGATGACGAACAGCAGAATATTGCCTGGGATGCCCTGGCCGGGCATCTGGCAGCCTGTGCCGAGCAGGCCTGAGATCAACGCGAATGAAAGGAGTGAACGTGTGAGCACGGCTACCGAAGACGAACAAATCGAGCAACTGAAGGACTGGTGGCAGCGCAACGGGAAACCCTTGGTGACCGGTGGCCTGGTGGCCCTGGTACTGGTGTTCGGTTGGCAGTTCTGGCAGAACCATCAGGTCAAGCAGGCGCAAGGTGCATCAGTCGTCTATCAGCAACTGCTGACGGCCGCGCTCGATTCCCCGCAAGTCGATCCTGCCGAGATCGTGCGGCTGGGCGGCATCTTGAAGAAGGATTTTGCCGGTACCCAGTATGCCCAGTACGGCAGCCTGTTCGTGGCCAAGGTCGCCCTGGAAGCCGGGCGTCTCGACGATGCCGCCGGCGAATTGCGCCTAGTGCTGGACAAGCCTGCCGATGCCACCCTGGAAGAGCTGGCTCGCCAGCGTCTGGCCCGTGTGCTGGCCGCACAGGACAAGGCCGAGGATGCCCTTGCGCTGTTGAATGGCGAGGCTGACAAGGCGTTCGCCGCTGGCCGTGAAGAGCTGCGTGGCGATCTGCTGGTACAACTTGGTCGTGGTGACGAAGCCCTCGCGGCCTACAGCAAGGCCAAGGAGTCGCTGTCCCAGGACGCCGCCATCGGTGGCCTGCAATTGAAGCTCGATGATCTGGCCCGAGAGGAGGGTTGAAGCCATGCGCTGGAAGACAACCGCGTTGCTGGCCCTGGCCGTTCTGGTCGTGGGTTGCAGCAGCACCGACAAGAAAGAACCTCAGCCTGCCGAACTGACCAAGTTCACTGCTGAAGTGAAGTTGAAGAAGCAATGGAGCCGCTCCATTGGCGATGGTCAGGGCAAGACTTACAACCTGCTCACGCCTGCCCTCTACGGCGAGCATATCTATGCCGCCGACGTTGAAGGGCTGGTGGTTGCCATGGACCGCGAGACCGGCAAGGTCCAGTGGAAAAAAGACCTGGAAGTCCCCGTTTCGGGTGGCGTCAGTGTCGGCTACGGCATCGTGGTGGTCGGTACCCTGACCGGCGAAGTGCTGGCCCTGGACGTCGAAAGTGGCGAGCAGGTCTGGCGCAGCAAGGTCAGCAGCGAAGTGCTGGCATCCCCTGCAATCAATGGCGACATCGTGCTGGTGCAGACCCAGGATGACCGCCTGATCGCATTGAACATCGACGATGGCAGCGCACGCTGGAGCTACGAGAGCTCGCCAGCGGTATTGACGCTGCGTGGCACGGGCGCGCCTTTGCTGACTAACCAGTTGGCCATTGCAGGGCTGTCGTCAGGCAAGGTGGTGGCGCTGGATACCAGCCGTGGCCTGCCTGTCTGGGAACAGCGTGTCGCCATTCCCCAGGGCCGTTCCGAACTGGAGCGTATCGTCGATATCGACGGTGGCCTGCTGTTGTCCGGCGGAACCCTGTACGTCGCGTCCTACCAGGGCCGTGCCGCGGCACTGGAACTGCAGAGCGGACGCATTCTGTGGCAGCGCGATGCGTCGACCTACTCCGGCATTGCCCAGGGTTACGGCAGCATCTACCTGAGCCTGGCGGACGGTTCGGTCGAGGCCATCGATGAGCGCTCGACCACCGCCCTGTGGCGCAACGAAGAGCTGACGCGCCGCCAACTGTCGGGACCAGCGGTGTTCTCCAGCTATGTCGCCGTGGGTGATTTCGAAGGTTATCTGCATCTGCTGAGCCAGATCGATGGCCGCTTCGTATCGCGTATCCGTATCGACAGCGCCGGACTGCGCAGCCGCCCGGTGGTCGAGGGTGACTGGTTGTATGCCTATGGCAACGACGGCAAGCTGGTTGCCTTGACCATCGAGTCGAACGACTGAGGCGCAATAACGCCTGCTGTCGTGTGAGTGCTGGGCCGCTGCCATGCAGCGGCCTTCGTGTTTTCTGAAATATCACAATGGAGAGCCGCATGGTTCCCGTAATCGCCCTGGTGGGCCGCCCCAACGTGGGCAAGTCCACGCTGTTCAACCGACTGACCAAGAGCCGCGATGCCATCGTGGCCGAATACGCCGGGCTGACCCGCGACCGCCAGTATGGCGAGGCCAAATGGCAAGGCCAGACCTATATCGTAATCGATACCGGCGGTCTCTCCGGTGACGAGGAAGGTATCGACGCGAAGATGGCCGAGCAGTCCCTGCAAGCCATCGAAGAAGCCGATGCCGTGCTGTTCATGGTGGATGCGCGCGCTGGCCTGACCGCTGCCGACCAGATGATCGCCGAGCATCTGCGCAAGCGGAACAAGCGCAGTTTCCTGGTCGCCAACAAGGTCGACACGGTCGACCCGGACCTGGCACGTGCCGAGTTCAGCCCCCTGGGGCTGGGTGATGCCTCGCCCATCGCCGCTGCCCATGGCCGTGGTATCAGCCAGTTGCTGCAGGACGTACTGGGTCTCTTCAAGCAGGAAGAGCCGGAGGTCGTTGCGCAAGAGGATGAGGCTGGAGAACCGGGTTCCGAAGAGCAGGAACTCGCTCGAATTCCCGGCCCGAGCGAGAAGGACGGCATCAAGATCGCCATCATCGGTCGCCCGAACGTCGGCAAGTCGACCCTGGTCAACCGCATGCTCGGCGAGGAGCGGGTCATCGTCTATGACCAGGCCGGTACCACCCGCGACAGTATCTACATCCCGTTCGAGCGCGATGAAGAGAAATACACCCTGATCGACACCGCTGGTGTGCGTCGTCGCGGCAAGATCTTCGAGGCCGTGGAGAAGTTCTCCGTGGTCAAGACTCTGCAGGCGATCCAGGACGCCAACGTGGTGATCTTCGTCATGGATGCGCGGGAAGGGGTGGTCGAGCATGACCTCAACCTGCTCGGCTTCGTGCTGGAAACCGGCCGGGCGCTGGTCATCGCGCTGAACAAGTGGGACGGCATGGAGCCCTCGGAGCGTGACTATGTGAAGACCGAGCTGGAGCGCCGGCTGTTCTTCGTGGACTTCGCCGATATCCACTTCATCTCCGCCAAGCACGGTACGGGGGTCGGGCACCTCTACAAGTCGGTACAGAATGCCTTCCGCTCGGCCATCACCCGCTGGCCGACCAGTCGCCTGACGCAGATCCTCGAGGACGCTGTGCGCGAGCACCAGCCGCCGATGGTCAGCGGCCGCCGTATCAAGTTGCGCTATGCCCACCTGGGGGGGGCCAACCCGCCACTGATCGTGATCCACGGCAACCAGGTCGACGCGGTGCCCAAGTCCTACTCGCGCTACCTGGAAAATACCTACCGGCGCGTGCTCAAGCTGGTCGGGACGCCGATCCGCATCGAGTACAAGGGTGGCGAGAACCCTTACGAGGGCAAGAAGAACACCCTGACCGATCGCCAGGTGAACAAGAAGCGCCGGCTTATGTCGCACCACAAGAAGGCCGAGAAGAAGCGTCGGGACAAGAAGAAGTAACACCCTGCGGCATCTCATGGCCGGTCGCTGTGTAGCGAAAGCTGGCGTGATCCGGGGCGCGATCAGGCGCATTGCCTGACTCGCGCTCCGGACTCTTGGTGCCGGGTATTTATCCTTTCCCGTCAGGCGTGTGGAGCGTTGGTCGATCTTTTCAGTCATATGGACATCAGGGCGAGCGAGTAGCGCTCGGTCCAGGACGAAAGGAGGTCGATGGATGCGCTATGTACGCAAGCTGCTGGTATGGCTGGTCGCCGTTTCCCTGTTGCTGATTGCAGCGCTTATCGTGTTTCTGGCGTTGTTCGATTGGAATCGGGCGCGCCCGCTGATCAACGAGCAGGTCTCGGCAGCACTCGACCGACCGTTCGCCATCGAGGGTGATTTGCGCGTGGTCTGGCAGCGCGAAGCTGGCCAGCAACGGTTGGGTGCCTGGATACCCTGGCCGCATATCTCCGCCGAGCGGCTGCGCCTGGGGAATCCCGAATGGGCGCAGGGCGATACCTTCATCAGCCTCGACAGTGTGCGTTTGCGCCTGTCGCCGTTGCCGCTACTGTGGAAGACCGTGAGCATTCCGAGTATTGAGTTAGGGGGGCCGATTGTCGATCTGCAGCGCCTGGCTGATGGGCGGGCCAACTGGGTGTTCGACCTGGGCAACGAGCGCTCGGAGGCGAGCAGCCCCTGGACGCTGGACATTGGCACCATCGGTTTCGACAAAGGCCAGGTCAAGCTCGATGACAAAAGCAGCGACACCCGCCTGGAGGCCTCGGTAGAGCCGCTCGGCGAGCCCATTCCTTTCGCCGAGATCGTTGGCAAGGGCGTTGCCGAGCGCCTGGCCGAGACGACTGCCCGCGCACAGGATTACGCCTTTGCCTGGCAGGCCAAGGGCCGTTTCCGTGGTCAGGCGGTGACTGGCACCGGCAAGGTCGGGGGGCTGCTGGCGTTGCACGACGCCGCGCAGCCTTTCCCGTTGCAGGTGGACCTGCGCATCGGCACCACCCATATCGTCCTGGCAGGTAGCCTGACTGACCCACAGAACCTCGGTGCACTGGATCTGCGCCTGAGTCTGTCCGGTAGCAGCCTGGGCCAACTCTACCCACTGACTGGCGTGACCCTGCCGGAAACCTCGCGTTACAGCACCGATGGCCGTCTGCAGGCGGACTTGCGTGACAGCGATGGCGCCGTCTTTCGCTACCTCGGCTTCAATGGGCGTATCGGCGACAGCGATATCCACGGTGACCTGACCTTCGTTGCCCGTGAGCCCCGCCCCAAGCTGTCCGGGCAACTGACGTCCAACCAGTTGCTGTTCAGCGACCTGGCGCCGCTGATCGGCGCCAACCCGACTGCCGAGAAGAACACGTCGGGAGGCCCGCCGACGAATCGCGTTCTGCCTGCTGCCGAGTTTCGCACTGACCGCTGGCGCGCCATGGATGCCGACGTGCGTTTCATTGGCAAGCGCATCGTGCACAGTGAACAACTGCCCCTCAGCGGCCTGGACACCCATGTGGTGCTCAATGATGGCCGGCTCTCCCTGGAGCCACTGCGCTTTGGCCTGGCGGGTGGCCAGCTCGATGCGAACATACGCCTCGACGGCGCATCCACGCCGTTGCAGGGGCGGATGCGCGTGCGTGCGCGGGATCTCAAGCTCAAGCAACTGTTTCCCGGTTTCGCACCCATGCAGACGAGTTTTGGTGAGCTCAACGGTGATGCCAGCCTGGCAGGTCGTGGCAACTCCTTGGCCGCCTTGCTGGGCGGCGCGGACGGGGAGCTGAAGATGCTGATCAACGATGGCGCGGTCAGCCGTGGCCTGATGGAAATCGCCGGGCTTAACGTGGGCAATTACCTGGTGGGGCGGCTGTTCGGGGACGATGAAGTGAAGATTCACTGCGCCGCCGCCGACCTTGGCATCAAGCAGGGGCTGATGAGTGCGCGCCTGTTCGTCATCGATACCGACAATGCAGTGATCAAGGTCGACGGCAGTGCCAACTTCGCCACCGAACGGCTGGATTTCACCATTACGCCGGCGACCAAGGGGCTGCGCATTTTCTCCCTGCGCTCGCCACTCTACGTGCGCGGGACGTTCAAGACGCCGGATGCGGGTGTGCAGGTCACACCCTTGGCGTTGCGCGGAGCCGGCCTGGTGGCGCTTGGCGTGGCCGTGGCGCCAGCGGCAGGTTTGCTGGCGCTGGTGGCACCCAGTGCCGGCGATGAGCCGAGCCAGTGCGAGCCACTGCTGCGGCAGATACAGGGCGGTGGTTGAGCGCGTCTGCTTCGGTTGTCGCATATGGACAGGGCCCCGGCAGGCATGCAATCTTTCATGCCCCATGCATTCGGTCGTTCCCATGATCCAGAGCAAGCTGCCCAGCGTCGGCACCACCATCTTCACCACCATGTCCCAGCTCGCGGCGCAGACCGGGGCGATCAACCTTTCCCAGGGCTTTCCCGACTTCGATGGGCCGGAGGCACTGCGCGAGGCGGTGGCCCGGCATGTGATGGCCGGGCATAACCAGTACGCCCCGATGACGGGCTTGCCGGCCTTGCGCGAGCAGGTCGCGGCCAAGGTCGCCGCGCTCTATGGGCGTGTAGTGAGCGCCGAGCAGGAAGTGACCATCACCCCCGGTGCGACCGAGGCCTTGTTCTGCTCGATCCAGGCGCTGGTGCGCCCGGGCGATGAGGTGATCGTGTTCGATCCGAGCTACGACAGCTACGCCCCGGCAGTCGAGTTGGCCGGAGGGCGTTGCATCCATCTGCAACTGACGCGGCCCGACTTCGCCATCGACTGGCAGGCACTGGCCGAGGCCATCGGCCAGCGTACGCGGCTGATCGTTCTGAATACCCCGCACAACCCCAGTGGCGCGTTGATTTCCCGGGCTGACCTCGACCAGTTGGCTGGGCTGATCCGTGAGCGCGAGATTTACCTGCTGAGTGACGAGGTGTACGAGCATCTGGTCTTCGATGGACGCGAGCATGCCAGCGTGCTGCGCCACGAAGAGCTGTACCAACGCGCCCTGGTGGTCAGCTCCTTTGGCAAGACCTACCACGTCACCGGCTGGAAGACGGGCTATGCCATTGCGCCACCGGCCCTGACCGCCGAACTGCGCAAGGTGCACCAGTACGTCAGCTTCTGCGGGGTAACGCCGCTGCAGTGGGCACTGGCGGACTTCATGGCAGCCTATCCGCAGCACATCGCCGAGTTGCCGGATTTCTACCAGGCCAAGCGCGACTTGTTCTGCGACTTGCTGGCCGGGTCGCGTTTCACCTTCACCCGCTCACCGGGTACCTATTTCCAGGTGGCCGACTATTCGGCGATCCGTCCCGATTTGAACGATGTGCAGATGGCCGAGTGGCTGACCCGCGAGCATGGCGTGGCGACCATTCCGGTTTCCGTATTCTATAAAGAGGCGCCGTCCGACCTGCGGCTGGTGCGTTTCTGCTTTGCCAAACGGGAGGAGACGCTGCGCCAGGCAGCGCAACGACTATGCGCGATCTGAGCCAATTACCCGACCTCGAACTGGCGCTGATCCAGACCGATCTGGTCTGGCAGGACGCCGAAGCCAACCGCCGTCGCTTCGAGCCGCTGCTGGAGCAGGCACGTGGTGCCGACCTGGTGGTGCTGCCGGAGATGTTCACCACGGCTTTCTCGATGGACTCCGCCGCCCTGGCCGAACCCGAGCAGGGACCGAGCCATGTCTGGCTGCGCGAACAGGCACAGCGTATCGGTGCGGTGATCACTGGTAGCCTGATCACCCAGGCCGCCGATGGCAGTTACCGCAATCGTTTGCTGTGGGCAAGGCCCGATGGCCGGGTGTCGCATTATGACAAGCGCCATCTGTTCCGCATGGCTGGCGAGCACAAGCACTACACGGCGGGCGAGGAGCAGGCGCTGTTCGAGCTCAAGGGCTGGCAGGTGCGACCGCTGATCTGCTACGACCTGCGCTTCCCGGTATGGAGCCGAGACCCCCATGGCACCGATCTGCTGCTCTACACAGCCAACTGGCCAGCTGCGCGTCGCGATGCCTGGAACCGCCTGTTGCCGGCGCGGGCCATCGAGAACCTGTGCTATGTCGCTGCTGTCAACCGCGTCGGCAGCGATGGCAAGGGTTATCCCTACAGCGGCGACAGCCAGGTGCTGGATTTCCTGGGTGATCCGTTGCTGACGGCGGGGGAGGCCGACGGTGTCTTCCGTACCACCCTCAAGGCCGCTGATCTGGCGCGCTTCCGTGAGCGTTTTCCTGCCTATCAGGATGCCGACCCCTTCGTCTTCTCGTCCTGAGTGTCCAGGCCTCTAGCGCGTATTGGAGCGCGTAGAGGCCTCGGTAAGGGTGGTTATACGTCGAGCTTCCCGTTCTGATCAGGCCGTTTTCAGCGAGGCCATGTCGATCACGAATCGGTACTTCACGTCGCTCTTGAGCATGCGTTCGTAGGCTTCGTTGATGTTCTGGATGTCGATCATCTCGATCTCCGAGACGATGCCGTGTTCGGCGCAGAAATCGAGCATTTCTTGGGTTTCTGCGATACCGCCGATCAGCGAGCCGGCCAGGCGGCGGCGTTTGAAGATCAGGCCGAAGACATCCGGCGACGGATGGGGCGAGTCCGGGGCGCCGACCAGGGTCATGGTGCAGTCACGCTTGAGCAGCGTGAGGAATGCGTTCAGGTCATGTGGCGCCGCGACCGTGTTGAGGATGAAGTCGAAGCTGTTCAGGTGCGCATTCATCTCGTCCGGGTTCTTCGACACCACCACTTCGGCAGCGCCCAGGCGCAGGGCGTCCTCGCGTTTACCGGGGGAGGTAGTGAACAGCACCACATGGGCGCCCATGGCCTTGGCGATCTTCACCGCCATATGGCCCAACCCGCCAAGGCCGACGACGCCGACCTTCTGGCCCGGCCCGACTTTCCACTGGCGCAGCGGCGAGTAGGTGGTGATGCCAGCACACAGCAGCGGCGCCACTGCGGCCAGGTTGTCGCTGTGGGAGATGCGCAGGACGAACTTTTCATCCACCACGATGCTGTCGGAATAACCGCCCAGTGTGTTCTCACCGCCGAATACCGGGCCGTTGTAGGTGCCGGTGAAGCCGTTCTCGCAGTACTGCTCCAGGCCTTCGCCACAGGACGGGCAACTACGGCAACTGTCGACCATGCAGCCGACGCCTGCCAGTTCACCGACCTTGAATCCCTTGACGTTGGCGCCGACGGCAACCACACGGCCAACGATCTCGTGGCCGGGTACGGAGGGATAGAGGGTGTTGTGCCATTCGTTGCGGGCGGTATGCAGGTCGGAGTGGCAGACGCCACAGTAGAGGATTTCAATCTGTACATCGCTGGCGCCCGGGCTGCGGCGCTGGAAGGCATAGGGTTGCAGAGGCGAGTCCGATGTGTGGGCGGCGTAGCCTTTGGCTTCGATCATGGTCGTTTTCTCATCGCTTATCGTGGGTACCAGGGGAGCAAACCATGGCATAGATGGTAGGCCCAGGCCAAGAACCTGACAGGAACAAGGCTCGCGCCTATGCAGGTCGAGTGATCGATGGGGACCATTGGGGCACTGATGGGAAAGGTTGTGGAGCTGGAAAAGCAAAGGCCCCGCATTGCGGGGCCTTTGCTTGTTACGGGGTACGCGCTGGAGGGCGCGTACCGCACACCGGAATCAGTGGAACTGGTTCATGGTGTTGTCTTTACCGCTCGCTTTCAGAGCCGCTTCACCAGCGAAGTACTCTTTATGGTTGTCGCCGATGTCGGAGCCAGCCATGTTCTGGTGCTTGACGCAGGCGATGCCCTGGCGCAGTTCTTCACGCTGTACACCCTTGACGTAGGCCAGCATGCCTTGGTCGGCGAAGTACCCTTTGGCCAGGTTGTCGGTGGACAGCGCGGCGGTGTGGTAGGTCGGCAGGGTGATCAGGTGGTGGAAGATACCGGCGTGGGCCGAACCGTCGCGTTGGAAGGTACGGATCTTCTCGTCGGCAACCTGAGCCAATTCGGTGGCATCGTATTCGACGCTCATCAGCTTGGCGCGGTCGTAGGCGGAAACATCCTTGCCTTCGGCAACGAATGCATCGAACACTTGCTGACGGAAGTTCAGGGTCCAGTTGAAGGACGGGCTGTTGTTGTAGACCAGCTTGGCGTTCGGGATCACCTTGCGGATCTCGTCAACCATGGCAGCGATCTGGCCAACGTGCGGCTTCTCGGTTTCGATCCAGAGCAGGTCGGCGCCGTTCTGCAGCGAGGTGATGCAGTCCAGTACGCAGCGTGCTTCGCCAGTGCCAGCACGGAACTGGAACAAGTTGGACGGCAGGCGCTTCGGACGCAGCAGTTTGCCTTCGCGGTTGATGACGACGTCGCCATTGCCCAGCTCGGCAGCGGAGACTTCTTCGCAATCCAGGAATGCGTTGTACTGGTCGCCCAGGTCGCCTGGCTCTTTGGTCACGGCGATCTGCTTGGTCAGGCCGGCACCCAGGGAGTCGGTACGCGCAACGATGATACCGTTGTCGATGCCCAGCTCGAGGAAGGCGTAGCGAACAGCGGCAATCTTGGCCAGGAAGTCGGCGTGAGGAACGGTCACTTTACCGTCCTGGTGGCCGCACTGCTTCTCGTCGGAAACCTGGTTCTCGATCTGGATGCAGCAGGCACCGGCTTCGATCATGCGCTTGGCCAGCAGGTAGGTGGCTTCCGGGTTACCGAAACCAGCGTCGATGTCGGCGATGATCGGTACGATGTGGGTCTCGTAGTTGTCGATCTGCGACTGGATGTCGGCAGCCTTGGCGCTGTCGCCGGCTTCGCGGGCGGCGTCCAGGGCGGTGAACAGCAGGTCCAGTTCGCGGGAGTCAGCCTGACGCAGGAAGGTGTAGAGCTCTTCGATCAGGCCGGAAACGGCGGTTTTCTCGTGCATGGACTGGTCGGGCAGCGGGCCGAAATCGGAACGCAGCGCGGCAACCATCCAGCCGGACAGGTACAGGTAGCGCTTGTTGGTGGTCTTCAGGTGCTTCTTGATCGAGATCAGCTTCTGCTGTCCGATGAAGCCATGCCAGCAACCCAGCGACTGCGTGTAGACGGAAGCGTCGGCGTCGTACTCGGCCATGTCTTTGCGCATGATGTCAGCGGTGTACTGGGCGATTTCCAGGCCGGTCTTGAAGCGGTTCTGGGCGCGCATGCGGGCGACGGATTCAGGGTTGATAGCGCTCCAGCTGCTGCCAGCGGCTTCTTTGAGAGCGGCAACTGCCTTGATGTCGTTTTGATAAGCGGACATGGTCAATCCTTCAAAGATACGGGTTGGTTAGGGTACCGACTGCTCCCGCCGAGAACCTGCGTGCTGGCATTGATCGGTGCGGCACCAGGCAGAGCGTCGAAATATCGACTGGGCGAAACGTTGATCCGAAGGTGACGGGGGCTGTTTCATCGGGCTTGGGGCAGAACCGCGCAGAGTGTGGAGCATTCTGTCGTCGTCTTGATCGTTCGACGTCGCGGTGGCCGGCAGGACCGATGCATCAGGCGCTTCCCCGTCCCACGGGACGACTCGTTCCAGTCGCAACCTCGTCAGTCTGCCTTGTGAGCAGTACAGTCACGGAGCGGCCCTGCTGGTTGGCTTGAGCACGCTCCGGGAGCCTTTTTCAGGCCCCTGGTTAGCGGGAGCGAGGCCATCATGCTCCGGGCAAAATGCTTCGTCAATGCTTTTTGTAGTGTTTTTTGTAGTGCACTACATTTTGCGGGGAAAGGCCAAAAGAGCCTATTGGAGTATATCCACCTTTAGTCTTAGGCTCAGGTTTCGCGGGCCTTCGGTGCTGTAGCGGCGGCTGCCGGATACTTGCCTTGAGTCGGCCTCTTCATCGACCTCGGCGACGCTGATCCACTCCCCGAGATTGCCGCTGACCCGGGTGCTGCTGTCTCGGGTCTCGATGCGGTTGGTCTGCTGTCCGGCCAGGCTGTCGCGACGTGTTTCCAGCGTGACCTCCACACGATTGCCGATGACCTGGGCGGTTGCCTGGAAGCCGTTCACGAGCGGCTGATAGCGCGTTTCGCGCTGAGGGCGGCCATAGGCGTCCGTGGTGGTGCTTTCCAGGGGAATGACCTGCCCGGTCTGGATCATCACCGGCTGGCCTTCGAGGGTCTGGATGCGGCGGATGCCGCCGTCGTTACCCTGGGTCTGGTAGCGGATGCTCCGCCCCTGCGTCGGGGGAGGTTGGTCCGCCTGTCCCATGTCGGCGGTGGTTGCATCGTCCAGCGTGCGATAGTCGCTGTGCGTGCGGGCCGAGCGGTCCTGGGTGTCGACGCTGATCAGCAGGCGCCTGGGTTCCTTGTCCAGTTGGCGCAAGACATCACGCAGCCCGGCAATGGCCTCTGGCGGGGCGTTGACGATCAACTGGTTCTCATGGGCGGTGACCGTGCCCTGGTTACCGATGACCGACTGTGCGACCGGCAACAAGTGCTCACCGAGGCGGAAGTCCAGCGTGATGACCTCGGTGGCGGCCTGGAGGGGCAGGCTGGCGATGAGGGCGAGGCCAGCGAGGATGCTGCGCAGAATGGCCATGGAAAAGGCTCCGGAATGCATGTGGGGAGATTGAGTGTTTTTCGTGCTTTTTTCCAGCATTCACATCGATGTCGCCAGCGAGTGCGTGTGCCTACAATGATGTCCTCGTTCAGTACATAGGGCAGGAAGCGACATGATTCACGGCAAGACACTCGAGGCCTGGCAGGCGAGTCATCCGCTGCTGGCCGAGTTGCTGGCGCTCAGGGAGACCAACTGGTTCAACCCCGCATGCGTGCCGGTTGCCACCGCATTGGAGGATGTTGGCCTGGATGCCGAAGACGTCGCACAGGCCAGTGCGCGTCTACGGCGTTTCGCCCCTTATCTGGCCAAGGTCTTTCCGCAGACCGCCGAGGCAGGCGGCATCATCGAGTCGCCATTGCAACCTGTAGACGAACTGCGCAGGCACCTGTTGCAGGAGGCCGGGCTGTCGGCTGGCGGTTCGATGTGGTTGAAGATGGACGGTGAGTTGCCCATCTCTGGCTCGATCAAGGCGCGCGGAGGAATCCACGAGGTGCTCAAGCATGCCGAGGAGCTTGCCCTTCAGGCTGGGCTGATCACTCTGGATGATGACTATGCACGGCTGGACAGTGACGAGGCGCGGCGCTTCTTCGGCCAGTACAAGGTTGCGGTTGGTTCCACCGGTAACCTCGGGCTTTCCATCGGCATCATGAGTGCGAAGCTGGGGTTCCAGGCGACGGTGCATATGTCGTCCGATGCGCGACAGTGGAAGAAGGACAAGCTCAGGGCCAGTGGTGTCGCTGTTGTCGAATACGATTCCGACTACAGCGTGGCGGTCGAGCAGGGGAGGCGGCAGGCCGAGAGCGATCCGCGCTGTTATTTCGTCGACGATGAAAACTCACCGCACCTGTTCCTCGGTTATGCCGTCGCGGCGGAACGGCTGGCCCGGCAATTCGAGCGGGAAGGCGTGCGAGTCGATGCCGAGCATCCGCTCTTCGTCTATCTGCCGTGCGGGGTGGGCGGTGGGCCTGGAGGTGTTGCCTTCGGGCTGAAGCTGGCGTTTGGTGATGCCGTGCATTGCTTCTTCGCCGAGCCGACCCATTCGCCGTGCATGTTGCTGGGCGTATACACCGGGCTGCATGACCGTATCAGCGTTCAGGAGCTGGGTATCGATAACGTCACGGCCGCTGACGGGCTGGCAGTGGGCAGGCCGTCGGGGTTCGTTGGCAAGGCCATGCAGCGGTTGATCGATGGCTACTACACGGTCGACGATGACACGCTGTTCCGCCTGCTGGCGACAGCCAATGCGCTGGAGGGGGTGCGGCTGGAGCCTTCGGCCCTGGCCGGTGTGCCGGGGATGCAGCGGGTTCTGCGTGACGATGGCTACCTGGCGCGTATCGGTGCCAGTGAGGCGCGGCTGGAGCGGGCTACGCACCTGGTCTGGGCAACGGGCGGCAGCATGGTGCCCGAGCCGGTGTTCGCGGGCTACCTCGAAAAAGGCCGCAGTCTGCTCTGAATGTCCGCCTTTGCCTGGGTGGGACGTCTGCTCAGGCAAAGGCGGAGGGGTTCAACCCTGGCGGACCATGTCCACGTGGGGAATGCCCGCTTCGAGGAATTCGTCGCTGACCACCTTGAAGCCCAGTCGCTCATAGAACCGGGTGGCATGTACCTGGGCCGTCAGGAACTGGCGGTCGAGCCCCATGCGCTCGGCTTCGGTGATAGCGGCCTGCATCAGCGCTTCGCCGACCTTCAGGCCGCGCCAGTCGCGCAGCACGGCGACCCGGCCGATATGGCCGTCGCGCAGCAGGCGGGCGGTGCCGATCGCATAATCGCCGTCGAGGGCGAGGAAGTGCACAGCCTCGGCGTCTTCGGCATCCCACTCCAGTTCCGGCGGCACGGCCTGTTCGGCTACGAACACCGCTTCGCGGATGCGGCGCAGGTCGTCGTTGTCCCTGTTCCAGTCCGCGATACGGATTTGCAAGTCATTCATCTGCGAACTCCAGACTTCCCTGCTTGACCAGTTGCAGCAGGAGATTAAGCCCATCTTCGTCGGCCAGCCACTGGCCGAGGTTGTCGATATGTAACGCTTGTGCGGAGCATACCTGCTTCAACAGTTCGCGCAGGTGTTCCGGCAGCAGGCGGCTCTGGCCGCTGGCGAACAGCAGCAAGCCGACGTCGACTTCGCTCCAGGCCATGCGAGCGCTGGGATTGCGCACGAGCACGGCGCCATCCTGCAGGGCCGCCAGCAGTTCATCTTCCTCGACCGATGCGCCTTCGACACGCTCAGGGTAGCGTGGCTCGGTCATGAACTGGCCGAACCAGGTCAGCAGCAGGCGCTCGTCGTTCATGTGTTCGCCGAGCAGTGCCTTGAGCCGGTCGAGGGCGTCATGCTGGATCTGGTGCGGATCGCTGGCGGGTTGCAGGTCAGGGTCGCCATAGCGCTCCTCGTCCGTGAGGAACTGGGCGAGGAAGTCGGTGAAGTGGGTCAGCACCTCGGCGGCGCTCGGTGCGCGGAAGCCGACCGAGTAGGTCATGCAGTCGTCTTCGGCGGTGCCGAAGTGGGCCAGGCGCGGCGGCAGGTAGAGCATATCGCCGGGTTCGAGTACCCACTCATCGGTGCCCTGGAAGTCGGCCAGGATGCGCAGGTCCGGGTGTGCCAGCAGCGGACTCTCGCTGTCGCACATCTGGCCGATACGCCAGCGGCGATGGCCGTGGGCCTGCAGCAGGAAGACATCGTAGTTGTCGAAATGCGGACCTACACCGCCACCGGGGGTGGCGAAGCTGATCATGATGTCGTCGATGCGCCAGTTGGGCAGGAAGCTGAAGTGTTCGACCAGTTCGCCGACTTCCGGCACCAGTTGGTCGACCGACTGTACCAGCAGGGTCCAGTCTTTTTCCGGCAGTTGCTGGTAGGTGCTTTCCTCGAATGGGCCGCGACGCAGCTCCCAGGGGCGGTCGCCGTGTTCGATGACCAGGCGCGACTCGACTTCTTCCTCCAGCGACAGTCCTGCCAGCTCGTCCGGGGATATCGGGCTCTGGTAGCCAGGAATGGCTTGGCGGATCAGCAGGGGTTTTTTCTGCCAGTAGTCGCGCAGGAATTCCCGGGCGCTGAGACCACCGAGGATTTGCAGGGGAATGTCGGATGTCATCGCTTGTTACCTTGCTCGGAATACGAGCTGTAAATAAAAACGCCCGGCGTCGGCCGGGCGCTAGGGTCCGGTTCTTCGATCAGATGCGCTTGGCCTGGGCGACGGCGTTGCCGATATAGCTGGCCGGGGTCAGTTGGCGCAGTTCGGCCTTGGCCTCGGCCGGGATATCCAGGCCGTCGATGAAGGCCTGCAGCGCATCGGGCGTGATGCCCTTGCCACGGGTCAGGTCCTTGAGTTTCTCGTAGGCGTTTTCCACCGCGTAGCGGCGCATCACGGTCTGTACCGGCTCGGCCAGCACTTCCCAGCAGGCGTCCAGGTCGGCGGCAATGCGCTGGGCGTTCAATTCCAGCTTGCCGATACCTTTGAGGCTGGCCTCGTAGGCGATCACGCTATGGGCGAAGCCGACACCGAGGTTGCGCAGTACGGTGGAGTCGGTCAGGTCGCGTTGCCAGCGCGAGATCGGCAGCTTGCTGGCCAGGTGCTGGAACAGCGCGTTGGCGATGCCGAGGTTACCTTCGGAGTTCTCGAAGTCGATCGGGTTGACCTTGTGCGGCATGGTCGAAGAGCCGATTTCGCCTGCCACGGTCTTCTGCTTGAAGTAGCCGAGGGAGATATAGCCCCAGACGTCGCGGTCGAAGTCGATGAGGATGGTGTTGAAGCGCGCGATGGCGTCGAACAGCTCGGCGATGTAGTCGTGCGGCTCGATCTGCGTGGTGTAGGGGTTCCAGCTCAGGCCCAGGTCACCTTCGATGAATTCGCGGGCGTTGGCTTCCCAGTCGATCTCCGGGTAGGCCGAGAGGTGGGCGTTGTAGTTGCCCACGGCACCGTTGATCTTGCCCAGCAGCGGCACTGCCGCGACCTGTGCGATCTGTCGCTCCAGGCGGTAGACGACGTTGGCCAGTTCCTTGCCCAGGGTGGTCGGAGAGGCCGGCTGGCCGTGGGTGCGCGACAGCATCGGCACGTCGGCGAACTCGACCGCCAGGGCACGGATGGCTTCGGCGATCTGGCGCATCAGCGGCAGCAGTACGTCGTCGCGACCTTCGCGCAGCATCAACGCGTGGGACAGGTTGTTGATGTCCTCGCTGGTGCAGGCGAAGTGGATGAATTCGTTGACGGCAGCCAGTTCCGGCAGCTTGCGCGCCTGCTCCTTGAGCAGATACTCCACGGCCTTGACGTCGTGGTTGGTGGTGCGTTCGAACTCTTTGACACGCTCGGCGTGCTCGATCTGGAAGTCTTCCGCCAGTTGGTCGAGCAGGGCGTTGGCCTCGCTGGAGAAGGGCGCGACTTCAGGAATGCCGGCGTGGGCGGCGAGGCGTTGCAGCCAGCGCACTTCCACTTTGACACGGCTCTTGATCAGGCCGTATTCACTGAAGATCGGCCGCAGGGCGGCGGTTTTTCCGGCATAGCGGCCATCTACGGGGGAAACCGCAGTGAGCGAGGAAAGCTGCATGGAGTTCTCGACGGTCGTGTTCGAAAAGGGCGCACATGATACATGAAACGGCCCGAAGAAGGAGGGTTACCCTGCGGATACGACGTGTGCCGGCAGCCCTCGCGGGCTTATTTGTACTGCGCATCCATGAGCGGATAGAGCGCCTTGAGCAGGCGTCCACGGCAGACGATCATGTGCCAGCGATGGCCACCGACCTGGCGCCAGAGCCTGACCGAGCGAATGCCGGCCAGCAGCAGGGCACGGATTTTCGCTGCGTTGTCATGTTGTTGCAGGAAGCGCATGTCGCCCTGCACCTGGATGCGTTGTCGCAGGGTGCTGAGGGTGTCCTGGTAGAGACCGCCCAGCGAAGAAATCACGTTGTCGTGCAGCAGGCCGAAGTGTTCGATCTGGAATTGCACCTGGTCGAGGCGGCTGCCGATGGTCCTCAGCATGTCATCGCGCTTGACCAGTTGGCGTTCCAGGCCGATCAGCCCGAGGGCATAGCGCAGCGGATCGCGCTGCAGGCTGCCGGTGTCGCGCTCCAGGGTGCCGGCCAGGGCACGGTAGCCGTCGCGCAGGTTGAGATCATCGCCGCCGTATATATCCAGTATCGAGTCATGGTCGCGGATCATCAGGCTGCGCAGCATGCACTCCAGCGGTGCCGATGGCACCTGGCCGGTCTTGGCGACGCGATCGACCAGAATCGCGGTCTGGAAGACCGCGCCCAGGGCGATCATCTGCTCTTGGGTACTCATGCATGCTCTCCTTGGCAGCCGGGTTCGGTGCTTTCGATGACGCCTCCGCCCAGGCAGATTTCTCCATCGTAGAAAACCACCGACTGGCCCGGCGTGACGGCGCGTTGCGGTTCGTCGAAGGTGGCGCGGTAGCCGCTTGCCGTCTGCTCCAGAGTGCATGCCTGGTCGGCCTGGCGATAGCGGACCTTCGCGGTCAGGCGACGAGGCTGCTGCAGGTCGAACGGGTTGACCCAGTAAATCCGGGAAACATGCAGGGCGCTGGAAAACAGGCGAGGGTGATCGTTGCCTTGGCCGACCACCAGTACATTGCGTGTCAGGTCCTTGTGCAGGACGTACCAGGGTTCTTCGCTCGCGTCCTTCAGGCCACCGATGCCCAGGCCCTGGCGCTGGCCGATGGTGTGGTACATCAGGCCGTGGTGGCGGCCGATGACGGTGCCTTCGGTGGTTTCGATGTCGCCAGGCTGGGCGGGCAGGTATTGCTTGAGGAAGTCGCTGAAGCGTCGTTCGCCGATGAAGCAGATGCCGGTGGAGTCCTTTTTCTTCGCCGTGGCCAGGCCATGTCGCTCGGCGATGGCGCGTACTGCCGGTTTTTCCAGTTCGCCGACCGGGAACAGGGTCTTGCCGATCTGTTCGCCACCCACGGCATGCAGGAAGTAGCTCTGGTCCTTGTTGGCATCCAGGCCCTTGAGCAGTTCACTGCGTCCGTCGATGTCGCGGCGGCGCACATAGTGCCCGGTGGCGATCAGGTCGGCGCCGAGCATCAGGGCGTAGTCGAGGAAGGCCTTGAACTTGATTTCCCGGTTGCAGAGGATGTCCGGGTTGGGTGTGCGCCCGGCCTTATATTCGGCGAGGAAGTGTTCGAATACGTTGTCCCAGTATTCCGCGGCGAAATTCGCGGTGTGCAGCTTGATGCCGATGCGGTCGCAGACGGCCTGGGCATCTGCCAGGTCTTCTCGTGCGGTGCAGTATTCGGTGCCGTCGTCTTCCTCCCAGTTCTTCATGAACAGGCCTTCCACCTGGTAGCCCTGCTCCAGCAGCAGGACGGCGGAAACGGAAGAGTCCACGCCGCCGGACATGCCGACGATCACGCGGGTTTTGGCGGGAGAAGCGGTTGAAATGGACATGACGATCCGGACAGCGATATTCGAATCGCGGGATTCTAGCAGACTTGGCCGAGGGCGATTCAGGCGGATTGCCGCCCGCTATCTAGGCCTTTACCAGCGATAGCGGGAAGCGCTCGCCGTTCAGGTAGTCGTCGATGCAGCGCAGCAGCAGTTCGCTACGCCAGCGCGGACGTTGCTGGATTATCTCGTCACGGGTCATCCAGTGTGGGCCGATGATGCCGTGGTCGAGTGGGCTGTCGGGCAGGTGGCGCAGCGGACGTGCGCAGAAGCAGACGCGCTGGTAGGTCACGCCGTTCGAGGGGGCGGTGTAGAGGTAGATGCCGGTCACGCCGGTCAGTTCGACCTCCCAGCCAGTCTCTTCCAGGGTTTCGCGCAGGGCGGCGTCGAGCAGGCTCTCGTCGGCTTCCAGGTGTCCGGCGGGCTGGTTGAAGACGGCCTGGCCGCCGGAAAACTCCTCGACCAGCAGGAAGCGGCCCTGGTCTTCGACGATGGTGGCGACGGTGATATGGGGATACCAGTCCATGTGCTGTACCTGTTTCGGGTGGGCAGAAACAGAACCCCCGGCGCGGGGCCGGGGGTTCTGTCAGGCTTCGGCAGGCGTTACGCCAGGGCGTCCAGCGCTGCGTTGAAGGTCGCGCTTGGGCGCATGACCTTGTTGACCAGCTCTTCGTCAGGGCGGTAGTAGCCACCGATGTTGACCTGGTGGCCCTGGGCGCTGTTCAGTTCAGCGACGATGGTCTTCTCCTGCTCGGTCAGGGTCTTGGCCAGCGGTGCGAACTGGGCTGCCAGCGCGGCATCTTCAGTCTGGGCTGCCAGGGCCTGGGCCCAGTACAGTGCCAGGTAGAAGTGGCTGCCACGGTTGTCCAGCTGGCCGGTCTTGCGCGACGGCGACTTGTCGTTGTCGAGCAGCTTGCCAGTGGCCTCGTCCAGCGTGCGACCGAGGAGCTTGGCCTTGGCGTTGCCGGTCTTGATGCCTTCTTCTTCCAGGGATACGGCCAGGGCGAGGAATTCACCCAGGGAGTCCCAGCGCAGGTGGTTCTCTTCGACCAGTTGCTGTACGTGCTTGGGTGCGGAGCCGCCAGCGCCCGTCTCATACATGCCGCCGCCCGCCATCAGCGGAACGATGGAGAGCATCTTGGCCGAGGTGCCCAGTTCCATGATCGGGAACAGGTCGGTCAGGTAGTCGCGCAGGACGTTGCCGGTCACCGAGATGGTGTCCTGGCCACGGATCTGACGCTCCATGCTGATGCGGATCGCCGAGTTGTAGTCGGTGACGCTGATATCCAGGCCACTGGTGTCGTGGTCTTTCAGGTAGCGCTCGACTTTCTTGCGCAGTTCGTTGTCGTGGGCGCGCTCCGGGTCCAGCCAGAAGATGGCTGGCGTATTGGACTGGCGGGCGCGGGTGACGGCCAGCTTGACCCAGTCACGGATCGGGGCGTCCTTGGTCTGGCAGGCGCGCCAGATGTCACCGGCTTCGACTTCATGCTGGATCTTGACGGTGCCGTCGGCCAGTACCACACGGACGATGCCGTCGGCCTGCAGCTCGAAGGTCTTGTCGTGGGAGCCGTATTCTTCTGCTTTCTGCGCCATCAGGCCGACGTTCGGCACGGTGCCCATGGTGGTCGGGTCGAAGGCGCCGTTGGTTTTGCAGAAGTTGATCATTTCTTGGTAGATGCGGGCGTAGGTGCTTTCCGGCATCACGGCCTTGGTGTCTTTCTGCTTGCCGTCCTTGCCCCACATCTGACCGGAGTTGCGGATCATCGCAGGCATCGAGGCGTCGACGATCACGTCGCTCGGGATGTGCAGGTTGGTGATGCCCTTGACCGAATCGACCATCGCCATTTCCGGACGGTGGCTGTAGACCTCGTGGATGTCGTGGAGGATTTCTTCCTGCTGCGAGGCAGGCAGGGACTTGATTTTCTCGTAGACGCTGCTGATGCCGTTGTTCGGGTTGACGCCCAGACCTTTGAACAGCTCGCCGTACTTGTCGAACACGTCCTTGTAGTAGACGGTGACGGCATGGCCGAAGACGATCGGGTGGGAGACCTTCATCATGGTCGCCTTGACGTGCAGGGACCACATGACGCCGGTTTCCTTGCAGTCCTGCAGGGTCTGCTCGAAGAACGCACGCAGTTTCTTCGCGCTCATGAACATGCCGTCGAGGACTTCGCCGTCTTCCAGTTTCAGGGTCTTCTTGACTTCGACCTTGCCGTCCTTGCCGACGAATTCGATGCGGACTTCACCGGCTTTTTCATTGGTGAAGGATTGCTCGCTGGAGAAGAAGTCGCCGCCGCGCATGTAGTCGGCGTGGGATTGCGAAGCCATGCTCCACTTGCCCATCGAGTGCGGGTGCTTGCGGGCATAGGCCTTGACCGCAGCGGGTGCGCGGCGGTCGGAGTTGCCTTCGCGCAGGACCGGGTTCACGGCGCTGCCGAGGATTTTCGCGTAACGGGCGCGGATTTCTTTTTCTTCGTCGGTCTGCGGATCTTCCGGCAGGTCCGGCAGGTCGTAGCCCTTGCTCTTCAGTTCGGCGATGGCGGCCTTGAGCTGGGGGACGGAGGCGCTGATGTTCGGCAGCTTGATGATGTTGGCTTCGGGCGCCAGCGTCAGGGTCGCCAGGTGGGCGAGGTCGTCCTGGATGCGCTGGTCGGCGGGGAGGCGGTCGTTGAAAGTGGCCAGTATGCGCCCGGCGAGAGAGATGTCACTGGTTTCGACGGCTATGTCGGCTGAGGCGGCGAAGGCTTTTACGATAGGGAGAAGCGAGTAGGTGGCGAGTGCGGGGGCTTCATCGGTGAGGGTGTAGATAATCTTCGAACGAGTGGACATCGGGTATTAACTCTCTTCTTTGCTGGGCGTGCACAGAGTCTCGAGGTGCGCTGGGTAGGCGCTTTCGTTCAATGAAACATTGGCCGAAGGTCGAGAGCTTGCCGCGGTGATTTAGGGCACCAGTAGAGCGTCGAGCGGCTGAGTCATGGTGGTGACGCAGTCGCTTCAAGGGCCGGCAGCTCCGCATGAGAGTGTTCGGCCCTCAATGACTATGAAGTCATGCGACGCAGTATATCACCGATATTCGATGGCAGAAGAGTGGGCAGGAATATGCCGTGACCATGCGCTGTTCTGCTTATGGATGGGCTTGGTGAGGGTTGCTTGATGCCGTCTGCGAGGTGAGCGCGAGGCTTGAGGATTGGAGGGGGAGGCCGGTCGCTGGACCGGCCTCGGGGGGATCAGTCGTGCAGGTGTTCGGCGGCGTGCAGCGTGTTTTCGAGTAGGCAGGCACGCGTCATCGGGCCGACGCCACCCGGTACCGGTGTGATCCAGCCGGCACGTTGCAAGGCGGGTTCGAACTCTACATCGCCCAGCAGGCGGCCGTCGGGCTGACGATTGATGCCGACGTCGATGACGATGGCGCCCGGCTTGATCCATTCACCCTTGATCAGCCCGGTTATGCCCGTGGCGACCACGACCAGGTCGGCACGTTTTACATGCTCGGCCAGGTCTTTGGTGAAGCGGTGGGTGACCGTCGTGGTGCAGCCAGCCAGCAGCAGTTCCAGGGCCATCGGGCGCCCTACGATATTCGAAGCGCCTACTACCACGGCGTCCAGGCCATGCAAATCGACCCCAGTGCTTTCCAGTAGGGTGATGATGCCTTTGGGAGTGCAGGGGCGCAGCAGGGGCATGCGTTGGGCAAGACGGCCAATGTTGTAGGGATGGAAACCGTCCACGTCCTTGTCCGGGCGAATGCGTTCCAGCAGTTGGGAGGCGTCCAGGTGTTTGGGCAGAGGAAGTTGCACGAGAATGCCATCGATTTCCGGCGCTTCGTTCAAACTGTCGATCAGTTCCAGCAACGCCTGCTGGCTGGTCTCGGCAGGCAGGTCATGGGCCACCGAGTGGAAGCCGACCTGCTCGCAGTCCTTGCGCTTGTGGGCCACGTAGACTTCCGAAGCAGGGTCGTTGCCTACCAGGATGACCGCAAGCCCGGGTGCGCGCAGTCCTTTGTCACGGCGCTGCTGTACGCGAGTGGCAATCTGCTGGCGAATATCGGCAGCGATCGTTTTACCGTCGATCAATTGTGCGGTCATGTCGCTTGGCTAACCATCGGAGGGGATTGAAAAAGGGCGTGCATTCTCGCATGTCGTGCCATTCAGGCAAAGTCGTGGATATTGCAGGGGAGTTTAACTATCTGAAATTTTTTGATTTTTACTGTTGACCAGCCGTTTTCCGATCTATAAGATTCGTCCCGCTTGTCGAGCACAGCCTGTCACAGGGTAGAAAAGCTAAAGAAGAGTTTCTTCAATAGCATTCAAGCTTGAACACGTGGTTCATATGAATTTCGAGTTCGAAAGCGCCCGTAGCTCAGCTGGATAGAGCACCCGCCTTCTAAGCGGGTGGTCGCAGGTTCGAGTCCTGCCGGGTGCGCCATTGAGTGCTCTGGCACAAGCAAAGCAATATGGTGGGCGTAGCTCAGTTGGTAGAGCACAGGATTGTGGCTCCTGGTGTCGAGGGTTCGATCCCCTTCGTCCACCCCATATTCCAGAACGCCAGGCCAAAAGCCTGGCGTTCTTGTTTCAAGCCCCCTGTCACGCGGACGTGGTGGAATTGGTAGACACACCAGATTTAGGTTCTGGCGCCGCAAGGTGTGAGAGTTCGAGTCTCTCTGTCCGCACCATGTAAGTAGCTGTTTTAAAAGAATTTCATTTGGCTTCCGTCTTGAATGGAGGTGCTTTTGGAGAGCTTTTGGGATAAGCACATGAAAAAGGCAGCCTTTGCAGGCTGCCTTTTTTCGTTTCCGGGCTGTGGTTTTGCGTTCGAGTGCATGCTTGGACCGTCTTGATTGTTTTATCGGGCCAGGTGTCGCCAGGCCATCGCTGCCGGCGTGTGGTTCATATGGTCGTTTCGATGTGTGGCTTCTATCGTGAGTCGGGCTTATCGCGTCTCGTCGTCGGCAGGTTCCTGGTGGTCTGCCGTGCGTTTGCCTGCGAGGGCCAGGTTGACCGAAAGCCAGTTGCTGACAGCGGCGTCCCCGGTTTCGGCGAATGCGCGGGTCAGCAGGCGGGCCTGCTCGCGGCGCAGGGCGTGTTCCAGCCTGGCGCCTTCGGCGCTCAGTTGCAGTTTGCGCTTACGCTTGTCGTCTTCGTCGGGCAGGCTTTCCACCAGGTGCATTTCCAGTAGCTGGCGCAGCGGGATGTTCAGCGCCTGCTTGCTGACGCCGAGATAGCCGAGCAGGTCTTTCACGCTCAGGCTCGGGTAGTTGGCAATGAAGAACAGGATGCGATGGTGTACGCGGGACAGTCCGCGACGCGCGAGCATCTCGTCGGGCTTGGCGGTGAAGGCCTGATAAGCCAGGAAGAAGCTTTCCATTATCTGGCGCTGAATGGTGCTTTTTTTTAGGTCAGGCATATTGACGTATTTGTGGGCGTGAGAGTAGTTTTGGTCAAGCATTTTGACTTATCAGGCTCCGTACTCCAATGGCTTTTTCCGAACGCATCGACCGTCTCAAGAGTTCCCTCATCCGTGAAATCCTGGCGGCCGCTCAGCGGCCGGAGGTCATGTCCTTCGCGGGTGGCCTGCCTGCCGAACCGATGTTGCCCAAGGTGTCCTGGGACGAGATGCCGGTCAGTGTCGGCCAGTACGGCATGAGTGAAGGGGAGCCGGCGCTGCGCGAGGCGATTGCCGAGCAGGCGAGGGCGCTGGGCGTAGCGTGCGACGCCAGCCAGGTGCTGGTGCTCAGCGGCTCGCAGCAGGCGCTCGACCTGGTATCCAAGCTGTATATCGACAAGGGTACCGAGGTGCTGCTCGAGGCGCCGACCTACCTTGCCGCCCTGCAGTCGTTCCAGTTGTTCGGGGCCGAGTGCCTGACGGTGCCCCTGCAGCCTGACGGAATCGACCTGCAGGCGCTGCGGACTCGGCTGGAGCAGAGCAAGCCTGCGTTCGCCTACCTGATTCCCACCTTCCAGAATCCCTCGGGCATGCGCTACAGCGCCGAGAAGCGAGCGGCCGTGGCGGCCTTGCTCGACGAGTTCGGTGTGACCTTGCTGGAGGATGAGCCTTATCGCGATCTAGTGTTCGATGAGGTGGAGGCGCGGCCTGTCGTCAGCCACCTGCGGACGTCCAGCTGGATCTACATGGGGACGGTATCGAAGACGTTGCTGCCGGGGCTGCGTGTCGGCTATCTGATCGCAACGCCTGATTTGTTCCCGCACTTGCTGCGACTGAAGCAGGCCGCCGACCTGCACACCAATCGCATCGGCCAGTGGCAGGCACTGCAATGGCTGGGCAGCGAACCCTACCGGCAGCACCTGCAAGACCTGCGGCAGTTCTACCGCGAGCGCAGGGACAGGATGCAACTGGCGCTGGAGGAGCATTTCGGTGATATCGCCGAATGGAGCATTCCCCAGGGCGGCCTGTTTTTCTGGCTGGCGCTGAAACAGCCGGTGGATACGCGGGTCTTGTTACAGGCGGCGTTGGCGCAGAACGTGGCCTTTATGCCGGGTGAGGCGTTCTTCGTGGAGCCGGAGCGCAATCCGGGTTACCTGCGGCTGAACTTCAGCCATGTGGAGCCGGCGCGCATGAATGAGGGGCTGCGACGGTTGGCGAGTGTCATCAAGACCGAGCAGAAAGCCTGGCGCGAGCGTGCCAGTGAATTGTCCGTGCAGGATGTGTAGCGGAGGGGTGTATGTTCAAGGTCTATGGCGATTACCGGTCGGGCAACTGCTACAAGGTCAAGCTGATGTTGCACCTGCTTGGTCGGGCCTATGAGTGGGTGCCGGTCAATATCCTGCGGGGTGAAACCCGTTCGGAAGAATTCCTGCAGAAGAACCCCAACGGCAAGATTCCGGTCCTGGAACTGGAGGATGGAACCTGCCTGTGGGAGTCCAACGCCATTCTCAACTTCCTCGGAGAGGGCAGCCCACTGCTACCGACCGATCCGCGCCTGCGTACCCAGGTGCTGCAATGGCAGTTCTTCGAGCAGTACAGCCATGAGCCGTTCATCGCCGTTGCGCGCTACATCAAGGTCTACCTCGGCCTGCCGGCGGAGCGCCAGGAAGAGTACGAGGCCAAGTTGCTGGATGGCTATCACGCGCTGAATGTGATGGAGCAGCAACTGGTGCGCACGCCTTACCTGGTCGGCGACCACTATTCGATCGCGGATGTGGCCTTGTATGCCTATACGCATGTGGCCCATGAAGGCGGCTTCGATATGAGCGGGTACCCGGCCATTGGCGAATGGTTGAAGCGTGTCGAGGCGCAACCTGGGCACGTCGGAATGTTCGACTAGCAGGTCGACGGGCGGGGCATGTGAGGCTCCAGGCTTGCGGTTGGCAAGCCTGGAGCCTTTCTTATTTCACCAGTCCGAGGAATTCGCTGCGGGTGGCGGCATTCTCACGGAAGGCGCCAAGCATGACGGAGGTGATCATGGACGAGTTCTGCTTCTCGACTCCACGCATCATCATGCACATGTGCTTGGCTTCGATGACGACCGCGACACCGGCTGCGCCGGTGACCTGCTGAACTGCCTCGGCGATCTGCTGGGTCAGGTTCTCCTGGATCTGCAGGCGTCGTGCGTACATGTCGACGATGCGCGCGACTTTGGACAGGCCCAGCACCTTGCCATTCGGAATGTAGGCGACATGCGCCTTGCCGATGAAGGGCAGCAGGTGGTGTTCGCACAGGGAATACAGCTCGATATCCCGGACCAGCACCATTTCGCTGTTGTCGGAGCTGAACAGGGCTCCGTTGGTGACTTCTTCCAGGGTCTGTTGGTAACCCTTGCACAGATACTGCATCGCCTTGGCTGCACGCTTGGGCGTATCCCGCAGACCTTCACGGTTCACATCTTCGCCGAGCTGGCCGAGGATTGCGGTGTAGTGGCTTTCTATTTCTTTATTACGAGAGTCCATGGGGCTTCCAGGGATTGGCAATGTTCTTGGCGGACGCTCTTGGAGTCGTATCCGCCATCAGGGGCACAGTTGCCTGTGCGTCGGGGATTGTACTGTTCTTGCGGGCAGATACCGAGGGTATTGGTAATCAGCGTGTCGCGATCCAGATCAGCAGGCCTGCCTGAAACAGGCAGAAGGCGATCAGGCAGACGATGGTGAAGCGTAGCGTGCCGTCTTCGCGACGGTATTTGGCCATTTGCTCCAGTAGCTCGCCGATCCGGTTTTCCTGTTTGGCGAGGTTCTGGTCCGCTTGTTCGAGCATGCTGGCCGAATCCAGTAGTTCGATGATCTGGACCTTGTCCTGGTTCCAGTCGCCGCGCAGGCTGCTGACGCGCGGTGCCGAATAGGCGCTTTTGAATGGGTGTTCGGGGTCGTACTCGATATCGAAGCCCTGGGTCTGCAGGAAGTGGTCGCGCAACTGGCGCTGTTCCTCGCTGCCTTTTTCCGTCAGGGCGCCGCTCTCTACCAGGTAGTGGGCCCAGTGCTTCTGTGCCCAGAGTGCCGCCTGTGCCAGCAGGAAGCGGCCGAGGCCGCGATTGGCCGGCACGATGTTCAGGCCTTCTTCGGGGCCGAAGCGCAGGGTCTTGTTGGCATGGTCGGCCCAGACCTCAAGGGTGTTCAGCTTGCGCGAGCGGCTCTGCCCCGCCTGGTTGATGAACAGCCGCAGGAGGCTTTCCTCGTCGCTGTGGCGCTCCACCTGGGCCAGTTCGACGAAACGCAACGGACGCGCGCCGGTATGTTTGTCGGCCGCCAGGGGCGCCAGGCGCAACAGCCGGAAACGCTCGGGCGCCAGCTCTTCCCAGGGATGGGGCTGTGGCGTTTGCGGCGCTTCGTCGGCAGGGGCTTGTGGCGGAGCGGGAGTATCGGTCATTCCTGGCATCTCGTCGGGTACAGGCTCGCGTGTCATTTTCGTTATCGGCGGCGGCCAGTCTAACTCTATGCTGGCAGGATGGCATTGTTTCGCAGGAATTCGCCGATTGCCTTCAGAAGTTCATGGGCGATAGGCCGTTCTGCGTCGTCATAGGAGGCCAGTTGCCGGATGCCATGCTCGGGGACAATGCGCAGCATGTGGTTCATGCCTTCGATCAGGCTCAGTTGAGCATCGGGGCGGGCTGCATGCAGGCGCCGGGCGTCTGCGGCCTGTACCTGGATATCGTTGAGCCCCTGGACAATCAGGGTTGGCACCCCGGCATTGGCCATGGCGCGGGCCGGATCCTGGCGCAGCAGTGAGATCAGGTAAGGCTGGACGCTGGGCCTGAACAGCGCATCCAGCGTATCGGGCACTTCAGGAACCTGGCGCCCGGCCTTGAGCTCGTCGAGCAGGTAGCCTGCGCTGGCCAGCAACGGTGGCGGCAGGCGACCCTGTAGTTGCTCGCGCAGCAACTGGTCGATGGGACGACCGCTGCCGGCCAGGCTGATCAGCGCCGTCGCGCCACTGCGCGGGGCGGCCAGGCTGGCGATCAGTGCGCCTTCGCTGTGGCCCACCAGCAGCAGCGGCCCGAAGCGAGGATCGGCCTTGAGCGTCCGGGACCAGGACAGGGCATCCTCCACATAACCCTCCAGGCTCAGTTGGCGCTCATCCACCGCGGTTGCGCGGCTGGCGGCAATCCCGCGTTTGTCGTAGCGCAGGCTGGCGACGCCCTGGCGGGCGAGGGCGTAGGCAAGCTTTTTAAGCGTGTCGCTATGGGCCTGCGGATTGTTGCCGTCGCGGTCAGTGGGGCCCGAGCCGGCGATGATCAGCGCAATCGGCACCGGATAATCACGCTTGGGCAGCAGCAGGGTGCCGTACAGTGTTCCGCTGGCGATCTGCTGCTGCATGGGTTGGCTGAGCAGGGTGTGGGAGAAGGCACTCGGAATGGACATGAAGAAGAGGGTCGTGAGCAGAATTAGAAGGCGCATGCTGGATCTTGCGTTGGTTGGATGAGGGGCGCTTGCCGTGGCATGGAGCGCTTGCGCCTTTGGAGTCATGGCCGTGACGAAAGTGCCGGGGTGGCGGCAAGCCGCCGACGCTCAGGTATACTGCCTGACTTTTCCTACAGGCTGATCGCGGAGCGTCCTGCATGTCCGGCAATACCTACGGCAAGCTGTTCACCGTCACCACCGCTGGCGAGAGCCACGGCCCGGCCCTGGTCGCCATCGTCGACGGTTGCCCGCCAGGACTGGAGCTTTCCCTGGAGGACCTGCAGCGCGACCTCGACCGGCGCAAGCCCGGCACCAGCCGGCACACCACCCAGCGCCAGGAAGCCGACGAGGTGGAAATCCTCTCCGGCGTGTTCGAAGGCCGCACCACCGGCTGCGCCATCGGCCTGCTGATTCGCAATACCGACCAGAAGTCCAAGGACTACTCGGCGATCAAGGACCTGTTCCGCCCGGCCCATGCCGACTACAGCTATCACCACAAGTACGGTCTGCGCGACTACCGTGGTGGTGGCCGCAGTTCCGCGCGGGAAACCGCCATGCGCGTGGCGGCGGGCGCCATCGCCAAGAAGTACCTGGCGAGCCTCGGCATCAGCGTGCGCGGCTACATGAGCCAGCTCGGCCCTATCGAGATTCCGTTCAAGGGGTGGGAGAGTGTCGAGCAGAACGCGTTCTTCAGCCCCGATGCGGACAAGGTGCCGGAGCTGGAGGCCTATATGGACCAGTTGCGCCGGGACCAGGATTCGGTCGGCGCGAAGATTACCGTGGTCGCTGAGGGCGTATTGCCGGGTCTCGGCGAGCCGATCTTCGACCGCCTGGACGCCGACCTGGCCCATGCCCTGATGAGCATCAACGCGGTCAAGGGCGTCGAGATCGGTGCGGGCTTCGCCAGTGTCGCCCAGCGCGGCACCGAGCATCGTGATGAGCTGACGCCCGAAGGTTTCCTGTCCAACAACGCCGGCGGCATCCTCGGCGGGATCTCCAGTGGCCAGCCGATCGTTGCCCATATCGCGCTCAAACCGACGTCCAGCATCACCACGCCGGGCCGCTCCATCGATGTCGACGGCAATCCGGTGGAGGTGGTGACCAAGGGGCGTCATGACCCCTGTGTCGGCATTCGCGCCACGCCCATCGCCGAGGCGATGATGGCCATCGTGCTGCTCGACCACCTGCTGCGTCACCGTGCGCAGAATGCCGAGGTGAAGGTGAATACGCCGGTGCTGGGGCAGTTATGAGCATTCTCGGCATCTATCTCCAGGCGCAGCCCGAGCAGCCGCTCAAGATGCTGACCCACCATGAAGACATCGCCGCCGAGCTGGCGCCGCTCGGCGTCACCCTGGAGCGCTGGCAGCCTGCGACGCCGATCTCGGCCACGGCCAGCGACGATGAATTGCTGGCTGCCTACCGGCAGCCGGTCGCGGCGCTGCTGGACGGGCAGGGTTACACCGGGCATGCGCTGCTGCGCCACGACCACCCGAGCCTTGCGGAGCGCTTGGGTGAGCATCGCCAGGTGGGCGGCGAGGCATTCTTGTGTTTGTCCGGCAGGGCGCTGTTCAGCTTGCCCCATGGCGAGTACGTCTACCGTGTGCTGTGCGAGCGGCATGACCTGCTGAGCCTTCCCGCAGGCACGCAGCACTGGCTGGACCTGGGCGAGAACCCCTATTTCGTCGTGATCCGCTGTACCCGTGGCGAGGCGCCGGAGTCGAGCGCGGGATCGCTCGCCGAGTACTTCCCCAGCCTGGATGACCTGGGGCTCTGAACTCCACCCCTCTCGGGCTTTGCCTGGCGCTCGAGAAAACAGCATCCACCGTCTTCTTCGAGACATTCATCTTTACCGCATTGCGCCTGCCGCAGCCCTTGCCAAACCGGGTGGCACCTTAATGGCCATCCCGTTGTCTTAACTGTCGCCGGGCCGGAAGGCCCGCTCTGCAACACCTGGGAAATATCCCTGCCTCTTCATGATCGCCACGATCACGCCTTCTCATCAGCGAAAGGAGCACTCGCTCATGTCCGAGTCACAAGCCAGGCCATCACGCTGGCAGACCACTATTCTCTGGCCGGTTTTCATTCCTGCCGTGCTGTTCGCCACCTTGCTGGTGGTCGGCACCATCAGCAAGCCGGAGCTGGCCAACGAGGTCTTCGCTTCGATGCTGGGCTACATCACCGCCAATTTCGGTTGGTTCTATATGCTGGCGGTGTCGCTGTTCCTGATGTTCGTGGTGCTGGTGGCCTTCAGTAAATGGGGCCGTATCAAGCTGGGGCCGGACCATGCCGAGCCGCAGTACAGTTTCCCGGCCTGGTTCGCCATGCTGTTCTCCGCCGGCTACGGTATTGCCCTGCTGTTCTTCGGTGTGGCAGAGCCGGTGCTGCACTACGCCGACCCGCCCGAGGGCGCACAGGGGCAAACGCTGGATGCAGCGCGACAGGCGATGCAGATCGCCTTCTTCCACTGGGGCTTCCACATCTGGGCGATCTACGGGCTGGTCGGCCTGGTGCTGGCGTACTTCTCCTTTCGCCATGGCCTGCCGCTGGCGATCCGCTCCGCGCTCTACCCGTTGATCGGCGAGCGCATCCATGGGCCGATCGGGCATGCGGTGGATATCTTCGCCATCCTCGGCACGCTGTTCGGCATCGCCACCACCCTGGGATTGTCCGTGGCGCAGATGAATGCCGGGATGAACTACCTGTGGAGCGACATCCCGGTCAGTACCACGATGCAGATCGCCTGTATCGCCGTGATCACCACCATGACCATGGGCTCGGTGGTGGCGGGCATGGACAAGGGCATCAAGACCCTGGCGATCCTCAACATGGTGATCGCCACGGCGTTGATGTTGTTCGTGTTCCTGGTCGGCCCGACCATCTTCATCCTCGAGACCTTCCTAGAGAACACCGGGCGTTACCTGAACAACATCGTTGAGCGCACCTTCAACCTGCAGGCCTACTCGCGCAGCGACTGGATCGGCAACTGGACGCTGTTCATCTTCGGCTGGACTATCGCCTGGGCGCCCTTCGTCGGCCTGTTCATCGCCAAGATCAGCCGGGGTCGCACCATTCGCCAGTTCGTCTTCGGCGTGATGCTGGTGCCGACCCTCTTCACCTTCTTCTGGTTCTCGGTATTCGGCGACACCGCCCTGCACCTGATCATCAACGAGGGTTATACCTCGCTGATTGGCGAAGTGAAGGCCGATAATGCCATTGCCCTGTTCAAACTGTTCGAGCTGCTGCCGCTGACCTCCATCATCTCCGGCATCACCATCCTGCTGATCGCACTGTTCTTCGTCACCTCGGCGGACTCGGGCGCACTGGTGGTGGATTCGCTGGCTTCTGGCGGGGTGATGAACACACCCGCCTGGCAGCGGGCTTTCTGGGCCATTCTCAGCGGTACCCTGGCCTCGGTACTGTTGCTGGCGGGGGGGCTCAAGGCTCTGCAGAGCATGGCCATCGCCAGCGCCTTGCCGTTCGCCATCATCATGCTGCTGTCGGCCGTGGGCATGTGGCGGGCGCTGGTGATCGAGGGACACCGCGAGATGAGCATGCGCTACTCGCAGCAGGCGGGGCGCTATGCCGCACCGAACGGGCCGACCCTCTGGAAGAAGCGACTGGCCAGTATCGTCAACTTCCCGCAGCGCGACGAGGTCGAGCATTTCGTCCGGCGCACTGTATTGCCGAGCATGATCCGCGTCGGCAAAGGCCTGGAGGAGCAGGGCTGGCCAGCCAAGGTGAGCTATGACGATGACCTGGGGCGCGCCTGGCTGGAGGTGGTCAAGCCCGAGCAGCTCGACTTCCTCTACGAGATACGCTTGCGCGAGTACGCCCGGCCTTCCTTCGCCCATCCGCAGATGGACCGCTCCGAGGAGGCAGACGAGCAGTACTACCGGGCCGAGGTGTTCTTGCGCCGAGGAGGGCAGTCCTACGATATCTACGGCTACGACAAGGCGGAGATCATCAGCGACATCCTCGACCAGTTCGAGAAGTACCTGCACTTCCTGCACATTTCACCCGGCAACCTGCCGTGGAACATGGCCGAGCACGATGAGATGCTTCAACAGGAGCCTGTGGACCCCTCCCTGGACAAGGGCAAGGCGTAGTCGGTTCAGGCGCCCGGACGCAGGTGAAATCGCCCGCTGCCCGGCGCCAGTCGGCTGGCGATCAGCATCAGTACCAGGCTGAATATGGCCATGGCGATCCAGCTGGGTACCAGGTCATCGAAGTACTCGCGCAGCAGTCCACCCATCAGCGGGGCCAGGGCGGCGATCAGGTAGCCACCGCCCTGCACGAACGCCAGCAGGTCGCCGGCTTGTTCCGGGTCCTGCAGGTGATCCAGCGCGACGATCAGCGACAGTGGGAACAGTGCACCAATACCGACGCCCAGCAGGATGCAGATGGCGATGACCAGGGCTTGTGGGGCGAAAATCAGGCAGAGCAGCCCCGCCAGCAGGCAACCCAGGACGATGAACAGCGGTGTGCGGCGATCCGCCCAGCGCGGCAGCAGTGTGGAAAACAGCAGCCCGGCCGCGACCTCACAGAGTGTCAGGCCTGCCAGCAACATGCCGCTGTCCACCGGGCTCCAGCCCATCGCCGTGTAATACGGCGGTAGCCAGGTGAGCACCAGTGTGTAGGCGCAGGTGGCCAACCCGAAGAACAGCATCAGAAGCCAGGCCCGTGGCGAGCGCCGCATCAGGATTCTTCCGCCCTCCTGGCGGGCTGCGGAATCATGTTGCGGTGCCCGGCAGTAGAGCCAGGCCATGGCCGCCAGTACCGCCGGTATGGCCCAGAAACCAAGGGCCGCAGGCCAGCCGACGGGCTTGGCGAGCGATGGCGTCAGGGCGGCGGCGAACGCTGCACCGCCCATGATGGCGCAACTGTAGAAGCCCATCAGGCGCCCGCTGTCGTTGGGTGCGCTGCGTTTGATGAATGTTGGCAGCAGGGCCTGGATCAATGCGATGCCGGCACCTGCGAGCAAGGCGCTGGCCAGCAGCCCGGCGGCATTCGGCAGTAGCCAGCGCAGCAGGCAGCCGAAAGCGATGAGCAGGATGCCGAGCAAAATACCGTTGCCTTCCCCCAACCCCCGACGCAACTGACGTCCGGCCAGTGCGCCAAGCCCCATGACCATGATCGGCAGGGTCGTCAGCAGGCTGGCGGTTACATGGCTGATACCGGTCTGTCGCTGGATATCGTCGAGCAGCGGGCCGACGGCGCTCAGGATCGGACGCAGGTTGAGGCCCAGCAGGATCAGTATCAGCACCGTCGGGATGCGTTCGGTTTTCATCAGGGTTTCTCCCGGGCGGGTAGTGCATTGAGACTGACCAGCAAGACACCCACGACGACCGCCAGTATCGCCAGCAGCATGGACAGGCTGGCCGATTCGCCCAGCACCCAGACCGCGAAGGCCGTGCCTGCCACCGCCGCTATTGCGCCGATCTGGCTCAGGTAAACCGCCCCGGCGATCTGCTGCAGCATGAAGTAGAGCGCATAGGTCAGGGCGAACAGCAGCACCTGCGCCGCCAGCAGGGCATGAGTCGCTGGGCTGGCGTTGCGTGGCAGCCAGTCACCGCCGGCCAGCACGATCACCGGCAGCAATTGCAGGGCGGCCGCCAGCAGCATGCCGGGCGCCAGGGACAATGCACTGGCGCCCCCCGGCCAGTGACGGCTGCGGTAGATATTGCCCAGCGCCAGCAGCAAGGGTGACGACAATAGGAGCAGTGCCCAGAAGCTCGAACCGGTGCTTCCTGCGAGTTTGTCCATCGTCAGCAACAGGGCGCCGCTCAGGCCGCTGACCAGCCCCAGCAGACGTAGCGTGCGCAAGCGCTCCATCTTCAGCAGCAAGGCCATGATGTAAGTGAGCAGCGGAGGGAATGCCATGCAGACCGAGGCGAAACCGGCCCCGGTATGGGGGATCGCGCTGAACAGCAGGGCTTGCGGCAGGCTGGCGCTGAGCAGCGCGGCGATCAGGTAGTAGCGGAAATAGCGGGGCGCCAGGCTGGGGCGCTGTCCCTGACGAGTGGCGAGCAGGGCCAGTATCAGACCGCTACCCAGCAGGCTCAGCATCAGGAAGCTCAAGGGTTGCCAGCCGGCCGCAGTCGCCAGTTTGACCACGTTGTTGGTCAGGCCCATCAGGCCGCCGGTCCCGATCAGCAGGAGTAGTGGCAGCCAGAAGTGGGTGTGACGGTTTGCCATGTCGGCTCCCTTGCGTGTGGGGTATGATGGCTACAGTCTCGATGAAAAGTATCTTAGTATCAAGATAAATGGGGTGGCCTATGTCGGATCGTGCTGAAATCGCCATTGCGCAGTGGCACGTGCAACGCCCGGACCTCGACCCGTTGCCGATGGGCATACTGGGGCGGCTGGGAGAGGCGGCCCAGGTGATCGCCCGTGATCACCTCAATCCGCTGTTCGCCGAACATGGCCTGCAATCCGGTGAATTCGACGTGCTGGCCACCCTGCGCCGATCGGGGGAGCCGTATGCGCTGACACCGACCGTGCTGTATGAAAGCGCCATGATTTCGTCCGGTGGCATGACCAACCGTATCGACCGTCTGGAAAAAGCTGGGCTGATCGAGCGTCGCAAGCACCCTCATGATCGCCGTGGCGTGCTGGTGGCGCTGACGGAGCAGGGCTTCGCGCTGATCGAGAATCTTATGACGCTGCACGTGGCGAACGAGCAGCGGGTTCTGGCGGGAATGAGCAGGGAAGAGCAGCAGCGGCTCTACGACTTGCTGGGCAAGTTGCTCAGGAGCGGCTAGCGGAACGCTCGATGCCTTGTGAGGAGATGGCATCGAGCACCCAGGTGCGCATGGCGCACCCGATGCAACGTTGCTGGTTGCTAGACCTGCACGCCCTGGCTGCGCAGGTAGTCGTCGTAGCTGCCGCTGAAGTCGGTCACGCCGTTTTCCGACAGCTCGATGATGCGGGTAGCCAGGGAGCTGACGAACTCGCGGTCATGGCTGACGAAGATCAGCGTGCCCGGGTAGTTCTCCAGCGCCAGGTTGAGCGCCTCGATGGATTCCATGTCCAGGTGGTTGGTCGGCTCGTCCATCACCAGCACGTTGGGTTTCTGCAGGATCAGCTTGCCGAACAGCATGCGGCCCTGCTCGCCACCTGAGATCACCTTCACCGACTTCTGGATTTCATCGTTGGAAAACAGCATGCGGCCGAGGGTGCCACGGATCAGTTGTTCGCCGCCCTGGGTCCACTGGCCCATCCAGTCGAACAGCGTGACGTCATCGCTGAAGTCGTCGGCGTGATCCTGGGCGAAGTAACCGACGTCGGCACTCTCGGTCCATTTCACCTCGCCGGCCATGGCTGGCATGTCGCCGACCAGGGTGCGCAATAGCGTGGTCTTGCCGATGCCGTTCGGGCCGATGATCGCAACGCGTTCGCCTGCTTCGATCTGCATGCTGAGGTTCTTGAACAGCGGTGTGCCGTCGTAACCCTGGCTCACTTTCTCCAGCGTGACGGCCTGGCGGTGCAGTTTCTTGGTCTGCTCGAAACGGATGAATGGGCTGACCCGGCTGGAAGGCTTGACCTCGGCCAGTTGAATCTTGTCGATCTGTTTGGCCCGCGAGGTGGCTTGCTTGGCCTTGGAGGCGTTGGCGGAGAAGCGGCTGACGAAGGTCTGCAGCTCGGCGATCTGCGCCTTCTTCTTGGCATTGTCCGACAGCAGTTGCTCGCGCGCCTGGGTGGCGGCGGTCATGTACTCGTCGTAGTTACCGGGGAACAGTCGCAGCTCGCCGTAATCCAGGTCGGCCATGTGCGTGCACACGCTGTTGAGGAAGTGGCGGTCGTGGGAAATGATGATCATGGTGCTGTTGCGCGCCGTGAGGACGCTTTCCAGCCAGCGGATGGTGTTGATATCCAGGTGGTTGGTCGGTTCGTCCAGCAGCAGCACTTCCGGGTCGGAGAACAGTGCCTGGGCCAGCAGCACGCGCAGTTTCCAGCCTGGCGCCACGGCGCTCATCGGACCGAAATGCTGGTCGAGGGGAATACCCAGGCCCAGCAGCAGTTCGCCGGCACGGGACTCGGCGGTATAGCCGTCGAACTCGGCGAACTGCACTTCCAGCTCGGCCACGGCCATGCCGTCGTCCTCGGTCATTTCCGGCAGCGAGTAGATGCGGTCACGCTCGGCCTTGACCTGCCAGAGCTCTTCATGGCCCATGATCACGGTGTCGATGACCGTGAAGTCTTCATAGGCGAACTGGTCCTGGCGCAGTTTGCCCAGGCGAACATTGGGCTCCAGCATCACCTGGCCGCCCGAAGGCTCCAGCTCGCCGCCGAGGATCTTCATGAACGTCGACTTGCCGCAGCCGTTGGCGCCGATCAGGCCGTAGCGATTGCCTCCGGCGAACTTGACGGAAACGTTTTCGAACAGCGGCTTGGCGCCGAACTGCATGGTGATGTTGGCAGTGGAAATCAAAGGACTCTATCTCGCGGTTATCAGGGGAGTGCGTCTTGGCTCGGGACACATCTGGGGCAAGATCCAATTGCCTGTCTCTGCCCAGTTGCTTGTGCCGGACCGCTGACGATCATGGCAGTCATCAAACGCACGGTTGCACAAGCGTGGCGCGCATTGTACGGAGGTCGGTCGCGAATACCCAGCGCCTTTGGGGTGGTGTGCGATGGGATGTGCGGGCTGTGTGCCTGCAACGTCGGTGATCGGCGCAGGTCTTGAGGTCCATTGCCAGGGCTGGCAGCTCTCTGCCGCTTGCGGCAAGGAGCCCGCTGAAGCGTTCAGGTGGGAAAAGGAAAGAGGGTGCCGCTTCAGTGGCCTTGCCGGGAGGCATGTGCGGATGGCGTCGATTCGATGGATTGGAACGATGCTTGCTTGATCGCCCGCGGAAATCACGACAAGCCAAGGGGATGAACATGAGAATTGACAGTGGAGATACCCAACTGCTCGCCAGCCAGCGTCGCTCCGAGAGCAATGCGGGTACGGGCGCAACCGGGGCATCGTCGTTCTCCAGCGTGCTGGCCGAGAAGCTCCAGCAGACAACCGGGTCTTTGGCGACTTCCCATGAGTCTGTGCAGGCCGAGCCGCTGGACTTCACGAACATGACAGCCAGTACATTATTTGAAACGGTCAACGGATTGATTCGCAGCGGCCAACTGGACCTCGATGACACCACGTCACTGGTCGGAATGATGTCGCCGTCATCGGCGCTGGCCAAGGTGAATTACGATGGTGCTGCAGTGGCATACGAGGATAAGGCCGTGGACTTCTTCGCGAAAATCCAGGCGGGCATCGAAGGTGCGCTTTCTCGCAATGAGAAAGGTAGCGCCGCTGGTTTGCAGCGAGCTGCCGATGCGCTGGCCCGGTTCCAGGGGCAGTCGGTGACTCGGATTGGCACTGGTCTCGACGCTCAAGCCTGATACGGGCTGCTGGCTGCTCACGTGTCAACGGGCGTTGACCGCCTTCATCAGGCCGGCACAGAGTTCCGGCCGTACGCTGCCTACGTAAGGGTTGCCCCAGCCCATGGCGCAGGACACCAGTTGATTGCGCTGGCGTTCCCACTGTTGTGGCGGGTAGCTCTTGTGCCAGGCGGTGAACAGCTTGCGCTCCTGCGCCGACAGCCTGAGCCTGTAACGGTCGGCCATGTAGAAGTGGGTGCGGGCGATCATGCCGCGGATGGCCTGGCGCGGCATGACCTTGCGCGCCTTGAAGTCGACCACCATCTGGCACTGGCCATACTGGTGGGGCTTCTGTGCCAGCCAGCCGAATTGGTAATTGGAACGGTCGCCGTTCACTTCCCCGATGCTGGGCACCAGGTTGTGCAGGTCGGCTTCCGCTTTGCGGAAGGTGGCGTCGTTGGCCGTGCAGTTCTTCCGCCCGCCGTTTTTCCAGCACTGGCGCTGGTGGCCGATCTGCCAGGCGGTGACGATATGTTCCCACTCGATACGGGACGCCGTGCGGGCGTTCTTGCGCGGTGTGTAGCCGCAACTCTTGAGGTCGACCTGGTTGCCCTTGTACTTGCAGCCGCAATAGAACTCGGTGGCCTGGAGGGCATACAGCGGGCGGGCGATCTTCTTGGCCTCGCTGAACGAGGCAGGTGCAGCGTGGCTGGTGAGGGAGGCAACGGCGAGAAGGGGCAGCAGTGGACGTATCGAGCGGAGCATGGCGACCTGAAAAAGCGTCGGATTATAGCCATGATGCGCTGGTGAGGGGCCAGCATGGGCTTGGTTCTTGCGTCTTTCACCCTCTCCCCAGCCCTCTCCCGCAAGTGGGAGAGGGGGTAACGGCGGGCTCTGCACATGAATATCCGAGTGCTCTGTTCATATGAGCAAACATGACGATCTCCATGGGATTACCCTGCACAGACGAGAGGCCTGTCAGATCACGAAGAACCCATGGGTGCCGTCCCGGCCGAGTTGCTCGACCAGACCGAACTCCCAGTCCAGGTAGCCTTGCATGGCTTCGCGTGGGTTGTCGGTGCCTTCGTAGGGGCGGCGGTAGCGGTCGCTGCGCGGTACGGCCAGGCGCTCGTCGCCGCTTTCGGTCGGCAGGCCTGCGGCGACCCAGGCGGCGGTGCCGCCTTCGAGCAGGAACACCGGTTTGCCGGTCAGCACGTTCAACTCGTCCACCGCGAAGCGCGCCAGCAGGCTACTGCCACAGGTGAGCACATAGCGCTGAGCCAGCGGCAGGCGCTCCAGGGCCTGTGGCAGTTGCGAGCGCAGCACCCACCAGGCACCGGGAATATGCCGGGCGATATGGTTGGCGCTGGCGGTGAAGTCCAGCACCAGGGTGTCGCCCTCTGCCAGCCACGCGTTCAGGGTCGGGGCGTCGATCGATTGCGGTTGTGGCAGGGGCGGCAAGGGCGCCTGCCAGGCACCGCGCTCGCTGAATGCGCTGCCCTCCAGACCATCCAGCACATGCACTTCCCAACCCAACTGGGCCAGCCAGGAGGCACTCATGTTGGCGCGCACGCCGTCATCGTCGGCCAGCACCACGCGGGCGCCGCGTACGCTGGCGTAGTGATCGGTCTCTTGCACCAACTGTCCGCCGGGTGTGCTGCGGGCGCCGGGCAGGTGGCCGGCTTCGTATTCTTCCGGGGTGCGCACATCGAACAGGTAAGTGGTGCGTCCGGCTTCGGCCTGCCAGCGTTGCAGGTCGGCGAGGCTGGCGCGGCCGACGCCGGCCTTGTCCGCCACGGCGCGGGCGTCCTGGGCGGCGCGTTGGTGGGTGGCGGGGCTGACTTCTCCGAAGCGGCGCGACTGGCCATGTTCCAGGGGCTGTCCGGCGAGGGTCCAGCCGATGGTGCCGTTGCGCAGCGCCGCCACCGGGTTGGGCAGGCCGGCGTTGACCAGCGACTGGGTGCCGATGATGCTGCGGGTGCGCCCGGCGCAATTGACGATCACCCGGGTGCTAGGGTCTGGCGCCAGTTCGCGGGCGCGCAGCACCAGTTCGGCGCCCGGCACGCTGATGCCGCTGGGGATGCTCATGGTCTGGTATTCGTCGAAGCGGCGGGCGTCCAGCACCACCACATCGGCCTTGGCGTCGAGCAGCGCCTTGACCTCCTCGGCAGCCAGCGAGGGCGTGTGGCGGATGCTTTCCACCAGCTCGCCGAAGGCCTTGCTCGGCACGTTGACGTCGCGGAACAGTTCGCCGCCGGCCTCGCGCCAGCCGGCCAGGCCGCCTTCGAGCAGGGCGACATCGCTGTAGCCAAGGGCGATCAGGCGCTCGGCGGCCACCTGGGCCAGGGCTTCGCCATCGTCATAGAGGGTGATCGCGGTATCGCGCCGGGGCACGCGGGCATGGATCTCCAGCTCCAGCTTGGAGAGCGGGATATTGGCGGCGAACAGCGGGTGTTCCTCGGCGAAGGGCGCTTCTTCGCGCACGTCGATCAGCGCAACTTCCCGTTGCTCGAGCAGGGCCTGGCGGATGGCATGGAAGGAGCGGGTAGCGATCTGACTCATGCAGCGTTCTCTTTGGAAAGGTCCCACAGGTTGGGAAGGTAAGGGTTGGAGTAGCCCGAGATAAATGGTTTCTCGCTGCCATCCGGGTTGTAGACCGCGCGTTTGACCGCGCCGATATTGGCACCGTAGACGTGGATGCTGATGGACACCCGGTCATCGTAGGCATTGCTGACCTGGTGGATATCGCCGACGTTCGGCGACACCGCCTCGACGTGCCCCGGCACCAGGCGCACGGCCTCGCCCTCGGGATGCAGGCTACCGTCTTCGGCGAAGGCGAAGCCCTGGGAGTACTCGGCGCCACGCAGCATGCCGATCAGCCCCCAGACCCGGTGGTCGTGCACCGGCGTGCTCTGGCCCGGCCCCCAGACGAAGCTGACGATGGAGAAGCGCTGGCGCGAGTCGGCATGCAGCAGGTACTGCTGGTAGCGCTGTGGATCGGGTTGGGCGAAGGTGTCCGGCAGCCAGTCGTCGTGGCTGACCAGCTCCGCCAGCAGCGCGCCGCCACGCTCCAGGATAAGCGCCTCATCCGACTGACTTTCCAGCAGTTCGGCGAGAGCGTCGATGAAACCGCGCAAGCGGTCCAGGCGAACGGGGGTTGTCATGGCGTATGCGTCCAATGGCAAGGATGATGAGGCCTGCATGCACGGTGGCGATCCAGTGGGGTTACCTTAGCAAGCTTCTCTCGATCACAAAAATTCAATTTAGTAATAATCTAATATGCATGTATTGAATAAGGATGACCTTTTCGACGGCATGTGGTCGTCCACTCTTCAAGGTTTCGACATGGCCGTGCCGGAGTCGCCAGCCAGACGTCGGAAATACAGACCGGAGGCCAGGCACAGCAGGCTGGCGAGGACCATGGCCAGGCCGATGTCATCGACGCTGGGCACTTCGTGCGCGCGCAGGCGCTGGATCAGGCCGAGCAGCAGTGCCGCGATGCCGACCCCCAGGCTCATGCTCAATTGCACCGACATGGCGGACAGGGTGCTGGCCTTGCTCGCCTGGCAGGCCGTGATGTCGGCGTAGGTCAGGGCGCCCATGGTGCTCATTTGCAGGGAGCGCGACAGTCCGCCGGCGAACAGCACCAGCACGATCGCCAGCGCCGTGCTGTCTTCGCGCAGCAGGGCGCAGATGGCGACGGACGCGCTGGACAGGACGCTGTTGTAGATCAGGATGCGACGGAAGCCGAAGCGCCGTACCAGCGGCACCGAGATGAATTTGATCATCAGTGCGCCGACGCCGCCGGCGAAGGTCAGCAGGCCGGCCTCCAGCGCACTGAGGCCGAAGCCGACCTGGAACAGCAGCACCAGCAGGAACGGCAGCGAGGCGCTGCCGAGGCGGAACAGCATGCCGCCCTTGAGCACGATGCCGAAGGTCGCGATGTTCAGCAGCGAAAGGTCCAGCAGTGGGGCCGGGCAGTGCCTGGCATGGCGCAGGTAGAGGGCGCCGAAGAACAGCCCGCCGGCCAGCAGCGCACAGGACCAGAACCACGCCAGCGAACCGTGGCCGATGGACTCGAAGGCCAGCACCAGGCACGCCAGCGCCAGGCTGCTGGAGAGGAACCCGGCAAGGTCCAGCGGCTGGCGCTTCTGCCCTGGATAATCGGGGATGTGCCGCAGGATCAGCAGGATGCCGAGCAGCCCGATCGGCAGGTTGATCAGGAATATCCAGTGCCATGACAGGCACGTCACCAGCAGCCCGCCCAGCGGTGGCCCGACCACCGGCCCGAGCAGCGCCGGCATGGTAAGGAAGGCCATGGCGCGCAGCAGGTCGGCCTTGCGCGTCCAGCGCAGCAGGATGACCTGGCCGACCGGCACCATCATGGCGCCGGCCATGCCCTGGCAGAAGCGTGCCAGCGACAGTTGCAACAGCGAAGCGGACGCGGCGCAGGCCAGCGAACTGGCCATGAACAGCAGGATGGCGAGGACGAACACCCGGCGCGGTCCGTAGCGCTCGGCCAGCCAGCCGCTGATGGGGATGAACATCGCCACGGCCAGCAGGTACAGCGAAACCACCAGGTTCATGTGCACGCTGGACTCGCCGAAATCCTCGGCGATCTGTGCCAGCGCCGTCAGCACCGCGGTGGAGTCGAGCAACTCCATGAACAGCGCGCAGCCGATGATCATCGGCACCTTGCGCTCGAAGCGGGCCTCTTCGCCGGTACCGTGCGGCGACTGCGTGGCGTGCTGCCGAGTGGAACCGCCGTTCAGGAGAAACGACCGTAGCGGCCCGAGGAGTAGAGCAGGGGAGCCTGCTCGGAGTGCCAGCATTCCAGCACCTCGGCGATCACCACCAGGTGCGTGCCGACATGGTTGACGTCGGTGATACGGCAGTCGAAGCCGGCACTGCTGGCGAGCAGGGCCGGGTTACCACTGTCCAGCCGGCGCCAGGCATGTGCATGTTTGCCGAAGCGCTGCTCGGCGGGCAGGCGACCACCGAAATCGGTGGCGATGGCTTCGTCGTCGGCGTGCAGGACATTGACGCAGAAGCGCTTCTGCTCGATCAGGTGGCGGTAGAGGCTGGCGCCACTGTTGACTGCGATCAGTACAGTGGGCGGGTCGGCGGTGATCGAGCTGAACGCGGTGGCGGTCAGGCCGTAGTCGCCGTCGCTGCCGGCGCAGGTGACGATATTCACCGAGGCGGCGGTGTTGCGCATCGCCTGCTTGAAGGCCGAGGCCTCAACGGTGGGTGCGGGACGTGGGTGTTCCAGGGCTATGACGCTCATCAGGGGTATCCGGTCGGTAATGGGGCCGTGTGGGCCCTCCGTAGGGTGCGCCGCGCGCACCGTTGCAAGTCGTCGCTCAGCTCAAGGCCAGTCGCTGTCGGTGCAGCACCTGGGCGATCCGCTCGCGGCCATGCAGGCTGTCCACGCTGGCCAGGCGCTCGATGACCTGTCGGCTCCAGGCAGGGTTTTCCAGCCCCTGGGCACGGTAGAAGGCCTCGACCTGGCGGTCGTAGTCGTCCAGTTGCCGGGGCTCCTGTTCGTCGAGGCGGTAGGTTTCCCGGTGCAGCACCACCGACTGCGGCAGGCGAGGCTTGATGGCGGCCGGCAGGGTCGGGTCCGGGTAGCCGACGCACAGGCCGAACACCGGGAAGACCAGGGGCGGCAACTGCAATTCATCGATCACGGCTTGCAGGTTGTTGCGCAGGGCGCCGATATAGACGGTGCCCAGGCCCAGCGCTTCGGCGGCGAGCACCGCGTTCTGCGCCGCCAGGGCCGCGTCGAGACCGCCCACCAGCAGGCTGTCCAGGTATTCGACGGCGTGCAGTTCCCGGTCATGACGCTCGGCCTGGCGCGCCACGCGCGCGAAGTCGGCCAGCCACACCAGGAACAGCGGCGCCTGGACGATATGTGCCTGGTTGTTGGCCAGTGCCGCCAGGCGCTCCTTGCGTGGGCGATCCTCGACCGCCAGCAGGCTCCAGGCTTGCAGGTTGGATGACGTCGCGGCCGATTGTGCCGCACCCAGCAGGGTTTCCAGGGTGCCTTCGGGCAGCGGTTGGTCCAGGTAGGCGCGCACGCTGCGGTGCCCCAGCAACTGTTCGATCAAGGCATTGTCGGACTGCGGCGGGGCTGTGGCGGCGTCGCCATAGCGTTGTTGCCAGCGGGGTTGGCGGTGGGCTTCAGGCATTCTCGATCCCTCATGTTCAGGCGCTGAGGGCGTACCTTAGGCAAGCCGCAGGGGCTTGTGAAATACCCTGTCGTTCTATTCTGATAATTAAAATAACGAATGTTATTTATTATTTTATATTCGATATTTGCATTTTCAGGTTTGCGCTGCCAGATGCCCTTGGCCGTCACCCGGCATGTGCACAGGAACGGTGAGCGTAAGGCCACCGCGTCGTGGACCAGGCAGAATACGTACCGGACAGGCGGGAATCCCTGCAGTGTCGGTAGCGCCACCCGCCTCGCCGGCAAGCGCTACACGACACGTTGAAAGGCCTGCAGCTCAGAAGCCCAGGCTGAAGCTCACGCTGATGCCATGGTCGCGGCTGTCGCTGGACAGTTGTCCGTTGTAGCCGATCCCCAGCTTGCCGTGCTCGCCGATGCCGACGTCCAGCCCGGCCTCGACCACCGCCGCATTGCGGGCGATTACCACGCCCTGGCTGCTGAACGCCGCACCGCCCTCGATGAAGCGCAGGTCCGCATCCGGGCGGGTGTCGCCGAGTGCATGACGCCAGCCGAGGCTGCCGCGCGGGGTCAGGGTGGTGCCGTTGTCCAGGGTGAACGCCTTGCCGGCGCGCAGACCCACGGTGGTGAAGGTGGTGTTCTGTTCGCTGCTGGTTTCCAGGCGTCCGTCGCCACCTTTCTCGCGGCCCTTGTCGCTGTCGTGGCGAACGTGGGCTACGCCGGCGAACGGTTCCAGTGCCACGCCTGCGGCTTTGACGGCATAGGCCACCTCGCCGAACACCTGCGCCGTACCGGCCTTGTACTTGGCCTTCTGCTCGGCGTTGTAGCCGCCGGCGCTGACCTGGCGCTTGGTCTCGATGTCATGCCAGCTGTAACCGGCACCCAGGCGTGCCGAGAAGGCGTCCTGCTGGTAGTTCAGGTAGCTGGCCAGGTGGTAGCTGTCGACCGAGGCATCGCCATGGCGTTGGGTTTTCAGGTCGGTGTTGCTGTAGCCCGCGGCGATACCGGCGCGCCATTGGTCGTTGAGGGCGTTGTCGTAGCCCAGCATGAAGCCGCTGAGGTCGCGATCCACACTGGCCGCGCCATGACTGCCGTCATGATCGGCCCAGGCGCCTTGTACGCTCATCCAGCCCACGCCCTGGCCCTGGCAGCCGGAACTGCTCTGCTGCTGGTTGCCGCTCGGCGCCAGCACACTGCGCGGGTCGTCGCCACAGTCGGCCTGGCGCATGCGGTCGGTCAGGCTGTTGCGCAGGTGGCGGGAGTCTTCCAGCAGCACGCTGGCGGTGCTGGCATGGATCTCGCCGGAGAGGCTGTCGAAGGCGGCCACGGCGGACGCACGGTCGAGGCTGGTGATCTCGCTGCGCAGGCTGGCCGGTGCGCCGGACGACTCCAGGGCGGCGGCGGTGCTGCGCTGGTTGGCGGTTTCGGCGACATCGGCGAAGGCGACGGCGTTACGGCTGACCGACAGGGTCAGGTCGTTGGTGCCGTAGTCCAGTACGGTGTCGATGAATGCCAGGCCACTGTTGCCAAGGCTGTCGACGTTATCTTCGTCGAAGGTGCCGCTGATGCCTCCCGCAGCGGTGAGCAGGGTATAGGTGGTGTCGCCGCTGTAGGGCGCGATGGCGAACACATTGAGTTTCCCGGCCAGGCTGGCGCTGCCGCCGACGTCCAGGTGGCTGGTCGGCAGCGGCGTCAGGGCGATGCTCAGGGTGCCGTCGCTGGTGTTGGTGAAGTTGCCGGTGACGGTCAGGTTGCCGTTGGCGCCGGGGTGTACGACGCCTCTGTTGAGGATGCTGGCGACGCTGCCGGTGCCCGTCAGCGCGGTGTTCTGGTTGACCACGACGTTGGCCGCCAGCACGTCGCCAACGGGTGCGGCGAGCAGCGAGAAGCGGGCAACGCGCGCCACGCTGGCCACCGGCGCGGCGGTCCGGCCGACTTCGAGCACACCTTCCTGAATGATGAAGTTGCCGCTGAAGTCGTTGTAGCCGGTCATCAACAGGGTGCCGGCACCGCGCTTGATGGCTTCGCCGGTCCCACTGAGGGTGCCGTCGAAAGTGCCGTCGCTGTCCTGCTGGAAAATCAGGCTGGCGTTGTCGACGATATTGCCCTGCAGACTGCTGGTGTTGCCCATCAGCGTACCGCCGCTGATGGTCGTACCGCCGCTGTAGCTGTTGCTGCCGGTGAGGAACAAGGTGCCGGTATCGAGTTTCTCGATACCGCCTGTGCCGATGATCGCCGTATGGATGGTTGCCATGCTGCTGTCGGCAACGCGCAGTATTGCCGGGCTGCCATCCGGCGCGTTGACCGCCTCGAGCGCATCGCCGTCGCCGCCGTCGAGCACATAGCCATCGGTGATGAACTGGATACCCGAGAAGGTTTGCACACCCGACACCGTGACCGTGCCGCTGGCACCGCCGAACACGGCGAACTGGCCGCCGCTCCAGTCGTCGTTCTTCTTGCCGCTGGAGTTGGTCCAGTTGGTATCGGGCCCCCAGACCCCGCTGCCGCCCGCGATGGTGCCGTCGGCATTGGTCTTGGTGCCGTTCCAGAACAGCAGGTTGCCGTCGTTGTTGTCCACCACCAGGTTGACCTGGTTGGCCAGGTTGGTCTGCAGGGTCATCTGGTTGGCGACGAAGTCGGTCGGCAGGTCGTCGAGGGTCAGGCCGTTATCGGTCAGGCTGCCGCCGTAGGTGAACAGTTGGTAGACGCCGATGCCGAAACCGCCGGCGTTGCTGATGTTGAGGGTGCCGTCGAGGGTCAGGTCACCGCTGACCTTGACCAGCGAAGTCGTGCTGCCCGGCGCGCCAAGGGCGAAGTTCAGGTTGCTGCCCGATGCCAGCGCCAGGCTGCCCACGGTCAGCGGTGCGGTGGCGCTGCCGACGTTGAGGCTGGCGCCATCGGCAAGGCTCACGGCCCCCGTCAGGGTGCCGCCCCCGCCGAGACCGGCGCCGCTGGCGACCTGCACGCTGGCGCTGGCGAGGCTGCCGTTGACGATCAGGTTGCCGGCGTTGACCGACGTCGCGCCGCTGAAGGTGCTGGCACCGCCGAGGATCAGGTCGCCCTGGCCATTCTTGATCAGGCTGCCGTTGCCGCTGAGCACGCCGCCCAGGGTCAGGTCGTGGCTGCCGGTGAGGGTCAGTTGCGAGGCGATGGCGATGGCGTTGCCCACGTGCAGGTCGGCGCTGGTGTCGAGGCTGGTGTTGCCCAGCACGCTCAGCGCGCCGCTGCCAAGGGCCGTGTTGTGGCCCAGGATCAGGCTGCCTGCGTTGAGCAGGGTGCCGCCCTGGTAGCTGTTGTTGCCGTTCAGGGTCAGCGTGGTGTTGCCATTCTTGACCAGGGTGCCGCTGCCGCTGATCACGCCACTCAGGCTCAGGTCATTGCTGCCGGCGAGGCTCAACCCGCCGTTGAGCACCACCGCGTTGCCCAGGCTGAACACACGGTTGTTGTCCAGCACGGTGCCGTTGGCGGCGGTCAGGCTGCCGCTGCCCAGGGCCAGGTCACTGCCCACGACGAGGGTGCCGCCGTTGAGCAAGGTGCCACCGCTGTAGCTGTTATCGCCGTTGAGCACCAGGGTGCCGCTCTCCAGCTTGTTCAGGGTGCCATTGCCGCTCAGGGCGACAGCGAGGGTCGCGGTGTTGCCGCTGCCCACGCGCACGCCGGTGAAGCCGGTAACGCCGTTGACCAGGTTCAGACCGTCACCCGTGCCGTTCGCCAGGGTGTAGCCATCAGTGAGGAATTGCAGGCCGGTGGTGTTCTGCAGGCCGTCCACCGTCACGCTGCCTGCCGTGCCTTGGAACACCGCAAAGGCGCCATCAAGCCAGGCCTGGTTGAAGTTGCCGCTGGCGGTGGTCCAGTTGCCGGTCGTGCCCCAGGTGCCGCTGCCGCCCTCGATGATGCCGTTGCTGGTGGTGTTGCCGTCCCAGAACAGCACATTACCGGCTGCGCCGCCGACCACCAGGTTGACCTGCTTGTCGGTGCTGGTCTGCACTTCCAGGTCGCTGGTGGCCAGGCCGCCCGGGATGGTGCCGACGCTCAGGCCGTTGTCGGTCAGGGTACCGGTGTAGTCGATCAGGCGGTACACGCCCATGCCGAAGCCGCCGATATCGGTAACGTCGAGTTTGCCGTCCAGCACCAGGTTGCCATTGACCCGCAGCAGGCCTGGCGCGCCATCGACGGGCGCACCGAGGGAAGCCGCGAGTATGGAGTTGGCACTCAGGTTCAGGGCGCCAGTGATCATCGTGTTGCCACTGGCGAGACCGAGACTGCCACCGTCGGCGACGTTCACGGTGCTGTCGAAGGTTGCGCCACCGAGCCCGGTCAGGCTCGCGCCACTGGCAACGTTCACGGCGGATGCGCTGAAGACATAGGGGCCGAGGATTCCCACGGTGCCAGCGGAAACAGTGAGCGCGCCACCAATCGCACTGTTGCCGGCAAGCATCAGACTGCCATTGCCGACCTTGGTCAGGTGGCCGCTGCCGCTGAAGCTGCCGCCGAGTCCTCCCCCGTTCACCGTCAGGGTCGAGTTGGCCAGCTCCACGTTGCCACTGCCGGTGAGTTGGTTCAGCGTGCTGTTGGCTGCGACCTTCAGAACGGTGCCGCTCTGCAGGTTGACACTGGGCGCCCCCAGTCCGGTGATGCCCTGCAGGGTCACCTGGCCAGTGGAGATGTTCATCTGTCCAAGGAAGTCATTGGTACCACTCAAGGTGAGCGTACCGGTACCCGTCTTGGTCAACACGCCACCGCCGCCCAGGCGGCCGGAAAGGCTCACGCTGTCGGCGCTGTCGAAGGTGAGGTTGTCATCGATCTGCAGGCGGTTGCTCACCTCGGTCACGCCAACGGTTTGCAGCGTACCGCTGCCCGTGACCTTGAGCACGCTGCTGCCCAGCGCGTCGTTGTGGCCCAGCCGCAAGGTGCCGGCGTCGAGCACGGTGTCGCCGGCGTAACTGCTGCTGCCGTTCAGCACCAGGGTGGTCATGGCCCCTTCCTTGATCAGCCCCTTGCTGCCACTGATCGCACCGTCCAGGGTCAGGCCACCGGCACCATTGAAGGTCAGGTCAGCGTCAAGGATCACATCGTTGGCCAGCCTGACGGGACGATTGCTGGCGAAGCTGGCATCCGTGGTCACCCGCAGGCTGCCACTGCCCAGGGCGTTGTCGTTGCCGACAACCAGCCGGCCACCCGCCAGCAGCGTGCCGCCGCTGTAGCTGTTGCTGCCATTGAGGACAAGGGTACCGCTGTCGAGCTTGTTGAGTGTTCCGGCACCGCTGATGTTCACGTCCAGGTCAGCGGTCACGCCGCTGTCCACGCGGACATTGGTCGCGCCATTGCTGCCGTTGACCAGCACCAGCTCACCGGCACCGCTGCCGTAGAGGTTGTAGCCGCTGGTGACGAACTGCAGGCCGGTGACCCGCTGCGCGCTGGTCAGGTCGACGAACCCAGCAGTGCCCTGGAACACCGCGAAGGTATCCAGCCAGGCGGAGTTCAGGTTGCCATTGGCGCCGGTCCAGTTGGTGGCGGTGCTGTTCCAGGTGCCGTTGCCGCCCTCGATGCTGCCGTTGCCAGACAGCTCCGAACCATCCCAGAAGCGCACGTCGAACGGAGCGCCCACCACCAGGTTGACCTGGCCGGCGACGTTGGTCTGCACGACCAACTCATTGGCCGGAACGCCGTTCGGCAGGGTGCCGATCACCAATCCGTTGTTGGTCAGCAGGCCGCCGTAGTCGAACAGGCGGTAGACACCTGCACCGAAACCACCGCCGTTGCTGATATTGAGCTTGCCGTCCAGGGTCAGGTTGCCGGCCACGTTGGCCAGGCCGGCCGCACCCGGAATCGCCGCGCCCAGCGTAGCGTCGATATTGGAGTCGTTGTTCAGCACCAGCGAGCCGAGGTTCATCACGAAGCCGCCGGCAAGGTCGAGGTGGCCGCCATCGGCCACGGTCACCGCGCCCACCAGGGTGCCGACACCGCTCAGGTAGGCACCGCTGTTCACCAGGACGCTACCGGAACCGAGAGTGCCATCGACCAGCAGGACACCGCCATCGATGGTGGTGGCGCCGGAGAAGTTGCTGTTGCCATTGAGGCGCAAGGTACCGGTGCCAGTCTTGACCAGGTTGCCGCTGCCGCTGAGCGCCCCGCCGAAGCTGCCCGCACCGACGGAGAAGTTGCCCGCGTCGAGCTGGACCGCGCCCGCGCCGTCCAGACGGCCGATGCTGCCGCCCTGGACGATCTGCAAGGTTGCGCCGGAGGCGACGTTGACCTGGCTCGGTGCGCCCAGGCCGGAGGCGACGTTGCTGACCAGGCGTCCGGCGCTGATCTGGTAGGTGCCGCCGAAGGTGTTCACCCCGCCCAGGGTCAGGGTCGAGGTACCGCTCTTGGTCAGGCCGCCGCTGCCGCTGAGCACGCCACTCAGGGTCAGGTCGTTGCTACCGCCCACGGTCATCACGCCACTGATATCCACGGCGTTGGCCACGGTCAGCGCACTGCTGCTTTCCAGCGTGGCGATGCCGTTGACGCTCAGGTTGCCGCTGCCCAGGGCATTGGCATGGCCCAGGCGCAGGGTGCCGTTGTCGATCTCGGTGGTGCCGGTGCGCGCCTGGTTGTTGCCGGACAGGTTCAGGGTGCCGGTGCCGCTCTTGCGCAGTTCGCCCGCGCCCGTGAGCACGCCGCTCAGGTTCAGGTCGTTGCTGCCGGTCACGGTCAGCATCGCGCCCAGGTCCACCGCGTTGGCCACGCTGATGTTGGCGGCGCTCTGCAGGGTGGCGGAGCCGGTGACATTGAGCTGGGCGTTGCCCAGCGAGGTGTTCTGCCCCAGGCGCAGGGTGCCGCCCTTGAGGGTGAGGGTGCCGTCGAAGGTGTTCGCGCCGGTCAGGTTGAGGGCGTTGCCGCCGTTGTGGATCAGGTTGCCGGTGCCCGAGATCACGCCGCCGAGGGACATGTCGCGGTTGCCGAGGAAGGTCAGGTCGCCGTTGATCACCACGTTGTTGTCGACGCTCACCCCGGGCAGGCCGGCGTCGAGGGTGGTGCCGGTGCTGGTGACCAGCGACCCCGAACCCAGCGCCAGCCCGTTGCCAATGGTCAGGCCACCGGCAGTCAGGTTGAAATTGCCGAGCATGGTGTTGCTGCCGTTCAGTACCAGGGTGCCGCTGCCGGTCTTGATCAGGCCGCCGGCACCACTGATGACGCCGCCGAGGGTCAGGCGGCTGACGCTGACCTGCAAGGTGGAAACACCATTGGTGACCAGGGCGTTGCTCAGGGAAGGTGGGAACGAGTCGGCCACCAGCGTGGTGCCGCTGCCCAGCACCAGGTTGCCCGTGCCCAGGGCGCTGTCACTGCGCACCACCAGGGTGCCGGCGCTGAGCACGGTACCGCCGCTGTAGCTGTTGCTGCCGCTGAGGATCAGGGTACCGCCGCCGCTCTTGGTGAGCTTGCCCGTGCCGCTGATGCTCGTGGCGATCTGTGCGCTGATGCCGGTGCCGGTCACCACGCTGGCGGTGCCGCCGGTGCCATTGACCAGGTCGAGGGCGCCCGCCGCGCCCTGGACGAGGACGTAGCCGTCGGTCTTGAACTGCAGCGCGTTGACCAACTGCTGCCCCTGGACCAGCACCACGCCGGTACTGCCGGCAAACACCGCGGTTTTGCCCGCCCAGGCCTGGTTGGTGTTGCCATCGGCCTTGGTCCAGTTCGACGCGCTGGAGCTCCACACGCCGCTGCCGCCCTCGATGACGCCGTTGGCCAGGGTGTTGTTGCCGTCCCAGTACTGGGTGCCGAGGGTTGGCGAGTTGATCACCAGGGTGAGGGTCTTGCCGGCGATGTCGAACACCCGGCCGATGTCGGTCGACAGCAGGTCGGAGGGGGTGCTGCCGGCGGTGAGGTTGGTGCCGGTCAGGCCGCCGCTGTAGTTCAACAGGCGGTAGTTGCCGTTGGCCAGGCCGCCGGCATCGGTGATGTTGAAGGTGCTGGCGGTGATCGACAGGTTGCCGACGATGTTGAGCATCGGCATCAGGGTCGGCGCGCTCAGCGCGAGGTCGAGGATCGCGCCGCTGCTCAGGGTCAGGGAGCCGGTGGTCAGGGTGCTGCCGCTGCTCAGGGCCAGGCGGCCGCCGATACCGACGGTCACCGCGTTCACGGTACCGCTGCCGCCGAGGGTGCCGCCGGTGCTGACGGTCACCAGGTTGCTGGCCAGGCTGGCGCCGGCCGCGACATTGACGCGACCGACGTTGATCGTGGTGGCGCCGGTGTAGGTGTTGATGCCGCCGAGGGTCATGGTGCCGCTGCCGACCTTGAGCAGGCTGCCCAGGCCGGTGATCTGGCCGTTGAAGGTCGAACTGACGTTGGCGTAACCGACGGTCACGCGTGAGTCGGTGCTTACCAGGCCGCTGCCGCTCAGGGTCGTGAGGTCGGTGTTGCCGCCCAGGCTGACGCTGGCGCCGCTGGCGACATTGAGACCGGGATCGCTGCCCAGGGCGTTGACCGCCGTTGTGGTCAGCGAGCCTTCGCGAACGTCCCAGTTGCCGGTGAAGTTGTTGGTCGTGGTCAGCAGCAAGTCTGCCGAGCCGGTCTTGGCCAGGGTGCCGGTACCGAAAATGCCGCCGTTGTGGGTAGTCGCGGCCGTGGTGTCGAAGTCCAGGGTGGCACCGCTGTTGACGGTCATCGCGGAGCTGATCGTCTGCGCCGAGGTGACGGCCAGGCGGCTGTTGCCAGTGGCGGTGAGCGTACCGCTGCCCAGCGCACCGCTGCTGGCGACGGTCAGGGTGCCGGCGTTGAGGTCGATGCCACCGGCGAACGCACTGTTCGCGCCGCCCAGGGTGAGGTTGCCGCTGCCCGTCTTGGTCAGCTTGTTGCTGGCGCTGCCAGTGATCGCGCCGTTGAGGCGCAGGTCGTTGCTGCCGCCGAAGATCAGGCTATCACCCATGTTGATGTTGTTGTCCAGGGTCACCACGGTGCTGGAGTCGATGCGCGCGGTGGTACCGATGGAGATGTCACCGGTACCGAAGGCCTGGCTGGTGCCGACGATGGTGGTGCCGCCGTTGAGGATGGTCCCGTTGCTGTAGGTGTTGACGCCATTGAGGCGCAGCACGTGGGCGCCGTCCTTGATCAGGAAGGCGTTGGCGCCGGAGATCACGCCGTTGAGGGTGATTTCGTTGGAACCGCTGAGGATCAGGCCACTGCTCCCCGCCGGGACGTTGATGCCCAGCTCGATGTCGTTGCCCAGCGTCAGCAAGGTGGCCGAGCTGCTGAGCGTGCCGCCGGAGGCCGAGATCGTGCCAGTGCCGGCGAAGGCGTCATTGTTGACCGTCAGCGCTCCGCCCGCCAGGCTGACGCTGGTGGTGGCGCCGCTCAGCAGCGCCCCGGTGACGTCCCAGGAGCCGCTCTGCACCACCAGGTTGCTGAAGTTGGTGTAGACCGTCGAGGAGATCGTACCGGTGCCGACGGTGCCGCTATTGATGGCGTTGCGCAAGGTCAGGGTGTTGTTGCCGTTCGCACCGCCATCGATGACCCCGACCGGGGCGAATTCCAGGTTGACCCCAATGCTGTTGCCCAGGGCCGCAGCACTGGCGCCGTTGGCGGACACCACGCTAGCGGTGACGGCAATAAAGCGGTTGTTGCCACCTGCGCCGAGCGACAGGCTGCCCAGGATCGAGCCGGTGTTGGTGAAGGTGTTGCCTGTGCTGGAACTTTCGAAGGCGACCCTGCCGTTGATGGTGCCATTGTTGACGAAATTGACCACGCCTCCGCCATAGATGGCCACCACCGGCCTCATCTCGGCGGACGCGGTGGTACCCGACAGGGTTATGGAGTTGATGATGCCGCTGTTGGTGATGCTGGTCAGGCCTGCGCTGGAGTTCAATACGTCGATGGCCATGCCATCGAAGGAGGCCAGAGCGGCCGAAAGGTTACCCGAGGCGCCGCGGATGGATGAGCCGACACTGTTGGTGATGGTCAGGTTGGACGCACCGATCCCTTCCATCTTCAACCCGGTGGTCGGCTGTGTGAAGGTGCTGCCGCCCGTCGGGTCGAAGTGGCCGGCATTGTTCACCGTGATGTTGGTGCCAACCAAGCTCATCGACGGCATGCCCTCTGCACCGGATTTGACCACGGACGCGCTGAGGATGTTGAAGACCAGGTCGTTGCCGAAGGCGGAATAGCCCTGAATCGTGCCGCTGCAGATCACCGTGCTGCCGTCGGCCGGGAAGCCCTGGGGACAGTCGGCGAAGGCCGGGGTGCTGGCGAAGCTGCCCAGGGCACCCGTGATAGCAAGACTGATGGCCAAAGGCAGCGGCGCGAAACGAACGGCTGGAGTCTGGTCACGCTTGGTGGGGGCACCCATGGTGGTTTCCTTTATTATTGCTGGACGGCAATGAATGGCTTTTCCGCTGCCTGTGCAGTCGTTGCTGCATACCCGGCGGTCGGCAACCCGATAATGGTCTCACTCGTCAGGGCCGCCGTTTCGACTCAAGCCCGGTGGGCTCCCGTGTCGAGGTGTGCCGGGTATTGGGCGGCGCACCTTGCCCGAGAGCCGGCGCGCGCCTAAGTGACCGTTCGCCAGGCAACTGCCTGGGCGGTATGCAAGAGTGGGAGTTTTCCAATCCTCAGGTTATAGAAACTGTAAGCACAACTTCCATAGTCCATTTGGACTGATTCACGGCCTGGACAACGTCGCCACCCTGGCGGGGAGCGCTGCCCCGTCAGATCGCCACCAGGAAATCCAGGCTGTCCAGGTAGCGCTGGCCCGGTACGTCGCTGAGCAGGCGCCGGGTGTAGTCGCTGGCGGGGGACTCGAACAGCCGTTCGCTGTCGCCTTGCTCGACCACGCGGCCAGCCTGCATGACCACCACCCGGTCCGATATCTGTCGCACCACCGCCAGGTCGTGGGAGATGAACAGGTAGCTCAGGCCCAGTTCCCGTTGCAGTTCGGCCAGCAGGTCGAGGATCTGCTTCTGCACCGAGGCATCCAGGGCCGACAGCGGTTCATCGAGCACCAGCAGTTCCGGCTCCAGCGCCAGCGCCCGGGCGATGGCCACGCGCTGGCGCTGGCCACCGGAAAGCCGACCGGGGCGGCTGTCGAGGGTGTGCGCCGGCAGGCCGACCCGCTCCAGCAGTTGCGCCGCCCGTTGCCGCTGGCTGGTGCGGTCACCGACGGCGAAGGCGCGCAGCGGCTCGCTGATGATCTGCGCCAGGGTGAAGCGTGGGTCGAGCGAGGCGTAGGGATTCTGGTAGACCACCTGTACACGGCGCCGGTAGTTGCGCAGGCCGGCGGCGGCGTAGGCGAGCACGTCCTCGCCGTCGAAACGGATGCCGCCGCTGCTCGGGCGCTCCAGGCGCAGGATCATGCGCGCGGTGGTGGACTTGCCCGAGCCGGACTCGCCGACCAGGCTCAGGGTGCCGCCGCGCGGCACTTCGAAAGACACGTCGGCGACCGCGGGCGGCAGCGTTTCGTGCCAGTGGGCGAACTGCTTGCCGAGACCGCTGACGCTGAGCAGAGCTGGTCCGTCCTGGTGTGGTCGGCGCTCGCTGGCGGTCGTCTGGGCAAAGCTGGGAGCGGCTTCCAGCAGGCGGCGGGTGTAGGGGTGGCGTGGGCGCAGGAAAATCTCCCGGGTGCTGCCACGTTCGACGATGCGTCCCTGCTGCATGACGATCACCCGCTCGGCACGGTCCATCGCCACGCCGAGGTCATGGGTGATCAGCAGCACGGCGATCTGCCGCTTGCGCGCCAGTTGCTGCAAGTGGTCGAGCACCTGCCGCTGCACTGTCACGTCGAGGGCGCTGGTCGGTTCGTCGGCGATGATCAGCGTCGGTTCGTTGGCCAGGGCGATGGCGATCAGCACACGCTGGCGCATGCCACCGGACAGTTCATGGGGATAGCGTCGCGCCAGGCGCTCGACATCACGCAGGCCGACCTGGCGCAGCAGCTCCAGGCTGCGCCGGCGCGCGACCGCGTGTGCCACGCCATGGATGCGCATGGCCTCGACCAGTTGGCCGCCGATGCGCTTGACCGGGTCCAGCGACAGGCCGGGGTCCTGCGGCACGAAGCCGATACGGCCGCCGCGCAATTGGCGCCAGTGGCGCTCGTCGAGGTCGTGCAGCGCCAGGCCTTCGAAGTCGATGTGCCCGGCGGTGATGCGCGCATTGTCGGCCAGCAGGCCGATCAGCGCCGCCGCCGTGGTGGATTTACCCGAGCCGGACTCGCCGACGATGGCGACGAATTCGCCGCGCCGCACGTGCAGGTCGATCTCGCGCACGCCAGGCTGCGTGCCGTCCGCTTCGAGGTAGTCAATCGACAGCCCGCTGATCTCCAGCAATGTCTCGCTCATCGGTTTTCTCCCCAGGCTCTCTGCATGGCGCGGGCGATCTGGTTGGCAGCCAGCACCACGCTGGCGACCACCAGCCCCGGCAGGGTGGTGTACCACCAGGCGGCGACGATGAAATTGCGCCCCTCGGAAATCAGCAGTCCCCACTCCGGCTGGGGTGGCGGGGCGCCGAAGCCGAGGAAGCTCAGCGCCGAAACCGCCAGTACGGCGCCGCCGAACTCCAGCGCGGCCAGCGCCAGCACCGGGCCGGCGGTATGCGGCAGGATATGCCGGAGGATGATGGCGCCATGGCCGACGCCGCTGGCGATGGCCGCCTCGACGAAGGTGCTGCCACGCCAGCGCAGCACTTCGCCACGGCTCAGGCGGGCGAAGGTCGCCACCGAGGACAGGCCGACCGCGAGGGCGATGTTCAGCGTGCCGAAGCCGAGTACGGTGATCACCGCCATCGCCAGCAGCAGCGAGGGGATCGCCATCAGCACTTCGACCAGGCGCATCAGCAGGGCATCCAGCCGCCCGGAGAAATACCCGGCGATCAGCCCCAACGCGCCGCCCACCAGCAGGGCAATCAGTACCGCCAGGGTGGTGGCGCGCAGCGACAGGCTGGCGCCATGCACGGTGCGGCTATAAAGGTCGCGACCGAGGTGGTCGGTGCCGAACCAGTGTTCGGCGGAGGGCGCCTGCAATGCCTTGGCCGGCACTGCCAGCAGCGGGTCGATACGGCTGAACAGGCCGGGAAACAGTGCCCAGCCAAGCACCAGGGCGAGCACTGTCAGGCTCAGCAGCAAGGCCGGGCGTGGCAGGTGTCGGGCGGCTGGGAGGGTGATGGAAAGGCTGCTCATAAGGGCCATCCGTAGTGCGATGGACGCGTTGGCGGGGCCATGCATGGCGTGCGTCGTGGAAATTGGGCGAGGGACGTTCCGGTGCGCCGTGCGCACCACAAACGATGCATACGCAGGTTCATGAGCGTTTCCCCAGTGCGATACGCGGGTCGAGCAGGGGATAGAGCGCGTCCACCAGCAGGTTGACCAGGATGTAGATCGCCGCTGCCAGCAGCACCACGCCTTGCACCATGGGAATGTCCTGGCTGGCCACCGCACCTTGCGCCAGGCGGCCGATACCGTCGCGGGAGAACACCGTTTCGGTGACCACCGCACCGGCCAGCAGGTTGCCGATGATGCCGCCGGCCAGGGTCAGCAGCGGGATGGCCGCGTTGTGCAACACGTGCGCGAACAGCAGTCGGTTATGGCTTACGCCCTTGCTGCGCAGGGCGCTGACGAAGGGCTGTTGCAGTACGCCGGCGATGGAGCGCGCCAGCACCTGGGCGATCACGGCTGCGGTGGGAATGGCCAGGGTCAACGCGGGCAGCACCAGCGCCGCCAGCCCCTGGTTGCCCATGGCCGGGAACAGCGGGATACGGAACGACAGCCATTGCAGCAGCAACAGCCCGACCCAGAAGGTCGGCAACGAAACCGCCACGGAAGGCAGCGCCAGCAGGCCTTCGCGCAGGCGCGGGCCGCGTACCCGGCTGGCCAGCAGCGCCAGGCCGACACCGACCGGCAGCGCCAGCAGCAGGGCCGCGGCGGCCAGTGCCGCCGTGCCAGGCAGGGCCTGCCAGAGTGCCTGGGTGACGGCCTGGCCGCTCTGGATCGACTGCCCGAGGTCCAGTTGCACGGCCTGCCACAGGGCGATGGCGTATTGCACCGGCAGCGGCTGGTCCAGGTGGTAACGGGCCTTGAGGGCCGCGACCTGGGCCTGGTCGGTGGCGCTCATTTCGCCGTTCTGGTTGAGCATGATGCTCACCGGATCGCTGGGCAGCGCATAGAGGATCAGAAACGACAGGCTGAAGGCGGCCCAGAGCACGAACAGCGCCTGCCCCAGTCGGCCGAGCAACGCCAGCAGCCGTGGCGTCCAGCGTCGCCAGTGCTGTGGCGCGGTGATGGAGGCATCAGCGCTCATCGTGGTGCCAGCCAGGTGTCGAAGAATTGCAGGCGGGTCGATGCTTCATAGTGCAGACCTTGCACCTGCGAGCCGAAGGCGGTCACGGTGGCGGCTTCGAACAGCGGCAGCACATGGCCTTCCTCGATCAGCAAGCGACTGGCGGCTTCCACCAGCTCGCGGCGGCGCTCAGGCTCCAGCACCCGTGAGGACTCTTCCAGCAGGCGGTCGACCTCGGTGTAGGCCCGCTCGTTGACGTTGCGTCCCGAGGCGAGGAACACCGTGCGCAGCACGTCGGCATCGGCGCGGGTGAGGTTGAAGAACCACAGGCTGTAGTCGCGCTCGTTGCTCTTGGCGCTGACCTGGCTGATGGTGCTCTTGTTCAGGCGCAACTCGATGCCGACCTGGCGCAACTGCTGCTGCACCAGCTCCAGCACCGGCGTGGTGGCCTGCCAGTAGTCGACCTGGAACGACAGGCGCTGTCCGTCGCGCACGCGGATGCCGTCGCTGCCCGGTTGCCAGCCGGCGGCGTCGAGCAGTTGCCCGGCGCCCTGCGGGTCATGGGTCAGGTACTGGGAATAGTCGCGGTAGAACGGCGTGCTGCTGGCCAGCACCGAGCTGGCGGGCTTCTGGTGGCGGGAGATGATGCCTTGCAACTGGTTGCGGTCGATCGCCTTGTTCAAGGCCTGGCGCACCGCCGTTTCGTCCAGCGGCGCGCGGCTTTCGTTGGGCGCCAGGTTGAATACGATGCCGGGGTTGGGGCGGGCGAGAAAGGGAATCGCGCGGGATTCGAGAATGCTTTCGTCCTGTACCGCGACACTGGTGTTCACGTCGATCTGCCCCGACAGCAGGCTGCCCAGGCGCACGCCGGACTCCGGGATCACCAGGAATTCGATACCGTCCAGCCAGGCGCGCCCCTGGTGCCGGGCCAGGGATGAAGGCCAGGCGTAGTCGGCGCGGTGCGACAGCTTTACATGCTGGTTGTGCACGAAGCTGTCGAGCACGAAGGGGCCGGAGCCGATCAGCGCGCCCTGGCAGCGTTCCTCGCTGCTCTTCTCCAGGGTGCTGCGGGCGAACAGGCCAAGGCTCATGGTCGAGCTGGCCTGGAGGAATTGTGCATTGGGCTGCTCGAATTCGATCACCACGCTCAGCGGTGTCGGCACCTCGATCGACTTCAGTCCGGCCAGGTAGGTGCCGGAGAGTTGCGCCAGGGCACCGAGTTTCTGGATCGCCTCGAAGTTGGCCTTGACCGCCGCGCCGTCCACCGCCGTGCCGTCGCTGAAGGTGACGCCATCGCGCAGGTGGAAGGTGAAGCGCCGCGAGTCTTCGCTGATCTCCCAGCGCTCCGCGAGCCAGGGCACGATCTCGCTGCTCTCGGGGTGCTGGTCGGTGAGGGAGTCGGTCAGTTGCCGGCCCACGTTCAGCGCCGTGTTGTTGCCGCCCTGGTGCGGGTCGAGGCACAGCGGGTCGCCGTCGAAGGCGACCTTGAGCACACCGCCGTGGACCGGGGTGTTTTGCGCCGCGTCCGGGGTTGGCGGGGCATCGCTGGCGCTGTCGCAGCCGGCCAGGGTGACAAGGCCCAGTGCCAGCAGGAAGGGCAGGGAGCGGTGATTCATGGGGTTCTCCAGGCAGTTCGAAAGTGGGCCGATGTGGTGGGTCAGCGGTGGCGGTTTTGGCGATAGGGCAGGCCGAGGTTTTCGCGCAGGGTGGTGCCGGCGTATTCACGCTGGAACAGGCCGCGTCGCTGCAACTCCGGCACCACGCCGTCGACGAAGTCGTCGATGCCGGCGTGCAGCCCGGAGAACATCACGTTGAAACCATCGGCGGCGCCGGCCTCGAACCAGTGCTGGAGGTCGTCGGCGATGCTCTCTGGTGTGCCGATCAGCACCCGGTGGCCGCCCGCCGTGAGCTTGTTGAACAACTGGCGCACGGTCGGCCGTTCGCGGCGGATCAGGTCGTAGACCAGCTTCTGCCGGCTCGGGTGGCTGTCGGTGCTGAAGTGCTCCGGCGGCAGCGGCACCACTTCGTCGAACGGCAGTTCGGCGAGGTCGTAGTCCAGGCTGGCGAACTTGGAGATACGGCTGAGAAAGGATTGCGGGTCAAGCAGCTCTTGCAGGCGCTGGTACTTGGCTTCCGCTTCGGCCTGGGTCTTGCCGACCACCGGGGAGATGCCCGGCAGTACTTTCAGGTGCTCGCGCGAGCGGCCGAAACCGAGCGCCTGGCCCTTGATGTTCTCGTAGAACTCGCGGCTTTCCTCGATCGTCTGCTGGGCGGTGAAGATCAGCTCACCAACCCGCGCGCCCAGGCGGATGCCGGCCTCGGAGGAGCCAGCCTGGGCGATCACCGGATAACCCTGCACCGGCCGTGCAACGTTCAGCGGGCCCTTGACCTGGAAGTGCTTGCCCTGGTGGTCGAGCACATGCAATTGCTCCAGGTCGAGCCAGGTGCCGCTTTCCTTGTCCTGCACGAAGGCGTCGTCGCCCCAGCTGTCCCACAGACCACTGACCACGTCATAGAACTCTTCGGCACGTTCGTGGCGGTCGCCGTGCAGGCTGTGTTCGCTGCGGTTGAAGTTCTCCCCGCCGCCCAGCGAGGTGACCAGGTTCCAGCCGGCGCGGCCGTTGGTCAGGTGGTCCAGCGAGGCGTATTTGCGGGCTACGTTGTAGGGCTCGTTGTAGGTGGTGCTGGCGGTGGCGATCAGGCCGATATGGCGCGTCACCAGGGCCAGCGCCGGGGCCAGTACCAGCGGGTCCCAGCGTACGCTGTTGGGGCCTTTCTCCTGGCCGGGATCGAGGTCGACCTTGACTCCGTCGTTGAAGAACAGCGAATGGAAGCGCCCGGCTTCCAGTTTCTCGGCGATGTAGCGGTAGTGGTCGAAGCTGCGGAAGGAGTCCTTCGGTGCTTCCGGCAGGCGCCAGGCCGCGCCGGTCAGCACGCCGGGAACGAAAGCGCCGAGGATGATGGTGTTCGATGGTGAGTTCATAGCTGTGTCCCGTGGTTCGCCTCCAGCCCAGCGAGCAGGAGGCTTGCGTGGTCAGAAGTTGTAGGCGAGACGGGCGTACCAGAAACCGCCGTAGGGGTTGAACGGCGAGATGCTGCCGAAACGCGGGAAGCCGTTGATGTCACCCGCCGGGAAGCCGTTGTCGTCAGCCTTGACGTTGAACAGGTTGTTGGCGCCGACGGCCACGTCCAGGTTGTCGGTGGCGGCGTAGGCAACCTCCAGATCGGTCAGCCACTTCGCGCCGTAGGTCACGTCGTAGACAGGGTTAGCATCGCGGGCCACGACCTTGTCGTAGCGGGTTACGGCGGCGTTGATGGTGAACCGTTCGATCTGCCAGTCGGCGCTGAGAATCAGCTTGGTCTTCGGGTTGGCAACGGTCAGGTAGCCCTGGGCGACACGGTCGAACAGTTCGAGGTTATTGCCCGCCGCGCGCAGGCTGGCAGGGGTTTCCTTGATGTCGTCAATCTCGGTCTTGTTGTAGTTGAAGGCCACGCCGTATTTGACTTTGCCGAATTGGCCGTAGTCGACCTTGTAGTCGGTGACCAGGTCGATACCGCGAGTTGTGGTATCGGCGGCGTTGGTGAAGTACTTCACCCGGTAACCGGCCTTGTAGCCATAGTTGACCAAAGCCGTATCGACTCCAGCGCCGTAGAGGAATCCGGTCAGGGCGATACGATCGCGTATCTCGATCTGGTAGGCATCGAGGGTTACGTTCGCCTGGGGTAGTGGCTGCCAGGTCAGGCCTAGACTGATATTGCGCGACTTCTCAGGCTTAAGGTCTTCAGCGCCCAGGTACCTAGCCAGAGGGGAGTCGACGCGCAATGTCTTGGCTTCGACGAACTGCGCAATGCCACCGACCGAGGTGTATTGGTTGGAGGTTTGCGCATACACCGATTGCGACAGCGAGGGCGCGCGAAAGCCGTTGCTCAGGGTGCCGCGCAGGGCGAAGGTCGGGGTGAAGTCGTAGCGTGCGGTGAACTTGCCGCTGGTAGTGTTGCCAGCGCTGTCGTCATATTTTTCGAAGCGCCCTGCCACGCCCAGGTAGAGTTTTTCGGTCGGGTTGATACCCAGGTCACTGTAGACCGCGTAACTGTTGCGACTGGCCTGGCCGGCGTCTTCCGGTGTCAAGGTGATCGCGCCCTGGGCACCGGGAGCGTAGGGGAAACCACCATCGATGTAGGAAAGTGGATCATCTGACTCGGTCTTGTAGCGCTCGTGGCGATGCTCGGCTCCCCAGGAAACTTGTAGCGGCTTGGGCAGACCGATCTCGAAAGCGCGAGTTACGTCTAGGTTGTTGGTCCACTGGTCGAAGTAATTGGTGTAGGTATCGAAGTGAGTCGGGCTGGTTGGACCGAGAGAGGCGTTGAGGGTCTCGTCGGCACCGGCCTGGCCTTTGTCGCGGCCGAAGGTGGAACTGATATCCCAGTTCCAGCCGACCAGTTCCCCTTTGCCGCCGGCCGCTACCTGATAGTCGGTTTCTTCCAGGGTGTAGAACGGTGCGGTGCCATCGGGATAAATCTCGGGGACGATGTTTATCGAGTTCGGTCTGCGGAAGTTCTGCCCACCGCGGGCATCTCTTTTGCTCAGGGTTGAGAACGAGTACAGCGTCAGATCATCGTTAATCGGCAGCTCTGCGTTATAGCCGAGGTTGATGCCCTTGATCTTCGGAAGACCGTTTTTCTGAAGCTTGCGATCGACGGTATCGTTGCGTGGATCGCCTGCCGCGTAGATGTCGCCCGTCGCATCGCGTGAGCGCACGGCGGTCTGCTGCGACTTGGCATCCAGCGAGAGGTTGAGGAAACCGCCATCGCCTAACTCCAGGCCCTTGTTGAAAGTCTGGCGAATGGTGCCACCGTCGCCCTTGTAGTACTCGCCGTATTGAGTGCTGACCGAGCCCCCATTGTCTTGCTGCTTGAGGATGATGTTGATCACCCCGGCGATGGCATCGGAGCCATATTGCGCCGAGGCGCCGTCGCGCAGCACCTCGATATGGTCGACGGCGCTGACCGGGATCATGTCCAAGTCGACCGGGTTGGTTCCGTAGGCCGCGGTGGTGTCGAGGTTGATCACCGCACTGTTGTGCCGGCGCTTGCCGTTGACCAGTACCAGCACGTTGGAACCGTTCAGGCCACGCAGGCTATAGGGCCGCGCGATGCTGTCGTTGGACGAGCCCGATGGGCGCTGGGAGAACGATGGCAAGGCTTTTTGCAGCGCGTTACGCAGGCTGCCAGAACTGTCTTTCTGTAACTGCGCGCCGTCGATCACGTCGATGGGCGCAGGGCTGGTGGTGACGGTACGCGCCTCGCTGCCGCGCGAGCCGGTGACGATCACGGTGTCCAGTTTGTCGTCGCTCTGCGCGGCGATGGCCGCCAGCGGTGCGAGCAGGTAACCGGCGAGCAGCGCCGGTGCGAATGTCAGTAAACGATTCATATGTCTGGTTCCCCTCATTGTGGATATGGCGTCAGGCATTGGCGCCCGGTTGTCATGCCTTCCCTGGCCGTGCTGGCTCTTCCTGAATGAAGGCAATCCCGGGTTTTCCCTGAGGGTCTTGCCTGTACCGTCATGCCTGCTAAGGCGAGGCAACGGGTACTCAAGGCACTGCATGCTGTTTTTCGGGCAACAGCCGGCCCTGGCGGTGAAGTTGCGGCCTTCACCGTTGTTCGTGTGTGTTTCGTCGGGGCTGTGCCTGGTTGTGGCGTGTGCCCAGGCCCTCAGCTCAGCAGTTCGGTGAAGCGCCTGTCCCACAGGGGGCGTACATCCACTTTCTGGCGGATCAGCCCGCTTTCGTGGAACAGGTCGGCCACCTGCTGTTGTGCCTCGATGTCCGAGTCTTCCACTAGCTTGAGCCGTGCCGGCTGGCTGCGCCGTTCGAACTGGCGCAGGTAGAGTTCCCGAGGGATGCCTGTCAGCCGTTCGCTGCGTTCGGCCCATTGCCGCGGATGGCTCTCGATCCACGCCCAGGTGGCCTTTTCCCGCAGCAGGAAATCGCCGATGGCGGCACGCCGGGTCGGGTCTGCCAGGGCGTCACGGGTGCTGGCGATGAGGAAACTGCCGGAGTAGTAGCCTTCCGCGCTTTTCAGCAGTACGCCATCAAGGTTGACCTCAGCGTGGATGGCGCTGATGCCCCCGGTCACCAGTGCGTCGATATGGCCGTTCTGGAACGCGGTCAGGGCATCCTGCGCGGGCAGTGGGATAGCCTGCACATCGCTCAGGGACAGGCCGTTCTGGCGCAGCATGTTGAGCACCAGGTAATGGGTGTTGGTGGCGCGTACATAGCTGATGCGCTTGCCCCTGAGGTCGCCGATATGCTCGATGCCGGCGTTCTTCTTGACGACGATGCCGCTCTGGTTGTTGTCGCCGCTGTAGCTGGCGATCAGCGCCAGCGGCGCCTTGGCGATGCTGGCGAAGATCGGCGGTATCTCGCTCATGAAGGCGTAGTCGAGGCTGCCGCTGGTCAGGGCTTCGAGCACCAGGTTGCCGCCGCCGATATCCACCCATTCCACGGGATAGGGCGTGGCCGCCTGTCCGGCGTCTTCGAGGAAGTGGGCCGCGCTGCCTTTATAGCGCCAGACCCGGAGCGGCTGCGGGCGGGCGGCGCTGGCCAGTCCCGGCAGCAGCGCCGCGCCAGCCAGCAGGGCGCCGTTGCGCAACAGGGTGCGGCGGTCGAATGAGGTCATGCTCGTCGCTCCCCGGTCAGTCCAGCAGGTCCGGCTGTTGCAGGCGGATACGGTCCCAGAGTGGGAGGAAATTCAGCCAGCCGAAGAACTCGCGGCGTTCCTTCGAGGCGCGGTCCGCCGGGTCGATCTCCGGCACCAGCGGTTGCCCGGCGGCATAGGCCAGCAGGTGTGCCTTGGCGCTGTCGTCGGCCTGGATGAAACGCCAGGCCGCGCTTTCCACGGTTTCCCCGGTGGTCCACAGGCCATGGTTCTGCCAGACCAGCAGGTTGTGTTGGGCGAAGCGCTCGACGAAGGCGCGGGTGACGATCTCGCGGTCCTGCTCCAGGGCACCGCTGGCATTGCGCAGGGCATTGCGCTCGAAGATCACCTGATCGTCGATGAACGCCGACGATTCCGCGATGATCGGCTCGAACAGGCGCCCGAAAGAGGACCAGACGCGGCCATGGAAACCATGCACGTGGGCAATGCCGACCACTTCGGGGCGGGCGCGCTGCAATTCGTAGTGCAGGTCGAGGGCGCTGGTGTTGAGCAGGCCGTCGCCTTCGACGACCTGGCCTTCGCCGTTTACCCGCAACAGGTCGGAAACGCGGATCTGCGAGAAGGGCACGCCCAGCGGGTTGATCCAGAAATGCTCGGTTTCGATCGGGTCGCGGGCGGTGAAATGCCCGGCGACGCCGACCTCGAAGCCCAGCTCGGCGAACAGCCGGTAGGCGGCGGCCAGGCGTTGCTTGCGGTGCAGGCGTTCCGCCTGGAGATCGGCGTGGGTCGGGACTTGTGTGCTCAGCAGGCGGTTATCGGCATGCGGCAGGGCAAGGATGCTGTGGGTTCGGCTGGTCATCGGTATCGCTCTCAGGCTCGGTAGCGGTCATGGGGGCGTCGACTGTTCGACGTCCCTCTTTGATCGAGCGCTGCGGGATGACCGGATTCCTCTCACCCCACGTCTTGCGCGTCGATAGCCTCCACCGGGTGAGGGGTCGGTACGGATGGAATCTACTGGAACTAAAACGCCTTGATAAATAATCTTTCGATCTAAAATTATTATTTTATTTAAATATGATCGTTGATTTTTATGCTTTTTGTGCATTTTATGCTGGTGCCTTGCCCGATGCCGTACGCAACATCGGTACGGCACGTAGGGTGCGCCGTGCGCACCTCATACGATCCGTATCAGTCGACCTGCAGAAAGTGCAACAGCGGCGCGAGCAGCCACTGAGGGCGGTCTTCATGGGGCGAGTGGTCGGTGAAGGGGATGTTCAACAGGGCGGCCCCAGGCACTCGTTCGACGAGTTCGAGTGCATTGCTGCGTGACACCAGCGGGTCTTCGTCACCGCGTACCGCCAGCAGGCAGGCCTCGATATCCCGTACGCTTTCCGCCGGGTAGCCGTCCGGGCCGGTGTCGAGCCAGAGGTCGCGAACCGCCGCCACCAATGCCTCGAAGTCCGGCGCAGGGTTCAGGGCCTGGTAGCTGTTGTAGCTGTGGGGGAACATCTCCCGCCAGTCGGCGGCGGTGATGCCCTGGTACAGCGCGCGGGTCGGGTCGTCCTTCGGCAAGGCCCAGTGCGCGCCGATGGTGACGAACCGGTCGAGGCCCGGAGCCCTGGCGGCTGCCAGGCGCAAGGCAGCGATGCCGCCGTCGCTATGGCCGATCAGGGTGAAGCGTGGTACGCCGAGCGAGTGGAGTACGGCCTGCACATCCCGCTGGATTCGCGCGTAGCTCAGGGGGGCGGTGCCCAGCGTGGATTTGCCGTGGCCACGGGTATCGATACCGATCAGGCGGTACTGTCCGGCCAGGTGCGGGGTGATGGCGTTGAAGGTCTCGATATCGCCGACGCCGCCATGCAGGAACACCAGCACAGGGCCGTCCGGGTTGCCCTGCTGTTCCATGTAGAGTTGGGCGCCATCGACCTCGATATGCCGCCCGTCCTGGTGATTGAAGACCGCCATGTGCCTGCCCCGCCTTGTGTGTTCGAGGCGCACAGTCTATCGCCATTGCCCCCGCCCGTAGGGTGCGCCGCGCGCACCAGTAGTGTGAGCTGACTTGAGGCTCGCTCCTCCTGCTGCGAGTCCGGCGTGACCATGGGAACAACACCACTCGTTGTTCCCGCACAGCCGTCTTCGGTGGTGACTGTAGGAAGAAACCCGCCGACCTTGGCTTTGCGCACCTGGGCTCCCGCCTGCGCGGGAGCGACGGAGTTGTGGCTTTTTCCTATAGTCACTTCGATATTTGCCGCGAGCCCGGCCAGCCCCTCGGAGCAACCTTCGCCGACAGGGATGTCGGCGTAGAGCTACAGGGATGTATTCATGCGTGTTGCGTAGAGGGGCTGGTCGGGTTCGCGACACAGGGTCAGGAGGTCGAACGGTTCTGAAAACACAAGCCCGTGAGATGGAATCGGCAGAACAGGATTCAAACCGCACAGATAGTCTTCATAAGACTTCCAGCCTCTCAGGCGCAAAATTCGTACCGGACAGCAGTGTGCGTAGTCGGGAACCCTGGCGTGCAGGCTTTCAGGTGCGCACGCCCTGGGTTTCCAGCACCACGGCGAGGGCATCCGGACGCCAGAACTCGCGGTCGAACTCCACCGGTTGGCCCTGTTCGCCGAAGCTCAGGCGTTCCAGATAGAAGCCGTTGCTACCGGGGCTGGCCTGGAGCTGGGTCGCCTGTTCTTCATCGAGGGTTTCCGGGTGCATCAGCAGTTCGCTGCGCGACTGCACATGGCCAAAGCGCTCGCGCAGCAGTTGGGTCAGGGAGGTGGAGAGGTCTTCGCTGAGCAGCGCGGGGCACCACTCGGCGACCAGTACGTTGTATTCCAGCAGCACCGGACGCTGGTCGACCCAGCGCCGCCGTTGCAGGTGGAAGACCTGTTGCTCCGGGTGGTCGAGGCCCATGCGCTTGGCCAGCCAGGCGCCGGCGGTGCCGCGCTGGGCGTGCAGGCACTCGGTGCGCGGGACGCGGCCCTGGGCCTTCACGTACTCCATGAAGCCGGTGACGTGGGTCGGGTCGTAGCGGATGCGCGGCGGGCTGACGTACCAGCCGCGACGGTTCTGGCGGTAGATCAGCCCGTCGGTTTCCAGCAGTTGCAGGGCCTGGCGCAAGGTTACCCGGGTGCAGGCGAAGCGTTCGGCCAGCTCGCGTTCGGCGGGCAACTGGCTGTCGGCGGGCAGGGGTTCCCGGGCAAGGTCCGCGACCATCTGGTCGCGGATTCTCAGGTAATGCGGTTGCGGTGCGCGCAGGCTCAACTGGGAGCGGGCCGGGGTGGCGGGCGGCAGGTCGCCTTTCATGGCGTGGCGCCCGTGGCGGGTTGTGCCTGCTGGCGCAGGTCGTTGCGCCAGGCCAGCAGCCCGTAGCCCGCCAGGATGATAAAGCCGGCATAGAGCGCGGCCGTCAGGTGCAGGCCCTTGTAGGCGAACAGGCCGACATAGAGGATGTCGAGGACGATCCACAGCACCCAGCTCTCCAGGTACTTGCGGGCGGCCCAGAAGCTGGCGACCAGGCTGAATGCGGTCAGCAGGGCATCCAGCCAGGGTACGGCGGCATCGGTCAGGTGGTGCATGATCGCGCCCAGCAGCAGGCCGCCGAGCAGGCCTGCGCCCAGCGCGGGCAGGGCGGCGGCGCGCGGCAGGCGCTCCACGTGGACCTTGCCGGCGAGGTCGCGGCCACTGCTCCATTGCCACCAGCCATAGCCTTGCATCAGCACGAAGGCCAGTTGCAGCAGCATGTCGGAATAAAGCTTCACCTCGAAGAAGATCCAGGCGTAGAGCAGCACGGCGACGATGTTCACCGGCCAGCACCAGCGGATGCGCCGGGCGGTGAGCCAGACGCCGAGAATGTTGACGATGACGGCGATGATTTCCAGGGATGACATGGTGCGTTTCACTCGGAAGGAATGATGAGGGCCTGCCGCTTGCGGTCGCGTTTTTCGGCGGCGGGCAGGGTTTCGCGGTCCTGGTAGGGCGCGCTGTACCAGCCGCCGTAGACAGGGTTGGGCAACAGGAACCAGCGTTGGCCGAACCACGCCAGGTACGGCTCGGCGGCGGCACGTTGCGCCGGCAGGCTGTTCGCCGCCGACAGGAAGTCGCCGAAGCTGTCGCCCACCAGCAGCAGGACGCGATGCCGCTGGCCGACCCACTGGCGGCGGCAGTGCTTGTCCGACCCTTCGGCCTGGCAGCCGCCGATGGCGGTGCCGGCGGTGAGGATCTGACCGGTATCGTCGATCGGGAAGCCGGCGCGGCGCAGGTTGGCCAGGGTCGCCGCCTCCTGGCCGGGTTCGCGGTTGGTCAGGTAATAGGGCGTGATGCCGAGCCGTGCTGCCTCCTGCATGAATACTACCGCGCCGGGCAATGCGCGGGCCTCGCCACGGTCGACCCAGCGGTACCACTGTTCGTAGTCGTAGGGGCCATTCGCGAGGATGGCGTGGGCATTCACCGGGGTGTTGTCGAGCAAGGTCTCGTCGATATCGACGATCAGTGCCGGTGGCAACCCCTCCAGGTCACGCGGAGGCTGGGGCAGGGCGTCCCACTGCGCGTCGGCCAGGGCCGGTGCCAGTTGCCGGGTGGCGGCGGCGTAGACCTGGCGGTAGAGCAGCTCGTGCTCGACCGAGGTCTGCGTCCACAGCACCGCGTCGAGCTGGTCATGGGGGGCCGGGCGTTGCTGGCAACCGCCGAGGGCGATCAGCAGCAGGCCGGTGGCGAGGAGGGCTGGGCGCATGTCCTGTTCCTATCGTGTTCCTGTTGCGAGAGTGCGCAGCGCAAGGCTGCGGCACCCACGGGGGTTAGAAATTGACGGTGGCGGACAGCCGCGCAGTGCGGGGCGCGCCCTGGAACAGGTAGCCATCCCCGGCGAAGTCGCCGACATCGCGCCAGTAACGCTTGTCGAACAGGTTGTCGACGGTCAGGCGGAAGACGGTCTCGTAGCCCTCGATGCGCGTGCTATAGCGGCTGCCCAGATTGAACAGCGCATAGCCGCCGACCTTGGCCTGGCCGGCATAGTCGGCGTACTTGCTGGCGCTGTACTGCATGCCGCCGAGCAGCGCCAGGCCGTCGATGCCCGGTACGCGGTAGTCAGCGGACAGGCTGGTGCGCAGCTTTGGCGTGTTGATGATCTGGTGACCTTCGTGGTCGCGGCTGCCCGTGCCGTTGACCCGTGCGCGGATGGCGGTGGCGCTGGCCGAGAGTTGCAGGTCGCGGGTGGCCTGGCCGCTGGCGGAGAGCTCGAGGCCGGTGTTGACCTGGCGGCCCTGCTGCACATAGGTGAAGGTGCCGTCGCCATTGTTGCGGGTGTACTCGTGAGCCTGGTCGATGCGGAACAGCGCCGCGCCCAGGCTGAGCCCCTGCCAGTCGCGCTTGATGCCGGCCTCCCACTGGTGGGATGTGGTCGGTGCCAGGGTCTGGCCATCGTTGGTGGCGAACCAGGTTGCTTCACCGCCGCTCGACAGGCCTTTGCTGTAGCTCAGGTAGAGCGAAACGTCCGGGCGTGGCTTGTGGATCACGGCGGCATTGGGCAGGAACTCCGTGCGACGGGTGTCGCGCTCGCGGACTCCGCTGGAGTCGAAGGCTTCTTCGTCCAGGCGCACCAGGCGACCGCCCAGCAGTACCTGCCATTGCTCGTCGAAGCTGATGCGGTCGCTGAAGAACAGGCTGTACTGGCGGCTGTCCAGGCGTCGATGTTTGGGCTTGAGCGGTTCGCTGGTCGGGCTGTATTCGGGGACCGGCTGGTAAATGTTGCCCACGCCGATCCACTCGTTGACCGATTTGCGCCGGTCGAGGGTACGGCGCAGGGCGCTGCTGCCAAGGGTCAGTTCATGGCTCAGGGTGCCGGTGGCGAAGCTGCCGGACAGCGCGGCCTGCAACTCGTCGTGGCGGCGGGTATCGTCCGGGTTGCGGTAGTCGGAGATGTCGTAGTCGCCCTCGGGGCTGAAATAGTTGGGCACGGCCGAGGACGCGCAACTGGCCGCGCCGTAGCAACCCCAGGGGAAGGTGCTGTAGTCGTCGATCACCACATGGCTGCGCGAGGCGTCGAGGCTGGCCTTCCAGGTGTCGCTCAGGCGGTACTCGAAACGACCACCCAGGTTGTACGAGTCGATGGTCACCGGCTTGGACCAGCTCTGGTGGCCGAGGCGCTTGTCCGGGTCGACGCCGCTGGGCACCTGGGTACCGCCGAGCAACTGGTAGCCGGGCACCGAGCGTTGTTCGCGGGTCTGGTACTCGGCGTCCAGTTGCAGGCTGGCGGCGCTGGAGATGTTCCAGTCCAGCGCCAGGGAGGCGAAGTCGCGCTTGCCGTCGGCGTGCTCGACATAGGAGCGGATATCCTCGTGGGCGAGGTTGGCGCGCAGGCCGAACTGCTGTTCGGCGCCGAACCAGCCGCCGACGTCGGTGGCGATGTAGCGCTCACCGTCCTGGTTGCTGGCGACGCTCACCGAACGCACGTTTTCCGGGCGCTTGGTGACGTAGTTGATCAGGCCACCCGGTTCGCTGACGCCGCTCTGCAGGCCGGACAGGCCCTTGAGCAATTCCACCTGCTGCTTGTTCTCCAGGGCCACGTTCTGTTCGCCGACCAGGCTCTTGCCGTTGACGCGGTAGCTGTTGGCGGCGCTCAGCGAGAAGCCGCGCACGGCGAAGTTCTCGTAGTAGCCGAGCGGTGCGTAGCTGTCGCCGACCGAGGCGTCATTCTTCAGCACTTCGCTGAGCAGGCGTACTTGCTGGTCGTCCAGCAACTGTCGGGTGACCACCGACACCGAGGCCGGTGTGTCCAGCAACGGCGCGTTGCCGAAGCCGGCCACCGAGGCGCTCTGGGCCTGGTAGCCGTCGCTGCGCTGGCCGTGCACGGTGACCGTGTCCAGCGTGGTGAGGTCGTCGTTGGCCCAGGCCAGTGCCGGGCTCAGGGCCAGGGCGAGCAGGGTCGGGGTGAAGCGGGGGTACGGCGAGGCCATGGAAAGCTCCTGGTATCGCGCCATGGATACGGTGTCCGGGCGCGTGCGAATAGTGTTCGAGCCCGAAAACGCCTCCGATCCTGGCCCAGTAGGGTGCGCCGTGCGCACCCGGGAGATGAACGCGGTGCGCACGGCGCACCCTGTCCTGGGCAATCGGTGGGGAGGGTTGACGGGTTCCTGGCAGGTCAGGCCGGAGCTGCTCCGGTGGTCATTGGTAGTTCAGCGCGGGCCGCCCACTCCTGTAGCGAGCCATCATAGAGTGAGACTCGTTCGCGGCCCAGCAATGTCAGCCCTAAAACCACCGCTGCGGCGGAAATTCCGCCACCACAGTAGAGGACCAGCGGTTCATCGCACGCCAGCAGGCTGGCCAGGGCCACGGCCAGTTCGGCGGGTGGCAGGTAGCAGCCACTGGCGTCCAGCAGGCCGCGCGATGGCTGGTTGAGGCTGCCGGGAATATGGCCACGGCGGGCGTAGCGGGTGACGGCGCTGCCGTCGAACAGCCCGGCGGACAGGGTGCAGACCAGTTGCCCGGGCGCCTGCCCGGTGACGATGGCCTGCACCTGGGCACGATTGCTCCAGTAACCGGGTTGCAGTCGGACCTTGAGTGGTGTGCCGTGGCGGGTGACGCTCTCGTCACCGCTGTGCAGGGGCCGCCCCGCGTCGCGCCAGGCGTTGAGGCCACCGTCCAGCACCTGGCTGGACAGGCCCAGGCTGCGCAGGGTCCACCACAGGCGTGCGGCCCAGAAGCCGTCGTGGCGGTCGTAGATGACGATCCGTCGGGCCTCGCCGACGCCCAGCCGACCCAGTGCCGCGCCAAGGCGTTCGCTGTCGGGCAGGGCGAAGCTGAAGGCAGCGTCGGGGTCGGCCAGGTCGTGCAGCAGGTCGGCATGCCGTGCACCGGGGATATGGCCCTGGCGCCAGGCATCCAGGCCGCTGGCCACCCGGTAGTCACCGTCGAAGGCCGGCGCCGGCAGCTCGACGCTGGCATCGAGCAGCAGCAGGCCGGGTTCCGCCAGGCACTGGCTCAGTCGTTCGACGCTGATAAGGATGTCGTTCATGGTGAATGCCTCGTGCCGGGTTCGCTGTGGGGAAAGCCTTATGCTCGGCGCGCCTGCTGCCGCAGCTGTTCGAGCAGTTCCGCGCCTTCGTGCTGCTGGAACCAGCGTGCGTGCTCCACCAGGTAGGCGTAGGCCAGGTCGCCGCTGGCGTTGGAGCCAACCAGGGACTCGAAATAGACCAGTTCGGACAGGGCGAAGTCGGCATGCACCAGAGGCAGCAGGTCGGCCAGGGTCAGCAACTCGTCACGCCCCAGCGGGCGGATCGAGCCATAGCCGTCGAGCAGGGCCAGCAGTGCGTCGTGGTCCACTTCCAGGCGTGCGCCCGGTTGCAGGTCGAGCCAGGGAATGCAATTGCGTTCGATGGCAGTGGCCAGGTCGAAGAGGGCGAAGGTACGGTCGGCCAGGCCGAAGTCCAGCACGCTGGCGACCTTGTCGCCCTGCCACAGCAGGTTGGACGCGTGCCAGTCGTTGTGTGTCCACAGCGGTGCCTGGGCGGCCAGGCGCGGTTGCACGGCGCGGTGGAACGGCAGCAGCGTTTCCGTGATGTCGCGCTGCCAGTCACGGCGGGCCAGCGAAAGGGCCAGTTGCGGCTGGCGCTCGGCCTGGGCGGCGATGGCGCGCAGCGGGTCTGGCTGGCTGAACAGCTGCAGGTTGGCCACCAGCACCGGTGTCTGGCGCGTGCCGGCGGCATGGCCTTCGGCGGCGCGGTGCAGTTCGCCCAGGGCGACACCGGCGGCCCTGGCATGGGCGCTACTGGCGAAGGGCGACCAGGACAGTGCGTCGCGGTAGAGGTCTTCGCCCTGGCCCAGGGGCAGCACTTCGTAGGTCCAGTCGCCGAGGCCGACGGCGCTCTGCCCGTCGCGGTCGCGCAGCGGCGGTGTGACCGGAGCGCCGCGCTGGTGCAGGTGCTGGACGAAACGGTGCTCCTCATCCAGCCAGGTGGGCTGGCGCACGCTGTGGTGATGGCGCTTGACGATCACCTGGCTGTCGCCGACGGCGACCCGGGCGGCGGCCGAGAAAGGCCGAGGGCTGTGCCAGGCGATGGCCTGCACGCCGCCCAGTCCGGGGTAGCGTTCGAGCAGCGCGGCGACTTCCGCTTCCCGCAGCGCCGGCCAGTCCGGCTCCACGGGGTCCAGGCCAAGGCCGTGGGCGGTGTGCTTGTTATCGTGGCTGCTGTCGTGCCCGCTGTCGTGGAAGGCTTCGTTCATCGCGCTGCATCCGGCAGGTAGTCGTTGAGCACGGCATTCTGACCGACTTCGGGGTCGTCCAGTACCGCCTGTTGGTGCAGCCAGCGTGCATAGGGTTCGACCATTTCGCGGCGCTGCTGCCCCCAGCCGCCCTGGTGCAGCCAGGTCGGGGCGATTTTCTGCAGCGAGCGTGCCAGCAGTTCGCTGGGGAAGTAGGGCGTGGCCTGCTCGTAGGCGGGCAGTGCGGCCTGCGGGTCGGCGGCAGCGGTGAGAAAGCCGCGTGCGGTGACGGCAAGAAAGCGCCGTACCTGCTCCGGCTGCTGTTCCAGCAGGTGTTCGTGGGCGCCCAGCAGGTAGCTGTGATAGGCTGGTGCGCCGATTTCGTCGACCGGCCAGACCACGCGACGTTCGTCGGCGATGGGGCTGTCCATCAGTGCTTCCCAGGCCCAGTAACCGCCGAAACTGGCCTCGGCGGCCCCGGCGGCAAGCTGCTCCGGACGCAGTTCGCGCACGCCACTGTCGACCAGGATCACCGCGTCCGGATCGCCGCCATCGGCGGCCACCAGGTGGCGCACCATGGCCAGTCCGCGAGGGGTCGGGTTGAGTGCCAGGCGCTTGCCGGCCAGGTCGCGGGGGCGTTCGATACCGAAGTCGCGCAGGGTCTGGATCGACTCCAGCCCCGCATGGTTGATCGCCGCGATACCCCGCAGCGGCTGGCCCTTGGCCCGGCGCACCAGCAGGCGGTTGCTGGGGAACACGCCAAAGTCGGCCTGCCCGTCGAGCAGGTGTTGCAGGCTGTCGCCATGGTAGGGATCGGGTTGTACCAGGCGCACGTCGAGCTCGGCCTCCCGATACCAGCCCCTATCCCGGGCGAGGTAGAACCCCGCCGAGTTGGGCCAGGGATGGAAATACTCCAGCATCACCCTTACCACGATCATCCGAATACTCCGCCAGTTGCTGTGTGCGGCGTATTCAATGGGAAGGGTTCTGGTATATACCAATACCCTTTGGCGCTAATCGCATGCGTTTTTTGAATAAACGCTGCTTCGAGTCGTGAGATGGCTGAGTGGGTATCAGGCCCTATGAGTGCGTACTGCTATTCGGTGCTCATTCTGATCTTGCTGGCCCGTGCAGACCTTTCGACCGTGTGTCGCGAACCCGACCAGCCCCTCTACGCAACACGCATGAATACATCCCTGTCGGCGAAGGTTGCTCCGAGGGGCTGGCCTGGCTCGCGGTCAATACCGAAGTGATCCTGGGAAAGAGCACAGCATAATAACGCCACCACTCGTCGTTCCCGCGAAGGCGGGAACCCAGGTGCGCAAGGCTTATGACCGACGAATGTCTTCCTACAATCACCACCGAAGACGGCTGTGCGGATGCCAGGTGGCGAGACGGGGCCTCCGCCGCCAGGGATGGCGGTGAAGAGCTACAGGGATGTATTCACGCGTGCCCCGTCCCGCCACCTGGCATTCGCACAGGAACGACGAGCGCAAGGCCACCGCATTGCGGCGCTCACAATCGCGGCGCTCACATAAGTGGCGCCGGACAGCAACCTGCCTCAGGACGCCAACGACTCCTCGGCAACCTGTTCGGCCCGGAGCGTATGACGGTTGCGCGGCACCGGCAGGCCCAGGTTGGCGCGCAGCGTGTCGCCCGTGAGTTCGCCACGGAACAGGCCGCGCGCGCGCAGGAGCGGTAGCACCTGGTCGGTGAAACGGGCGAAGTCCTCGGGTGGCCCGACGTGGATATTGAAGCCGTCCGCCGCACCTTGGGTGAACCAGCGCTCGATCTCGTCGGCCACGGTGCGTGGCGAACCGACGAAGCTGGAGAACGGCTGGCCGAAGCGCAGGGCGGCCTGGCGTACCGTCAACCCTTGTTCGCGAGCGATGCGCTTGATCTTCTCGGCATGGCCCCGGTAGCCGTTGACGCCCAGTTCGCCGAGGTCGGGGAAGGGCGCGTCGAGGTCGTACTGGCTGAAGTCGTGGTAGTTGAACGGGCGGCCCAGTTGCACCAGGGCCTTGTGCAGGTCCAGTTCGCCCTGGCGTTCGCGCTGGATGGCCTGGGCCTGTTCGTCGCTGTCGGCGATGATCGGGTCGATGCCGGGGAACAGCAGCACATGCTCGGGGTTGCGTCCGGCTTCGGCCACTCGCCGCTTGATGTCGGCGTAGTACTCCCGGGCATCGTCGAAGTTGTCCACCCCGGCGAAGATGCCTTCCGCCACTTCGGCGGCCAGCGTGCGCCCGGATTCGGACACCCCGGCCTGGAAGATCACTGGCTGGCCCTGGCGCGAGCGGGAGATATTGAGCGGGCCGGTGACCTGGAAGAATTCCCCCTGATGGTCCAGGCGATGCTGCCTGGATGGGTCGAGGAAGCGCTTGTTGGCCTTGTCGCGGGGGAAGGCGTCGTCTTCGTAGGAGTCCCACAGGCCCTGTACCACCTCGACATGCTCGCGGGCGCGGCGGTAGCGCTCGCCATGGTCGATATGGCGTTCACGGCCGAAGTTGCCGGCGGCACCCTCCAGCCCGGTGGTGACCACGTTCCAGCCGGCGCGGCCATGGCTGATATGGTCCAGCGAGGCGTACTGGCGGGCAACGTTGAAGGGCTCGGTGTAGGAGGTGGTGAGGGTGCCGACCAGGCCGATTTTCTCGGTGGCGCCGGCCAGCGCCGAGAGCAGGGTCAGCGGCTCCAGGCGGTTGAGGAAGTGCGGCGCCGATTCGGCGGTGATATAGGGGCTGTCGACGATGAAGACGAAGTCGAAGCCGGCGGACTCGGCGGCGCGCGCCTGCTGCCGGTACCAGTCGATGTCGATGCTGGCGTCGCCAGGGATGGCTGGGTGCAGCCATTCGTGCTGGGCGGTGCCGACGCCGGTGAGGATGGCGCCGAAGTGGAGTTGTCGTGCTGGGCTCATGAGCGAATTCCTTGCTGTAGGGGGGAGCCGTCGGGGTTCAGTAGTGGGGTTGCGCGGATATCGGCGAGGGTGGCAGCGCCGGCCAGTTGCATGACGGTGCGCAGCTCGCTTTCGAGGTGTTCCAGTACCGCGTGCACGCCTTGCCAGCCGCCGAGGGACAGGCCATAGAGCACGGGCCGGCCGATGGCCACTGCGTCTGCGCCAGCGGCGAGCGCCTTGAACACGTCGAGTCCGCGGCGGATGCCGCTGTCGAAAATGATCGGTACCTGACCCTGTACCTCGGCGGCGACCCGTAGCAGTGAGTCGAAGGCCGCCGGCGAGCCGTCCAACTGGCGTCCGCCGTGGTTGGAAACCTGGATCGCATCGACGCCATGGCGCAGTGCCAGGCGGGCATCCGCGGCGGTCGTGACGCCTTTGAGTACCAGCGGCAGGCCGCCGCTGTGCTGGCGTACGAAGTCCAGGCTGTCCGGCCCAAGGCGGTTTTCGAAGACACGATTAATGGCGCGTGGGCGGCCTGTGCGGTCAAGGAAGTTGCCGGGTATCGGCAGGCAGAGTGCGTTGCGCCGGTCCTGCTCGCGGTTGCCGCCGACAGTGACATCGGCGGTCAGCACGATTGCCGTGTAGCCGGCGGCCTGCGCTCGCTGCAACAGTTCGCGGTTGAAGCCGACGTCGCGGGTCAGGTAGCACTGGAACCACTTGTCGCCGTTGCTGGCGGCGGCGATCTGTTCGAGGTTCTGGGTCGATACGGCGCTGACCTCGAGCAGCGTGCCATAGGCTGCGGCGCCTCGTGCGCTACCGGACTCCGCAGTGGTGTGGACCAGCCCGTGTGCCGCCATGGTCGCGACGACCAGGGGGGATTTCAACAGGCTGCCGAGAATTAGCGTATCCAGTGCTTGCACGGTCTTGCCGGTCAGCACGCGCTGGTCGATGAAGACCCGTGAGAAAGCGTCGCGGTTCTCGCGCAATGTCTGTTCGTCGCCGGCACCCCGGGCGATGTAATCGAACGCTGGCTTGGGAATGACCTTGCTGGCGAGTGTTTCCAGTTCCAGTAGATTGGCGAAGGGGGGCAGGGGTGTTTCGATCACGGGGGTGGATTCCTGTGTGGCCCTTACTGGGCGTGTCGCCATCAGGGTAACACTGCCCGCCAGCAGGCCCAGGGTTTCGCGTCTGTTCAGGGGCATGTTCGGACTCCGTCGGGCCCCGGTGCGCATGGCGCACCCTACGTTGCCGGTAGCGGTAGGGTGCGCCGTGCGCACCGGGGGGCTGTTGCCTCAGCCGGCCTGGACCTTGCCCGCTTTCTCCTGCTGCTCGACCAGCGCGCGGATGCGCGGCAGCAGGTCCTGGCCGTACTCCACCGCGTCGCGCAGTTGCTCGAAGCCACGGAACAGGAAGGTGCTGACGCCGACGTTGTAGTAGTCCAGCGCGGCCTCGGCGACCTGCTCCGGCGTGCCCACCAGCGAAGTGGAGTTGCCGGCGGCCCCGGTCAGCGCGGCGATTTCGGTCCACAGGCGCTTGTCGTGCACCTTGCGCTGGCTGGCCAGGTCGACCAGGCGCTCGGAGCCGATGTTGCTCTTGCCGAAGTTCTTCTCGCGCCGCGTGTTCTTGCGCAGGTGGACCAGCTCCCGTGCGTCGGCGAGGATGCGTTCGGCGCGGGCCCAGGCTTCGTCCTCGGTGGCGCCGAGGATCGGTCGCAGCGACAGGCTGAAGCGGATGTGCTTTTCGCGGCCATATTTGGCGGCGGCTTTGCGCACCTGGATGATGCGCTCGCGAATCTGCTCCACCGGCTCGCCCCACATCATGTAGACGTCGGCGTGCCTGGCGGCGACTTCCACGGCGGCGTCCGAGGCACCGGAGAAGTAGATCGGCAGGTAAGGCTTCTGCAACGGTTTGACCAGGGTCAGGTTGTCCTCGATGCGGTAATGCTCGCCCTGGTGGTCGAAGGCTTCGGTGCTGGTCCAGGTCTTGCGGAACACGTCGAGGTATTCGTCGGTGCGGGCGTAGCGTGCATCCTTGTCGAGGAAGTCGCCGTCACGCTGCAGGTCGCCGCTGTCGCCGCCGGTGATCACGTTGATCGCGGCGCGGCCCTGGCTCAGGTGGTCGAGGGTGGCGAACTGGCGCGCGGCGAAGGTCGGTGCCTGGAAGCCGGGGCGGTGGGCGACCAGCAGGCCGAGGCGGTCGGTCAGCGCGGCGACGTAGCTGGCGAGGATCAGCGAATCCGGCGCGCTGGTGTTGACCGCCAGCAGCACCTTGTCGAAACCGCCGTATTCCTGTGCCTGGGCGAATGCCTTGACGAACTCCACGTCGACGATGGGGCCACGCGGGGCCTGGGATTCGCTGCCTTCCTGCGGGCCGATCAGGCCGATAAATTCGAGACTCATGTTGGAAAACTCCTGTTCATCGAAAAAGTACTGGGCGCTTGCACAGGGCGCCGGTGGGTACGACAAGGCATGTGATCGATACTAGGAAAGTCATGCTGAATATGCAAAAAACGAATAGAGATAAGGTTATATTTATTTCTATTTTTATATTATTGCGGGTACTGGAGTGTTTCTGAAAAGACACGCTCAGGTCGCCATGCCTGTGCTATGGCTTGTGCAACCCCAGATGCTCGCGCAGGGTGCTGCCGCTGTATTCACGGCGGAACACGCCGCGCCGTTGCAGTTCAGGCACCACCTGGTCGAGGAAGCGCTCCGCGCCACCGGGGCTGTAGGGCGGCATCACCACGAAACCGTCGGCAGCGTCCTCCACCAGCCAGCGCTCCATTTCCTCGGCCACCGTGCGTGGCGAGCCGACCAGCTTGGCGAAGGCCAGGCTGGAGGCGTACCAGCGCCCGAGTTGTTGCAGGCTCCAGCCGGCCTCGATGGCATTGCCGATGACCACGTCGAAGCGCCCCTTGCTGCCACGGATAAAGTCGCGGATATCCGGCACCGGTGCCTGCGGATCATGCCGGGCGAGGTCGTAGTTCATGCTCGCCGACATGAAGGCCAGGCCGGCGATCGGCTGGATCAGTTCGTCCAGTTCGCCGGCCAGGTCCTGGGCCTGCTGGTCGCTGTCGGCGACGATCGGGTAGAGGCCGGGCAGCACCTTGACGGCATCGGCCTGGCGGCCCGCGTCGAGCACCTGCTGCTTGAACTGGCGGTAGAAGGCCTGGGCTTTTTCCAGGGTCGATTGCACCGGGAAGATCACTTCGGCATTGGCCGCCGCCAGTGCCTGGAAGGTGCCGGAGACGCCTGCCTGGATCAGCACCGGGTGGCCCTGGGGCGGGCGTGGCAGGTTCAGCGGGCCGCGCACGCGGAAGTGTTCGCCCTGGTGGTCGGCGTAGTGGATGCGGCTGGCGTCGGCGTAGCGGCCGCTGGCCTTGTCGACGATCAGCGCGTCGTCTTCCCAGGTGTCCCACAGTGTGCGCACCAGTTCGATGAATTCGCCGGCACGGGCGTAGCGCTCGGCGTGGCCCAGGTGCTGGTCGAGGCCGAAGTTGCGTGCCTCGCCGTCGTTCACCGAGGTCACCGCGTTCCACGCCGCGCGACCGCCGCTGAAGTGGTCGAGGGTGGCGAACTGGCGTGCCACATGGTACGGCTGGTGGTAGCTGGTGGAGATGGTGGCACCGAGGCCGATGCGTTCGGTCAGTACGCTGAGCGCCGAGAGCAGCGCCAGCGGTTCCGGGCTGCCGCTGGGGCGCCAGGTGACGGCGGCCTCGAAGTCGCCGCCGTGGATATCGTCCAGCGCCAGCTTGTCGGCGACGAACAGCATGTCCAGTTTCGCCGCCTCGGCGCGCTGGGCCAGACGCTGGTAGTGACGGATGTCCAGGGCGTTGCCGTTCTCCGCCAGCGGGTGACGCCAGCCGGCCAGGTGGCTGCCGGCGTGGGTGACGAACAGGGCCAGGTGCAGTTGGCGGCTCATGTTCGAGCCCCCGGGCGCACGCGATGGGGAATGTCGTCGTCGGCGATCAGCACACGCTCCATCACTCGCTCGAATTCGCCGTAGTTATAGACCGGGTAGTGCAGCAGGGCGCGGTTGTCCCAGAACGCCACGCTGCCCTCGGTCCATTTGAAACGCACGTGGTATTCGGGGTTGCTGAACGCCTTGAGCAGTTCGGCGACCAGGGCGCGGCTTTCTTCCACCGACCAGCCGATCACCTGGGGCGACATGGAGAAGTTGATGAACAGTGTGTCCTCGCCAGTCTCCGGATGGGTGCGCACCAACGGGTGGGCGAGGATCGGGTAGGCGTAGCCGACCTTGTCCAGCGACGACTTGAAGTTGTGGGTGACGTAGAGGTTGTCGATACGCGCTTTCAACTCATCCGACAGCTCGCGATAGACCAGCCCGGCATCGGCCCATACGGTATCGCCGCCGAGTTCAGGTAGCGACACGGCGCGCAGCACCGCGCCGTAGGTCGGCTTGAGCAGCCAGCTGGTATCGGTGTGCCAGCGGCCCTTGGGCGCATTGCCGTAGGCCTCGCGTGCTTCGCGGGCGAGGATCAGGTGCGCCTGGGGTTTGTTGCTGTCCTGCTTTTGGGTGGTCGGGTGTTCGTACAACTCGCCGAATTGCGCGGCGAAAGCGATCTGCTGTTCGCTGCTGATGTGCTGGTCGCGGAAGAAAATCACCTTGTGCTTGAGCAGCAGGGCGTGGATCTCGTCACGCTGGTTCGGGCTGAGCGGCTTGCCCAGATCGACACCGGTGATTTCCGCGCCGACCGTGGGCTCCAGCTGCGTGACCTTGAGTGTGGAGGCGAGTGCGACGACATTTTCTGCGGGCATGGCTGTGTCCTCTTGTCGTTACCAGTCGTAGGAAAGGCGCGCGTAGTAGAAGGCGCCGTTGAGGCCGTACGGACTGAATGCGCCGTACTCGTCGGGGTTGTTGATCTCGGTGGCGTTACCGGCCAGGTTGGTGCGCAGCACGTTCGGGTTTTGCTTGTCGGGGCGTACGCCAAACAGGTTGTTGGAGCCGACGGCGACCGACAGGTTGTCGGTGATCAGGTAGGTGACGTCGAGGTCGGTTATCCACTTGGCACTGAATTGCTTGTCGGCCGCCGCCGTTGTACCGGCTTCGGTGTATTTGCCGTAGCGGGTCAGTCGCAGGTCGGTGATGAAGTCGCCGATGTGCCAGTTGCCACCGAGCACCAGCTTGTCGCGCGGGCTGCCCTGGGTCAGGTCGGTCTGCGCCTGGTGGCCGAAGGTCACGTAGTTGCTGCCGAGCAGGGCGGCGGCGCCGTTTTCCTTGATGTCGCGAATGCTGGTGCGGTTGTGGCTGTATAGCGCCGACCAGCGCACCTGGCCGAAACGCCCGTAGTCGCTGTGCAGTTCGCTGACCAGGTCGATCCCGTCTGTGCGGCTGTCGACGCCGTTGAGGTTGTATTGCGCGGAGTAGGTGTTGCTGACCTGGATGATCTCGCTCTTGACGATGCGGTCCTTGATCTCGATGCGGTAGGCGTCGAGGGTGATGCGTGCGTTGCGGGCCGGCTCCCACGACAGACCGACGCTGAAGTTGGTCGACTTCTCCGGTTCCAGGTCTTTGCCGCCGAGCGCCTGAGCCTCGGCGCTGCCGGGTGGCAGGTAGCGTGCCTGGATGGTGCGGGTGGTGCCGTCGGCCTGGAGCACGCCGGTGTTCTGCGTGACCGAAAATATCTGCTGAGCCAGCGATGGCGCGCGAAAGCCCGTATTGAAGGTGCCGCGCAGGGCCAGCCCCGGAGTCAGCTCATAGCGGCTGGATAGCTTGCCGCTGACGGTGTTGCCCGAGCTGTCGTCGTAGTGCTCGAAGCGAAAGGCGGCGCTGGTGTACAGGCGTTCGGTGAGGTTGCTGCCGGCGTCGATGTAGAAGGCGTAGCTGTCGCGGTCCAGCGAGCCGGCATCGCCAGGCGAGGTGCCGGTGAAGGATTGCAGGCCGGGCGAAGGTTTCTGCGTCGCGCGTGGATGCCCAAGCGGATACTCATAACCACCGTCGCGGTAGGAGTCGGGTTCGCCGGCGCCTTGCAGGTATTTCTCCCAGCGATGCTCGATGCCTGCCGACAGTTGCAGCGGCTTGGGCAGGCCGATCTCGAACGGGCGGGTGATATCCAGGTTGGTGGTCCACTGCTGGAACTCCTGGGCGCCGAGGTAGAACGAGGTCTTGCTGGTCGGGCCGATGGAGGCGTTGAGGGTGTTTTGCGCACCGAGGCGCACGTCATCCTTGCCGTAGGTGGTGGAAAGGTCGTAGGCCCAGCCGGCGAGGTCGCCTTTGCCGCCGAGGGCGATCTGTAAATCCTTCTCGTCGATCAGCCGTTGCGCGTGGAAACCGTCGGGGTAGATCTCCGGGATCGACGAGACGTTGGTGGCGCGAAAACTGCCGCGCGTATCGACGATATTGCGGTCGCTGTAGGTGGCGAACGAGTACAAGGTGACGTCGTTGATCGGCAACTCGGCGTTGTACGAGAGGTTGTAGACCTTGTCGCGGTTGGAGCGGCCGTAGCCTTTTTCCAGCAGGCGGTCGACCGATTCCTCACGCGGATCGGCGGTGGCGCCGGGCGTGCCGAAGGGCACCGATTGGCCGTTCAGTACCGGGTAATACCACGAACCCTGGGCATCGCCGGCCGTGTAGGACGGCCCCTGCAGGCGGATATCCAGCGAAGTGTTGAAGAAGCCGCCGTTGTCGCCAAGGGCGAAGCCGCCGTTGATCCCGGTCTGGGTCAGGTCGCCGGGTTTGTCTTCCTGCTGGCCGGTGGTGATGCTGGCACTGCCGCCGCTGTCCTGGCGCTTGAGGATGATGTTGAGCACCCCGGCGATGGCGTCGGAGCCGTACTGCGCCGAGGCACCGTCACGCAGCAACTCGATACGCTCGATGGCCGAGGTGGGGATCAGGTCGAGATCCACTGGCACGCTGCCGCTGGCGATACGGGCGAAGTTGTTGTAGACGGCGGTGTTGTGCCGGCGCTTGCCATTGACCAGCACCAGCAGGTGATCGCCGGACAGGCCACGGATCGACACCGGACGCACCGAGTTGGAGGTGCCGCCGCCAGACTGCGCAGGTGCGCTGAACGACGGCACGATGCGGCCCAGCGCTTCGCGCAGGCTGGCCTTGCCGGTCTTGCGGATCTGCTCGCCGCTGATGATATCGATGGGTGATGGGCTGTCGGCCACGGTCAGGGTATTGCTGCGGTTGCCGGTGGAAATCACCGAGACGGTATCGAGTACGGTTTCCGAGGGCGCCGCCTGGGCCGACAGGCTGCCGGCCAGGCCGCACAGCAGCAGGTAACGGATTCGAGCCGGATGGTGGGTGGGTTGGGACGGTACGAACGCATGCATCTGCAACTTCCTTCACTGGGTAAAAGAAGCCCCTGCGGAGCCTGTGAGGCAGGCTCGTGATGGGTGATTGGGGGGGCGGGCGCCAGCGTTCGGGCTGGTGGCGGTTTGGTCTGCCTGGTGCGCATGGCGCACCCTACGCAAGGGGTACGGGCAATGGTGGTGCTACGCGCGTTTGCTGGCGCGGGTGTCCTGCTCCAGCAGCGTATCCACCGCGTCGATGATCGGCTGTGCCTCGCTGCGTACCAGCCAGTCCGGGCTGACCTCGGCGAAGTGCACGCGGCGGTCCTGGCCGATCACCAGTACGGTCGGTTGCGGCAGCTCCCAGGTACCGGTGCCGGTGACGTCGCCGATGCCCGGTCCCTTGGCCAGGGAAGACTGGCGCGAGGCTTCGTCGAATTCATAGAGGATGCCCAGGCGTCGGCCGAGGGCGTTGAGCGGGTCGCTGGCCACCTGCAGGGTCAGTGCGTGGCGCTCCTTGATCTCCTTCAGGCGTTCGGGCACCTGCGGGCTGATCGCCACCAGCGGTACGCCGCGCTCGCGCAGCGCAGGTTGCAGATTGCGCTCGTAGTAGGGGATGGCGATGTTGCAGGCCGGGCAGCCGGCGAAGCGGAAGAACACCAGCACCGCCGGGCCGTTGGCGATCAATGCTTCCAGCCCCAGCGTGCCGCCCTCGACCGGCGCCAGGCTGAACGGTTCGAGGCTGTCGCCGACCTTGACGAAGCGCGCCGGGTCGGCCTGCTCGACCAGGGTGCGGCGCTGGTCGATGTTGATCTTCAGGGCCTCTGGTGCCCAGGTGCGTTCGCGCTCGGCGTGCAGGTCGGCCAGCAACTGGTTGATCGATTCGCTCATGCCACTTCTCCTTGTGTGCGGCGCAGGGTGTTGCGGTTGGCCGGGACGGCCAGTCCGAAGTTGTCGCGCAGGGTCTTGCCGCTGTATTCGCGGCGCAGCAGGCCACGTTCCTGCAGCACCGGCACCACCAGCTCGGTGAATTTCTCCAGGCCATCGGGCAGCAGCGAGTTGACGATGAAGCCGTCGGCGGCGCCTTGTTCGAACCAGTGTTGCAGCGCATCCGCCACCTGCTGCGCGGTGCCGACGAAATCCCGGCGTGGCTGGGCCACGCGCAGTGCTACCTCACGCAAGGTCGGGTTTTCCTCGGCGACCAGCTTGAGGATGCGCTCGGCGAAGCCACGGCTGCTCTCCTTGCCCAGCGCTGCCAGGCTGTCCTGGGCGGGGAAGGGTGCGTCCGGGTCGTGGGCGCTGAAGTCGTAGTCGTTGAACGGGCGGCCGAGGGCGGTGATGGCTTCGTCCAGACTGACCAGCTCGACCGCCTGGCGGTAGCGCTCTTCCACGTCCTGCTCGTCGCGGCCGACGATGGGGCGGATGCCGGGCAGGATGTACAAATCGTCCGGGTTACGCCCGGCCTCGGCGGCGCGGCGTTTCAAGTCCTGGTAGTAGTCGCGGGCTTCTTCGAAGGATTCCGGACTGACGAAGATCGCATCGGCGTTGCGCGCGGCGAACTCGCGTCCGTCCTCGGAAGTGCCGGCCTGGAAGATCAGCGGCTGGCCCTGGGGCGAGCGGGCGATGTTCAGCGGCCCCTTGACCGTGAAGAACTCGCCCTGGTGGCCGAGCGTGTGCAGTTTGCCGGGAGTGAAGAAGGTACCGCTGGTCTTGTCGCGTACGAAGGCGTCGTCTTCCCAGGAATCCCACAGGCCCTTGACCACCTCGACATGCTCGCGGGCGATGCGGTAGCGCAGCGCGTGCGGCGGGTGTTCGGCTTTGCCGAAGTTGTCGGCAGTGCCGGACAGCCAGGAGGTGACCACGTTCCAGCCGGCGCGGCCGCCGCTGATATGGTCCAGCGAGGCGAGCTGGCGCGCCACCTGGAACGGCTCGGTGTAGCTGACGGTGATGGTCGCCACCAGGCCGATGTGCTCGGTCACCGCTGCCAGTCCGGAGAGTACGGTCAGCGGCTCGAAGCGGTTGAGGTAGTGCGGGCTGGATTTCTCATGGATATGCAGGCTGTCGGCGATGAAGGCGAAGTCGAACTTCGCCGCCTCGGCCAGTTGCGCCTGGCGTTTGTAGAAGGAGAAGTCGACGCTGGCGTCGGCCCGCGCGTCCGGGTGGCGCCACTCGCCCCAACCGTGGCCGACGCCGTGGATCATGGCGCCGAGTCTGATCTGTCGCTTGCTCATGCTGTGGGTTCCTCTCGATTCACTGGGGTTGGGTGTGGCTGATGGGCAGGCTGTCGGGCAGTTCGCGCACTGTGTTGAAGCTGGCGTCGAAACCCTGGGACACGTCCACCGGACGCGTCAGCACGCCTTCCGCGAGGTAGATGTCGGCGGTCTTCTGCAAGCCGTCGATGACCTGCGCGGTGATCGCCACCGGGCGGAAGTCGGTGTTGCTGGCCGAGGTCAGGTGCACCTCGAGGGGCAGGCCGGTGACCTTCGCCTGGGCCCTGGCATAAGCCTCGGGGTGCTGGTTCACCCATTGCCAGGCGCGGTCGAGGCGCTGGACGAAATCGTCCAGTTGCACACGTTTGTCAGCGATGGCCTGACTGGTGGCGGCCAGGTAGAGGTGGTTGCTCAGCAGGTCGTCGCCTTTGCGCAGGATGCGTGCGCCGTTCTGGGTGATGGCGATGGTGGTGTACGGGTCCCAGGTCGACCAGGCATCGGCGTTGCCGCTTTCCAGGGCACTGCGGGCGTCGGTGGGCAGCAGGTTGACAAAGGTCACGTCGGCGGTTTTCAGCCCGGCATCCTGCAACGCACGGATCACCAGGTAGTGGCCGATGGAGCCACGGTTGGTGACGATGCGCTTGCCCTTGAGGTCGGCCACGCTGTGCAGCGGGGAGTCCTTGGGTACCAGGATGGAGGTGCTGAAACGCCCGTCGGCATGGGTGATGGCGATCACCTTGAGCGGCGCTCCAGCACCGAGGGCGAACACATAGGGCGCATCGCCGAGGGCACCGACGTCCACCGCGCCGGCATTGAGCGCTTCGCCCAGCGGCGCGGCGGCGGCGAACTCCGACCAGTCGATGCGGTAGGGCAGATTGTCCAGCTCGCCGGCGGCGTCCAGCAGCAGCTTGAGCGAGGACTTCTGGTTGGCCACGCGCAAGGGCTGCAAGTCGGCGGCCAGCGTAAGCGGCGAGGCGAGCGCTAGGGCAAGGCCGAGCAGCGCAATCAGGGATGGGCGGATCGACATGGGGAAGCTCCTTCTAACTTGAAATGCTGTGGTCGTCCCGTGCAGGCGGGGACCCAGGTACGCGGTGTTGCGGCTGGCGCATGGATTCCCGCCTTCGCGGGAATGACTGGGGGATAGGGCGCGTCTGTTGGCAGATTGGAATGCCATCGCAGTTCCACCGCCGCCGTCCCCGCGAAGGCGGGGACCCAGGTGCGCGGTATGGCGGCTGGCGCATGGATTCCCGCCTGCGCGGGAATGACGGTGGGACAGGGAACGTCTATTGGTCGGTTGGAACACCTTCGCAACCTCACCGCTGTCGTCCCCGCGAAGGCGGGGACCCAGGTGCGCGGTATGGCGGTCAGCGCATGGATTCCCGCCGATGCAGGTGTGACGGAGAGACGATGGGGCCTTCATGGCTTGCCGAGACCATCGATGGTGCCGCTGCGAAAGCCGGCGGCACGGCGGAACACCTGGCCCATGCGCCATTGCTGGTTGCTGTAGGTGCCGGCCCATTCGTCCCAGCCCGAGTGGCGCCGGTACTGGCCGAGGGTGCCGGAGGCCAGCGCCTGTACCTCGTCGATGCCCAATGGGCGTTCGCAGTCGTGGCCGACATAGAGGGCGTCGGCCGTGCAATACAGCTCGCACTGGTAGCAGCTCTGGCAATCCACCTGGCGGGCGATGACGGGATGGCCCTCGGCACTGATGTCGAACACGTTGCCGGGGCAGACCTCGACACAGCGGTTGCAGCCGTCGCAGCGCGACTGGACGATGACTTCGATCATGCCGGCAACTCCTGGGGTTCTAGCCGTTGCGGGACAGGGGCTTCCTCGCGGCGCACCCAGACGCGGTCGAGGCCGCCGGTGGCGAGGCGATAGGCGAGGCTGTCGTCGGTCTGCGGCAGGTCGCTGCGAAAGTGCAGGCCACGGCTTTCCTTGCGTTCCAATGCGGCGCGGTAGCACCAGCGGGCGGTGGCGACCAGGGCAGCGCTCTCGCGGTTGCGCACCTGTTCGTTGGCTGCGCCGCCGAGGTGGCGACGCAGGTCGTCCCAGGCAGCATCGAGGGTGGCCAGAGAGTGCTGGAGTTTCTCGCCGGTGCGGAAGAAGTTCTTCTCTAGCGGCAGCATCTCGTTGCGCACGGTTTCACTGATACGCGCTGCATCGCCACTGTCCGGGCGCGGCGCTTCGCTGGGGCGCAGGCCGGCCTGGCCGATGGCGTCCACGGGTTCGTCCAGGCGTCGCCCGGCGCGTTGCGCCAGGGCGGCGACGGCGCGTCCGGCCCAGATACCCGAGGACAGCGCCCAGGCGGCATTGACCGCGCCGCCGCCGGTGTTGGCGCCGGCCACCAGCACGCGGGTGGCGCTGTCGCCGATGGCGTAGAGGCCGGGCACGTGGGTCTGGCAATGCTCGTCGATCACCCGCAGGCCTCCGGTGCCACGGATGGTGCCCTCGGCGCGCAGGGTGACTTCGAAGGGGCGCTCGTAGGGGGCTAGGCCGGCACGGTCGAACAGCAACTGCACGTTGGGGGAGATTTCCGGCAGTTGTTCGCGGATGTCTTCCGGCGTGTGGTGCAGGTTGCAGTACACCGGCCCGCGCAGCAGCGCCTGGGCCAGCCCAGCGGTGCGCATCGATGGGTCCGGGCCTTCCACCGGCGCCACCACCTGGCCGCTGGCGTCGTAGTAGGTGGCGAAGGAGTAGATCATGCTGCGGGTCATGCCGGTGTGTGCCTGGGCAACGCAGTACTCGCGCGAGAACTCCATGCCGGACAGCTCGGCGCCTGCTTCGGCGGCCATCAGGAAGCCATCGCCGGTGTTGTTGCCGCTGCCGAGCAGGTGCGACCTGAAGGCACAACCGCCTGCCGCGAGAATCACCCCGGCGGCGCGGACCTGCCAGGCCCGGCGCTGGCGGGTCTGCCAGCCGCGTGCGCCGCCGATCGAGCCATCGGCGCGGCGCAGCAGCTCCAGCGCCGGGCTGTGGTCGAGGATGGTGACACCGGCCTGCTCGATGCGTTGGCGCAGGGCACGCATGTATTCCGGACCGCGCACCGCGCCGTACCAGGTCTTGCCGTGCTCGTCGGTGCCGAAGTCGTACCAGGGGGCCAGGGTCGGCAGCCACTCCCAGGTCTCGTCGAGGATGCGTCGCATCCAGCGCTTGTCGGCCAGCCCCAGTGTGGGGATGGCGCGGGTCTCCACCGCGCTGTCGCGCTGCTCCGGCTCGACCCACCAGTGCCCCGGCCCGGCGGCGGCGGTGACGCCGCTGGTGCCGCAATAGCCCTTGTCCACCAGCACCACTTCGGCCCCCGCCTGGCGCGCCGCCACCGCCGCCCAGGCACCGGCCATGCCGCCACCGACGATCAAGATGTCGGTATCCAGTTCGAGTGTGGGCAGGGGAGGTACATCGGACATGCGAGAGGCTCCTGGGGTGGATTCGTGAGGCACCTCCGCCAGGCATGGGGTCGGTCTGTGGATGAAAGGTAGAGCTATTAAAAACCGCTGTGAAATTATTTTTGGCTCTATGCTAATTTCTTATTTTTTATAATCACAAATCTATTTTATGTGTTTGTTGTATTTATTGGCTGTGCGTCAAGCCACCCGTTCCTGGCATGACGCACATGGCCGTAGGGTGCGCCGTGCGCACCGAACGAATCCCGAAGTTTTCTGTGATGTGGCGCGCATTCCTGGACGAATCAGGCTGTCGCTTCTCTTTCCACGGGCTATGTTTCCGGAAGGTTGGTGATCGGAGAGAAGGCAATGCCCAACTACCGTCGTGCCAGGGAAGGCTCGCTGTTCTTCTTTACCCTGGTGACCGCCAGGCGGCGGCCGCTGTTTGAACAGGCGAAGGTGCGGCAGGCTTTGCGCGAGGCCGTTCAGCATGTCTGCCGGCGCTATCCCTTTGGTATTCATGGTTGGGTACTGCTACCTGATCATCTGCACTGCATATGGGAATTGCCCGACACGAACTACTCCAGGCGCTGGTCGATGATCAAACGCCTGGCCAGCCAGACATTGTCATCGCCCGTGTTCATGCTTTCCGCCAGCCAGTGCGCCAGGCGTGAGGCCGGCTTGTGGCAGCGTCGCTTCTGGGAGCACCGTATTCGCGACGGGAGCGACTACCAGCGGCATATGGACTACCTGCACTGGAACCCGGTCAAGCATGGCCTGATCGGGCGTGTGGCCGACTGGCCCTGGTCGAGTTTCCATCGTCTGCAACGCGAGGGTATCTATCCGCTGGAGTGGGGTGGCTCGGGAGTGGAGACGGGGGATTTCGGTGAGTGAGCGGTGCGCATGGCGCACCCTACGAAAAGGCGTTATCCAGCGTGATGCTTGATCGTGGATGGCCGTAGGGTGCGCCGCGCGCACCGGGGAGCGCCCGGTAGCGGTTTCAGAACGTGTAGGTCAGGCGAGTGTAGTAATAGCCGCCGGTAAAGCCGAACGGCGAATAGGTGCCGTAGCCCGAGTCCATGGTCTTGCTGGCGATGCCCTGGCGCTTGGGGTAGACGTCGAACAGGTTCTTCGCGCCGATGTCCAGGTCGAGGTTGTGGGTCAGGCGATAGCCGATGTCCAGGTCGGTGATCCACTTGGCCTGGTAGGTGCGGTCGTAGCTGCGGTCGCTGGCGTCGTTGACCTCACGGTAGGCGCCGTAGCGGGTCAGGCCGAGGGTGCTGGTCCAGGCGCCGTACTGCCAGGTGCCGCTGAGGATCAGCTTGGTCCGTGGTTGCACGTTGGTCAGCAGGTTGCGTGCGTCGCGGTCCATCAGCGAGTAGCTGACGCCGAGGATGTCGGTACTTTGCTCGTAGTCACGGATTTCCGTGTCGTTCCAGTTGAAGGCGGCGGTCCATTTGAGCGAGCCGAAGCGGCGCAGGTCCTGATCGTAGCTGGCGACGATGTCCAGGCCTTTGGTGCGGGTGTCGGCGCCGTTGATGAAGTACTGCCCGCCGGAGGTGGAGGTGATGCCGTTGGCCACCAGGGTCTGGCGCACTTCGTCGCCGAGCAGGCGACCCGTCAGGGTGATGCGGTCGCGGATGTCGATCAGGTAGGCATCGGCGGTCAGCGACAGTTCGGGCAGCGGCACCCAGGTGAAGCCAAGGCTGAAGTTGGTGGACTTTTCCGGCTTGAGTGCCTTGGCGCCCAGCGCCCTGGCGGCGGCGGAGTCTACCGGCAGCACGCCGAAGTTGTAGGACTGGTAGACATTGTTGATCACCGCGTAGCTGGTCGAGCGGGCGCTGAACAGGTCGTTGGCCAGCGATGGGGCACGGAAGCCGTTGCTCACCGTGGCGCGTATGGCGAAGGCCGGTGTGAAGTCGTAGCGGGTGGTCAGCTTGCCGCTGCGGGTAGCGCCCACGCCCTGGTTGTAGTGCTCGTAGCGCAGGGCGCCGCCCAGGTACCAGTTCTCCACGGGGTGGATGCCGACGTCGATGTAGCTGGCGACGCTGTTGCGGCTGGCGCTGCTGGCCTCGGCGGGTGAGATGCCGTTGGTTACCTGGGCGCCGGAGGAGGCGCATTCGCCTGGCGCGCGGCAATAGCCGCCGTCGGCCCAGGAGGCCCAGTCGCCGGCACGTACCTGGTAGGTTTCCTTGCGGTGCTCCAGGCCCCAGGACAGGTCCAGTGGCTTGATCAGGCCGACGTCGAAACTGTGGCTGAGGTCGAGGTTGCTGGTGAGCTGCGTGGCGATCCAGGTGCCGGATTCGAATTCGTCGGGCGTGGCTTCGCCCAGCGAGGGGTTCTGGTTGTTCCAGGTGCCCTGTTCGGCGGCGTTGCGTCCGTAGGTGCTGGACAGGTCCCAGGTCCACTCGGCGGCATCGCCCCGGGCGCCGAACGCGGCCTGGAAGTCGTCTTCCTCGATGTACCAGGTGGGCACGTAGCCGGACGGGCGACCGTTGGGACCGGTGGTGATGGTGTTGACGATGGTCGGCAGGCGGAAGTTCTGGCCCTGTTCACCCTTTCGGTATGACCAGGTGGTGAAGGAATACAGCTCCAGGCTGTCGCCGACCGGCAGCTCGGCGTTGTAGCCGAGTGTCAGCAGGTTGACCTTCGGCGTGCCGTAGCCGCCATAGGTGCTCTTGCCGGCGCGCTCGTGGGCCTCGGCGTAGCTGTAGCCGTTGGCTCGCGCCTTGTTGTCGTCGTTCTGCGTGCGGGCGTCCAGTGCGAGCTGGACGATGCCACCGTCGCCGATCTCGAAGCCCTTGTTCAGGCTCTGTTGCAGGGTGTCCTTCTTGCCGTCGTAGCCGATCCCGGCGTGGGTCACCGAGGTGCCGCTGGTGTCGGCCTTGAGGATGACGTTGATGACCCCGGCGATGGCGTCCGAGCCGTACTGGGCGGCGGCGCCGTCGCGCAGCACTTCGACGCGGTCGATGGCGCTGATCGGGATCAGGTCGAGGTCGGTGGGGGCGGCACCGGCGTTGATGCCGTTGATGTTCAAGGTGGCGCTGGTATGGCGGCGCTTGCCGTTGACCAGTACCAGTACCTGTCCGGCGTTGAGGCCGCGCAGGTTCGGTGCGCGGGCGATGCCGCTGGCGTCCCAGCCGCTCTTTTCCGGCAGGCTCAGCGAGGGAATGCTGGCGCTCAGTGCTTCCATCAGGCCGGGCTTACCGGTCTCCTGCAGTTGCCTGGCGCTGACCACGTCGATGGGCACCGGGCTGCTGGTGACGGTGCGCGCCTCGCTGCCACGGTTGCCGGTGACGATCACCGTGTCCAGGTGGGGCGAGCGGGTGGCGCCGGTGTTGGTGTCATCAGCCAGGGCCGGAGCCGTCAGGCCGGCGGCGATGGAGAGGGCCAGCAGTCCGCTGGCTGGATGGGGGCACGTGAAAGGCATGGTTCTCTTCCTGAGATTTATGGGACATCACTGGCCGTAGGGTGCGCCGCGCGCACCGGGCTGCGGGGCTTGGTGCGCGTGGTGCGCCCTACGTGTGGTCAGGGGGCCTTGGCGGCGATGGCTTCGATTTCCACCAGGGCGCCGGGCAGTGGCAGGGCGACGACCTGCAACGCGGTGCGTGTGGGCTTGTTCGGTTGTTCGGCGGTGGCGAAGAACCGGGTGTAGGCCGCTTGCAGGCCGTTGAAGTCGAGCTTGCCGTCGTTGGCCGGGTCGCCGACCAGGAAGACCCGCAGTTGCACGATGTCGCCCAGGTCGAGTCCCTGGCTGCGCAAGGCCGTGCGAATCTTGTTCAGCACCGACAGGGTCTGGGTTTCGGTGTTGCCGTAGGCGGCCAGGGTGAAGGGCGGCGCCTTGGGATCGGCGACGTCCGGCAGGGTGCCGCTGACGAAGGTCAGGGCGCTGCCGGCCGGGACAGTGATCAGTTGCGAGATGGGGAAGTTGGAACCCGGTGGATCGACACGCTTGATGGCGTCGGCGTGGGCAGAGAGGGTGGACAGGCTCATCAGGGCTCCCAGCAGCAAGGCGGTGGTTTTCATAGGGCAGGTCTTCCAGGGTCAGGCGGCGACGCCGCGTTGGTTGTGTGTGGCATGCCGGGTGATCAGCTCGACCACCCGCCGCGCCGAATCGGCGGCGCTGTTCTGCCAGATGCCTACGCCGCCATGGGCCAGCGAGTCGCTGGCCAGCCAGGTACGGCCCTGGGGCTGGTTGAGTTCGGCGTAGGAGGGGTTGGGTGCGTCCTGGCCATGGACGATCCAGGGGCTTTCGCTGAAGGGGATCTTCGACCAGTTGATCGCCAGCGGTCGTGCCAGCTTGCCGCTGTGGCCGGGGTGCAGCGATTCCACCGCCTGGCGTGAGGAGGCGAATTGCGCCTGCAGCGATTTCTCGGCGAAGGCCTGGGCGACCTCGCCGTTGTTGTAGGTGCCCACCAGTACGCCCTGGGCGCTGTTCAGCCCTTCGCTCGGGTACCAGAGGGTGCGCGCTTCGTGGTTGATATAGGAAAGGCCGCCATAGATCTGGTAGTCGGTCTCCCAGAAGCGCGGCGATTGCCAGGCCACCTTGTTGCCGAAATCGCCCTGGGTACGGGCCAGTGCGGCCTGGAACGGTGCGCTGAAGTTATTCGCCAGCTTGGCCACCAACGGGGTCGGCAGGGTGACGATGGCGTAGTCGGCTTCCTCGCTGTACTGGCGACCGCTCAGGCGATCCTTCCACTGGACCTTGCTGCCCTGCTCGGAGGTTTCCAGGCGCACGACTTCGGCGTTCAGCCGCACGTGCTGCTTGATCCGCTGGTAGAACGCCTGGGGGATGCGGTCCATGCCGCCGACCGGTTGCAGCATGGTGGCGGAGAATTCGGGGATTTCCTCGAACACCTGCGGCAGCAGCAGGTTGCTGTCGAGCAGCCGGCGCAGATCCTGTGGTTCGCGAATCAGCGGTGCCTGCTCGCCGGCACCGGCGAAGCGGCTGTAGCCTGAACGTCGCGAGCCCTTGTAGTGCAACTGCTCGTCGAGATCGCCGTAGACCTTGAGGAATTCCAGCAGCGCCTTGCGCTCGTCGGCGGGCAGTTCCTGGTCCAGGCTGTGGCTGCTGACGCTGCGCGACAGCAGGTCGCTGAGCCAGCCTCGGGTGTCGTTGACCGCCTGGCGCAATTGCAGCGGTGGCTGGCTCAGGTCGGGCTGCACCAGCGCACTGCGGCTGCTGTTGACCAGCGGCTGCAGTTCCACGCCGAATTCGCGGCAATAGCCGAGGATGGTCTGGTGGTGGCTGGGGATGCGTCCGGCGCCGGCATTGAAGAACAACCCATCATCGAACTGGACGGTCTGCCGGCTGCCGTCGTTGTGCTCGACCGTGTCGCCGTTGCGCAGGGTCCAGACGCGGCCACCGATGCGTTCGCGGGCCTCCAGCAGTTTCACCGAGAAGCCGGCCTTGCTCAGTTCATAGGCCGAGACCAGGCCGGCAATGCCACCGCCTACGATCAGTACGCGCTTGCCCTGGCCGTTGCCGGCGAGTTGCAGTGGCTCGAAGGTGGCGGCCTGCGACGGTCGCGGCAGCAGGCCGAGGCTGCTGATGGTGCCGAGCGCGGCGGAGTAACCGCCGACGGCGGCAATCCGGGAAATCAGGTCTCTGCGGGTGAGCCCCATGGTGTCTCTCCTTGTGATGGGTCAATGCGTTCCGTACCGCGCACGCGGCCAGGCCTACAGGTCGTAGCGCACGCTGAGCAGGACGATGCGTGGGTCGTTGAAGGCGTAGTGGGAGGTGTTGCTGGCAGCCGAGTAGGCGACGGTTTGCGGGTAGGCGCGGTCGAGCAGGTTCTTTACCGACAGGGTGGTGGTCCAGTGACCATCGCCGCTGGCGTAGCTGGTGCTGGCATTCCAGAAGCCCTGGGCGGGCACTTCGTAGATATCGGCGTTCAGCGCATTGGCCCAGGAACGCGTCTGGTACTGGTAGTCGGTGGTGGCTACCAGGGCGCCGGGCAGGTCCAGTGGGATGGTCCAGGTCAGGCCCAGGCTGGCGTTCCAGCGCGGGGCGAAGATCATCTCCTTGCCGTCGGCGCTGACACCGGGGCCGCTGGCGTTCTGGAAGTCGTCGTACTGGCTCTTGAGGTAGCCGATGTTGGCCCGCAGTTGCAGGTCGCGGACGAGCAGGGCGGTGTTCTCCAGTTCCACGCCATAGGTGTGGGCGCTGCCGACGTTGGTGCGCAGGTTGGCGCTGATCGCCGGGTCCCAGGCATTGGTCTGCAGGTCGTCGTAGTCGTTGTAGAACACGGCGATATTGCTGCGCAGCCGGCCATCGACGAAGTCGCCCTTGAAGCCGAGTTCGTAGGTGGTGACGTTCTCCGGGTCGAAGCCCTGCTCGGCGGCCACCCGTGTGGGCGCACGGTTGTCGAAGCCGCCGGCCTTGAAGCCACGCGCCACGTAGCCGTATTGCACCAGATCGTCGCTCCAGGCGAATTCGAGGCCTACCTTGGGGCTGAGCGACGCCCAGGAGTCGCTGGTGTCCGCGCTGAAGTTGATCCCGGTGATCACCTGCTCGGGAGTGATGGCGTAGTTCGTGTAGCTGAAGTTTTTGTGCTCGCTGGTGTAGCGCAGCCCAGCAGTCAGCGACAGGCGCGGGGTCAGCTTGTAGTTACCCTGGCCGTAGAGCGCATAGCTCTCGGTGTCGGTGGTGCTGTACTGGCCGCTGGCGTTGACCCGGTCCTGTGCCACCGAGTAGGTGAGGCTGTCGCGCTCTGCGCGGAAGCGCTCCTTGTACAGGTAGAGGCCCAGGGTGTAGCTCAGGCGTTCGCCTTCACCGTTGAGCTGGAATTCCTGGGTGGCATAGCGCTGCTTGTAGAGGATCAGGTTGTTCTGGATTGGCGAGGCGTTGCCGCTGTTGGCCTTGCCCGAGTTGTCGTAGTCCACCGGCTGTTCGAACTCGGACCAGGCGGTGACCGACTTGAATTGCAGGCCGTCGCCCAGTTCGCGGATTACCCGCAGCACGGCGCTGCCCTGGTCGAGTTTGTTCTTCGGCGTCAGGCTGTTGTAGGTCTTGAACTTGTCATAGTGTCCGGTGGCCGGGTCGAAGGGGGTGTAGCTGGTGGTGTCGCCTCGGTCGATGGTGGCTGCCAGGGTCAGTTGCACGTCCCACGGGGACTCGTCCGGCGCCCAGCGCAGTTTGCCCCGGTAGGACTGGATGTCGACATTGTTGACGTCCTTGCCTGTGGTGCGATTGTGCACGGTGCCGTCACGGGTCAGGCGCAGGGCGGAGAAGCTGCCGAACAGGGTGTCGTCGACCAGCGGGCCGCTGAGCAGCAGGCGGCCATTGCGTGCGTCGTAGTTGCCCGCGCCCAGTTCGAAGAAGCCCCGGCGTTGCTGGTCCGGGTCGCGGGTGATGACACGTACCGCGCCGGCGGCGCTGTTGCGCCCGTACAGGGTGCCCTGCGGTCCGCGCAGCACCTCCACGCGCTCGACGTCGTTGAAGTCGAGCATCGAGGATATGGCGCGCGGGATATACAGGTCGTCGGCGTACACCGCCACGGCGGCTTCCTGGATCGGGTCGGTCTCGCCGATGCCACGGATACCGTAGGTCTGGGCGCTGTAGGAAATCGACTGGCGGTTCAACGTCAGGTTGGGTACGCGGCCGGAGAGGTCGCGTACATTGCTGATCTGCTGGTCGCGCAGGCTGTTCTCGTCGAAGGCGGAAATGGCCAGCGGGGTCTTCTGCAGGTTTTCCTGGCGGTGTTCGGCGGTGACGGTGACAGTGGGCAAGCGGTCGTCGTCGATGGTCGACGCGGCCAGTGCCGGGGTGCTGACGGCCAGTGCGAGCACGAGGGGTTGCAGGGGGTATGGAAGGGTGGACATGGCTGTGGCTCCTGACGGTCAGCGAGGGGGTCGTGATGTCGGAAACCTGGTGGCAAGCGGGTGGAGTAGCACCGATCCGAATGGCGCAGGACAGCAGGAATCCGTTGCCTCCACCGTGTCGGGGTCGGTCTGGTACAGAAGGTATTCGTTTTAAAAAGTGCTGTGAAAGTCTTTTTCGTTCTATGTTAATTATGTATTTGTATTATTTATTAAGTTTATAAATATAAATTTTATTGATTTTGAGGCTTCGTGATGACGTTTCAGGAGGGCGGGGATGGACGAGAGTGAGCGGCGGTTGAAGGGCATCGTTCGCCAGGCTGATGGGTTCATGGCGGCATTGCGTGCTGCCAGGTCGCTGGGGCTGGACGACTGGTGCATCGGTGCCGGTGCGGTACGCAATCTGGTGTGGGATCACTTGCATGGGCATGTCATGCCCTCGGCACTGAGCGATATCGACCTGGCTTATTTCGACCCTGAGGACCTGTCCGCCGAGCGCGACCGTGCGCTGCAGGCGCGCCTGTGCGCGTCAGCGCCCGGCTTGCCGTGGGAGGTGACCAACCAGGCGGGTGTGCACCTGTGGTTCGAGGCGTATTTCGGCCATGCGGTCGAGCCGCTGCGTTCGCTGGAGCAGGCGGTGGCCAGTTGGCCGGAGTTCGCCACGGCGGTGGGGGTGTACCTGGCGGATGACGACAGCCTGCATGTCATCGCGCCCCATGGGCTGGGGGATTTGTTCGCCATGCGCATCCGGCGCAACCCGACGCGGGTCAGCGAGTCGACCTATCGCCAGCGGATCGCACAGAAGCGTTACCAGGAGCGCTGGCCACGAGTGGTGATCGAGTGAGCGTCCGCCGGGCAGCACGCCGGGCGTTTTCATGGCGTCAGGTCCGAGCAATGAACAAGCGCTCGTCGTAGGCGAAGTCGAGTATTTCCACCAGTTTCACATCGGCCATGGCGGGGTGCAGGGGGTTGAGCATGATGTTGCGTTCGAGCCGCAGCACCGCGGAAGGCAGGATCAGCCCGAGCTGTTCGCCACGTTCGAGCCATTGGGTGCCGAAGCCCATGCTCGGCCGGTCGGCCGGGAGTGTGGCCCAGCCATCGGGCAGGCTGGCGGGCTCCGGTTCCAGGTACAGCGATGGCTCATCGGGCAGCTCGAAGAGGCTGATCTTCATCGGAATGAGCGGACGCCGGGTCTGGTGCACGAAGGTTTCCAGGCAGCAGATCGCCGGCGACAGGCCCAGGTAGACGGCGGGCACTTCGGCGTCGTTCCAGCGGCCACCTTCGATGGCCGCGCCCTTGCCGGAGAGGTCCGCCGCCCGTGCCGCCTTGGCAATGCGCCAGGCCCGCATCAGGCGACGCCACCCCATTCGATGGCATGCAGGACCCGCCGCACCTGGCGTGCGCCCAGCTCGGTCTCGCACAGCGAGAGAGGCGTCTTGCCGCCGAGGGTATCGTTCTCGCTCGCCAGCCAGTCGGTTGCTATGGCCTTGTCTTCGAAAACCTCTTCGGCGAGTACAGCGATCTGCGCAAGGCGGTCGATTCGCTCGGAGGCCACCGGGTCGAGGGCGACGTTGCCCTTGATGCGCCGTTCCAGGGTCGAGGTGGACAGATTCACCAGCAGCGCCAGGGCAGGCGCTTTCATATCGAAAGCCGAGCGCACCGCGACCAGCCAGGAAGCGTCCAGCCCATGACTGATCTGATGCAGACGTTGGTGCTCGGTCTGCTGCGCCAGCGCGTGGGCCATGATCCAGAAATGAAGATGGTGGGTGCCTGAGGTCGACGATCTTGCGAGGGGCTGCATGACTGCCTCCTTCAAATGATTGATCGAATTTCGTCAAATGATAGCAGGAATGGCTGTGCGTGCCAGTCGGAAGGGCGCCAGGGCAATCCTGCTATGTGAAGGTTGGAGCTGGATTGGCAAGTCAGTTCGTGATGGGTCATGAACACGCTGGTGTTGTCCTGACGTCCGTGCTGTCGCGAGCCCGACCAGCCCCTCTACGCAACACGCATGAATACATCCCTGTAGCTCTACGCCGACATCCCTGTCGGCGAAGGTTGCTCCGAGGGCAGGTCGGGCTCGCTGCAAATATCGAAGTGACCATGAGAAGAAGCCACAACCCCGTCGCTCCCGCGCAGGCGGGAGCCCAGGTGCGCAAGGCCAAGGCTGGCGGGTTTCTTCCTACAGTCGCCGCAGAAGACGGCTGTGTGGATGACAAGTGGCGGGACGTAGCCTGGTATTCGCACAGGAGCGCCGAACGCAAGGTCACCGAGTCGTGGGGAAGGCAAAAGACGTGTCAGACCGTAGTACGCGCAGGCGGTAACCCAGGTGCCCCACACGCATGTTTACCGGCTCTTATCCAGCAGTCATCTTCGGTGGTGAATGCAGGAAAGATGTGTTGGTCATAAGCCCGCGCACCTGGGCTCCCGCCTGCGCGGGAGCGACGGAGGTCGTTGTCTGCCCATGGTGACTATTGAGCGAGGGGCTGCCGCCGTTCAGGAGCAGCACGTGTTCGCTCACGACGTGAGGTCGGACGCAAGTGACAAGCGTTGTGCCGCGCGCAAGGTCGCCTGGCGGCGGCGCTCGATGAAGCTGGCGCTCTGGACGCGGACCCGCTCCAGCAGCGCGGGTGGTGCGCTGCGCGGCGAGCCTGCCGTGAAGGGCGGTTGCGGGTCGTATTCCATCTGCAACTGGATCGCCTGGGCGCTGTCCTCGCCGGCGAGTTCGGCGACCACGCTCAGGGCGAAGTCGATGCCGGAGGTGACACCGGCACCGCTGATGCGGTTGCGGTCGCGCACCACCCGTTGTTCGACCGGGAGGGCGCCAAGCAGCGCCAACTGGTCGAGGGATGACCAGTGGCAGGTCGCCCGGTAGCCATCCAGCAGGCCGGCGGCACCAAGCACCAGCGAGCCGGTGCAGACCGAGGTGACCAGGCGGCAGTCCGCACTGATACGCCTGATGAAGTCCAGGGTCGTAGCGTCGTCCATCAGGTCGATCTGTCCCGGCCCGCCGGGGATGCAGATCACGTCGAGCCTGGGGCAGTCCTGGAAGGTGGTGTCCGGCAGGATGCTCAATCCACGGTCCGAGGCCACCGGGTCGAGGGTCTTCCAGATCAGATGCAGGCACGTGCCGGGCAACCGAGCGAACACTTCGGCGGGGCCGGTCAGGTCCAGTTGGGTCAGGCCGGGGAACAGCAGCAGACCGATATGCAGTGTTGGCTGGCTCATGGTCATTCCTGGTGGATGTCGTCGAGGGTATTGTCGAAGCGGGACAGTGGCAGGCCCAGTTGCAGTTCGCAATAGTGGGCGTTGTCCAGTTGCCAGTCGAACAGGTCGCTGCGTTCGTCTAGGGCGATGGCGCGGATGACCTTGGCGACGAAGCCGTGGGCGACCAGTGCCACGGTGGCGTCCGGGTGGCGCCGGAGCAGCGGCGAGCTGACCAGGGTGTCGGTGCCATCGGGCAGGCGGTCACGCAGGGCTTCGGCCTGGCGGATGCCGGTGGCGGTGCCCACGAATGATCGAGCCGGCGACAAAGGCGAAGGCGGCGCCAGCGTAGCGGCTGCGCAGCAGGCTGTCGGCGATCGCCAGCGCTTCGCACGGGGAGGGCAGTTGCGGGGTGGTCATGTTTCTGTACCCATCAGGACGCCTGAGCCAAATGGCTGCCGGGGATGGCATCGAGCAGTTCGCGGGTGTAGGGGCTGGCGGGGGTGTCGAAGACCTGGCTCGCCGGGCCCTGTTCCACCACCTGGCCCCTGTTCAGTACCAGCACCTGGTGGGCGACGCTGGCGACCACGGCCAGGTCGTGGGAGACCAGCACATAGGCGACGCCCAGCTCCCGTTGCAGCTCGCCGAGCAGGTCGAGGATCTGTGCCTGTACCGAGACGTCCAGCGCCGACACCGGTTCGTCGAGCAGCAGCAGGTCCGGTTGCAGCGCCAGGGCGCGGGCGATGGCCACCCGTTGGCGCTGGCCACCGGAGAGTTCGCGGGGCAGGCGGTCGAGGTAGGCCTGTGGCAGGTGCACCAGGTCGATCAGGCGGCGCGCCGCCTGTTCCAGTTCGCGGCCCTTGGCCAGGCCGAAGGACACCAGCGGTTCGACGATGCTGTCGAAGATCGAGAAGCGCGGGTCGAGGGCGGCGAAAGGGTTCTGCTGCACCAGTTGCATGCGCCGGCGCAGCGGGCGGAACTGGCGCCAGCCGTGGCCGGTGACGTCCTCGCCAGCGAACAGGATGCGGCCCTGGTCGGGTTTCTCCAGGCCGAGGGCGATGCGCAGGGCGGTGCTCTTGCCGGAGCCGGATTCGCCAACGATGGCCAGCGTCTGGCCGGGGTAGACGGCCAGGCTGACGTCTTGCAGGGCCTGGAACACGGCGTCCTCGCCCTTCACGGCGGGCAGTCGGTACTGTTTGCCGACATTCTCCAGGGCCAGTAGCGGCGTGCCGCTGGCGGCGGGGGCGGGTGGTGCACGGCGGGCTGCGAAGGCCGGTGCCGCCGCGATCAGGGCGCGGGTGTAGTCCTGGGTTGGTGCCAGCAGGATTTGCCGGGGCGGCCCCTGTTCGAGCAGGTGGCCGCTTTTCATCACCAGTACCCGGTCGGCGCGGTCGGCGGCCACGCCGAGGTCGTGGGTGATGATCAACAGCGAGATGCCACGCTCGTGCACCAGTCGCTCCAGGTGGTCGAGGATGCGCCGTTGCACGGTGACGTCCAGCGCGCTGGTCGGCTCGTCGGCGATGATCAGCCGGGGATTGCCGGCCAGGGCGATGGCGATCAGCACGCGCTGGCGCATGCCGCCGGAAAGCTCATGGGGGTACTGGCGGGCGCGCAGCACCGGCTTGTCCAGACCGACCTGTTGCAGCAGCTCGACGACGTCTGCATCCACGCCTGGGTAGCGCCTGCCATGGGCGAGGATCAGCGCCTCGGCGATCTGCCGGCCGATGCGCAGGGTCGGATTGAGGCTGACCATCGGGTCCTGCGGTACCAGGCCGATGGTGCGGCCACGCAACTGGCGCTTGCTGCGTTCAGAGGCATGGCTGATGTCCAGGCCGTCGACGTACAACTGTCCGGCGCTGACTTCGGCGTTCTCCGGCAGCAGGCCGAGAATGGCGTTGGCCAGGGTGGTCTTGCCGGAGCCGGATTCGCCGACGATGGCCAGGGTCTCGCCTTGCTCGATATGGAAGGACACGTCCTGCACGGCCTGGGCGGTCTGGCCCGCGGAGCGGTAGGCGACGCTCAGGTGGCGGACGTCGATCAGGGGCTGGCGGTCGCTCATCGCTGGATTTCCTCGAAGGTGCGGGCGATATGGTTGAGGCTGAACACCACGGCGACGAGGAACAGCCCCGGCAGCAGCGAAACCCAGGGCGCGGTGATGAGGAAGTGCCGGCCGTTGGCAATCAGCGTGCCCCATTCGGCTGCTGGTGGCGCCGCCCCGAAACCGAGGAAGCTCAGGCCGGCGGTGGCGAGGATGGCCGCGCCGAAGTCCAGGGTGGCGAGCACCGCCACCGGCCCCCAGGCGTTGGGCAGGATATGCCGCAGCAGGGTGCGTCCCCAGCTCGCGCCACCCAGGCGCGCGGCCTCGACGTAGGGCAGGGTCTTGACCCGCAGCACTTCGGCGCGGGTGGTGCGGGCGAAGCCGGGGATGATGCCGACGCCCACGGCGATGGCCACCGGCAGGGTGCCGAAGCCGATGGCGGTGACGATCGCCAGGGCCAGCAGCAGGCCTGGCAGGGCCAGCAGCACATCGACGAAGCGCATGATCACCGCGTCGATTCGGCCACCGGCGAAACCGGACAGGATGCCCAGGCCGAGGCCGCCGAGCAGGGCGATGCCGACCGCCAGCAAGGCCGCCTGTACCGACAGGCTGGCGCCATGCACCACGCGGGTGTAGAGGTCGCGGCCGAGTTCATCGGTGCCGAACCAGTGGGTGGCGTTGGGGGCAGTGAGCTTGTCGGCGGGCGAAGTGGCATAAGGGTCGAAGCCACTGAGCAGGCCCGGTGCCAGTGCCGCCAGCAGGGAGAAGACGACGATGGCGAACGCCAGCAGGAAGCCGGGGCGGCGCAGCAGTGGTCGCAGGGTATCGAGGCTGCGACGCAGGCGGCTGCTGCGTCGCCACGGTCCGTTGGCCGGGGCTCTTGCGTCGGACGCTCGTTTCAGCAGGACGCCGTTGAAGCGGTCGATGGGCGTATCGGTAGCGCTCATGAGGACACCTTGGGCGTGTGGGCGATGCGGGGGTCGAATGCCGGGTAGAGCAGGTCGACGATCAGGTTGATGACGACGAAGGCCGTCGCCGAGATGGCGACCACCGCCAGCACCACCGGAATGTCCTGGCGCAGGACCGCTTCCTGGGTCAGCCGGCCGACGCCGTTGCGGGCGAAGATGGTTTCCACCAGCACTGCGCCGGACACCGTGTTGCCGACCTGCAGGCCGACCAGGGTGAGGATCGGCAGGGCGGCGTTCTTGAACGCGTGGCGCGCCTGCACCTGGCCCCGGCTGAGGCCCTTGGCGTAGGCGGTGGCGATATACGGCTCGCGCCAGATGCCCTGGAAGCTGCGTTGCAGCACCTGGGCGTAGACCGCCGCACTGGGGATGGCCAGGGTCACCGCCGGCAATACCAGGCTGTCGAAGCCCAGGCTGCCGGTGGCGGGGAACCAGCCGAGGCTGAAGGCGAAGACCTGGATCAGCAGCAGCCCCATCCAGAACACCGGCACCGAGAAGCCCAGCGCGGGCAGGCGGGTCAGCGCCACTTTCAGCGGGCGCCAGCGCACGTAGGCGGTGAGGTAGGCCAGGCCGATGCCGCCCACCAGCGACAGCAGGATCGCCAGCCCGGCCAGGGCCAGGGTCTGCGGCAGGCGTTCGGCGAGCAGCTCGATCACCGGGCGGTTCTGCGTCAGCGACTGGCCGAAGTCGCCTTGCAAGACGCCCAGCAGCAGGTTCAGGTACTGCTCGAACAGGCCCCGGTCCAGCCCGTAGTAGGCACGTGCCTGGGCCAGCGCTTCCGGCGACAGTGACTCGATCTCCAGGCCGGAGGCGCTGAGCATGATCGACAGCGGATCGCCCGGCAGCAGGTAGAGGATGAAGTAGGTGATGCTGTAGGCACCCCACAGCACCAGCAGGGCCTGGGCGACGCGGCCGAGCATGTAGCGGGTCATGGTGCCTCCAGGTCGATGTCATTGAGGAAGGCGAAGCCTTCGGCGGACCAGTGGAAATCCTTCACCCGTGCCGAGGTGGCGGCCTGCCAGAGGCGTTCGTAGATCGGCAACGCCGAGCCTTCGTCGATCAGCAGGTCCTGCAGGTCGCCGTAGGCGCGGGCGCGTTGTTCGCTATCGGTGGCAGTGATGCCGGCGTCGAACAGCGCCAGGGCCTTCTCCAGGGTGTCCGGGGCGTAGGTGCTGGTGGCCAGGGTGACGCTGTTGGCGCTGCGTGGGTCGAGGATGCTCTGCAACACGATGGGGTCGGCGCGGGTCATGTAGGAGGCGACCAGGTCATAGTTGCCCGCCGCATTCGCCGCGGCCCACTCGGCGTAGGTCTTCACGTCCAGTTGCAGGTCGATGCCGGCCTTGCGCAACTGGTCCTGGATCAGCACGTCGCCGGCGGTTTCCTGCGGCGCCAGGTTGTAGCGCAGGGTCAGGCGCTTGCCGTCCTTGTAGCGGTAGCCGTCGTCCGCCTTGCTCCAGCCGGCCTGGTCGAGCAGGCGTTCGGCGCCCGGCAGGTCGTAGGCGAGCTTGGCGCCCTGGCTGCGGAAGTAGGGTGTGGTGACGTCGTAGACACCGTCCACCACCGGGAACGCCGGGCTGTAGACGGTGCTGGCGTAGCTGGCGCGGTCGATGGCCTTCTGCACGGCCAGGCGCACGTCGCGGTCGCCGAGGATGCGGCCATTGCGGGTGTTGGGGTAGAGGTTGAGCGCCGGGCCCGGCAGCGAGCGGCTCTGGATGGTGGCACCGCGGGACTGGAACAGCTCCAGGTCGACCTCGGAGAACGGGTTGCGCGGCCACAGGATGTCTACCTGGCCCTGCAGGAACTGGCCGTTGCGTACGCTTTCCTCCGGGACGTAGCTGACCTCCACGCGGTCGAGGTGGGCTTCGCCACGGTTGCGCACGTTGGCCGAGGGCCAGGCATAGCCGCTGCGCTTGACCAGGCGCAGGCCGCTGGCGGGGGTGTAGCTGTCGAGGATGAACGGGCCGCTGCCGATGACCTTGCCGAGGGAGCGCTCGCGCTCCGTCGCACGGTAGGACTCGGGGGCGAGGATCGACAGGTTGGTGGTCGAGGTGGCTTGCAGGAAGCCTGCGTTGGGTTTTGCCAGTACCAGCCTGATGGTGAAGTCGTCGAGCACTTCGGCATGGTCGTAGCCGGCCAGGTAGGTGGCGCCGAAGGTGCTCGGCAGTTCGCTGGCGAAGGCCTTGTTGCTGTCGAAGGCGGTCTTCACCGCCTGGGCGTCGAAGCGCTCGCCGTTGCTGAAGGTGACGTCGTCGCGCAGGTGGAAGGTGTAGCTCAGGGCGTCGTCGCTGATCTCCCAGCTTTTCGCCAGCCAGGGGATGATCTCACCGTTTTGCGGATCCTGGTCGGTGAGGGATTCGGCGACGTTGCGCAGGACCACGCGGTGCTCGATCCAGTAGACCTGGAAGGGGTCGATGCTGGTCAGGTTGGGGTTGTCGAGGAAGAAGGCGATGCGCAGGGTCTTGCCGGACGTGCTGTCCTCGGACGGCGAGCAGCCGCCCAGGGCGAGGGCGGCGGCGAGGGGAAGGGCGAGGCCCGCCAGGCGGCGGGCCAGGGTACGCAGGGAACTCATCGGCATGGGCGTTTCCTCGTGGAGCGGCCCGCCCCGCGTCCTGCGGGGCAGGCGAACGGGTCAGAAGTCGTAGGCGATCTTGGTGTACCAGAAGCCGCCGGCGGGGCTGAACGGCGGGTTGCCGTAGCGGGCCAGGCCGTTGGCGTTGTAGACGGCGTTCTTGTCCGGGCGCACGTTGAAGATGTTGGTGCCGCCGAGGCTGAGGGTCAGCCGGTCGAAGAAGGTGTAGCCGACATCCAGGTCGGTGACCCACTTGGCGCCGAAGCTGCGGTCGCCGACGCTGTTGAGCGCCAGGGTGCTGACGGAGCCGTAGCGGGTGGTCTGCAGGCTGGTGGAGAGGTTGCCCAGGTTCCAGTTGGCTCCCAGTACCCACTTGGTGCGTGGCGAGGCGACGGTGAGATCGCCTTTGCGGTCGCGACCGATCAGGTTGATGCCTGCGTCGGCCAGCAGTTGGGGCGAGCGCTTGACGTCTTCGATGGTGGTCTTGTTGTAGTTGAACGCCGCGCTCCAGCGTACGTCGCCCCAGCGGCCGAAGTCGGTGCTGTGGTCGGCGACCAGGTCGATGCCACGGGTGCGGGTGTCGAAGGCGTTGGTGTAGAAGTTGACGTAAGTGCCGGCCTGCAACCCGGCCGCGGCGATGATGGAGTTGACCGCGCTGCCGTACACGTTCGAGGTCAGGGTAATGCGGTCGTCGATGTCGATCAGGTAGGCGTCCAGGGTGATGTTGGTGCGTGGCGCTGGTTTCCAGGCCAGGCCAAGGCCCAGATTGCGCGACTTTTCCGGTTTCAGGTCGTCGCCACCCAGGGCCTTGGCCAGGGCGCTGCCGGACGGGGTCAGGTAGGTGACTGCCGGGACTACGTTGCCAAAGGCATCGGTGGTGACGCGGTTGTCGTAGACGTTGTAGGCGATCTGCGTCAGCGACGGGGCGCGGAAACCGCTGCCGAGGGTGCCGCGCAGCGCCAGGGTGTCGGTCAGTTCATAGCGCGAATTGAGCTTGAAGCCGAAGGTGTTGCCCGAATCGTCGTCGTAGTGCTCGACCCGTGCGGCAGCGCCGATGTACCAGCGGTCGCTGGGGTCGAAGCCCAGGTCGAGGTAGCCGGCCACGTTGTTGCGGATCAGGTCGACCTCGTTCTCCGGTCGGATGGTCAGCGCGGCCTGGGCGCCGGAGGCGGCGTTATAGCTGCCGGTGATGTAGGCCGCCTCGTCGCCGGCGAAGGTGCTGTAGCGCTCCCAGCGATGCTCCAGGCCCAGGGACACCTGGGTCGGCAGGCTCAGGTCGAACAGGTTTTCGTAGCTGCGGGTGACATCGAGGTTGTTCACCCACTGCTCGAAGCGGAAGGTGGCCAGGTCATTGAATTTGAGCGGCGAGGCGGTGCCCAGCGAGGGATTGATATTGAGGTCGCTGGAGTGATGGTTGTTGTTGCGACCATAGGTGGTGGAAAGGTCCCAGTCCCAGCCGGCGAGCCGGCCCTTGCCGCCGAACAGTGCCTGGTAGTCGGTGTCCTTGATGTTGTTGACCGGGTAGTAGCCGTTGGGGAACACCTCTGGCACCGACGCCGTGCCATTGGGGAAGCGGTAGTAGTTGTAGGCTTCCGCATCGCGCTCGCCATAGGTGGCGTAGGAGTACAGCGAGAAGTCGTCGGCCAGCGGAAGTTCGGCGTTGTAGGCCAGGTTGAAGGCTTCGATGTCCGGGTCGCCGTTCTTGATCGCGACGCGATCCCAGGCGGCCTCGCGGGCATCGTCGGCGTAGGCGCGCAGGCTGCGGTCGGCCTTGTCGTTCCACTGGGCGGTGCCGCGTTTGCGGGCATCGGCCGACGCGTGGAAGAAGCCGCCGTCGCCCAGCTCGAAGCCCTGGTTGCCGGCGAATTTGATGGACTCGCCCTGGCCCGAGTAGAGCTTGCCGTAGCTGCTTTCCACATGCCCGCCGGAGGCGCTGGACTTGAGGATGATATTGACCACGCCAGCGACCGCGTCCGAGCCGTACTGGGCGGCGGCGCTGTCCTTGAGTACCTCGATATGGGACACCGCGCTGACCGGGATCAGGTCGATGTCCACCGCGTTGGCGCCGCTGTTGTCGATGGAGCCGCGGGCCGCGGTGGCGCCGTTGTGGCGCCGTTTGCCGTTGACCAGCACCAGGGTGTAGACCGGGGCCAGGCTGCGGTTGCTGAGGGGGCGGTTGACCGAGTTGTAGCCGGCGATATTGGTGCCGAAGTTGAACGATGGCAGCAGTTTCGAGATCGCCTCCGACAGTTCGGCGCGGCCAGTCTTGAGCAACTGCTCGCTATTGATGATGTCGATCGGTGCCGGGCTGTCGGCCACCGTGCGCTGCTGGCCGCGCAGGCCGGTGGAAATCACGGTGACGGTTTCCAGGCGTTTCTCTTCCTCGGCGGCCAGGTTCGGCGCCTGGGCGCCCAGGGCCAGTGCGAGGGCCAGGGTCGAGAGAGGGAACAGGCCCAGGGGCTTGGCTGTGTGATGCATACATGATCGTCCTGTGTGTAAGCATGACCGGCACTGGCCCTTGGTTCGGGTACAGGGGTTGGCTATTGATTGGTTACGTCGTGGTGGTCAGATGGCGATCGCGCTGAGCGGATAGCCGAATGGGTTATGGTCCTGGCCGATGTCCTCGGGGTCGTCCTTCTCGACGCCGAGCAGTGCCAGCAGGCGCAGGCGGATCGCGTTGAAGCCGGCGTCGCCGTTGGCGCGCGGGCGTTCCAGTTCGATGCGGATTTCCTCGGCGATATGGCCGTGTTGCAGCACGATGATGCGGTCGGCCAGCAGGATTGCTTCATCGACGTCATGGGTGACCAGCAGCACCGCGGGCGTATGGGCTCGCCAGAGCTGGATGATCAGCCGGTGCATGCGGATGCGCGTCAGGGCATCGAGGGCGGCGAAAGGTTCGTCGAGCAACAGCAGCTTGGGCTCGCGCACCAGGCTGCGGGCCAGCGCCACGCGCTGCGACTCGCCGCCGGACAGGGTCGCCGGGTAGGCATTCAGCCGGTGGGCCAGGCCGACTTCGGTCAGTGCCTGCTCGGCTTTCTCGCGGGGGTTGTCCACGCGCAAGCCGAGGGTCACGTTCTTCCAGGCGCGCTTCCAGGGCATCAGGCGCGGTTCCTGGAACACCGCCGAGCGTGCGGCGGGTACTCGCAGTTCACCCGCGTCGATCGGGTCCAGCCCGGCCAGTGAGCGCAGCAGGGTGGTCTTGCCGGAGCCGCTGGCGCCGAGCAGTGCGACGAATTCGCCAGGGGCGATGTCCAGGTCCAGCCCGTCGATCACGCGGTTCTCGCCGAACTGGCGAACGACCTTGCGCAGGCTGACGGCGGGCGCTTGGGTGTGGGCGTTCATCACTCAGCTCCTCACGAAGGATGGGCGCCAGACCAGCGCGAAGCGTTCCAGGGCACGGATCAGGCCGTCGATCAGCAGGCCGAGGGCGCTGTAGATCAACAGGCAGATGACGATCACGTCGGTGCGCATGAAGTCGCGGGCGTCGCTGGCCAGGTAGCCGATGCCGGCGGTGGTGTTGATCTGCTCGACGAACACCAGGGCCAGCCAGGAGATACCCAGGGAGTAGCGCAGGCCGACGAAGAACGAGGGCAGGGCGCCGGGCAGGATCACGTGCCAGATCAGTTCACGACGATTCAGGCCGAGGGTGTTGGCGGCTTCCACCAGTTTCGGGTCGATATTGCGGATACCGGCGAACAGGTTGAGGTAGACCGGGAAGGTGGTGCCGGTGACGATCAGCGCGATCTTGGTGAACTCACCGATGCCGAACCAGAGAATGAACAGCGGCACCAGCGCCAGTGAAGGGATGGTGCGCAGCATCTGCATGGGTGAGTCGAGGATCACCTCGCCGCGTTTCGACAGGCCGCTGACCAGCGCGGCGGCGGTGCCGATGATCACGCCTATGGTCAGGCCCAGCACCGCGCGCTTGAGGGAGACCAGCAGGTGATAGCCCAGTTCGCCACTGCGAATCAGCTCCCAGAGGGTGCCGCCGATCTCGCTGGGGGCGGCGATCACACGCGAGGGAATGAGCCCGGAACGGGAGGCCAGTTCCCAGAGCAGCAGGATGGCCAGGGGGCTGAGCAGGCGCAGTACGGATTCGGGGACATGCCTGCTGCGTCTGTTCGGAGACGCAATGGCGTGGCGACTGGAGGCTGGCATGAAAGATCCTGCGAGTGGTCTGGTGTGATTGATCGCGTATGTCTGACATGCATAGTATTTTTCTAAAAAATCAAAATGAAATTCTTTTTTGGAATATTGTTATTATTTATATTTCACATATATTTTTAATCTTATATGTGTTTTTTGTATTTGATGGTGAGTGAAGATCCGTCAGTGGAGCCTTCGTTTGCGCTCCACTGACGGGCTTGGGTTCGCGCTCAATGGCCTGTCAGTGCCACTCAAGTTCACCCTTGATGACTTTGGCGCTCAGTTCCAGCGAGCTTTCGCCGCCCAGGTCCGGATAGCGCTGCTTCAGGGCTGCTATCAGTTCCTGCGAGTTGCTGGCCTTGGCGGCTTCTTCATCGAAGGCGCGGATGTAATCGGCGGTGAAGTCTACTGCGCCCAGGCCTTGCGGCAGGCTGCCGACGAAGTGGCCGGGGACGACGACCGTCGGCTCCAGGGCCTTGATCCGGTCCAGGGTTTCCAGCCATTGGGTGCGCGACTCCGCCGTCTGGGTATCGGCAATCCATACATGCTCGCCGAACAGAACCGGAATACCACCGGCCACTGTCTTGATCGACGGAATCCAGACGAAGGTGCGGTCCGGGGTCGGGCCGTCGAGGCCGATGATGTTGAGTTCCTGGCCTTCGAGGACCAGGCTGTCGCCCTCCAGCGGTTGCGGCAGGATGATTTCCTTGGGCGCGTTCTCGGCCAGTTGTGGGCCCCATACCTTGAGCTTTTCTTCCTTTGTTGCCTGGATGTGGGCGATGGTCTGGGGCGTGGCCAGGATTCTGGCTTCCGGGAAGGCGTCATGCAGGGTGTCCAGGCCGAAGTAGTAATCCGGATCGCCATGGCTGATGTAGATGGTGGTCAGGCGCTTGCCACTGGCCTTGATCCGTTCTGCCAGTTTCTGTGCCTGATCCGCAGAGAACTGGGCATCGATCAGGATGGCGTCGTGCTTGCCCTGAACAACGACCGAGGAGACGGCGAAGATCGCCGCTTCGCCTGGGTTGAATACATCGGTGGTCAGGGTTTCTTGCGCGGCTTCGACCCCGGGTTGGGCCTGCGGCGCAGTGGCCTGTGGTGCCTGGGAGACGGGCTCGTCTTTCTTGTCGCAACCCACCAGCAAGGCGCTGATGGCAAGGGCACAGGCCGACAGGGCGAACAGGGATTTTTTCATGTCACTTTACCTTCTTGAGGGTGGAAAGGTCGTTGTGGGGCTGCCCGTCAGGGCGAGTGCTGTTGCCGACACTGGAGTCGACTTGGCCGGCGCAGGGTGGTTCAGTGGCCGTTCTGCAACTCGCTGGCGAACGCCTGGGGATTGGAGAAGATGGCACTGCCGTGCAGCAGGCGCGTCTGGCCGTTTTCTTCGAGGAGGAAGGTCGGAACCCCGCTGGCACCGAGCCGTGCCAGCAGGTCGCGGCCTTGTGCGATACGTTCCTGAGTGGCTTGTCGCAGCGCGGCATCCGGCACCACAAGACGTTGGGCCGCGTCATTCAGGCCAAGCCCTTCGAGGATGTGGGCGAGGATTTGCAGGCTGGTGATATCCAGGCCGTCGACATAGCGCGCGTGCTGGATGGCTTTCAGCGCGTCGAACTCTCGTTCGGCAGCGCTCAGGTGTACCGCGGTCAGGGCCACGGTCGCGGGGCCGCTGTCGAAGAGCTGGCTGCGGTCGGCAAGGACCTTGTCGCGATAGCGCTCGCTGAATGCCTGGCCGGTCAGGCGCTCGATGCGCTGATCGTTGCCCCAGGCGTAGGCCGCGAACTGTTCGTCCATCGGGCGTGCGCCAGCGCCGGAGAACAGGCCGGTTGGAAGCAGGCGCAGTTCCAGGCGGGTACTGGCGAGGATTTCCGGCAAGGGGCCACCTGCGCCATAACACCAGCCGCACAGCGGGTCGAAGAGATAGCTCAGCGTCTTGTTCACAGGAGACTCCTGGGTCCGATGTGGAGGGAGCTTAAAGTCCTTGTGTTGACGAATAAATACATACGATGTAAACGAATTGTCTGTTTTTGACTAACAATAAGGGGCGCCAGACGCTGCCATGCTGTCCAATCTGAATCGTCTTGCTTATTTCGTCGCAGTCGTCGAGACCGGCTCCTTCACCGCTGCCGCTGAGCGGCTGGGTATTACCAAGGCCGTGGTGAGCCAGCAGGTCGCCCGGCTTGAGCGTGAGTTCAGTTGTACCCTGCTGACCCGCAGTACGCGCCGTGTCAGCCTGACCGAGGCGGGCCAGGCTTTTTACTATCGCTGTGCGCTGATCCTCAAGGAGGCCGGGGATGCCTTCGACGAGTTGGCCGAGGCGGCCAGCGAGCCGACGGGTACGCTGCGCATCACTGCGCCATTCGACTATGGCGTCGGCGTGGTCGTGCCCGCCATCGCGGCCTTTTCACAGCGCTACCCGCACTGCAAGGTCGACGCCCGCTTCAGTGATCAGACACTGGACCTCTCCACAGGCGATATCGACCTGGCGATCAGGGTCGGCTGGTTGACCGAGCAACATCTGCAGGCACGGCGAATAGGCGGTTTCGAGCAGCGCATGGTTGCCGCGCCACAGTGGCGTGAGCGTCTGGCAAGCGTTACGCGACCGGACGAACTCAGCGCCTTGCCCCTCGTGGTCAATACGGCGCTGCGCGAACCCACCCGCTGGACGTTTTCTCGTGGTGCGCTGGAGCGCCATGAGGTCTCGATGCGGGGCGATCTCATGTTCAACGCCACGCTGGCGGTTCGCGAGGCGGTCCTGGCCGGGGCGGGGCTGTCGGTACTGCCTGACTATGTGGTGAGTACCGACCTTGTCGAAGGCCGTCTGGTGGCTGTATTGCCGCAATGGAGCCTGCCACGCGGCGATATCCATGCGGTCTTTCCCACGGCACGTTATCGCCCCGTCAAAGTGAGGGCTTTCGTCGATTTCCTGGCCCAGTCCATCCGCTGAGGCAAACACGCTCGCCCGGGGTCAATGCTTGTACGCGTCGCCTTCGCGTTCCAATTGGCGGATCAGCGCATCCCAGTGACGGGCGATGCCGGGGTTCTCGCCGTTGGAGAAGGCTTCGCGCTGGCGTGCGACCTTGTCGATGGCTGCCTGCGGTGCATGCAGCAGGTCGGCATTGCCGCCGGCCTGGGCGGCGATCTGGATATTGCATGCACGCTCCAGCCCATGCAGTTCGCGGAAGGCGTGTTCGACGCTGACACCGCCGGTGAGCAGGCCGTGATTGCGCAGGATGAAGATGTTGCTGTCGCCCAGGTCGGCGATCAGCCGCACCTGTTCGTCCAGGTCCAGCGCCACGCCTTCATAGTCGTGGTAGGAGACCCGGCCGTAATAGGCGAGGGCATGCTGGGACAGCGGCAGCAGGCCATCGCGCTGGGCCGAGACGGCGGCGCCGTCGCGGGTGTGGGTGTGCAGCACGGCCTTGAGGTCGGGGCGCGCACGGTGGATGGCGCTGTGGATGACGTAGCCGGCCTGGTTGATGCCCAGGCCCAGCGGGTCGTCGATGATGGTGCCGTCGATGTCCACCTTGACCAGGTTGGACGCGCTGATCTCGTCGAACAGCAGGCCGTAGGCATTGATCAGGAAGTGTTCTTCCTTGCCTGGCACGCGTGCGGAGAAGTGCGTGTAGATGTGGTCTGTCCAGCGGAACAGGGCGGCCAGGCGGTAGGCGGCTGCGAGCTTGACGCGCACCTCCCATTCTTCCGCGCTGACGCGCTGGCGGATTGTAGTGATCGGGGTGGCGGCGAGTGTGCTTGTGCTCATGGGAAGCTCCAGTGAAAAGGGTAGGCACGTTTGGCGGAAGTGGTACGCGGTTCAGTAGCCGCGTTGGATATCGACCAGGTTGTTCAGTGGCGTGCGCTGGCGGTAGCGCTGGAAGTTATCGACGAAACTGTCGACGAAACGTGTCTTGCCGTCTGTGGACAGCGCCGAGGTGTGCGGCGATATGTGCACCCGTGGATGCAGATAGAGCGGGTGCCCGTTGGGTAACGGCTCGGGGTCGGTGACATCCAGGGTGGCGCGGCTCAGGCGGCCATCCTCCAGGGCTTCGAGCAAGGCCTGCTGGTCGAGCAGGCCGCCACGGGCCAGGTTGATCAGGTGCAGGCCTGGTTTGGCGTGGGCCAGCGCGTGACGGCCGATCAGGTGGCGGGTCTGCTCGGTCAGCGGTGCGGCGATGACCAGGTGATCCGATTCGGCGAACAACTGTTCGATGCCACTGGCCGTCTCGACACCGGGAGCCTCGGCGAGCGGGTGGCCGGGGCGCCCCAGTGCCAGTACCCGTATGCCCAGCGCTTGCGCCTTGCGTGCCAGGGTCTGGCCGATGGCGCCAAAGCCGAGGATGCCCAGCGTGCTGCCCTGCAGCGGCTGCAGGTAGGTGAAGTGCCAATCGTCATTCTTTACCCAGATGTCCGGCAGGCGCTTGGCCCCGGCGAACACGGCGGCCAGGGCGAACTCCGCCACATGGTTGGCATTGGCGCCCTTGGCGCTGGTGACTTGCGGTGCGTCGAACAGCCAGCGCGGGTAGAAGTCGATTCCGGAGGACCCCAGTTGCACCCAGTTCAGCTTCCACGGCCAGCCGGGCGGGGCCTCGGCGACGTTCACGCCACGTACGTTGATCGGCCGGACGATGAATACGCTGGCTTGTTCGGGCAGCTTGCCCAGGGCCTCCGGACCCGGTTCGATATCGACGATGTGCTGGCCCGGCAGGCGCTGGCGCAGGTAGTCGTTGGCGTCGGCATCGAGCTGGCTGGCGATCAGGACTTCGCTCATCGTGCATGCTCCCGGTTGTCGAGACTGGCAAAGGCCGCACGGCCAACGGCGCTGAGGGCGACATCGTCCTGCGGTGTGTGGATTCGGCTGCACAGCACGTCGCGGTAGTGGCGCTCCAACGGATTGCGCCGCGACAAACCGGGGTTTCCGGAGGCTTCGATGGCCAACTCGACGGCCTGGATGGCGTTATTCGTGACCAGGTACTTGAGCTGGCCGGCGTGGCGCGCCTCCAACTGACCGCGTGCGGCGGAGTCGAGCAGCACCCGGTTGTTCAGCAGCAGCGAGTCGATGCGACCGACGATTTCCTGGAAGCGTTGCAGGCTGGACAGCGGTGCGCCGAGGTTGGACGGTGTGCGGGTGGCGAGGAAGTCCACCAGCCAGTCGCGCGCGGCCTGGGCCACGCCGTCATAGATGGCCGGCAGCAGGACCGACATCCACAGCAGGCCTTCGCCATCCAGCTCCGGGCGGGGCGCGCTCCAGGGACTGACGCCGACGGCATGGTCGAGCGGGATCAGCACATCGTCGAAGCGCACCTCATGGCTGCAGGTGGCGCGCATGCCCAGGTGGTCCCAGTCGTCGACGATAGTGATGCCGGGGGTATCCCGGTGCACGAGGTAGCCACCGACCAACGGATCGGCGTCGTCGCTGCGGGCCCACACCACATACCAGTGGATACCGTGGCTGCCGGTCGAGTAGATCTTGCGTCCGCTGATGCGCCAGCCTTCTGCGCTGCGGCGGGCGATGGTCGCGGGCAGGCCGCCGCGTGCCGGAGTGCCCAGTTCCGGCTCGACCCGGAAGGCGTTGACCATGGCGCCATCCTCGACGGCCTCACGGGCAAGGCGATGGCGCAGGTGCTCGGGCCAGCGTTCGTTGGATTGCAGTCGGAAGTGCTGCAGGTACTGCATCACCAGGATCAGTGCGGTGGACGGCTCGCCTTTGGCAACTGCTGCGATGACCTTGCGCGCGGTCGCCAGGTCGCCACCAGCGCCGCCGAGCGACTCCGGTACGGTAAGGGCGAGCAGGCCATGCTGGTGCAGCAGCGCGAAGTTTTCCGTGGGGAACCGGCCGCTGCGGTCATACTCGGCGGCAGTCGCGGCGAGGGTGCGGGTGATTTCGTCCAGCAGGTCATCAAGTTCACTGCCGCCGGGAGCCCTGGGGGCGCGGGTGAACGAAGGTGTGGAGAGGGCGGCGGAAGACGGTGCTGGAACGCTCATGGGCTGCTCGCGATATCGGTCTATGGAGAGCCGGGCAGCCTGTGCTCCTGCCTGGCCCTTGAGACCGTATTCTTATAGAAGCAGCATGTAAAAGTATTTTTGGTTCTATGCTAATTATCAGTTGATTTGATTTATATTCTTTAGAATATGTGTTTTGTTTATATTGTGACTGCTCTCACTCCTGGCTGCCCAAACGCTGGGCGACCACATTGCCGAACAGCTCCACCGGCTCCTGCAGGTTGCCCAGGTAGCGTGGGTGCAGCAGCCACAGGTCGATCATGGGCTTGAAGTCGCTGATGCTGACGGTTTCCAGTCGATCGACATGGCGGCTGTTGGCGAGCAGCGGGGCGGGTACCAGGCCCAGTCCCATGCCGTTGGCCACCAGGCCCAGTTGCAGCTCGGTGCCGAAGGTCTCCAGGTTGATCTGCAAGGACAGCCCCTGTTCCGCCAGGGCGCGTTGCAGGCCGGCGCGGAAGCCGCAGCCGTCGGGGTTCAGTACCCAGCCAAGGGTGTAGCAATCCTTCAGCTTGTAGTGGCGTTTGGGCATGCTGCCTTTGGCCGCGACCACTTGCAGTTGCATGCGGCCGATGGAGTGCCCGGTGATGCCTTCGGGGAATATCTTGCCCGCCGGGAACAGCGCGGCGGCGGCGTCCAGTTCGCCGTTCTCCATCTTGCTGATCAGGCTGCTGCCCCAGCCGTTGATGACCTGGGTGCGCAGATCGGGAAAATCCTCGCGGATCTGCTGCAAGGCGTCGAGCAACACCACGTCGCCGATGGTCTGGGGCACACCGAGGCGCAGTGAACCACTGGGTATGCCGTCGTTGGCCACCAGTTCGCGCAGGGTGTCGATCTCGCGCAGGATCGCCTTGCACTGTTCGTAGACCCGCCAGCCCATGGGCGTCGGCTTGAGTGGCTTGGTGTTGCGGTCAAGCAGGTTGGCGCCCAGGTCTTCCTCGAAGTTCTGCACGCGGCGGGTGATGGCCGGTTGTGTCAATTGCAGGGCTTCGGCTGCCAGGTTGGTGGATTGGCAACGGATGACGGCGACGAAGGCGTCCATGTCATCGATTTTCATGTCGGGCACTCATCATGTGGGTTCATGGGCTGGACCGGGCGCCGCTGGCGATGCGCGCCTGACCGGTCGTGGATTATTGCATCGGACAACAGCGGCTGTAATTTGATTTTTGCATATTGGTATGGACGGGAAATTAACCTGAGTGCCAACGAAGGATATACATCGCCCGTTTGCCCGCAGGTCCAGCCATGTGCTGCGTGCTCGCACCACTGCGAGCGGACTGGTGAACGACTGGCGGTGGGCGAGGCATGCCGGTAGAGTGGCCGCCCCTAGCATGGTCGAGAGATGTCATGGAAAAGAACCCAAACCCCCAACGAATCCTGGCAATCCCCCTGCTGTGTTGCGGTGTGGTCTTCACCATCATCGGCATGGCAGCGGACATCCCCACGTTTTTCTACATGGCCCCCGGCTTCCTGCTGACCGGCCTGGCGCTGCTGGTTTCTTCTCGCAAGCGCCGAGAGTGATAGGCGGGGAAAGTCCTGATTGCCTCGTCACTGCGCCGGGGTGATCACTTTCCCGCAGGCAAAGAAAAAGCCCCGTGAACCAGCGTTCACGGGGCTTTCGAATATGGAGGCCGATGTCGGAATCGAACCGGCGTACACGGATTTGCAATCCGCTGCATAACCACTCTGCCAACCGGCCTCAGTTCCCAAGCTTGTCTGGCAAGCTTCACGAGTGCTTTATGATTAGCAACTCGTTGATTGCATTGGCTTTTTCAAAAGCCTGAAATCGGGATGCGGCGCATTATGACGAATGCTCCGCGGGCTGGCAACACCCGCAGGGCAATTGCATGAAGCTTTTCTTCCCTCCGATTCATGGGGCATGGCCCCAGAAGAGGGTTCTTGTGTCTTTCTCCCTCACTCCAGCCCTCTCCCGCAATCGGGAGAGGGGTAATGAACGCTGGCAATACTTGCCCCGTCACTCGCGGTAGAACACCTGCAGCAGGTGGTAGCCGAACTGGCTCTTGATCGGGCCGTGGATGTCACGCAGGGGCTTCTTGAAGATCGCCTGGTCGATGCTGTGGACCATCTGGCCAGGGCGGACTTCGCCGAGGTCGCCGCCCTTCTTGCCGGAAGGGCAGGTGGAGTGCTTTCTGGCCAGTACGTCGAAGGCTTCGCCGTTGAGCAGGCGTTTTTTCAATTGCAGGGCTTCGGCCTCTGTCTTGACCAGGATATGGCGTGCCATGGCTTTGCGCATTGTCGGTTTCCGCGGGCTGGAGGCTGTGGCGAGCGGGAGGTGGTGAAGGCCTGATGCTGTGTGGTCGGACATGGCCGTCGCATCACCGAGCGCCTTCCTTCGCTGTCTGCCCGAAGGCCGCTCGCAGGAAAATGAAGCGCAATGATAAAGCAACGGTGCGCACCGTGCCGACCAGGCCAGGTGCGCCGTCGTGCGTTCAGCGGCGCAGGTAGGCGGCGAAGTCGATATCGCCGGCGGAGAGGATGGCCTGTACCCGGTTGTGCACGTTGAGCTTGCGCAGTATGGCCGAGACGTGAGCCTTGACCGTGGTTTCGGCGATGTCCAGGTTGTAGGCGATCTGTTTGTTGGATTCGCCCTTGGCCATGCGTTCGAGCACCAGCAGTTGCTTGCGCGTCAGTGCCTGCAGCAGCTCCGGAGGAATGCCCGGCTCGCTGTGCTGCGAGCTGCGCTGGGAGGTCTTCTGGCTGCGGATGATGTCCGAGGGCAGGTAGACGTTGCCGTTGAGGATCTGCTCGATGGCTTCGGTCATCTGTGCCCGTGGCGAGGACTTTGTGATGAAACCCACCGCGCCATAGGTGATGGCTTGCAGGACCACCTGTTTGTCCTGCTCGGCGGAGACGATCACCACCGGGATGGTCGGTGCCTCGTTGCGCAGGTTGATCAGGCCGTTGAGACCGTGCATGCCGGGCATGTTCAGGTCCAGCAGGATCAGGTCCAGGTCGTCGTGTTCGAGGGTCAGGGCGAGCGCGGCGTCGAGGTCCGAGGTCTCCATGATCTGGCTGCCGGGGAAACCGTCGCTGATGACGTTTTGGATTGCTTCGCGAAACAGTGGATGGTCGTCTGCGATAAGAATCTTGTACATGGCAGGTTACCTTTATCTTGTTGTTGTGATTATGGCGTGGCGTGCTGCCGGCGCTTCAAGGCGCCGCGAAAGGCTCCGGTGTGGCGTCATGCAGGGGCAGGCCGGCCTGCTGCCAGCCGTCGATGCCGTCGCGATACCAGTACAGCTGCGTATAACCCATGGCCTGTGCGCGCCGCGTGGCATTCCAGCCCAGCCAGCAGTCGGAGCGGCAATAGAACACGATCGGGGCATCCTTGCGATTCTGGCTGAGTCTTTCCAGGTTGCGGGTGAAATATCTTTCCCAGTCAGGCGCCAGCGCGCCATCCCCGGTATTGGCCAGCCAGATGCTGTCGGGCAGGTTGCTGTGGGGCTGGTCTTCGATGAATTGCCCGAAGCGCCAGGTGCTGCGGAACACATCGATCAGTACGGCGTCTGGCTGGCGTTCGAGTAGCTGGCGCAGGGCGGCGGTGTCGACCGTCACGGCCCCGGGCGCCTGCTCGGGCGTCGGGCTCCGGTAGTGCTCCTGGCGGTAGCCTTCGGCATTGAACAGGGGCAGCTCTTCGCCGGCCTGCGCGTTGCCCAGCAGCAGAGCCACGACCAGCAGGGGTAACAACAGTATCTGTCCCATCGACTGTCCTGTACGCCTTGATGACTTGGTTTTCATTACAGGGCAAAGGGTGTTGCTTTGGAATCCTACGTTGGTGAATGAAACCAGTACCAAAGTACTGGTTTTCGAGCCGGTGCGGCGCGGTGCGCCGGGGCTTTTCGCCAAAGTAGTACGGGGGCGATACCAAGGTAGTAGGTCGATGCCGTGCCGCGCTCTCTAGGATGGGGCAAAGGCCCGGCGCTTGACGCGCCCGGAGCGGTTGGCAGGCGAGGGCACAGCCTATGAAGATTCTGTTGGTGGACGATCACGCGATGGTGCGGCAAGGCTGTGCGAGCCTGTTGCGCGTGCTGCTGCCCGAGGCCCAGGTCAGCGAGGCGCGGGATGGCGAGGAGGCCTTGCTGAAGATCCAGGCGGACATTCCCAGCCTGGTCATCATGGACATCGGCTTGCCAGGCATCAGCGGCCTGGAGACCACCCGGCGCATGCTGGTGCGCCTGCCGCAATTGCCGGTGCTGTTCTTCAGCATGCACGACGAGTTGTCACTGGTACGCCAGGCCATGCAGGCCGGTGCCTGTGGCTACGTCACCAAGAAGGCTTCGCCGGATGTACTGGTGGAGGCGGTGCGGCGGATTCTGGCGGGGTATCCCTATATCGAACAGCCGCTGGCCACGGAGCTGGCTTGCCAGCCACAGTCGGACGCCAGCGAGAATCCCAGGCTGCGCGGCATGACCCAGCGTGAGTTCGAGATTTTCGTGATGCTGGCCAAGGGAATGCCGGCCAAGCGTATCGCCGAGCAACTGTGCATCAGCGGCAAGACGGTTTCCAACTACCTGACGATGCTCAAGAGCAAGCTGCAGGTCAGCTCCCATGCGGAACTGGTGCACCTGGCCATCGATACGGGGGTCTTGCGGGTGGGGGGAAGCGTGGCGGGGTAGAACGTCCCCGATGGAATCCTGCGTGAAACAGGTTCTATCGATCGGGGACGCGGATGACTCAGTTCACGGCGTCTTTCAGACCTTTGCCGGGCTTGAAGCCAGGCAGCTTGGCCGCGGCGATCTTGATCGTGGCGCCAGTCTGCGGGTTGCGGCCATCACGGGCTGCACGCTCTTTGACTGCGAAAGTACCGAAACCGACCAGGGCTACGCTGTCGCCTTTCTGCAGAGCTGCGGTGACGGTGTCGGTGAAGGCATCCAGTACACGGCTGGCGGTGGTCTTCGGCAGGTCGGCGGACTCGGCGATCGCTTCGATCAATTCGGCTTTGTTCACGAGAATATCTCCATGGTTTCAGGGGGCGCCCAGTATAAGCAGGCGTCGAAGGTATTGCCTGCAAAATTTCAGGTGTCGTTTCGGCGACAGCCTGTAAGGTAGCCGCCAAGGGTGACAGGCTACAACAAATATGATGGCTGAATGGACGATGGCGACCTATGGTCGCGGGATCGTGTCATGGTGCTGAAAATGACTAAAACCACATTCGGGTTCGGTTTCTGGCCCGGCGACTGGAGTGCTGACCAGGCGGCTGCCGCCAGTGGCGATTTCGCCGAGTTGCAGGCGGGGCACGGCGGCCTGTTCTGGACCCTGTTCGAACCGACGCTGGGCGCGTGCCGGCTCTGGTTTCATCGCGACGGACAGGCACGTTGCCTGACGCCGGCTGGGTTCTCGCTGCGCAGCCGGGTCTATGAGTACGGGGGCGGCGCTCTGTGCATGACCGAGCGGGGCGTGGCCTTCGTCAACGAGTCTGACCAGCAGCTCTACCAGCAGACGCTGGAGGGCGCGCCGCAGCGGGTATCACTGCGCGAAGGTTGCCGCTATGGCGACCTGTGTTTCGACCCGCAGCGACAGGCCTTGCTGGCGGTCGAGGAAGAACAGGGCGACCAGGGCGTCATCCACCGCCTGGTCAGCATCGGATTGGCCGATGCGCGGCGCACGGTGGTGGCCGAGGGGCGGGATTTCTATGCCGGGCCCTGCCTGTCGGCGGATGGCTCCACGCTCGCCTGGATCGAATGGCAGCGCCCCGAACAGCCTTGGACATGCACGCGTCTGTGCCAGGCGCAGTGGGGGGCAGGCGGCTGGCAGGGCGCGCAGTGCCTGGCTGACAGAACGGCCGGAGGGCAGGACGTGTCCTGGCAGCAGCCGCGTTTCTGCCGTGAGGGGCAGTTGTATTGCATGGGCGATGCCGATGGCTGGTGGCAACCCTGGCGCTGGACGGAAGGCAATATGCGACCGCTGATGGCGGACAGCCGCTTCGACCATGCGCCAAGCCCCTGGCAACTCGGTGTGGTCAGCTACCTGCCACTGGGTGATGAACTGCTGCTGTGCCGTCTCGACCAGGGCTTCGGGCATCTGATCCTGCGGGATGGGCAGGGCAGGGAGCGGCGCCTTGCAGCCGATTTCAGCCGTTTTCGCCAGTTGTCCTGGGACGAAGGCTTCTTTTATTGCATTGCCGCCGCCGAGGACCGCTTGCCGGCCGTGCTCGCCATCGAGCGTCGCACGGGGGCCGTGCGCGTACTGGCGGGCGGAGCGTATCCCGTGCCGCCCGAGCGCGTGTCTCGGCCACAAGCGCTGTGCTTCGAGAGCGGCGAAGGCAAGGCCCATGCGTTCTTCTATCCGCCGGTTGTCGCGCCAGGCCTGGATATGGGGGATGAGCGCCCCCCGCTGGTGGTCTTTCTGCATGGCGGACCGACATCGGCCTGCTACCCGGTATTCGATCCGCGTATCCAGTTCTGGACGCAACGCGGTTTTGCCGTGGCCGACCTGAACTACCGGGGCAGCAGCGGTTTCGGGCGCGAGTACCGCCAGTGCCTGCGGGGTCAGTGGGGCGTGTTCGACGTGCAGGATGCCCATGCATTGCGCAACCATTTGGCTGATGAGGGGCTGGTCGATGCCGGACGGACATTCATTCGCGGTGGCAGCGCTGGAGGCTATACAGCCCTGAATGCGTTGGTGGGGAACACCTGTTTCCGTGGCGCTGCGAGCCTCTATGGCGTCAGCGATCCACTCAGCCTGCGGCGCGTCACGCACAAGTTCGAGGCCGACTATCTCGACTGGCTGATCGGCGATCCGCAACGCCAGGCCGCTCGCTACAGGGCGCGTGCGCCCTTGCACAATGCGCAACGGATCGAGACGCCGGTGATTTTCTTCCAGGGTGGGCAGGATGCCGTGGTGCTACCGGAGCAGACTGCCTCGATGGTGGTGGCCCTGCGCGCCAGGGGTGTGCCGGTCGAGTACCGGTTGTATGCGCAGGAACGACATGGCTTTCGCCAGGCGGAAAACCTCGCCGATGCGCTTATGTGCGAGCTGCGCTTCTACCAGGCGCTGCTGTGAGCGCCTGGTGTATCTGAGGCCGGTGCGCGGGGCGCGCCCTACGGATTTTCCGGGCGACTGACTTCGATAAACCATTTGGGCTGCATGGCGTGGAAGTCGGTTCGCAGGTTTTCCGGCAGGTAGCTGGCGGAGTCCAGTACCAGTGGCCGGCCCTGCTGCCGGGAAAACACCACCCAATGCCAGAAATTCCGCCCTTCCACTTCATGGTGCTTGATCGATAGCAGTGCGAGGTCGGGCAGGTTGTCCCAGGAGGTGAACGGGTTTTCCTGCTCTGAGGTCCTGACGCCCGCCATGGCGAGCAGGCGGCGTACGTAACGGGTATCGGACCAAAGTGCCTCGTCCTCGGCGTGGATGCCCAGCGCGTTGGCGATTTCCTTCATCTGCGCGTAAGTGTGGCCAAGGATATTCGCCACCGCGGCGATACCGCAGCCGGAAGGTTCTTCCTGTATCACGGGGTTCATTGTGGAAATTCCTGTTTCGCTGATCGGGCCGCTACACGGTCTTGTGCCGCTGTCGCAGCTTCTCAGAGCCTGCCGCCAATGGCGATATGCACCTGGGTGACCCAGTAGAGCGCCGGCAGCAGCCAGACGAACACTACGCCCAGCGTGGCCAGTACCCGCAGCAGGCTGCGCAGTGGTTCCGGCTGGCGGGGAAAGGCCGGCCAGACCGCCCAGGCGAAGGCCGCCGCGAGGGCCGGCAGCATTAAATAGCCCGCACTGCCGGCAATGCCGTAGGGCTGCCCGGACAGGACATAGGCAACGTCCGCCAGTATCCAGAAGGCCAGGGAGATGAGTGCCACAAGGATAAGTCGCCAGCGTATTTTCATTGTCGCTCCTGTGAGGGTCATGGGGCTGCGCAGTGCCGGAACGCCTGTTCCAGGTAAGCGCCAACGGGTTTGTCACGCATGTCTTGCAGTGACGACAGCTTGATATGGCGACGTAGCTTGCCCTGGCCTTCCAGCAGGCCGTGTTCGTCCTGTAGCGCCGCGCCCGCGCTGAACTCGATGGACAGGTGGCGCGCATAGGAAAAAATGCCGCAGAAGGGCTTGTCCACGGAAAACAGCAGGCCGCCGTACTTCACTTCCTCGCGGATGGTGGGAGAGAGCGCCAGGATCCTCTGCCGAAGTGCCTGGGCCATCTGGAAGCGTTCCTCGTCGAGCAGACGGATGTCTTCCAGCAGCGTCTCGATGCGTTCATCGGTCATTGGTGTTCCCGCCTGACAGGGATTTTTCCATTGGCTGGTAGACCAGCCCGGAGACTTCGGCGACATCGCCGGAGCACTCGAAACCATAGCGCCGGTAGGCCTCGACCGAGCTGAGCGAGGCGCTGACGGTCAGTACCTCGGTACGCACCTGCGGGAGGATTGCGTCGAGCAGGCGGCCACCGATGCCTTGCCGTTGGTGTCCGGGCGCGACGAACAGCATGGCCAGGTGCCGTCCTTCCTTCAGTTCGACAAGGCCTTGCAACGTGCCGTCTTCCTCATGGACGAGGATCAGGTTGTGGCCCTGCATACGTTCGGCGAAGGCTCCGGGTGCGGCGATATGGGCAAAGGTCTGGACGCCCTGTTCATGCAGCGTCGGGGCGACGGCGTCCATGAACGAGGCCATGCACAGGGCACTGGCGGCGTCGAGGTCGGCGGGGGCGAGTTTGCGGAGGGTGACGATAGCCTTATTCATCCTCGGCGCTGACACCGATGGCCGACAGGCATTTGAGCGAGCTGCCTTCCAGTTGCCAGGTGTCGCTTTCCGGCTGGTACTGCGCCTCCATCAGGGCGTTGTAGCTGAATTCCCAGTGCCGGCGTTCGCGGCCATCCTGGCAGTCGATACGCAGCGCGATGACGTCGCTGGCGAAGGGTTGGCCAGCCTCGGCGGCGGCATCGGCCTGGTCGAGCAGGTCGTCGTCGAGCTGGAAGTCGAAGGCGTGCAGGCCGTCGATCTCCAGCATATCGGCCTGCTCCAGTTGGTCGAGCAGGTAAAGCGAGGCGTTATCGGTCATTCGTCATACCCCAGGTTCGGCGCCAGCCAGCGCTCGGTGACGGCCAGGTCCTGGCCTTTGCGGGCGGTATAGCTTTCCACCTGGTCCTTGTCGACCTTGCCGACGGCGAAGTATTGCGCCTCGGGATGGGCGAAGTACCAGCCGCTGACGGCGGCGGCGGGGAACATGGCGTAGTGCTCGGTGAGGAACACGCCGCTGCGCCCGGCCTGGTTGAAGTCGGCCTCGGGGTCGAGCAGGGCGAACAGGGTCTTCTTCTCGGTGTGGTCCGGGCAAGCCGGGTAGCCGGGAGCCGGGCGGATGCCCTTGTACTGCTCCTTGATCAGCGCCTCGTTGTCCAGGTGCTCGTCGGGCGCATAGCCCCAGTATTCCTTGCGCACGCGTTCGTGCAGCCATTCGGCGCAGGCTTCTGCAAGGCGGTCGGCCAGCGCCTTGACCATGATCGAACTGTAGTCGTCGCCCGCGTCCTGATAGGCCTTGGCCACCTTTTCGGCGCCGATGCCGGCGGTGGTGATAAAGCCGCCAACGTAGTCGGTGGTGCCGCTGGTCTTTGGCGCGACGAAGTCGGCCAGGCTGAAGTTGGGCTTGCCGTCCGGCTTGATGGTCTGCTGGCGCAGGTGGTGCAGGGTGGCCAGCGGCTGGCCGTCCTCACCGTAGACTTCCAGGTCGTCGTCGTTGACCTGGTTGGCGGGCCAGAAGCCGAACAGTGCGCGGGCCGTGATCAGTTTCTCGTCGATCAGCTTGCGCAGCATCGCCTGGGCATCGGCGAACAGCGCGGTGGCGGCTTCGCCGACCACTTCGTCGTCGAGGATGCGCGGGTACTTGCCGGCCAGGTCCCAGGAAATGAAGAACGGCGTCCAGTCGATATAGTCGGCCAGCACGTTCAGGTCGATATCGTCCAGCAGGCGTGTGCCGGCGAAGGTCGGTACGCTGGGTTGGTAGCCGCTCCAGTCGAACGCCGGCTTGTTGGCGATGGCGGCGGCGTAGCCCAGGCGCTCGGTGCGCTGGCTACGGGCGGCGGTGCGCTCGCGCACGGTGACGTATTCGGTGCGGGTGCGGGCGACGAAGTCGCTCTTCATTTCCTTCGACAGCAACTGGGTGGCGACGCCAACGGCACGCGAGGCGTCGGTGACGTAGACCACCGCGTCGTTCTGGTAGCGCGGCTCGATCTTCACCGCGGTGTGCGCCTTGGAGGTGGTGGCACCGCCGATCATCAGCGGCAGCTTGAAGTCCTGGCGTTGCATCTCGCGGGCGACGTGGACCATCTCGTCGAGCGACGGGGTGATCAGCCCGGACAGGCCGATGATGTCGCACTGCTCGTCGCGGGCGACTTGCAGGATCTTCTCCGCCGGCACCATCACGCCGAGGTCGACGATGTCGTAGCCGTTACAGCCCAGCACCACGCCGACGATGTTCTTGCCGATGTCGTGCACATCACCCTTCACGGTGGCCATGAGGATCTTGCCCTTGGCCTCCGGCTTGTCGCCTTTTTCCTCTTCGATGAAGGGGATCAGGTGCGCGACGGCCTGCTTCATCACTCGGGCGGACTTGACCACCTGGGGCAGGAACATCTTGCCCGAGCCGAACAGGTCGCCGACCACGTTCATGCCGCTCATCAGCGGCCCTTCGATGACCTCGATCGGGCGCGCGCACTGCTGGCGGCACTCCTCGGTGTCCTCGACGATATGGCTGGTGATGCCCTTGACCAGCGCATGCTCCAGGCGCTTTTCCACCGGCAGCGAGCGCCACTCCTCGGTTTCCGCTTCCTTGACGGCGCCATCGCCGCGGTACTTCTCCGCGATGGCCAGCAGCGCCTCGGTACCGTCCGGGGTGCGATTGAGGATGACGTCCTCGACCGCGTTGCGCAGTTCCGCCGGAATCTCGTCGTAGATCTCCAGTTGCCCGGCGTTGACGATGCCCATCGCGAGGCCGTTGCGGATGGCGTAGTAGAGGAACACCGAGTGGATTGCTTCGCGCACCGGGTTGTTGCCACGGAAGGAGAACGACACGTTGGACACCCCGCCGCTGGACAGCGCGTAGGGCAGGTGGTCGCGGATATAGGCGCAGGCTTCGATGAAGTCGACCGCGTAGTTGTTGTGTTCCTCGATGCCGGTGGCGACGGCGAAGATATTGGCGTCGAAGATGATGTCTTCCGGCGGGAAGCCGACTTCGTTGACCAGAATGTCGTAGCTGCGCTGGCAGATTTCTTCCTTGCGCGCCTGGGTGTCGGCCTGGCCGGTTTCGTCGAAGGCCATTACCACCACGGCGGCGCCATAGCGCTTGCACAGGTGGGCGTGGTGCTTGAACTGCTCGACGCCTTCCTTCATGGAGATGGAGTTGACGATGCCCTTGCCTTGGATGCACTTGAGGCCGGCTTCGATCACGTCCCATTTGGACGAGTCGATCATGATCGGTACGCGGGAGATGTCCGGCTCGCCGGCGATCAGGTTGAGGAAGCGCACCATCGCCGCCTTGGAGTCGAGCATGCCCTCGTCCATGTTGATGTCGATCACCTGGGCGCCGGCTTCCACCTGCTGCAGGGCGACTTCCAGCGCCTCGGTGTAGTTCTCCTCGCGGATCAGACGGGCGAAACGCGCCGAACCAGTGATGTTGGTGCGCTCGCCGACGTTGACGAACAGCGACTGCCGGTCGATGGTGAACGGCTCCAGGCCGGACAGACGGCAGGCCTTGGGAATCTCCGGAATGACGCGCGGCGGATACTTGGCCACGGCCTGGGCGATGGCCTGGATATGGGCTGGCGTGGTGCCGCAGCAGCCGCCGATGATATTGAGGAAGCCGCTCTGGGCGAATTCCTCGATCACCGCGGCGGTTTCATGGGGCTGCTCGTCGTACTCGCCGAAGGCATTGGGCAGGCCGGCGTTGGGGTGCGCCGAAACGAAGGTGTCGGCCTTGGCCGCGAGTTCCGCCAGGTAGGGGCGCAGGTCGGCGGCGCCGAGGGCGCAGTTGAGGCCGATGGAGATCGGCTTGGCATGCCGCACCGAGTTCCAGAAGGCTTCGGTGGTCTGCCCGGACAGGGTACGCCCGGAGGCGTCGGTGATGGTGCCGGAGATCATGATCGGCAGTTCGATGCCGGTTTCCTCGAACACGCCCTGCACGGCGAAGATCGCCGCCTTGGCGTTCAGGGTGTCGAAGATGGTTTCGATCAGGATCAGGTCGGCGCCGCCTTCGATCAGGCCCTTGGTGGCTTCGCTGTAGTTCTCTACCAGTTCGTCGAAGGTGACGTTGCGGTAGCCGGGGTCGTTGACGTCCGGCGAGATCGAGCACGTGCGGCTGGTCGGGCCGAGTACGCCGGCGACGAAGCGCGGGCGATCCGGGGTTTCCAGGGTCTTGGCGTCGGCCACCTGACGTGCCAGGCGCGCACCCTCGACGTTCAGTTCGTAGACCAGCGCTTCCATGCCGTAGTCGGCCTGGGACACTTGCGTGGCGTTGAAGGTGTTGGTTTCGAGAATGTCCGCACCAGCGTCCAGGTAGGCTTTCTCGATGGCGCCGATGACGTCCGGACGGCTGAGGATCAGCAGGTCGTTGTTGCCCTTGACGTCCTGCGGCCAGTCGGCGAAGCGCTCGCCGCGATAATCCGCCTCTTCCAGCTTGTAGCTCTGGATCATGGTGCCCATGCCGCCATCGAGGATCAGGATGCGCTCGCGCAAGGCTTGCTGGAGCGCCTGGAGGCGGGTGTTGCGATCGTACATGGGACTACCTGAAAGAGCGGGGGAACGAAAAGGGCGCAATGATAGCAAGCTATGCCGCGCCTGGGCCGCCCCGGGCAGGTGTATGAAAATGGCTCATGTTGGCTGGCGGGGCGTCCGGCTCAGAACGGCGCGGGGCTCTCGAAGCGCAGGCGTTCGCCGCTTTGCGGGTGGGTCAGGCTGAGCATGCTGGCGTGCAGGCACAGGCGCTCGTGGGCCTGCAAGGCTTCGTCATGGGCGTAGAGGCGGTCGCCCAGCAGCGGATGGCCGATGGAGAGCATGTGCACGCGCAACTGGTGCGAGCGTCCGGTGATCGGGGTCAGCTCCACGCGGCTGTAATGGCCGTTGCGTTCCAGGACGCGCCAGTAGGTCAGGGCATGCTTGCCCTGCTCATGATCGACCACGTGCCGGGGCTTGGTCGGCGGGTCGTAGCGCAGCGGCAGTTCGATGCGACCGCTGTCCTGTTCGGGCTGCCCCCAGCAGAGTGCGGTGTAGGCCTTCTCGGTTTCCCGGTCATGGAACTGCCGCGACAGTTCGCGGTGGCTGTCGGCGTCGCGGGCCAGCACGATCAGGCCGGAGGTTTCCCAGTCCAGGCGGTGCACGATGCGGGCTTCCGGGTAGCCGTTTTCCTGCAGTCGGGTCACCAGGCAGTCGCGGTTGTCCTCGGCGCGGCCAGGAACGGACAGCAGCAGCGTGGGCTTGTCGATCATCAGCAGGGCGTCGTCCTGGTGGATGATCCGGATCGTGCTCAGGGGCATGGGGTATCGCTTTTCGGGGGTTGCTGAATTGGAGGGGCCAAAACGCGAGCGGCGGCTCGTGGGAGCCGCCGCAGTGTGCCGCAGGGCCGCTTAGCGGTCGGGCAGGGTGATGTTCAGTTCGAGGATCGAACAGCCGCCCTGGTCTTCCAGCGCGACCTGCACCTGGTCCTTGTCGATATTCACGTATTTGCGAATGACTTCGACCAGTTCCTTCTGCAGGGCCGGCAGGTAGTCGGGTTGCGTGCGTTGGCCGCGCTCGTGAGCGACGATGATTTGCAGACGCTCTTTCGCAATGGCGGCAGGGGTTTCTTTCTTGCGCTCACGAAAGAAGTCGAAAAGGTTCATTCGCGACCTCCGAACAGTCGTTGCAGGAAGCCAGGTTTCTTGACGTCCAGGAAGCGGTGCGCCACTTCCTTGCCCAGCAGGCGTTCTACGGCGTCGCTGTAGGCCTGGCCGGCGTCGCTCTGGTCGTCGAGGATGACCGGGATACCCTGGTTGGATGCCTTGAGTACGGCTTGCGACTCGGGAATCACGCCGAGCAGGCGGATGGAGAGGATTTCCTCGACGTCTTCGACGCCGAGCATTTCGCCCTTGGTGACGCGCTCCGGGTTGTAGCGGGTCAGCAGCAGGTGCTCGCGGATGGGTTCCTCGCCGTTTTCGGCGCGGCGCGATTTGCTCGCCAGCAGGCCGAGCATGCGGTCGGAGTCACGTACCGAGGACACCTCGGGGTTGGTGACGACGATGGCTTCGTCGGCGAAGTACATGGCCAGGTGTGCGCCCTTCTCGATACCGGCGGGGGAGTCGCAGATTACGTAGTCGAAGTTCTGGCTCAGCTCTTCGATGACCTTGCCGACGCCTTCCTGGGTCAGCGCGTCCTTGTCGCGGGTCTGGCTGGCGGCCAGCACGTAGAGGTTTTCCAGGCGTTTGTCCTTGATCAGGGCCTGGGTCAGGCTGGCATCGCCGTTGATGACGTTGACGAAGTCATACACCACGCGGCGTTCGCAGCCCATGATCAGGTCGAGGTTGCGCAGGCCGACGTCGAAATCGACGATGACGGTCTTGTGCCCGCGCAGGGCGAGTCCGGTACCGATGGCGGCGCTGGTGGTGGTTTTACCAACGCCACCTTTGCCGGAAGTGACTACGAGGATCTTGGCCAAGGTGATTCACCCCAAAATGTTTAGTGCGGGGCCGGTGTTCCGGGAGCCCGTAGCGGTCTGAAAATTGGCGGAAGTATCCGTTAAAGACGGGTGATGTTCAACAGATCGCCAGCCAGTTCGACCCGTACCGCCTCTGTCCAGAGCGGCTCTCTGCGCAGGTCTTCCGCCACTTTGTAGTGGCCGGCGATGGAAACCAGTTCCGCCGCCAGTTGCTGGCAGAATATCCGCGCATTGGTGTCGCCCTTGACGCCGGCCAGGGCTCGGCCGCGCAAAGGCGCGTACACATGGATGTTTCCATCGGCGAGAAGTTCCGCACCGGGGCTGACGGCGGCCATGACGATCAGGTCGCCGCCCTGGGCGTAGATCTGCTGGCCACTGCGTACCGGCGTGCGCACGATGCGGGTCGGGCGGTAGACCGGTTCGGCGGGTTTGCTTTCCTTCACGGGGGCCTTGCTGGCAAGGTCGACGGGGCGCTCGCGGGCGCCGGAGGGCGGCAGCACCGGCATGTCCAGCGCCTCGGCGGCCTGGATGTGCTCGGCCAGCGCGGCGCGCAGCGCCAGGGTGCGCAGGCCGTGCTGGCGGCACAGTGCGACCAGCGCCGGCAGGTCGACTTGCCGTTCGCCCTCGGGCAGTTTGTCCAGGGCGAGTATCAGCGGCGTGTTGTTGAAGAAGTCGGGCGCCTGCTCGACTTTGGCGGCCAGTTGCCGGTCCAGGGATTCGAGGTCGCTGCGGGCCAGTTCCAGTACGGTGATGGCGAGCATGCTGCCCTTGAGCTGGAAGGCGGGCGTCTGGTCGAGGAGGTCGGCTTGAGTCATGGTCTGGCTACGGCGGTAAATGCGATGGACTTATAGCGATGCCTCGCCTGGCCTGCAAGGGTTTAATCAGCTTGCGAGCGATGGCCGATGCGCTGTCCCGTCGCATAGACTGCGTCCCTTTCCTTCTTGCGAGTGCCCGACGATGCCCGAGTGCCAACTGTTCGGAACCCTGGGATGCCACCTGTGCGAACAGGCCGAGGCCGTGTTGATGCCGCTGGCGGCACAGGGCCTGTCGATCGAGCTGGTGGATATCGCCGAGCGCGAGCAGTGGGTCGAGGCCTATGGGCTGCGCATCCCGGTACTGCGCCGGCTGGACACCGGCGCCGAACTGGGCTGGCCGTTCGACCTGCCGCAGGCGCTGGTTTTCCTTGCTCATTGAGCGGGCACATATGCAACGGATCGAGGCTGGACGAGGTACGGGCCAGGTCCAGCCTTGCGCCGTCGTAGCGGCTACTCCTCCAGTACCACGACGCACTGACCGGCACGCACCGAGCAGCCGGGTTGTGCCCGGACCTCGCGGACCACGCCGTCGATTGGCGCGAGGAGGGGGATTTCCATTTTCATGGATTCGAGGATCACCAGGGGGTCGCCAGCCTTGACCCTGTCGCCGACGTCGACCTGCACCTGCCAGAGATTGCCTGCGATATGGCTGTCGATACCGTGCTGGCCCGCTGCGAGCGGCGCGTCCTCGCCGAGTTCAGCCGCGATCTCCTCGCTGTCGAAGTGGGCCAGGCCGGCGGTGATCCAGCGCTGGCGCTCGGCGTCGAAGGCTGCTCGCTGTTGGTGGCGAAAGGCTTCGATGCCGTCGGCCTCGGCGTCGAGGAACGCCTGGTAGTCGGCCAGGGCCAGTTCGCTGTGTTCGATGCGCAGCGGATAGCGGCCCAGCGGGAAGTCGCGGCGGATGCGCAGCAATTCGCCGGCCGAGACCGGGTAGAAGCGGATCTGGTCGAAGAAGCGCAGCAGCCAGGGTTTGCCGTCGAATGCCTCGACCGCGCGGTAGCGGTTCCACATCTGCAGGGTGCGGCCGACGAACTGGTAGCCCCCCGGGCCTTCCATGCCGTATACGCACATATAAGCGCCGCCGATGCCCACCGAGTTTTCGGCGGTCCAGGTGCGTGCCGGGTTGTACTTGGTGGTGACCAGGCGATGGCGTGGGTCGAGCGGGGTGGCCACGGGGGCGCCGAGGTAGACGTCGCCCAGGCCCATCACCAGGTAGCTGGCGTCGAATACCGTGCGATAGACCTCGTCGAGGTTCTCCAGGTCGTTGATGCGGCGGATGAACTCCAGGTTGCTCGGGCACCAGGGCGCGTCCTTGCGCACCGTGGTCATGTATTTCTCGATGGCCAACTGGCAGGCCGGATCGTCCCAGGACAGTGGCAGGTGCACGATACGCGAGGGCACGCGCAGGTCGCCGGCGGCGCACACGGCGTCCCATTCGCCGGCGACGGTATCGAGCAGTTCCTGCAGTGCCAGGGTCTCTGGCTGGTAGTGCACCTGCAGCGAGCGGATGCCGGGGGTGAGGTCAATCACACCGTCGAGCCGCTTGGCTTCCAGCGCCTGCATCAATGCATGGCCCCGGAAGCGCAGCACCAGGTCCAGTTCGGGCGGGCCGATTTCCAGCAGCAGGTGGGTGTCGCCGGAGAGGCGTGCGACCAGACGGGTATCGCCCTGGCCGATATCCAGAACGATGGGCGAAGTCAGCGCCGAGTCGCTCCCTCTCCCATTTATGGGAGAGGGTTGGGGAGAGGGGCTTTGGGCGTTTGCATCAGCCCTCTCCCCCAGCCCCTCTCCCGCATACGGGAGAGGGGAGAGATACGCGAGCCGGCGTGCGGTGGCGATATCCACCGGCAGGAAGCGCAGTCTGTCGCCGGCCTTGAGTTGGCCGAGTTGCCAGAGGTCGGCTTCGATCACCGTCACCGGGCAGACGAAGCCGCCGAGGCTCGGGCCGTCCGGGCCGAGGATCACCGGCATGTCGCCGGTGAAGTCGACGGCACCGATGGCATAGGGGTTGTCGTGGATGTTCGATGGGTGCAGCCCGGCCTCGCCGCCGCTGTCGCGCATCCATTCGGGCTTCGGCCCGATCAGGCGCACGCCGGTGCGGCTGGAGTTGAAGTGCACCTCCCAGTCGGTGGCGAAGAAGCGTTCGATATACGCCGGGGTGAAGTATTCCGGTGCGCCGTGGGGGCCGTAGATCACGCGGATTTCGCGCACGGCAGGCAGGGGCGCGAGCAGCTCTGGCGGGAGGCTGTCGCCGGCGCTGCGGTCGCTCAGTGCGGGGATATGCAGCACGTCGCCGGCACGCAGGGCACGGCCCGCATGACCGCCGAACTGGCCGAGGGTGAAGGTGCTCTTGCTGCCCAGGTAGTCCGGTACTTGCAGACCGCCACGCAGGCTCAGGTAGCTGCGCGCACCGGCGCCGGCGATGGTGCCGAGGACCAGGGTGCTGCCCGCCGCGATCGACAGCGCGGTGTTCATCGGTTGCGGGTTGCCGTCGAGGCTGATCGGGATCGCCGCACCGGTCACCGCCACCACGGCGTCGGTGTTGAAGCGCAGGCTCGGCCCACTCATGGTGATTTCCAGGCCGGCGGCGCCTTCCGGGTTGCCCAACAGGCGGTTGCCCTGGCGCAGGGCGCGGCTGTCCATCGGCCCCGAAGGCGGTACGCCAACGGCCCAGTAGCCGAGACGGCCGGGGTAGTCCTGCACGCTGGTCTGGGTGCCGCCGCCGAGTACTTCGACGGTGTCGGCGCGATAGACGAGTTGTTCCAGGCAGCGGGTCCAGGGATTGCCGCTGGCGAAGGGCATGTCGGCCAGGATCTGCCGCAGGTAGTCGCGGTTGCATTCCACGCCGTACAGCACGGCGTCGGCCAGTGCCTTGTCCAGTGCCGCGCTGGCCTGTTCGCGGTTGGGCGCCCAGGCGATCAGCTTGGCGATCATCGGGTCGAAGTAGGGCGGGATTTCGCAGCCGGCTTCGACCCAGGTGTCGATGCGCAGCGCCCGGCCATCAGCGGGTGGGAATTGCACGGCGGTGAGCAGGCCTGGGCTGGGCTGGAAGTCGCGGCCCGGATCTTCCGCGTACAGCCGTGCCTGGATCGCGTGGCCGCTGGGGCTCAGGGCTTTGCCCAGTTCGGCCAGGGGCGGCAGTTCGCCGGCCGCCAGTTCGATCATCCAGCGCACTAGGTCGACGCCCCAGACCTGCTCGGTGACACCGTGCTCGACTTGCAGGCGGGTGTTCACTTCGAGGAAGTAGAAGCGCTCGGCCTCGCTGTCATAGACGAACTCCACGGTGCCGGCGCTGCGGTAGCGGACCGCGCTGGCCAATTTGATCGCCGCCGCGCACAGCGCCTCGGCCATGCCGGCCGGCAGGTTGGGCGCCGGGGTTTCTTCCAGCACCTTCTGGTTGCGCCGCTGCACCGAGCAGTCGCGCACGCCGAGGGCGAGGACTTCGCCCTGGCCGTCGCCGAACACCTGCACTTCCAGGTGGCGGGCGCGCTGGATGTATTTCTCGATGAACACGCCACTGTCGCTGAAGTTGTTCTGCCCGAGGCGCTTGACCGCCTCGAAGGCGTCGGACAGTTCCTCGGCGGAGCGGCATACGCGCATGCCAATGCCGCCGCCGCCGGCGGTGCTTTTCAGCATTACCGGGTAGCCGACCTGTTCGCCCGCCAGCAGCGCGGCGTCGAGGTTTTCCAGCAGTTCGGTGCCTTCGAGCATCGGCACGCCGTGCTGTTTGGCCAGGGCGCGTGCGGTGTGTTTGAGGCCGAAGACGCGCAGTTGCTCGGGCGTCGGGCCGACGAAGGCGATGCCGGCTGCTTCGCAGGCTTCGGCGAAGGCGGCGTTTTCCGAGAGAAAGCCATAGCCGGGGTGGATGGCCTTGGCGCCGCTGCTCCGGGCAGCGGCGAGAATCTTGTCCACCATCAGGTAGGTCTGTGCGGCCGGGCCTTCGCCGAGGGAGAAGGCTTCGTCGGCCTGTTGCAGGTGCAGGCTGGCGGCGTCGGCCTCGGAGTAGACGGCGACGCCTTGCACACCGAGTTCGCGCAGGCTGCGCAGGATGCGGCAGGCGATGGCGCCACGGTTGGCGATCAGCAGTTTTTCAAACATTCGAGGTGTCCTCGAAGGAGGCGGGCCGTCCCGCCGGTATTCGGTCTGGGCCACGGTCGTCCGTGGCTGGAATCGATGCCGCTTGTCTCTTTCCCGCTCATGGGGACAGTCAATGGCAGCCCTTCCCCCCTCTCCCGCGGGCTGGAGAGGGGGGAAGGGCTGCATTCAGGCATTGCCCTGAACGGCTCTGGCAGAGCAGGAACAGCCAGCGACGCAGGTGTCGACTCACGCCCATACCAGCACCTCCGCCGGTGTCGGGTTCCAGCCGTTGCAGGGGTTGTTCAACTGAGGGCAGTTGGAGATCAGCACGATGACGTCGGTCTCGGCGCGCAGTTCGACGTATTTGCCGGGGGCGGAGATGCCGTCCTCGAAGGTCAGGCCGCCCTCGGGCGTTACCGGGACGTTCATGAAGAAGTTGATATTGGCGCCGATGTCGCGCTTCTCCAGGCGGCCGTCGTGCAGGCTGGCGCGCAGGAAGTTGTCGCGGCAGCTGTGCATGTAGCGCTTGTCCAGGGCATAGCGCACGGTGTTGCTCTCCTGGGCACAGGCGCCGCCGAGGGTGTCGTGGCGGCCGCAGGTGTCGGCGACGATGGTCAGCAGCGGCTGGCCTAGGTTGGAGTAGAGCACGGTGCCGGTGGTCAGGTAGACGCTGTTCTGCCGGCGCAGGGTGCGCTGCGGGTCGAAGCGTTCGCGCGGGTTGGCGGCGCTGAAGAACAGCGTGTCCACCGCCTGGTTGCCCTCCAGGTCGAGCAGGCGCAGGGTCTGCCCGGCCTTGACCTCGAACAGGTAGGGCTCGCCGGCCGGGATGACGTGGCGGAAGTGGGCGGTGGCGGCGTGTTTTTCGCTGGCGGTGAGATGCATGTCGGGCTCCATTAGGTGGCCGCGGCCACTGTGTCGTGCAGGATGTGCGACCCGCGAATCGCTGGCGATTCGACGGGAGCCATTCGCGGACATGCGCCGCGAATGGCGTCGCATGACGGGTTCAGGGATGAACCCGTCATGCCAGATAAAGCCGTTCGGTGTTCTGGAAGGCGCGGCCGTTCTCCGGGCGCGAGGTGCGGCAGAGCACGCTGATGCCGTCGCTCTCGACCTTGCTCCAGCTCAGCCTGACCGGCTTGGGCGCGTAGTGCGGGTTCGGGTCCATCGGGTGTTGCAGGGCGGTGAGCATCACCAGGGTGTCCATCGGTGCGTAGAGCTCGATGGCGTCGCCGGCCTTGCTGTTGCCCGGCTGGAAGTGGAAGGCGCCGTTGGCGTCGACGTCCACCCGGCTGAACAGGTTGAGGTTCATCAGCAGGTCTTGCAGGTTCAGGTTCCACTTGCCCATTTCCACCAGCAGGTTGTCCATGCCGTTGCGGAAGAAGCCGTTGCGCAGTTCCTGGTAGCGGCCCTGGCCGTATTTTTCGGCGACTTCCTCGGCGTTGAGGACGCCGCCGAAGCTGTCGTGCCAGCCGCAGGTGTCGGCGGTGATGGCGGCCAGTACGCGGCCCATGTCCGAGTACAGGCAGTGGCCGACGGTGAGCTTGGCGGTGTGCTGGCCCTTGAGGGTGTCGGGCAGGTTCAGGCGCTCGCTTTTCTCGGCGGCGTTGAACAGCAGCAGGCTGACGTTGGCGCCGCCTTCGATGTCGCTGATGCGCAGTAACTGGCCGCGCTTGAGGACGAACGAGGTGTGGCCGCCACCAGGCAGGGTTTCTTCGTAGAGGGTCGGACGCAGGGCGAGGGAAGCGGTCATGCTCGGGCTCCTTGGGAATCGGTGCGCAGGCTGTCGGCGAGATGGCTCGGCAACAGCTCGATGGCGGCGCGGCGGCCGCTGTTCAGGGGAATGTCGTAGGTGATGCGGGCACCGAAGGCACCTGGCGCATGGGGGTCGTGGCGAACCTTGTCGAACACCAGCAGGCGGGTGCCGAGGCTGAAGCCTTCGCTGAGGTCGTGGGTGACCATGAACACGGTCAGCCGGGTCTCGTTCCACAGCTCCAGCAGCAGGGCGTGCATGTCCTTGCGGATGCCCGGGTCGAGGGCGCCGAAGGGTTCGTCCAGCAGCAGGATGCGCGGCTTCATGATCAGCGCCTGGGCGATTGCCAGGCGTTGCTGCATGCCACCGGAGAGTTGGCTCGGGTACTTGTCCAGGGCATGGCCGAGGCCGACCCGCACCAGCATCGCCGCCGCCTGTTCGCGGGCCTCGCGCTTGGCCTTGCCGAGCAGTCGCCCGAGCAGTGGCGAGCGTGGCAATTCCAGGCCGATGGCGACGTTGTCCAGTACCGACAGGTGCGGGAACACCGAATAGCGCTGGAACACCACGCCACGGCTGGCGTCGGGTTCGTGTGGCAGCGGCGCGCCGGAGAGCAGGATATGCCCCTTGCTCGGCGTTTCCTGGCCCAGCAGCAGGCGCAGGAAGGTGGATTTGCCACAACCCGAGGCGCCGACCAGGGTGCAGAACTCGCCTTCGGCGATGTCCAGGTTGAGGCGTTCCAGCACCACCTGGTCGCCGTATTGCTGCCAGATATTGCGCACGCGAATGAAGGGAAGCGCACTCATGCCTTGGCTCCTTCGTACCAGGGAAAGGCCAGCCGCGTCAGTTGCCGCAGGCCGAGGTCCATCAGCCAGGCGAGCAGGGTGATCCACAGCACGTAGGGCAGGATCACGTCCATCGCCATGTAGCGCCGCACGAGGAAGATGCGGTAGCCCAGGCCGTCGGTGCTGGCGATGGCTTCGGCGGCGATCAGGAACAGCCAGGCGGCGCCGAGTACCAGGCGCAGGGCGATCAGCAGGCGCGGCAGCAATTGCGGCAGCACCACGCGCAGGATCAGCGTCCAGGTGCTGGCGCCGAGGGTCTGCGCCTTGATCAGCAGTTCGCGGGGGATTTCCCGGGCGCGCTGCTCGATGTCGCGGGCGAGGATCGGTGTGATGCCGATGACGATCAGCATCACCTTGGACAGCTCGCCGAGGCCGAAGACGATGAACAGGATCGGCAGGATCGCCAGCGGCGGCACCATCGACAGCACCGCCAGCAGCGGCGACAGCGATGCGCCGAACAGCGGCAGGGTGCCGGCCGCCAGGCCCAGGCTGAGGCCGCACAATGCGGCGATGCCGATGCCCAGGCCGAGCCGCTTGAGGCTGGAGGCGCTGTCCTGCCAGAACAGGTAGTCGCCGCTGCGGCGGTCCTCGGTGAAGGCCAGGCGCTCCATGGCCGAGGCCATCTGGCTGGCGTTGGGCAGCAGCTTGTCGTTGGGGTTCTCCGCCAGGCGGCTGGCCGAGCCACTGAAGTAGGCGAACAGCAGCAGGGCGAAGGGCAGCAGGACCAGGCTCAGGCGTGTGCTGCGCGTGGGTGTGCGGTTGATCAGGCGCATGACTTACCTCATGGCTGGCGTAGGGTGCGCTGTGCGCACCATGAACGGAGAGCAGTACGCCCTCCGCAGCCTTCAGAGCGTGCCGTCGGCGGCCTGCTGCATGTAGCTGGGGTCGAAGCGCAGCTTGATGTTGCCGGTATCGCCATGGCTGACGCCGTTGGCGAAGCTCATGCCCACCGCCTCTGCGCTCTGGGCACCGGCGCCGAGCAGGCCGTGCTCGAAGGAGAAGGCGGCGATGCGCGCCATGGTCTGTGGCAGTTGCTCGCCGTTGGCGAAGGCGGCGGCTTCGCTGGCCGAATAGAACATGCGGGTCTTGGCCAGTTGCGCTTCATAGCCGGGCAGGTCGGTGCCGGAGGCCTCGGCCATGTGCGTGCGTGCGGCCTTGCCGCGCTCGGAGTCTTCGCTCATCAGCGCCATGATTTCGTACCAGGCGCCGGTCAATGCCTTGCCGAGGGCCGGGTTGTCTTTCAGCGTGTCGCTGTTGACCACCATCAGGTCGATGATTTCGCCAGGGATCTGGCTGGAGTCGAACACCTTGCTGACGCCGGGTTGCGCTTCGATCTCGGCCAGCAGCGGGTTCCAGGTGGCGGTGGCCTTGACGTCGGCGGTGCCGAACACCGCGACCATGTCGGCATCCGAGGTGTTCACCACCTTCAGGTCGCGTTCGCTCAGGCCGACGCTTTCCAGGCCACGGGCCAGCAGGTAGTGGGAGACCGAGAGTTCGACCAGGTTGACCGGCAGGCCCTTGAGGTCCGCCAGGCGTTTTCCTTCGCCCTTGATGACGATGCCGTCGTTGCCGTTGGAGAAGTCGCCGACGATCAGCGCCGTGCTGTCCACGCCACCGGCTGCCGGGATGGTCAGCGCGTCCATATTGGTCATGGTGCAGCCGTCGAACTGGCCGGCGCTGTACTGGTTGATCGACTCGACGTAGTCGTTGATCTGCACCACCTCGATGTCGATACCGTACTTTTTCGCCCATTTGTCGACGATGCCCTGGGTGGCGCCGTATTCCCAGGGCATCCAGCCGGCATAGATGCTCCAGCAGACACTGAAGCTGTCCTTGGTCTCGGCGTGTGCGGGAATGCTGAGGAGGGCGGTCAGGCCGGCGGCGGCCAGGGTGCTCGACAGGGATTTGCGCATGGGAACCTCCGGGTTCGTAGGAATGCGGGCAGGGAACGGCGCGACCGTGCATGGCGCGTTCTCCCGGGCTTTTGTCCCGCCGTGTAACCCCGAACGAGGTCGCCAACTCTCGGACCAGACGCTCGCCTCACGGGCGGGCCGGAACCCTAGTCAGCCATTGCAAATTGTCGTACCGCACCCTTGTGGGTCTCTGCCTGTGATAGAGCGAATAGCGTGCCAAGTCCCCCGAAGTGGCCTGGAGCCTTGTGAATACGCGGTGTGCGAGGTTTTTCAGGAAGGACCGACAGGGTGATGCGCACCGTTGCGGTGCGCTCGGGCCATTCGGGTGCATCGTGTCGGGCTCAGTGGATCAGCCAGCTCAACAGCCACAGGCCGAGCAGCAGCCAGATCAGGCCGGCGATGAAGGCGCGGCGCATGAAGGCACGGAAGGCGCAGTACAACAGCCACAGGCCCACTGCCAGTGCGACGAGGCTGAGCCAGGAGCGCTCCATGCCCAGCGCTCCGGACAACCCCCCGAGGAACTGATGACCCGCGCCGCTCAGCAGGTCGAAGAGACCTTCCAGCGCCGTGATAAGGGTACGGATGAAGCTTCCCAGTATCTGTCCCAGCCATTCGAAAAAACTTTCCGTTCGCATCGTGGTCTTCCCAAGCCGTTGATTCGCCTGAACCATCCGATGATCTGGGGTGAGGCGAGTTCAATCGTGTAAAGCAATTGCCACGCTGCTGGTGTAGCGTCGGGCTTCATTTCGACGATAGAGATAACGATGATTTCAATTGCCAAGGGGATGCTCGGACGGCTACCCGTGGTACGCCCATGGATGTGGTTATCGGTGGCGGGCCTTGCGGGGCTGATGTATCTGGCGGCGACGTTCCATCTGGATGACCGGCTGCTGTTCTCGCTCAAGACCTACTGGCATGAGCACAGTTGGTCGGAACGCAGTCTGTGGCTGCCCGAATACGAGGTGAAGATCGACGCCGTGCCCGTCGCGTCGGTGCAGGACAACCTCTCCGGCCTGACCTACGATGACAGTGCCGACCACCTCTGGGCGGTGGTCAACAACCCGGAAGAGTTGCTGGCGATCGGCAAGGATGGGCGCTTTATCGCGCGCTATCCGTTGCAGGGCTTCTCCGATGTGGAGGGCGTTACCTACCTGGGCGACGGTCTGCTGGTGGTCGCCGAGGAGCGCCGCCAGTCCCTGGTCATCGTGCCGGTGCCGAAGACGCCAGGGCCGTTGCAGCGCGAGGACTACCAGTCGATCACGCTGGGGCTGCACGCCGAGGAAAACAACGGTTTCGAAGGGTTGGGCTACGACCGCCGGGGCGACCGGCTGTTCGTGGTCAAGGAGCATAGCCCTCGCAAGCTCTATGAAATCCAGGGGCTGCGCCGCACGCTGGCGGGGCATCTGTCGCTGAACATCATCGACCGGGAGAGCTGGATCGCCGACAAGGACATGGCGACCGACCTGGCGTCCGTGCACTTCGATGAACGTACCGGCCACCTGGTACTGCTCAGTGAAGAAGCGAACATGATGCTGGAGCTGGATGCCGAAGGGAAAATGGTCAGCTTCCGTTCGCTCTGGCGTGGCTTCGCCGGCCTCGAGGACAGCGTGCCCCAGGCGGAAGGACTGACCTTCGATGATGATGGCAACCTGTACCTGGTGAGCGAGCCCAATCTGTTCTATGCCTTCGAGCGCAAGCAGGAAGGCTAGAGAAAGCAAGCCACGGGGCCGTGGCTTGCGGTGATGTTGCGTTAACGCATCGGGTACTGCGCCAGCACCCTGGTGACGATCTGGCGAATCCTGCTGGCGCGCTCCGCCGGGCTGAGCTGGCGGTCGCTCAGGGTCTGCTCGGCGCTGCCGCGCCAGACCAGCTTGCCGTCGCGGGCATCGTGCAGGTCGATCTGCAAGGTGGCGACCTGGTATTCGATGATGCGGTTATCGGCATAGATCGACGGGCCCCAGTAGGGGTTCCAGGGACTCCCCCAGTAGCCACCGCCGCCACTGCTGAACTGCTGGGTCCGGTTGTCGACGATCAGCCAGACGCGGACCTGCAGGTCGGCAGCCCCGGATGCCGGGCGCAAGCCATGCTGGTCGAGTTGTTCGCCCACGGCTTCGCGGATGCGCTGCTCGGTCAGGCCGCTCTGGATGCGCGGATCAGTTGGGCGGAACTGCACGGCGGGCTCCATCCAGCTCCAGGTGCGGTAGGCGGAAAAGTCCCGGGTCGGATCGAAGTCACGCTGCACGGTCTGGCTCTGGCACGCGGCGAGCAGCAACAGCGCGGGGATCAGTAGAAGTTGCCGTAGCATGGTCGTTCTCCTGAAAATTCTGACCTTGGCAGTCTACGCCGAAAATGGCTGTGGCCCATCCTGGGCCGTGCATATTTCCTGGGCAACTTCCTTCGCACGTTCATGGGAGACGGTGCTTGTATCTGCAGCCCTCTCCCCAGCCCTCTCCCGCAAGCGGGAGAGGGGGCGAATCCCTGTGCATCTTTCTCGGGCGGCTCTTCAATAGAGGTCGCGCCGATAGCGTCCCTGGTTGTCCAGCTGCTGCAGTTTGGCTTCCCCCAGCACGCCGGCGAGTATCTGCTGAACCTCCCGCCCCATGCCTTCCAGGCTGCCGCACAGGTAGAGGGCGGCGCCCTTGTCGACCCAGCGGCGCAGTTCGTCGGCGTTGTCGCGTAGCACGTGCTGGACATAGCGGCGCTCCGGCTGGTCGCGGGAGAAAGCCAGGTCCAGGCGTTGCAGGTGGCCGTCGCGTAGCCAGTCGCACAGTTCCTGCTGGCAGAGAAAGTCATGGGCACGATTGCGCTCGCCGAACAGCAGCCAGTTGGGCGCGGCGTTCTGGCTGCGCTGGCGCTCGCGCAGGTGAGCTCTCAATCCGGCCAGGCCGCTGCCGTTGCCGATCAGGATCATGGGGGTTGTCGATGCCGGGCCGTGGAAGCCCGGGTTGCTGCGGATGCGCAAATCGATGTCGCCACCGACCGGGGCATGCAGGCAGAGCCAGCCGGAACCCAGGCCGGGGTGACCGTTGCGCCCTTGTACCTGGCGGACCAGCAGTTGCAGATGGCCATCGGCAGGCACCGAGGCGATGGAGTATTCGCGGTGTGGCAGTGGTTCCAGGTGGTCGAACAGTGCCTGCGGCGACAGCCCGCGCAGGCTGTCCATGTCCGTGGGTAAGCGTCGGCGGGCCAGGGCCTGGCCCAGTGTTTCGCCGTTTTTCAGCACGGCCAGGGGATCGTGCTCCAGGCGCTGCAGCAAGGCCTGGACGTCGGCCTCGGCATGGCGTGGCCCGATTTCCGCGATATCGCCCGCCTGCCAGTCGCCATGCTTGGCTTGCAGGGTCAGCAGGTACAGGGGGGCGCCTGCGCTGCCGGGGTTGAGGCAACGGCGTTCGACCAGTGTCCAGGGCTGGTAGTCGGGCGCTTGCCAGTCGCTGAAGTCCTGGCTGCCGCTGAGGTGGCCCAACTGTTGCTGCCAGTGCCTGAGGGTACCGGCATCGCAGCGGTCGGCTTCCAGCCGGTCGAACAGCGGTAGGGCGCCCTGGGCGCGCAACTCGGTGTCGAGGCGGCGGCCAAAGGCGCAGAAGTGTGTGTACTGGTTATCGCCAAGGGCCAGTACGGCGTAGTGCAGGTCGCGTAATGCGTGCTTGCCTGCCTGTAGCTGACGCTCGAAGCGGGCGGCGCTGTCCGGTGCCTCGCCTTCGCCATAGGTGCTGACGATGAACAGCACCTGACGGTAGTCGCGTAGCTGTCGCGGCTCCAGTTGCTCCAGCGACAGTACAGGGCTGTAGACCCCAGCGTCTTGCAGTTGTGCCGCGCTGTTGCGGGCAATCTGCAAGGCCTGGCCACCCTGGCTGGCATAGGCGATCAACAGGTCGCCTCCCGTTGCCGGCACGGGTGGCCGACGATGGCGACGCCAGGTGTCCAGGCACAGGCCAAGATAGGCCAGGACGACCAGGCTGGCCGACATTTCCCGCGCGGGTTGCCAGACGAGCAGCACCACGCCCAGCAGCAGGCAGGCTGCCCAGGGGACGTGGCGTGTCCAGGTACGGCTCGCCGGCATTATTGCGGCAGCACTTCCAGGGTTGCGCTGTAGCTGGCGCGGCGTTCGCTGGCCGGCTTGACCACACCCGCGCTGGTTTTCAGCTCGGCTTCCAGCCAGTACATGCCTGCCGTTGGCCAGGTGATGGCAACCTTGCCCTGGGCGTCGGTCTTCAGGTTGATTTCGCCAAGGTCGTCGCGGTAGCGGTTGCCGCCGGGGATCACGCTGATCTCGACGCCGGCCGCCGGCTTGCCGTCGAGGAGGAAGGCGAACTCGGCGGTTTCACCGGCGAACAGGTCGTTGGGGTGGGTGATCGGTGCCAGTTCCAGGCCCTTGCCGGTGGTCTTGAGGACGGTTTCGGTCGGGTTGCCGGAGGTGACGAAGACTTCCATGCGGGTGTCGCTCTGGCTGACCTTCAGGTCGCTGGCCTTGCTCGGGACTTCCTTGGCAAAGCGCTCGGCACTGCCCATCCAGCGGCGGTGCTCGCCGTTCTCCTTCCAGGAGGCGAACAGACCGCTGTTGGCCACGGCGATCTTGTAGGTGCCTTTCTGCTTCAGTTCCACATCGAAGGTGCTGCGGTAGCGGCCGATACTGCCGTTTTCCGCCTTGGCCGGGCTGCCATCGGGTGCGAACAGTTGCAATTGTGCCGCCGGGCGCGGACGGGCGCCCGGTGCTTGCTGGTCGAGATTGCCAATGCCTTGCAGGCGCAGCGGAAAGTGTTCGAAGTAGAACAGGTCGTTGGACACGGCGGCATCCACGGTGACCCAGGGCGCCTCGCCGGAAAGCACCGTCGCCGACGGCAGCAGCCAGGCGCGGTGGGCCTGGGCGGAGAAGGGCAGGCAGGCGGCCAGGGCCACCGCGGTCCATTTGATGATGGGTTTCATGGGTATTCCTTATGGGGTCAGTTCGAGGGAGAGCGCACCCAGTTCGCTGTTGCCCTGGGCGCCGTGCTGCTGGGGTTGCTCGATGGGCCAGGTGAACGGGATGCGCACCTGTTCGCGGCCGCCGACTTCACGGGCCGCTTCCACCACCAGGTAGTACTCGCCTGCGGGCAGGTCCTTGAGGGGCGCGCGGCTGTCATCGAAGGTCAGGCTGTGGCTACCCACCGGCCGGGTGGCGCCGCTGACGCCATCGACCGGCAGTTCCAGGCTGCGACCGCTGCGTCGCCACCACTGGCGCAGGTCGTTCAGCCATTTCTCGCCTTCCTTGTCCTGCATCTTTACGTCGTACCAGACGGCCAGGTTGGCGCGATGGCTCTGGTCGGCGTTCTGCAGCCAGATGGCGACGTAGGGGCGGTGGTATTCGGCGACTTGCAGGCGCGGTATCTCGACCGTCACCTCCAGGCTGGCGGCCCACAGCGGGGCGCTGAACAGCGCCAATGGCAGCAACAGATGTTTACGCATGGAGTGTCCTCAGTGGATGAATAGCAGGGCCAGCAACAGCGGCAGCACCAGGCCCAGGCCGACCAGAGGCCAGGTGCTCGGGCGTCCGGCGGCATGCCGCTGCAACAGCAGCAGGCCGGTGATGCTGAAGATCACGCAGGCCACGGCGAAGAGGTCGATGAACCAGCTCCAGGCCGTGCCGCTGTGGCGTCCCTTGTGCAGGTCGTTGAAGTAGGCGACCCAGCCACGGTCGGTGGATTCGTATTCCAGCTCGCCGGACTCGAGCGCAAGGCTCAGCCAGGCATCGCCGCCTGGGCGGGAGAGGGCGATATAGAGTTCACCGTCGCTCCACTCGGCTTCGCCGGCAAGGAGTGCAGCGTCGACCTCATCCTCCAGCCAGGTGCGCAGCTCGGTTGGCAGCCCCTGCGTGGGCGGATGCTCCAGCAGTCGGGCCTGCAGGTCGCCCGGCAAGCGGGCTTCATGCTGGCTGATCCTGGGCCGGGACTCGATCTGTGCCGCGTGGTTGAGGGTGATACCGGTGATGGCGAACAGCAGCATGCCGACCAGGCAGAGTGCCGAACTGATCCAGTGCCATTGGCGTAGGGTGCCGAGCCAGAGTCGCATACGAAGCCTTGGCGTATCTTGCGGGAAGCGGGATGTTAATGGGCTGGCAGTGGGGCGGGCGGAAATTTACATGGCCTATACACTTTCGGCTCCAGTGATGGTCCGACTGGCCGGAATCCGGCCAGTCGGACGTTCTTTCATCAGAAGTCGATGGTTGCCGACAGCCAGAGGCGGCGGCCTTCTTCCAGCGTGCCGGACGTGGATTGGGCTGCCTGGATATAGTGCGAAGCCCAGCCGGTGGTGCCGGTGTTGGTGGTGTAGTAGGTGCCTTTGGTGAAGTCCTTGTCGAACATGTTGTAGAGGGTGGCGTTCAGGGTCACGTTGTCGGATGCCTTGAAGGAGCCGCCCAGGTGGAAGACCTCGTAGGCTTTCAGGTCGCCGACCTGATCCTGCACGGCCTTGTTCGCGGCGGAGAGCTGGGCATAGCGATCGGTGAAGCGCGAGCGGTCGCCCCGGTATTCGCCCTTGAACCACAGGGTCAGGCGGTCGGTGGTGTTCCAGCTCAGGCGGGCATGGGCCATGTGCTTGGCCAGGTTGCTCAGCGGCGCGCCCTTGTTGTTGCCACTTTGCTGCTCACTGTCGGTGTAGGTGTAGTTCACGGCCAGGGCCCAGGCCGGTGCGAACGCCCAGTGTCCGGCGACTTCGACGCCCTGTGTCAGCGCCTTGCCGATGTTGGTGCTCTGGGAGAACTCATCTTGGGTGAAGCCTGAACCGTAGCTGACGCAGCCTGGCAGGTTCGGTGATCCGGACGAGAAGCAGTTGGGCAGTGGAGTGCCGCTGTCGATCTTGTCCTTGAACTTGTTGTGGAACAGCGTGGCGTTCGCGTCGAAGCCGGCCAGGTTGTCGTAGTAGACGCCGAACTCGGTGTTGGTGGAGATTTCCGGGTCGAGACCCGGGCTGCCAATGGTGATGGTCGCGCCCTGGGCGGTCACGCCATTGATGCCGTCGTGCAACTGGTTGAGGGTCGGGGTCTTGTAGCCTCGGCTTACGCCGCCCTTGAGGGTCCAGTTGTCCGTGGTGTTCCAGACCAGGTAGGCGCGCGGGCTGACGTGACCCCCGAAGGCTTCGTGGTCTTCGTAGCGTGCGCCCAGGGTCAGGGCGAGGTCGTGGCGCAGGCGCCACTCGTCTTCGGCGAACAGTGCCCAGGAGGTTTGCTGGAATTTTTCGGATGCGATGCCGTCCTCGACTTCTGCGTCCCAGTACTGGCCACCGACAGTGACCGTATGGGCGTCGCCGATGGAGCTGGTCAGTTTGCTATCGAGGATCAGGTCGGTCGATTTCAGCTTGCGGTCGTTGCCGATCACGATCGACGGGAAACCGACGTAGGAGTTGCCGATGGGAATCCCGGGGATGGTGCGGCCCAGGGTTTCCGTGGTGCTGTGGGTCAGGCTGCTGTCGAGGGTGCCGAAGCCCAGGCGGGCGGTGTGGGTCAGTGCGAACTGGTCCCTTTCGAAGCGCAGTTCGTCCTTGTAACCGTTGGCACGGGTCGGCGCGTTGGTGGTGCAACCAGCCGTGGCGCTGCCACCGTTCTTGCCGTCGAGGTTGCCGAGCTGGCAGTCGTCGTTGTCATAGACCTGCCGGCCCCGCTCGAAGTCCAGCGAGAAGTCGTGGTTCTCATGGGGCGTCAGGGTCAGGCGGGCGCCGAGGGTGTTGTTGCGGCCTTCGACGGGGGAGGCGCCGCGCTTGCTCACGGTCGAATCGTCGCTGAAGGCCAGGTCCGACTCGCCACGGTCGTAGAGACTACCGCGCAGCGACAGGCCGAGCAGGCCTTCGATCAGTGGACCGCTGCTGTAGATGCTGGTCTTGCTGGACTCGCCGTAGTCCCGGTTTTCCTGGAAGGTGTGATCGAGGCTGATCGATGTGCCCCATTCCGCGGCCACTTTCTTGGTGATGATGTTCACCACCCCGCCCATGGCGTCGGAGCCATAAAGCGTCGACATTGGCCCGCGAATCACTTCGATGCGTTCGATCGCCGACATGGGCGGCATGAAGCTGGTGGAGGTTTCGTTGAAGCCGTTGGGGGTCACGTTCCCGGCCGCATTCTGCCGGCGGCCATCGATCAGGATCAGTGTGTAGTCGCTGGGCATGCCTCGGATGCTGATGTTCAAGCCGCCGGTCTTGCCGGTCCCCTGCCGGACATCGATGCCTTCCACGTCTTCCAGGGCCTGGGCCAGGTTGCTATAGCGCTTCTGTTGCAGATCTTCCTGGCTGATGACGCTGATGCTGGCGGGCGCTTCGGTGATCTTCTGTTCGAAGCCCGAGGCGCTGACGACGACGTTACCGAGATCCAGTGTATTGGCACTGGCATGCAGGCTGGTCGCCAGGGTGATGGCGGTCGCCAGCAGGGTGCGAGAGGCATGAGGGGACATTGATGAACAGCTCCTTCCGTTAATTTTTGGCGAAAGGACGGTAATCATTATCAAATGCGGTTTGTTCTTTTTGCCGGTTTCAAAATATTTCCTGGCAGGAAAAGTGCTATGAAAGTACCGATCTAGAGGCGTTCATTCAATTTGTTAACTTTGTAAGTGATGATCGCTCGCAAATACGTATGATGGATGCCTGCGTGGGAAATGGCGCGCAAGTGGTCATCGTTCGTATGCGAACATGCTGTGACGGAGGGTGGTATTCGTCTCTGAGGCCGCAATTGAATTCGCCTTTGGGCGCGTTATGGGATATCAACGTGCCCTTCGTGGTGGGATTTCCAGTCAAGGAGTTGTCGTGGCCCGCGGTGTCGTTCTATCGGTTCTGGCGTCATGCCTGTTTGGGGTTCTTTATTACTACTCGACACTGCTGTCGCCCCTGGGCGGCGAGTCGGTATTCGCCTGGCGGATGCTGCTGACATTCCCGTTCGCCACGCTGTTCATCGTCTATTCCGGGGAATGGAAGCTGGTCAGTGGGTTGTTCGCCCGGATACGCGCCCAGCCGGTGTTGCTGCCATTGCTGGTCCTGAGCGCTTTATTGCTGGCGGTGCAATTGTGGTTGTTCATGTGGGCGCCACTGCATGGGCGTGGGCTGCAGGTTTCGCTGGGGTACTTCATGTTGCCGCTGACCATGGTGCTGGCAGGCTTTCTGGTCTATCGCGAGCATTTGTCGCGTTTGCAGAAACTGGCGGTGCTCTGTGCGGTGGTCGGGGTGGGCAACGAACTGTGGCAGGTGGGCAGCTTCGCCTGGGAGTGCCTGGTGGTGGCCCTGGGGTATCCGCTGTATTTCATGCTGCGCAGGCGGCTCGGCACCGATCACCTTGGCGGGTTGTGGTTCGACATGCTGTTGATGTTGCCCGCTGCCATCTACCTGGTGGCCAGTGGCGGCGCTGTCGGGCAACTGTTTAGCGATCATCCGAAGCTGTATGGACTGGTGCCGCTACTCGGTGCCATCAGCGCGCTGGCGTTGATCAGCTATATCCTGGCCAGCCGCATGCTGAGCTTCGGTCTGTTCGGACTGCTCGGGTATGTGGAGCCGGTGCTGTTGGTGATGGTAGCGTTGTTGCTGGGCGAGACCATCGCATCCCATGAGTGGCTGACCTATGTGCCGATCTGGCTGGCCGTGGCGTTGCTGGTCATGGAGGGTGTGCTGCACTTGCGTGCGCGACGGCGGCAGATACGGGTCGAGAGCCCGTAGAAAGAGACGCCCCCTGCCTGGACAGGGGGCGTGGTGGTCAGGCGGCCTGGGCCGACTCGCGCAGGGTGCGGTTGAGCGCACTGAGCAGGGCGCGGAAGCTGGCGGTGGTGATGTTCTCGTCGATGCCGATGCCGTACAGCGAACGCCCGCCTTCCTGGCGAATCTCGATATAGGCCGCGGCCTTGGCATTGCTGCCGGCGCCGATGGCGTGCTCGTGGTAATCCATGATTTCCACCTTGACCGGCAGGGCGGCGACCAGGGCTTCCAGCGGCCCTTTGCCGATGCCGCTCCAGCGCTGGCTTTCACCCTGGCCGGCGATTTCCACGTCGACCGCGCTGGTGCCGTTCTCTTCCTGCAGGCGATGGCTCTTCAGCGCGTAAGGCGCATTGGCTTGCAGGTATTCCTTGTCGAGCAGGGCGTGGATCTGCGCGGCGGTCATTTCCAGGCCGAGGCGATCGGTTTCCTTCTGCACGACCTGGCTGAATTCGATCTGCAGGCGGCGCGGCAGGCTGATGCCGTACTCCTGCTCCAGCAGGAAGGTGATGCCGCCCTTGCCGGACTGGCTGTTGACGCGGATCACCGCCTCGTAGTCGCGGCCGATGTCGGCTGGGTCGATCGGCAGGTAAGGCACTTCCCACAGGGCATCCGCCTTCTGCTGGGAGAAGCCTTTGCGGATGGCGTCCTGGTGCGAGCCGGAGAAGGCGGTGTGTACCAGGTCGCCGACGTAGGGGTGACGCGGGTGCACCGGCAACTGGTTGCACTCCTCGACCACCTTGCGCACGGTGTCGATGTCGGAGAAGTCCAGTTGCGGGTTGACGCCCTGGGTGTAGAGGTTCAGGGCCAGGGTCACCAGGCAGACGTTGCCCGTGCGCTCGCCATTGCCGAACAGGCAACCTTCGACACGGTCGGCACCGGCCATCACCGCCAGCTCCGACGCGGCCACACCGGTGCCTCGGTCGTTGTGGGTGTGCACGCTGATCAGCACGCTGTCGCGCTTGTCGATGTGGCGGCCGAACCACTCGATCTGGTCGGCGTAGTTGTTCGGCGTGGCGCACTCGATGGTGGCCGGCAGGTTGAGGATCAGCTTGCGGGCCTGGGTCGGCTGGAACACGTCGATCACCGCGTTGCACACCTCGACGGCGAAGTCGACTTCAGTGGAACTGAACACCTCCGGCGAGTACTCGAAGCCCCAGCGGGTTTCCGGCGCGGCATCGGCCAGGCGCTTGATGGTCTTGCCGGCGGCCACGGCGATGGCTTTGACGCCGGCCTTGTCCTGGTTGAAGACGATCTTGCGGAAGCTCGGCGCACAGGCGTTGTAGTAGTGGACGATGGCGCTGCGGGCGCCCTTGAGCGACTCGAAGGTGCGTTCGATAAGGTCGTCGCGGGCCTGGGTCAGCACCTGGATGGTCACGTCATCCGGAATATGGCCGCCCTCGATCAGTTCGCGCACGAAGTCGAAATCGGTCTGCGAGGCGGAGGGGAAGCCGACTTCGATTTCCTTCAGGCCGACCTGAACCAGGGTCTTGAAGAAGCGCATCTTCTTCTCGGCGTCCATCGGCTCGATCAGCGACTGGTTGCCGTCGCGCAGGTCGGTGCTGAGCCAGATCGGCGCCTGGTCGATCACCTTGTCCGGCCAGGTGCGGTCAGGGATATGGATCTGGGTGAAGGAGCGGTATTTCTTCGAAGGGTCTTTGAGCATGCTCATCGTCGGTTTCCTGTCGGTCTTGTGCCTATCGGGCAAGGCCGTGATCGAGGGGTGTCAGAGAATTTATGGTCGAAATCTAGTGCCTTGTGCATGCGCATGGCAATAGCTGCTGAAAAATTGGTGTTTTCATCCAATAAATTCCTGGAAGCGCAATTTTTTACTGCGTTGGTGCGAAAAAGGCCGGCTGTTTTGCGTAGTGGCGATCGGTTCCCTCTCCCCCAGCCCCTCTTCCATGAATGGAAGAGGGGCGCATGCGCGCATGACCGGGTTCAGACTTCGCCGTTGATCCTGCGCTGGTACTGGTAGCACCAGCGGGTATAGAGCAGCGCCGAGACGAATAGCGTCAGGCTGAGCAGCACTTCCAGCGCGCCATAGAGCTGGCGGGCCGGGTCGATGCAGGCCAGGACGCCCTGGATGAAGTACAGGTTGACGATAAAGCAGGTCCAGGCGTGTGCCCTCGGGCTACCGGCGATGATGCCGGGCGCCATCAGCAGCAGTGGCAGCAACTGGATGCTCAGGACAACCCAGGTGCGTGCGCCGTGGAGGTCGGCGAACAGCAGGTTCCAGCCCAGTAGCAGCAAGGCCAGTGCGATGAAGCTGAACAGGCTGAGCCAGCGGCTGAAGGTGACCCTGGGGCTCAGCCATTTCAGGGGAGGCAGGGGACGGGGCTTTCTAGCCAAGGTTCTTCTCCAGCTTGCTGGCAGTGTGCGCCAGGCGTTGCCCCAGGGCGCGGCACAGCGCGATTTCGTGCTCGTCCAGCGGGCGTTTGCCGTCTGCGCCGGCGTGATGGCTGGCGCCATAGGGCGTGCCGCCGCCACGGGTTTCTACCAGTGCGCTCTCACTGTAGGGCAGGCCCGTGACCAGCATGCCGTGGTGCAGCAGCGGCAGCAGCATCGACAGCAAGGTGCTTTCCTGGCCGCCGTGCAGGCTGGCAGTCGAGGTGAAGACGCCGGCCGGCTTGCCGACCAGTTCGCCGGTCAGCCACAGGTTGCTGGTGCCGTCGAGGAAGTATTTGAGCGGTGCCGCCATGTTGCCGAAGCGCGTCGGGCTGCCGAGGGCCAGGGCCGAGCAGTGCCTGAGGTCGTCCAGGGTGACATAGGTCGCGCCCTGCTCGGGAATGGCCGGGGCCACGGCTTCGCATTCGGCGGAGACTTCCGGCACGCAGCGCAGCCGCGCTTCCAGTCCAACCATTTCCACGCCGCGGGCGATGTGCCGGGCCATGTCCGCCGTGGCGCCATGGCGGCTGTAATACAGCACGAGGACGTAGGCGGCACTCATGACAGTATCTCCAGTACACGCTCCGGTGGCCGTCCGATCACTGCCTTGTCGGGGGTGACGAGGATGGGGCGTTCGATCAGGCGGGGGTGAGCGGCCATCGCGGCGATGAGTCGTTCGTCGTCCAGGCTGTCGTCACCGAGCCCGAGGGATTTGTACTCATCCTCCGAGGTGCGCAGCAACTGGCGGGCGGGAATGCCCAGTTTCGCCAGCAGCCCGGTCAACTCGTCGGTGCTGGGCGGCGTTTCCAGATAGAGGCGGATGCTGGGTTGCAGCCCTTGCGCCTGCAGCAGTTCGAGGGCACCGCGCGATTTCGAGCAACGCGGATTGTGATAGAGGGTCAGTTCGGTCATAGCGCTCACGTCGGTCCAGTCCAGGCGGGCATTCTAGCGTCTATGGGTGATGCCTGGCTGCTGTGGTGAACTGACGCGCATGCAGGGCTGGCTCTATCGGCCCGTGGTCAGTACGCAGAGGCAGGCCAGGCTGTTTACTGATAGCCTCGCCGCTGTCTGTATGGCAACGATCGGCAACGGGAGGCGTGTGATGGCTGGGTATGGTTTCAGGGGGATGGTGTTGGGCGCGGCGTTGCTGCTGGGCGCCTGTGGTGGGGATTGGGGTGTCGACCAGCAGGGGCGGACAGTCACGGCCGCCGAACTCGATGGGCGCTGGTTGCTGGTCAACTACTGGGCTGAATGGTGCGGACCGTGCCGTACCGAAATACCCGAGTTGAATGCGTTGGCCGGCAGCGACGATGCCTTGCGTGTGCTCGGGGTGAATTTCGATGGCTTGCAGGGCGAGGAACTGGCGACGGCGGCCAAGGCGCTGGGTATCGAATTCACCGTGCTGAGCGACGACCCCGCCGAGCGCCTGAAATTGCCACGCAGCGAAGTGCTGCCGGTCAGTTACCTGATCGATGACAAGGGCGTGTTGCGCCAGACGCTGGTGGGCGAGCAGACCCGCGAGGGCATCCTGGCTACCTGGCAGGCGGAGCGGTAAGAACCATGCCTCTCAACGTCTTCGCCCGTAGCCTGGGTCGAGCGCAGCGACACCCAGGGCATGCGCTCGATGGGTATCGCTGCGCTCCCCCCATCCTACCCATTCGCTTGGAGTTCGCGCGAATGCCATGAGCTGTTGTTCAACGACGTTGAAAGGCACGGTTCTAACCCGCTCCGGGGCGAGTGGCCGAGCTCTGGTCAGAGCGCCGAGCGGCCGGTCTGCAGCTTCAGCAAGTCGAGGAATTCCCGCTGTAGCTCAGGGTCGTGGCGCGTCAGTTCGATCAGGCTCAGTTCCAGTTCACTGGCTTCTTCTTCCAGCCCCAGTTCTTCCAGGCGGTCGACACGGTGCACCCACTGCCGGACGTCATCGCTTTCCAGGTCGCTGAAGATCAGTTCGTGCGCTTCTTGCAGTTTCTGCTGCAGGTCGCGGTTGACCAGCAATACTTCGTCTGCCCTGACGTTATCCTGCGGGTCCTCGACGCTCAGGTGCAGCCTGTCGGCCTGGCCGATGTCTTCGTCCAGCAGGTTGAGGTGCAGTATCCCGCCTCGGTCGGTGAGCAGTTCATAGTGCTGCGAGCCGGTCCTGACGGCGACCGGGCGCTCGGCCCAGGGCAGGCTGGAATACTCCAGGCGCGCGGCGCGCCGCTGTTCTTCCAGGCTGGCCAGATTCTGTTGCGAGCGACCGTTGGACTCGACGTTCATGAACGGGTTGAGCCCGGCGAAACCGTAGTCGATCCAGCCCCGGGTCACGCTCTCGGGCAGGGTGCCGAGCAGGAACACGTTGATGATATTGGCGCCGACACCGGCCACGACCGCCACCGCGCCCAGCGGGATTTCATAGAGCTCGCGCCAGGCCTGGTAGGGCGTGTATCGGTCATAGCGGCGCGTGACCTCGAAGTCGGTGACTTCGAAGGTCTTCTGGTCCTGGATACGGATGCGCCGCTGGGGCAGTTGCAATACCGGCTCGCCGATTTCCATGCGCAGGTTGTGATCGACCAGCGTGCGTTCTGCACGGGTTTCGTACTCGCTGCGCTGAGGCAACTGGTTGGCGCACCCGGCGAGGGTCAGCGCCACACAGACTGAGGCAATGGAACGTGGGGTAGGCATGGTTTCCTGTCAGCGCTGGACTCGCGATTGGATGAACGACAGGATCTCGGCCAGCGCAACGTTCTGGGCTTCTTCGTCACGGCGGTGCTTGTATTCGAGGACACCCTCATTCAGGCCGCGCTCACCGACGACGATGCGATGCGGTATGCCGATCAGCTCCATGTCGGCGAATTTGACGCCCGGACTGGTCTTTTTGTCACGGTCGTCGAGCAGGACTTCGTAACCGGCGGCGCTCAGCTCGGCATAGAGCCTGTCGGTCGCCTCACGTACCACGTCGTTGTCGTACTTCATCGGCACCAGGGCGATCTGGAAGGGCGCCAGGGCGTCCGGCCAGATGATGCCGCGTACGTCGTGGTTCTGCTCGATGGCAGCCGCGACCACGCGGGACACTCCGATGCCGTAGCAGCCCATGGTCAGTGTCGCGGGCTTGCCGTTCTCGCCCATAACGGTGCAGTTCATGGCTTCGCTGTACTTGGTGCCAAGCTGGAAGATGTGCCCGACCTCGATGCCGCGCTTGATCACCAGTTTGCCCTGGCCGTCCGGGCTCGGGTCGCCTTCCACCACGTTGCGCAGGTCGGCGACCGGCGGCAGCGGCAGGTCACGCTCCCAGTTGATGCCGAAGTAGTGCTTGTCGTCGACATTGGCGCCGGCGCCGAAGTCGCCGAGCAGGGCGACCGAGCGGTCGATGACGACCGGGATCGGCAGGTTCAGCGGGCCGAGGGAGCCGGGGCCGGCACCGATGGCGGCACGTATCTCGGCTTCGGAGGCGAACACCAGTGGGCTGGCGACTTGCTCCAGGTTGGCGGCCTTGATCTCGTTCAGTTCGTGGTCGCCACGGATTACCAGGGCAACCAGCGTGCCTGCCTCGGCACCCTGCACGACCAGGGTCTTGACGGTCTTCTCGACCGGCAGGCCGAACTGTTCTACCAGTGCCGCGATGGTCTTGGCGTCGGGTGTATCGACCAGACGCAGGGCTTCGGTGGCCGCGCTGCGCTCGGTTTCACGTGGGATGGCTTCGGCTTTCTCGATGTTGGCTGCGTAGTCGGAGGTATCGCTGAAGGCGATATCGTCTTCGCCCGAGTCGGCCAGGACATGGAATTCGTGGGAGCCGGTGCCACCGATGGAGCCGGTGTCCGCCTGCACGGGGCGGAAGTTCAGCCCTAGGCGGGTGAACACCTTGCAGTAGGCCGTGTGCATGCGGTCGTAGGTCTGCTGCAGGGAATCCTGGTCCAGGTGGAAGGAATAGGCATCCTTCATCAGGAACTCGCGGCCACGCATCAGCCCGAAGCGCGGACGGATCTCGTCGCGGAACTTGGTCTGGATCTGGAAGAAATTGATCGGCAACTGCTTGTAGCTGCTCAGTTCGTTGCGGGCCAGGTCGGTGATGACCTCTTCGTGGGTCGGGCCGACGCAGAACTCGCGGTCATGGCGATCCTTCACACGCAGCAGTTCCGGGCCGTACTGCACCCAGCGACCGGATTCCTGCCAGAGTTCGGCAGGCTGGATGGCCGGCATCAGCACTTCCAGGGCTCCCGCCTTGTTCATTTCATCGCGCACGATGGCCTCGGCCTTGCGCAGCGCCCGTAACCCCATCGGCATCCAGGTGTAGAGCCCGGAGGCGAGTTTGCGGATCATGCCGGCGCGCAGCATCAACTGGTGGCTGATGACGACGGCGTCGGACGGGGTTTCTTTCAGGGTCGAGAGCAGGAACTGACTGGTACGCATGGCTGGCCGTGATGTCCTTGCGGGGTGACTTGGGAATGGGGCGGCATTGTACGGCCCCGGCAGGGGCGCGTACAGGAGACGCGACTTGGAAACTGATCGCCCATAACGAGAGAACCCGGCGCAGGCCGGGTTCTGTGTGTCGCGAACGATCAGGCTTCCCGGATTACAGGATGCTCAGCGGGTACTCGACGAATGCGCGGATTTCGCTCATGTCGTTCCAGTAGCCATTGCTGGTACGCAGGATCGAGTTGCGCAGCTTGAAGGACAGGTCCTTGGCCGGGCCGCTCTGGATCACGTAGGAAACCTGGTTGAAGATTTCGCGCTCCGTTCCGCGCCCTTTGCCCGCACCGAGGTCGATGTTGCTGCCGCGGATATAGGCCGATTTCCAGGCCAGGCCGGGTACGCCGTAGCCAGCGAAGTCCAGCTCGTAGCTGGCCTGCCAGGAGCGTTCGTCCTTGGAGTTGAAGTCGGACAGGAAGGAGTTGGCCAGGTAGATGGCGCTGCCGCCGTCGCCGTAGTCATAGGCATAGCCTGCATCGCCAGTGTTGCGCTGGTGAGCCAGGATCAGCGCATGGGCGCCGAAGGAGTACTTGGCTGCCAGGCTCCAGATGGTGTTGCGGTCGCCTACACCATCTCCACCCCAATCGAGCGCGGCTGCGGAACCGTTGTCATATTTGGTGCGGTAGATGTTGAAGTCGAAGCCGAGGGACTGTTCCGACGCCAGGGGAATCCCGTATGTGACGTTGGCATACTGCTTCTTGTAGACGTCTTCGACATCGGAGAAGTACAGCGCCGCGCTCAGGTTTTCATTGAAGGTGTACTTACCGCCGACGACGTCGATGGACTTCAGCTTGCGCACACTGTCCCAGCCGGAACGGTTGTTGTCGTTCTGGGCGGTGAAACGACCGGCGTTGACTTCCAGGCCTTCGATTTCATTGCTGGTCAGCAGGGTGCCAGTGAAGGTCTGCGGCAGCAGGCGGGTCATGTCGTAGGACAGCACCGGCAGCAGCGGCAACTGGTTGCCGTACTTGAGCACGGTGTTGGAGACGCGGAACTTGATGGCGGCGCCAGCTTCGGAAATGTCCTTGTAGGCATCGCCCTTGCTGTCGGTGCCGAAGAAGGAGATGCCGCCATCATTGCGGCTATGGCCCGTGTCGAGGCGAATACCGAGCAGGCCATAGGCGTCCACGCCGACCCCGACGGTGCCCTGGGTGAAGCCTGATTCGAAGTTGGCAATGAAACCCTGGCCCCAGCGGGACTGGTTCTTGAGGCCATCGGCACGGTCGCGAAGGAAGTAGGCGTTGCGCACCAGCACATCGGCCTTGGCATCTTCGACGAAGCCCTTGGCTTCGGATTGAGCGGCGACTGCGATTTGCGAGGTGCCCGCTGCAACAGCGAGTGCCATGACGCTCCATTTCATCAGTTTCATTATTGGGTGCTCCATTTCGGTTTATCGGTAGCTTTATTATCGGTTTTGTTTTGCAAGCGGCCTTGTCGTATACACGCGGTTCCATGCAGGTCTTGCTGTGCCTGTGCGGGACTGGGTCCCAGGCACTCGGCGGGCATTATATTCACACCTTCCGACTTTCGTCTTCGGTCTTGTCTCGCGAAGCGATGCTTTGGTCGTAGAGCACGCAGCCCTTGATGCTTTTGACTGTGAAGGGTTTTCTCGACACCATGCCGCGTCGCCATTCGAAGGAGTTGCCTTTATGTTCGTTCTCGATTCACGCCTGGAGCAAGACACCGTAGTGCTTGGCGATTTCCCCCTGTGCCGGCTGCTGCTGATGAAGGACGCGCATTACCCGTGGTTCATCCTGGTGCCCCGGCGCGAAGATGTCAGTGAAGTGTTCCAACTGGACAGCGCCGATCAGCGGTCCCTGTGGCACGAAGCGGGCAGCCTGGCCGAGACGCTGAAGGACACCTTCGCGGCGGACAAGATGAACGTGGCGACGCTGGGCAACGTGGTCAGCCAACTGCATGTGCATGTGATTGCCCGGCGCAAGGACGATGCAGCCTGGCCGGCACCTGTCTGGGGGCGGCATGCCGCACTTGCCTACACGGATGAGCAGATCGAGGCGATCAGGAGCAAGTTGCGCTTGGTGCTGACCGACTGCGATTTTGGAGTCTGAGATGGATATTCAGGCCCGTGTCGACGATCTCGAGAGCCGGTTGGCGTTCCAGGACGACACTATCCAGACACTGAGCGATGTGATCGCCAGCCAGCAACGGGTGATCGCGCGCCTTGAAAGGCAGATGGAGCTGTTGCTCCGGCGGCAGGAAGAAATTCTCAGCCGGGTTGGCGGGGTGGACGAGGAAGAAGCGCCGCCGCCGCACTACTGACGGGGCGTGAGTGAAAGGGGCAGCCTGCATCGGCAGGCTGCCCCTTGTCGTTACAGGATGCTGACGTCCTCGGCCTGCAGGCCCTTGTCACGCATCATGATGGTGAACTCGACACGTTGCCCTTCGGCAAGAATGCGATGCCCTTCACCACGAATCGCACGGAAGTGCACGAAGACATCATCGCCACTGTCGCGCGAAATGAAGCCGAAGCCCTTGGACGTGTTGAACCACTTCACCGTGCCTTGCTCCCTGCCTGCGGCGCTGCCGCCAGATGCTGCCGGGGCGGCATTGCGGGTGCGCGCGGCGCTGACGCGACGGCCCTTGACCTGGTCGGCGCACAGGTGCAGCAGGGTCGCGACCACGGCCAGCAGCAGGCTGGCGAGGGTGGCCGGCTGGCCCGCGAGGAAGCCGAAGGGCACCAGTACGATCAGCGCCTGGATCGCGACCGACAGTACCAGCAGCACGGATACCGCGGTGATCACCGGACGGGTCTTGCGGTCGGTGTTCAGGTGTTTCGAGGTGATGAACTGAATATTCAGAAGGCCCAGCAGGAACAGGCAGAGTGCTTCGGGTTGAAACAGCAGCGGTATCTCTCCGCGCAGGCTGGGGATGAAGGACAACAGCAGGGCGACGATGCCCGTTAGCACATGAACGATTTTCAACATTTTTGATGACTCACGGTTGGTGACACGACAGGTAATGACGGCCGCCGCCGAGTACGCCATATGACGGCTCGATCAGTCGGAGAGAAAAAGCCTGGATGAAAAGGCGTCCCGGGGGCGTGCAGCGCGGCGTATTTAACAGCAAAGGGCGTCGTGGCTCAAATGAGCTTGTCGAAGGTATGTTTCGTTGAGGGGGAAGGGCCCCGGCGAAAGAAGCTCGCCGGGGAGGGTGGGTAGTGCGTTACTTCGCCAGCAGGCTGCGTAGCATCCATGCGGTTTTTTCATGGATCTGCATGCGTTGCGTCAGCAGGTCGGCGGTGGGTTCGTCACTGACCTTTTCCAGCAGCGGGAATATGCCACGCGCGGTGCGCACGACCGCTTCCTGGCCCTGGACCAGCAGCTTGATCATGTCCTCGGCGCTCGGGATACCTTCATCCTCCTTGATGGAAGAAAGGCGTGCATAGGCCGAGTAGGTGCCAGGTGCGGGAAAGCCCAGGGCGCGGATACGCTCGGCGATGGCATCGACCGCCAGTGCCAGTTCCGTGTACTGGGTTTCGAACATCAGGTGCAGCGTATTGAACATCGGCCCGGTGACGTTCCAGTGGAAGTTGTGGGTTTTCAGGTACAGGGTGTAGGTGTCCGCCAGCAGATGCGCAAGGCCATCGGCAATGGCTGCACGGTCTTTCTCCGCGATACCTATATCGATTTTCATGGTTTTCTCCTCTATGGATGTCTGGCGATTCTGTGTGTCGCATCTTGCCCCTGCTTTCTCGAGGCAAGACGCTGAACGTGGACCCAAGGCATGTTCTTGAGCGTAGTCGATGGGATGTGACCACTCGTCCTTTATGCATGGGATATTGAAAGCCCTTGTGCGCAAGAGGTTCCCTGTTCGGGCGAGAGGCTTCCTACAGGGATGGGCCATGCCCGCCTGGCGCTTGTAAACTCCGCCTACGCGGGTTGCGCCGCGCCGTCATCGCGAGATACTGCATCGCACTCAAGAACCTGAATGATCGTGGGGTCAGCGGATTTGCCAACGAACATCATCACCCAGGAAGGGCATGCCGCCCTCAAGGCGGAACTCGACCAGCTCTGGCGGGTAACGCGGCCCGATGTCACGCAGAAAGTGACGTGGGCGGCATCCTTAGGCGATCGCAGCGAGAACGCCGATTACCAGTACAACAAGAAGCTGCTGCGGGAGATCGACCGGCGCGTGCGCTATCTGCGCAAGCGATTGGAGGACGTCCAGGTCGTCGAGTATTCGCCACAGCAGGAAGGCCGGGTTTTCTTCGGCGCCTGGGTCGAGATCGAAAACCTCGAAGAGGCGCGCATGCGCTTCAGGATCGTCGGCTATGACGAAATCTACGAGCGCAAGGATTACATCTCCATCGACTCGCCCATGGCCCGCGCACTGCTGAAGAAGCAGGTGGACGATGAGGTCGTGGTGCAGACGCCGGGTGGGGAGGCGACCTGGTATGTGGTGGGTATCACTTACCAGAAGTGAGCGGTATGGATACCGCGTAGCGCACGTATTGCCCCCTCTCCCGCAAGCGGGAGAGGGGGCAATAGCGAAAGCCTCCGCTGTCCTCACCCCTCGCGCAGGATGCTCAACGGGCTGGCACTCAAGGTGCGCCGGGTGCCCAGCAGCCCGGCTCCGCCCACCAGTACGGCGCCCAGCAGGGGCAGCAGCAACAGCCAGGGGTGAGGTTGCCAGGCCAGTTCGAAGGCGAAGCGGTAGAGCAGGGCACTGACGATCTCGCAACCGATGGCCGCGAGCAGGCCGCTGCTGGCGCCCAGTAGCCCGAACTCCCCGGCCCTGGCCTTGAGCAGCAGGTTGCGGCGAGCCCCCAGCGCCCGCAGCAGCGCGCCCTGGCGCATGCGTTCGTCGAGGGTGGCCTGGAGTCCGGCGAACAGCACGGCCAACCCGGCAGCCAGCACGAACAGCAGGATGTATTCGACCGCCAGCGAGACCTGCTGGAGGATGCTGCGCAACTGCTCCAGCAGCGCGTCGACCTGCAACAGGGTGATGGCCGGGAAGGCCCTGGCCAGCTCGCTCAGTTCCCGTTCATGGCCGGCTGGCAAGTGGAAACTGGTCAGGTAGGTGGTTGGCAGGTCCTGCAAGGTGCCCGGCTCGAAGACCATGTAGAAGTTGGGCTGGAAGTTGTTCCAGTCGACCTCGCGCAAGCTGCTCACCTGCGCCTCCCGCTCGATGCCGCCGACGTTGAAGAGCAGGCGGTCGCCCAGTTTCAGTGCCAGGCTGTCGGCCAGCTCGCTTTCCACCGAGACGCCAGGCAATTGCCCGGCAGACTCAGTGCCCCACCATTTACCTTCGCTCAGCTCGTTGCCATTTGGCAGGTCGGCCGCCCAGGTCAGGCTGAGGTCGCGGCGGATCGCGCGTTCGCCCTGGGAGTCTTCGCTGACTCGCTCCTGCACGGCCTCGCCATTGATGGCGGTCAGACGCCCCGGGATCACCGGGTAGAGTGGCGCGGCATGCGCGTCCAGGGCCGTCAGGCGCTGCTGGAAGGCGTCGCGCTGGTCGGGGAGGATGTTCAGGGCGAAATGGTTGGGGGCGTTTTCCGGCAGTTGCTGTTGCCAGGTATCGAGCAGTTCGCCGCGCAGCAATGCGACCAGTGCCATGGCCAGCAGGATCATGCCGAAGGCCAGGGACTGCCCGGCCGCCGCCACGGGATGGCGCAGCAGTTGCCCCACGCCCAGGCGCCAGGGCAGCGCGGCATGGGTGAGCAGCCGGCGCAGCCCGGACAGGCCGAGGAGCAGCAGTGCGCCGAGTGCGAGGCAGGCCACCAGGCCGCCGCCGAGCAGGGCCAGGGTCATGCCGAGGTCCAGGCTCAGGCGCCACATGATCAGGCCGAAGGCCAGGATGGCCGTACCGTATACCAGCCAGGTGGCCGTCGCCGGGGGCAGCAGGTCGCGCCGCAGTACCCGCAGAGGTGGGACCTTGCCCAGCGCTGCGAGTGGCGGCAGGGCGAAGCCGGCCAGTGCCACCAGGCCGGTGGCGATACCGCCCAGCGCGGGCCAGAGATCGGCCTGTGGGATGACGCCCGTCAGCAAGTCGCGCAGCAGGAAGAACAGGCCGTTTTGTGCCAGCCAGCCGAGCCCTGCGCCGATCAGGCAGGCCAGTGCGCCGAGCAGGCCGAGCTGGGTCGTGTAGAGCAGCAGCGCCTGGCGCGCGGAAAGGCCCAGGCAGCGCAGCAGGGCGCTGCTGTCCAGGCGCCGGTTGGCGAAGCGCGACGCGGACAAGGCGACGGCGACGCCCGCCAGCAGGATGGCGGCCAGGCTGGCCAGGTTCAGGTAGCGTTCGGCACGTTGCAGCGCGCCGCCGATCTGCCGGTTGCCATCCTTCACCGTCTCGATGTGCTGGTGCGGTTGCAGGGTCACTTCCAGCGCAGCACGGTAGCGGGCCAGATCATCGGCCCCGCCAGCGAGCAGCTCGCGGTAACGCACCCGGCTACCGGGTTGCACCACGCCGGTGGCCTCCAGGTCGTCCAGGTGCATCAGCACCCTGGGGGTAAGGCTGTAGAAGTCGCCGGCGCGGTCCGGTTCGTAGGTCAGTACCCGGGTCAGGCGCAGCACCTTGTGGCCGACCTCGATACTGTCGCCAACCTGCAGGTCGAGCGCCGCGAACAGGCGCGCCTCGGCCCAGGCTTCACCGCTGGCCGGTGCGCCACCGCTGCGTTCGGGTTGGTAGAGTTCGGCTGCGCTGCGCAACTGGCCGCGCAGTGGATAACCGTCCGCGACGGCCTTGACGCTGGCCAGTTGCATGGCCTCGTCCGTGGCGACCACGCTGGAGAATTCCACCAGTTGGCTGCGTTCCAGTGCGGCCTGCCGCGTCAGTTCCTGTTGTGCCTGGGTCGCCGGCGCGCTGCCGTCGAGAACCAGGTCAGCCGCGAGGAACTCCCCGGCGCGCAGCGACATCGCCGCATTCAGGCGGGCGCCGAAGTAGCCGATGGCGCTGCTGGTGGCAACGGCGATCACCAGGGCGAAGAACAGCACGCGTATTTCGCCGCTGTGGGCTTCGCGCAGGAGTTGGCGGGCGGCGAGGGAGAGCAGCCTGAAGAAAGGCAGGCGCGTCATGCCGAGCGCCCGTCGACGACCTGGCGTCCGGCTTCCAGGCGGAGCTGGCGCCTGCAACGGCGGGCCAGGCGTTCGTCGTGGGTGACCAGCACCAGCGTGGTGCCATGTTCCCGGTTGAGTTCGAACAGCAGTTCGGTGATATGCGCCCCCGTCTGGCTGTCGAGGTTGCCGGTCGGCTCGTCGGCGAACAGTACGTCGGGGTTGGCGGCGAAGGCACGGGCCACCGCGACGCGCTGCTGCTCGCCACCGGACAACTGACGCGGATAGTGGCCCAGGCGCGCCTGCAGGCCCACCCGCTCCAGCAGGTGCTGTGCCTGGCGGCGTGCGTCGCGCTGGCCTTCGAGCTCCAGCGGCAGCATGACGTTTTCCAGGGCGTTGAGGCTGTCGAGCAACTGGAACGACTGGAAGACGAAGCCGACATGCTCGGCACGCACCTGCGCCCGCTGGTCCTCGTCGAGCGCCGACAGGTCGTGCCCGGCCAGTTCGACCTTGCCGGAGGTCGGCAGGTCGAGGCCTGCGAGCAGGCCGAGCAGCGTCGACTTGCCCGAGCCTGAGGCGCCGATGATGGCCAGGCTGTCGCCTTTGTCCAGGTCCAGGGAAAGGTCGGCGAGTATGCTCAGCTCGCCTTCCGCGCTGCTGACCACTTTGCTAAGGTTCCGCGCAACGAGAATGCTGGCGCTCATGGAGAGTCCGATGGGTAAGGTGTGGAAAGGGGTTTGCCTGGTGGCGCTGCTCTGGTCGCAGGGCGCGCTTGCCGGGACCGTTCTGGTGGTCGGCGATAGTATCAGTGCCGCTTTCGGGCTGGAAACCAGCCAGGGCTGGGTCGCTTTGTTGCAGAAAGACCTGGATGAGCGGCCTGGACAGTACCGTGTCGTGAATGCCTCGATCAGTGGCGACACCAGTGCTGGCGGGCTCGCCAGGTTGCCTCGGCTGCTGCAGGAGCACCGCCCTGAAGTGGTCATTCTAGAGCTGGGCGGCAACGATGGCCTGCGGGGCCAGCCCCCTGAAGAATTGAAACGAAATCTTGCCGCCATGGCGAACAAGGCCCAGGCCGCAGGTGCCCAGGTGCTCCTGCTGGGCATGCGCCTGCCGCCCAACCTGGGCGTTCGCTACACCTCGGCCTTTGCTGAGGCGTTCGACAGCCTGGCGCGGGAACGCCAACTGGCTTATGTGCCCTTCCTGCTGGAGGGGGTTGGCGGCGTGGCAGGGATGATGCAACGCGACGGTGTCCATCCCACGGCGGAGGCTCAACCGCTGCTACTGGATAACGTGCTGCCGGCGCTTGTCCCCTTGCTTTGATCCGTGTGCGCGGCTACTGTCGCGCCCTCGATTGGAGCCGCCGATGTCGTGTACCGCCAGGACCCTGTTTGCCTACCGTATGATCGTGCCGGACGAGCAGTTCGATCTGTTCGCCTGCCGCGAAAATCGTCTGCATATCGTCGCCCGCCAGCTCGAGCTGAACGGCCATGTGGACCGTACGCTGTGCGACAGCCTGTTGCCGGCCATGCCGCGCTGGCGTGACCTCCCTCAGGACATTCTCAAGGACCCGCGCCTTTGCCCGTTGTGCCGCAAGGCATTGCAGGCCCGTCGGCGGGGACTTCCGTCCGCCACCTGCTATTGGTAGGGTTTCCAGGCCGTCGCCGAGGGTTTCCCATGCTCGTTCGCTTATCCGTCCTGTGTCTCTTGTCCATGTTGCTGGCTGGCAGAAGCATGGCCCTGGAGTTTCCATTGCCGCCGGAAGGCGAGGATGTCGTCGGCGAGATCCGCGTGGTCAAGGCGCGCTATGAAGATACCTTCGCCCTGATCGGCGAGAACAACGACCTGGGTTACCTGGAGATGGTCGCGGCCAATCCCGGTGTCGATCCCTGGCTGCCGGGGGCTGGAACGGACATCATCTTGCCGACCCGCTTCATCCTGCCGTCCGGGCCGCGTGAAGGCATCGTCATCAACCTCTCCGAATACCGCATGTACTACTACCCGCCCGGCGAGCAGGTGGTGCATACCTATCCGCTGGGCATCGGTCGCGAGGGCTGGGGCTCGCCGTTGGGCAACGCAAGGATCACGGCGATGACGCCGAACCCGGCCTGGTATCCACCGGCTTCCATCCGCCAGGAACATGCCGAGGCGGGCGATCCGCTGCCGAGCGTGGTGCCGGCGGGGCCGGACAATCCCCTCGGGCCGTTCAAGATGAGCCTGTCGATGCCGGGTTACCTGATCCATGGCTCGAACAAGAAGTTCGGCATTGGCATGCAGGTCAGCCATGGTTGCTTCCGCATGCTCAACGAGAACGTCCTGGAGCTGGCGCGGATGGTCAAGGTCGGTACGCCGGTGCGGATCATCGACGAGCCGTACAAGCTCGGTATCAGTGGCGGGCGTGTCTACCTGGAGGTGCATGCGCCCTTGCCGGGTGAGGGCGAATTGTCCTTGCTGGACAAGCATGCGAAGGTGGCCAATGCCTTGCTGCGCGAGGAAGCCATGACGCGCAACCTGCGCCTCGACTGGGAGGTGATTCGCGGCATCATCGCGGGAGAGGATGGGTTGCCCATCGAGATCGCTGATGTACAGGCCGTGCTGGAACCGGAAGGTGACTCGCTGTTTTAGGTGCGCTAGCTCATGGCGGATACGAAAAAGCCGAACCCTTGGGTTCGGCTTTTTCGTCAGGCGGCAACCGCTTATTTGCGGCTGGCGCGCTCCAGCATGCGCAGGGCGCGCTCGTTGGCTTCGTCAGCGCTCTGTTGAGCTTTCTGAGCGGCGGTCAGGGCCTGGTCGGCTTTGCTGTAGGCTTCGTCGGCACGGGCCTGGGCACGGGCGGCGGCGTCTTCGGTTGCGGTCAGGCGAGCTTCGCTTTCTTTGGTGATGCTGCTGCTGCAACCGGTAGCCAGGACAGCTGCCAGTGCCAGAGCAGAGAATTTCAGAACGTTGTTCATCGTGTTCCCCTTGAAGTGGAAATCCATAGCAACTTCCGCCATCGAAAGTTTGCGCCCACATACTACCCGTAAGTTCGGACAAGTAAACTGAGCCAGGCGTATAAGTGCGTGATCCCGGTCAATTGATTAGAGTCGCAGTACGCGCCATCCAGTCTGGATGCAATCACAGAGAACAATAACAATCACCGGAGGAACTGGAAGTGAGCGATACGTCAGCCATTCATCATGATAAGTCCGCGCACCAGTTCGAGGTCACGGTGGAGGGGCAACGTGCCTACCTGGCCTACATGGACCTGGGCAAGCGGACTCTGGATATCTACCGCACCTTCGTTCCCGACGCCCTGCGCGGCCGGGGAATCGCCGCCAGCCTTGCCCAGCACGCACTCGATTATGCGCAGCGCGAAGGCTACGAGGTCATCGCATCCTGCTCCTATGTGGAGCGCTATATGGATGACCTGTGGCGGGCAGAGCAGCGGAGCGAAGAGGGCGACTGAGGCGACAGGAAAGCACGCTGTTCGCTACGTCTTTTACCTCTGGCGGGCTGAAAGGCTTGTAAAGCCTCTGGATGTGCGGTTCGAGGCTTGTTCTGCCGACTCGATCTCGCACGCTTGACCTGTCGTTCGCGCATCGCGAACCCGACCAGCCCCTCTACGCAACACGCATGAACCCATCCATGGGGCTCTTCGCCGACGTCCTGTCGGCGAAGGTTGCTCCAAGGGGCTGGTCGGGCTCGCAGTCAATACCGAAGTGACCCAGGGAAAAGCTCACCCCGTCGCTCCCGCGTAGGCGGGAGCCCAGGTGTGCAAGGCTAAGGCTGGCGGGCTTTTTCCTACAGTCACCGCATAAGACGGCTGTGCGGATGCCAGGTGGCGGGACGGGGCCTTCGCCGCCAGGGATGGCGGCGAAGAGCTACAGGGATGTATTCACGCGTGCCCCGTCTCGCCACCTGGCATTCGCACAGGAACGATGAGCCGGAAGCGTACCCGGTATCAACCGCGCTGGCGGCGGGGCAGGACATCCTTGAGCTTGGCGTGCATGCCCAGTACGGCCTTTTCAGTGGTCGCCCAATCGATGCAGGCATCGGTGATGGACACGCCGTACTGCAACTGCGACAGGTCGTCAGGAATCGGCTGGTTGCCCCAGCCCAGGTGGCTTTCGACCATCAGGCCGATGATCGACTCATTGCCTTCGATGATCTGGTTGGCCACGTTGTCCATGACCAGCGGTTGCAGGCCAGGGTCCTTGTTGGAGTTGGCGTGGCTGCAATCGACCATGATGTTGGGACTGATGCCGGCCTTGTTCAGTTGCTGTTCGCAGACCGCGACGCTGACCGAGTCATAGTTGGGCTTGCCATTGCCGCCGCGCAACACCACATGGCCATAACGGTTGCCCTTGGTGGTGACGATGGACACGCCGCCGGCCTGGTTGATGCCGAGGAAGCGGTGCGGGCTGGAGACGGATTGCAGGGCGTTGATGGCCACGGTCAGGCTGCCGTCGGTGCCGTTCTTGAAGCCGACCGCCGAAGACAGGCCCGAGGCCATCTCGCGGTGGGTCTGGGATTCGGTGGTGCGTGCGCCGATGGCAGACCAGCTGATCAGGTCCTGCAGGTATTGCGGGGAGATCGGGTCGAGGGCCTCGGTGGCGGTGGGCAGGCCCATTTCCGCCAGTTCCAGCAGCAGCTTGCGGCCGATGTGCAGGCCGTCCTGGATCTTGAAGGAGTCGTCCATGTAGGGGTCGTTGATCAGCCCCTTCCAGCCGACGGTGGTGCGTGGTTTTTCGAAATACACCCGCATCACCAGGTACAGGGTGTCGGACACCTGTTCGGCGAGGACCTTGAGGCGCTCGGCGTACTCATGGGCCGCTTTCAGATCGTGGATGGAGCATGGGCCGATGACCAGGAACAGACGGTGGTCCTTGCCGTCGAGGATATCGCGAACGACCTGCCGGCCATCCGAGACGGTCTTCTGCGCGTTGGCGGTCAGGGGCAGTTCGCGCTTCAGTTGCTCGGGGGTGATCAGGGTCTCGTTGGAGGCTACGTTGAGGTCGTCGATCGGTAAATCAGCCATCATGTTCTCAATCAGGTCACGGATGCCATCCGCCAGCTATCCCGGTGCGGCGGATCAGGGCTGTGAGCGCAACGGGGAGACGAACCTTAGCGCGTACTCGCTGGCACGACAATGACATTGATAAGCTGTGGGCATTGATTGTCGGCTGGCAGCCTCGGAAGCCACCGGCAGGATCACCCTACAGACATGAACTGGAGTTCCGCATGCATGAATCTCGTCCCCGCATTGGCATCCTCGGCACTGGCGCCATTGGCGGTTTCTATGGGTTGATGCTGGCGCAAGCCGGGTTCGATGTGCACTTCCTGCTGCGCAGTGAATACGAGGCCGTGCGTGAGCATGGCCTGCGCATCCACAGCGTGCCCCATGGCGCATTGCATCTGGAGAGCGTCCAGGCGTATCGCGACGTGGCCGACATGCCTGCCTGCGACTGGCTGTTCGTGGGGGCCAAGACCACCAGCAATGCCGCCCTGGCGCCCTTGATCGCGCAGGCGGCAGCGCCGGGTGCGAAGGTCGTGCTGTTGCAGAACGGTCTTGGGGTGGAGGAGGCCCTGCGGCCCTTGTTGCCGGACACCCTGCACCTGATCGGCGGCCTCTGCTTCATTTGCGTACACCGCGATGCGCCGGGTGTGATCGAGCATCAGTCGCTCGGTGCGATCAGCCTCGGCTATCACTCGGGGCCGGCATCCGCATCGGCACGGCAGGCCGTGATCGACGAGGGGGTGGCGATGTTCCGCGAGGCCGGGCTGGACAGCCATGCCGCTGCCAGCCTGGAGCAGGCGCGTTGGCAGAAACTGGTCTGGAATGCGCCCTACAACGGGCTTTCCGTGTTGCTGCGGGCGAGTACCAAGGCCTTGATGGACAACCCGGACGGTGTCGCGCTGGTGGCGTCGATCATGGAGGAGGTCGTGGCGGTCGCCCAGGCCGCCGGGCATGCCCTGCCGGAAGGACTGGTGGAAAAGATGCTCAAGACCACCCGCTACATGCCTGAATACCTGCCCAGCATGTACCACGACCATGCCCAGGGGCGGCCGATGGAACTCGACGCCATCTATGCCGCTCCACTGGCAGAGGCGGCCCGGCTGGGGCTCGAGATGCCGAGGACCGAAGCGCTCTACCGGGCCTTGCTGTTCATCTCGTCGCGCTGATCGGTACAACTCCCGTGGTGCGCGCTGGGCGCGCCTGGTATGCCGGCGCCTCGGGATTTCTAGCGATCTTATAAAAAGTACTAGAATAGGTTTCTGATAAACAATAAAGTTATAAGCGTCGTGGCGTTCGTCGTGATGCCATTCCTTTGAGGATGACCTATGAAGCTTCAGCAACTGCGTTATATCTGGGAGGTGGCCCACCATGACCTCAATGTCTCGGCCACGGCTCAGAGCCTGTTCACCTCCCAGCCCGGCATCAGCAAGCAGATCCGTCTGCTGGAAGACGAGCTGGGCGTAGAAGTCTTCGCCCGCAGTGGCAAGCACCTGACCCGCGTGACGCCGGCCGGTGAGCGGATCATCAATACCGCGGGGGAAATCCTGCGCAAGTGCGAAAGCATCAAGCAGATCGCCCAGGAGTTCTCCAACGAGCGCAAGGGCACCCTGAGCATCGCCACCACCCATACACAGGCGCGTTATGCGCTGCCGCCGGTGATCAGTAATTTCATTCGCCAGTATCCGGACGTTTCCCTGCACATGCACCAGGGTACGCCGACGCAGATCGCCGAGATGGCGGCAGACGGCACCGTCGACTTCGCCATCGCCACCGAAGGCCTGGAACTGTTCGGCGATCTGGTGATGATGCCGTGCTACCGCTGGAACCGCTGTGTGATCGTCCCGCAGGGCCACCCGCTGGCGAAGGCGGGCAAGTTGACCCTGGAGGCGCTGGCCGAACACCCGATCGTGACCTATGTCTTCGGTTTCACCGGCCGCTCCAAGCTGGACGAGGCTTTCAGTCAGCGCGGCCTATCGCCCAAGGTGGTGTTCACCGCGGCGGATGCCGACGTGATCAAGACCTATGTGCGCCTGGGGCTGGGCGTTGGCATCGTGGCCAAGATGGCGGTGGACCCGAAGCTCGATTCCGACCTCGTCATGCTCGATGCCGGCGACCTGTTCGAGTCCAGCGTGACCAAGCTCGGTTTCCGTCGTGGCACTTTCCTGCGCGGTTTCATGTGCGATTTCATCGAGGCTTTCGCGCCTCATCTGGAGCGCAAGATACTGGCGCAGGCCATCCAGTGCCGTAACAAGGCGGAGCTGGAAGAACTGTTCCAGGGCGTCGAACTGCCCGAACACTGAAAACGAACATGGCGCCCGAGGGCGCCATGTTCACTTCTGCTGTTCGATCAGTCGCGTGCGTTCGACCGTGGGCGGGTGACTGGAAAGATAAGCGCCGACACCGGCCTCTTCCTCGTTCCCGTCCAGCCGCCGCAGGATGTCGGCGAAGCGCTGGCTGGCTATCCCATGCCGTTCCAGCGTCTCCAATGCATAACGGTCGGCTTCCTGCTCGAAGCCCCGCGAGTAGCCCAGTTCGGTGAGGATCAATGGCAACGCGGTCACCGCTGACGACACCGACGACACATCCCCCACCACCAGCGCGGCCAGCACGCCGACAGCCGAGGCTTGCAGCGAGCTGCGCATGCCGTGGCGATTGGCGACATGGCCTGCCTCGTGGGCCAGCACAGCGATCAGTTCTTCATCGTGCTGGGCCAGCCGGATCAACTGGTCGGTAAACACCACGGTACCGGCCGGCAATGCCAGCGCGTTAGGGCCGATGGTCTTCTCCGCATCGCGGAACTGCACGTCGATAGGTGTCTCGGGCGCGTGTTCCTGAATGACCGGGGCGAAGACCTGTAGCAGGCGCTGCTGTTCGGCGGCGGGCAGGGTGCTGGGCTCGAAGAACTGCCGGTCGAGCAGTTGCATGACCAGGCGATCCGCTTGCTGGTTGACCGATACCGGCAGGGCGAACGCCGCTACCTTGGCCAGCGCCGGAACGCCCCATTGCACGCAACTGAAGATGAACGCTCCGCTGAGCAGCAGGCCCAGGACGGCATAGCGCAGTTTCGACTCCAGGCGATGCGCCAGGCCGGTGGCAGGCTTGTGCGCCTCCAATAGGGCGTCCAGCGCGTCGTTGTCCTGGGTTTCGAAGCGTGCATCGCCGGCGAGATAGACGAAGCGCGGCGTGCTGCCGACCCGTGAGGAGCACTTGAGTTGCGTGGCGGGGAATGGCGTGTGCAACGGCTGGCCATCCGCGTCCAGCAGGCGTGCCTGCACGCCCTCGACAAGCAGCGTGGCCGGCTGGCGCGCCGAGCTGACGCCGTCCATGAAGTGCCCGGCGATACGCATCAGAGACCCAGGTCCACGTCGAAGACATCACTCATTTCGCTGCCCAGGGCGGATTGCTCCTGCTGCCTGGCCGCAACGAACTCATCGAGGTCGCCAGTGACCGTCATGCTGACGTGCTGGGCGGCATAACGTGCGGTGCGCACGCGCGCCCACGGGTAGAACAGCCCCAGGGTCAGGACCAGGCACAGGGTGTTGCTCAGCATCAGCCAGGCGTAGGAGCCGGCCTGGTAGTTGGCGTGGAAGCGTTGCTCGCCCAGGGTCATGTGGTTGAAGCGCAGGTTGACCAGCAGGACGCTGCCCAGGGCGAAGACGAACAGGTAGCCGGCGGTGATCGCCACCACCATCAGCGGTGCGAACAGCAGGCTGAGGATGCCACCCGCCACGGCGGCGAGCAGGATGATGCCGATCAGGATCAGGAATACGCGGTAGAAAGCGCCCGGCTTGGCCGAGAAGTCGAAGTGCTGCTTGCCGTAGCGGCTATGGCCGATGATGAAGCGCTCTTGCAGGCACAGGACATAGGGGAACAGCAGGCCGAGGCTCAGGGTCGCCAGCAGCGGCCAGAGCAGGAACACCTTGTAGGCGCCACCCATGGGGGCGTTGAAACCGAAACGGATGCCGCGCCAGGCCGAGTAGTAATGGTGGAAGGCGATCGCGCGAACGATGATGTAGGGCATCAGCAGGGCGAAGATCAACGCCAGGGCCAGAGCCAGGAGCGGCAGGAGCCGTTCGGCGACGACATAGACGACCAGGCAGGCGATGGCGATCAGGCGGCCTTTGAGGATGCGTATCGGGTCGGCCAGGTATTCGAAGCTGCTGCCGTCCAGGTGGGTGTTGCCATAGAAGTAGCGATGGGTACGCACCTTGGCCCAGGGCGAATAAAGCCCCAGTGTCACGATGGTCAGCGCCAGGTTGACGATCCATATACGGAAGAATTCGAAACCCTCTCCGGAAAAGCTGAAGGCCAGGGGCCGTTCGGTTTTCTCGTTATATGTCGTGTTCGGCACGGTATTGCCCGCATCGCTCATTGAAGACCCCAGGAAGTTCAGTAAAAGAAGGCGACGGATCTTAATGATAATTGCATGCTGTTACAAATCTAATTATTTAAAAACACAATAATTACAAGGGCTTATCCGGCAGTGCTGAGTGGGGTGGAGAGAGGGTTGTCGTCACAAGGACGGCGGCATGCAGGGCGTCGCGCGCAGTGAGGGCAGGGCTCAAGTGTCAGCCGGTGCCTACGGAACTTCGCGAGATTGCGCGGCGGAACTTGCTCAGCAATTGATTGAGTGGCAATTGGCTATTGTTGCGAAGTCGATGTATTGCCATCAGCGAAGTTGCATCGGCAACTTCGGTAGTTCATTCAATAGATCGTTTATTGGAGTCTGGCGGCCAGGCAGCCAGACTCCGGAACATCAATGGCTCAGGTGCAGGCCGCACTCGCGGTTCTCTTCGCCCTTGGTCGGGTCGAAGTAGTCGAAGTTGTTCGGCAGGTCGTGGGCCGTCAGGTACTGGTAGAGGTCCTTGGAGGTCCAGGGCAGCAGCGGGGCGACCTTGATCAGACCGTCCGGGTTGATGCTGACCGGATCCATCTGCGCGCGTACGGCAGTGTCGGTGGCGCGCAGTGCGGTGAACCAGACGCCTGGCGCGGTTTCGCGCAGGGCACGGGCGAAGGGTTCCAGTTTGACCTCTTCGGTGAAGGCGGCGTGGCGCGGATCGTCCAGGCCCGGCACCGGACCTTCCAGGGCTTCGCGGTGTGCGCGGCTGCGCTTGGGCAGGTAGGTGACCAGGTTGAGGTCGAGCTTGCGCGCGACTTCATCGGCGAAGCGGTAGGTGGCGTCGGTGTTGTAGCCGCTGTCCATCCAGACGATGGGCAGGTCCGGCTGGGCCTGGGTGACCATGTGCAGGATGACCGCTTCGAAAGGCCGGAAATTGGTGGTGCAGATCGCCGGCTTGCCCAGCGACAGCGCCCAGGCGATGAGCTTTTCCGGTTGGTTGGCGAATTCGGCGTTGATCCGTTCCAGGTCGAGGTCCATTGCAAAGGCTCCAGGGGCTCGTGTGCGTGAGGTGGGCGATGGTAGCAAAAGCGCCCGTGGCTGTTGACCTTTCATTGCGTGGCTCGTGGCGAGCGGATAGAGTTGCCGCCTCATTCGTATCCGTTGATAGGAGCAGCCTGTGGAAATCGCTTGTCTTGATCTTGAAGGTGTCTTGGTTCCGGAAATCTGGATCGCCTTCGCGGAAAAAACCGGCATCGAATCGCTGAAAGCGACGACCCGGGATATTCCTGATTACGACGTGCTGATGCAGCAGCGCCTGCGCATTCTCGACGAGCATGGGCTGAAGCTTTCGGATATCCAGGAAGTCATCGCCACGCTGAAGCCGCTGGAAGGGGCGGTGGAGTTCGTCGATTGGCTGCGCGAGCGTTTCCAGGTGGTGATCCTGTCCGACACCTTCTATGAGTTCTCCCAGCCGCTGATGCGCCAGCTCGGTTTCCCGACCCTGCTCTGCCACCGCCTGATCACCGACGAGAGCGATCGCGTGGTGTCCTACCAGTTGCGCCAGAAGGACCCGAAACGCCAGTCGGTGCTGGCCTTCAAGAGCCTCTACTACCGCGTGATCGCCGCGGGCGACTCCTACAACGACACCACCATGCTCTCCGAAGCGCATGCCGGCATCCTGTTCCACGCGCCGCAGAACGTCATCGACGAGTTCCCGCAGTTCCCAGCCGTACACACCTATGAAGACCTCAAGCGCGAGTTCATCAAGGCGTCGAACCGTAAGCTGGAACTGTAAGCAATCATCGAAACCGCCGAAGGGCCGCCTGGGATAACCCCTCAGGCGCTCATGGCGGGCCTCGCTTCACCGCTCAAAGCCCTTCCAGCGTCTCCATCAGCACCTTCACCTTGTCCACTGACTCCTGGTATTCCGCTTGCCATTCGGAGTCGAGGGTGATGGCGCCGCCGCCCCAACAACTGGCCTGGCCGTCTTCGACCAATAGGGTGCGGATGGCGATGGAACTGTCCATTTCGCCTCGCACGTCGAGGTACAGCAACGAACCGCAATAGATCGAGCGGCAGGTCGGCTCCAGCTCGTCGATGATCTGCATGGCGCGGATCTTCGGTGCGCCGGTGATCGAGCCGCCGGGAAAGCTGCCGGCCAGCAGGTCGAGCGCATCCAGTCCGTCGCGCAGTTGGCCGACCACGCTGCTGACCAGGTGGTGGACGTTGGGGTAGCTCTCCAGGGCGAAGAGTTCCGGCACGCGGATGCTACCGATCTCGCAACTGCGCCCCAGGTCGTTGCGCAGCAGGTCGACGATCATCAGGTTCTCGGCCTGGTCCTTGCGGCTTTCCAGCAGTTCCCTGGCCGCCGCCGCGTCAGCCTGTGGCTCCGGGTTGCGTGGGCGGGTGCCCTTGATCGGGCGTGTTTCCACCTGGCCCTGGCTCAAGCGCAAAAAACGCTCCGGGGAGGCGCTGAGGATGGCGCCACTCGTCAGGCTGACGAAACCGGCATAGGGCGTCGGGCAGGCCTGGCGCAGGGCCCGGTAGGCCTGCCAGGGGTCGCCCTGGCAGGGTGCGCGAAAGCGCTGGGTGAAGTTCACCTGGTAGCAGTCGCCCGCGCGGATGTAGTCCTGTATGCGCTGGATTGCCTGGCGATAGTCGTCTTTCGGCAGGTCCGCCTGGAAGGGCGCGCGCAGGTGGAAGTCATCCTGTCCGGGCAGTGCCTGGGGGCTGTCTTCGAAGAGGCGAATGATGCGCTGGCACTCGTCGCTGTCGATGGCGGGGTGGAACACCAGGGCGCTGGCCTGTTCCTGGTGATCGTTGACCAGTGCCCAGTCGTACAGCCCCATTTGTCCGTCAGGCAAGTGCAGGTCGTCCAGTGCGCTGGCGGGCAGGTGCTCCAGGCGTTTGCCGAAGTCATAGGCGAGCAGGCCGATCAGGCCGCCGGCGAAGGGCGAATGAAAGCCCGGCGGCAACTCGGCGGGGCCAAGCGTTGCCAGGGCCAGGCGCAGGCGCTGGAAGTAGGCGCTGGCGGGCTCGCCGGGGGTTGTCCGCAGTTGTTGTCGAGGCCAGGCGCTGAGCAGGTCGTAGCGCCCACGCAAGGCTTGCGGGCGACCGGAGTCCAGCAGGATGGCGCCTGGTGCCTGGCGGATGCGTTCGAACGATTCACAGGGATCGCTGCGGTAGGGGATGGGGTGGATCGTGCAGAGGGACATGGTGGGGGAGGCAGGTTCGGCCCTGGTGGCGTGTCATCGGACCGCCCACAGGAACAGGCAGGCCTGCTCCTGTGGGCGGTCGACGTCAGGCGTTCGTCGGTACGTGGCCGAACAGTTCCTGGGAGAACTTCACGCGTTCTTCCGGTGTTTCCTGAAGGCCCTTTTCCTTGAGCTCGGCCAGGCGTGTTTCGATCGCATGGGTGCGGTGCGTCAGGCCGCAGTCGTTGGCGATCTGGATGTTCAGGCCGGGTCGGGCGTTGAGTTCGAGGATCAGCGGGCCCTTGTCCTGGTCGAGCACCATGTCCACGCCGATGTAGCCCAGGCCACACAGTTCGTAGCAGCCGGCGGCGAGCTTCATGAAGCCGTCCCAGTTGGGCAGTTGCACGCCATCCACCGCATTGGTGGTGTCGGGGTGCTTGCTGATCTTGTTGTTCAGCCAGGTGCCGCGCAGGGTGATACCGGTGGCCAGGTCGACGCCGACACCGATGGCGCCCTGGTGCAGGTTGGCCTTGCCGCCGGACTGGCGGGTCGGCAGGCGCAGCATGGCCATCACCGGGTAGCCCATCAGCACGATGATGCGGATGTCCGGTACGCCTTCGTAGCTGATGCTCTTGAAGATCGGGTCCGGGGTGACGCGGTATTCGATCAGGGCACGGTCTCGCAGGCCGCCGAGGGAGTAGAGGCCGGTGAGGATGTTGGAGATCTGGTGCTCGATCTCCTCATGGCTGAGGATCTTGCCCGAGATGGTGCGGTAGCGGCCCTCGAAGCGGTCGGCGATCACCAGGATGCCGTCACCACCGGCACCCTGGGCCGGCTTGATGACGAAATCGGTGTGGTCCTTGACGATCTCGGCGAGTTTGCCGATATCGCGCTCGGTCTCGATGATGCCGTACATCTCCGGCACATGGATGCCGGCCTCGATGGCCCGTTCCTTGGTGATGATCTTGTCATCGACGATCGGATACAGGCTGCGCTTGTTGTACTTGAGCACGTAGTCCGCGTTGCGGCGGTTGATGCCCATGATCCCTTTGGCTTCGAGTGCTTTCCAGGTCTTGATCAGGCCGAACATGGCTCAGTCCTTCAAAAAGGCTTTGAAACGGAAGAGTTCGGTGAGGCGATAGCCGCGATAACGACCCATCGCCAGCATGAAGCCCACCATGACCATCAGCACGGCCGGGAAGGTGAAGATGAAGTAGGTCAGTTGCGGAATGCTCATCAGCAGGTAGGCCAGGGTCGCCGCGATCAGCGTTCCCACCGCGACCTTGAAGGCATGCCCGGCCCCGCGCTCTTCCCAGGTGATGGACAGGCGTTCGATTGTCATGGTCAGGATCACCATCGGGAACAGCGCCACCGACAGGCCGCGTTCAAGGCCGAGCTTGTGGCTGAGCAGGCTGATGACGGCGATCAGCACCACCACGAAGGTCAGTACCACCGACAGCCTCGGCAGCATCTGCAACTTGAGGTGTTCCAGGTAGGAGCGCAGCGACAGGCCCAGGGCGGTGATCACGGTGAACAGTGCGATACCGAAGCCGAGCTGCGTCTCGCGGAAGGCCAGGGCGATCAGTACCGGGGTAAAGGTGCCGAGGGTCTGCAGGCCGCCGAGGTTACGCAGGATGAGGATCACCAGCACGCCGATGGGGATCATGATCATGACCTGGTAGGTCATCTGGGTCTGCAGCGGCAGGCCGTACAGGGAGTATTCGAGGAAGTCGGCGTCGGTGTTCTCGTCGGTCAGCTTGGCCAAACGGATAGCGTTCATCTCGCTGTTGTTCAGCGTGAAGGTCACTTGTGCGGCGCGACCGCCTTCGAGGTTGAACAGCGGCTCGTCGCCGGTCCACCAGACCAGGCGGTCGGCGGGCAGGCCCTTCTGGCCGCTGTCCGGGTTGAAATAGAGCCAGTTGTTGCCGTTGAAGCTGCGCAGCCAGAGTTCCGGCGACTGTTGCAGTTCGGAGACCAGGCGCACGGTGTGTACGCGTTCCATCGGCACGTGGGCGATGGACAGCAGCAGTTCGATGACGCGGGCCTTGTTGCTGACCGAGTTGTCGCCGCCGAGCAGCAGCTTCACGTTGTCGTCATTGGCGTTGTTGACGCGCTTGATGGCTTCGCTGATGAAGGTCTCGACGTCCGCCGAGTGCTGGCGGATCGGCGACAGCAGCGCTTCGGCGGCAATCTTCTCGGCGCCTTCGACCGGGATGCTGTCGCGGAAGATCGGGCCGCTGGGCTTGGGCTGCTCACCGCTGTAGCGCTTGGTCAGTACCAGACGGTAATAGAGGGTCTGCTTGCCGCTGGCGCGACGGGCCGACCAGGTGACGCGGCGGTTGCCGTCGGCACGGTTGATGCTGACGCCGTAGTTGTTGGAGATGAAGCTCTCGTTGAGGCTGACGAACTCCTGGTTGAGCGGCGGCACGTACATCTGCAGCTTGACCGGCTCGCGCGGGCTGGCCTGGAACTCGATCTTGGCGTCGATATTCCACAGGTCATCGGTTTCGTCCTCGGTGACGGGTATGCCGAGTATGAATATCTGGTAGGCCGTGATCGCCACGCCCAGGGTGACGAGCAGGAAAATCAGGACTTTCAGATGCAGTGTAAGAGAGCGCATGGATATTACTCGTCAGCGTCGGATGCGGTGGTGCAGTCAGGCTTGCCGGCTGCATTCGTAAGACTCGGGTCGATCAGTGCACCGAAGCGGGTGAGGGCATCGGAGCCGATCAGAAGTGGGTATTGGAAAGCGGTTCGGTCGGTGAGGTTCACTTCCACCGTGCGTAATGTTTTACCCATGCACAGTTCGAGCTCGATGACCGGGCGTGCGGTGTAGGTCTTGTCCTCGTCCGGATCGAAGTCTCCGGCCCGGCGCTTGATCTTGCTGATACGCGCCATCGGGCGTTCGATCGGGTGCGCGTGTGCATCGTCGACGGCCAGGTAGAAACGCACCCAACGCTCGCCTTTGCGCGTGAAGCGTTCGATATCCCGTGCACTCAACGAGGCCGTCTGGGCGCCTGTGTCGAGTTTCGCGGCGACTTCCAGATCGAAATCGGGCAGTGCGACACGCTCATTGAGCCCGTAGATGCTTTTTTCGGTCGCGGCATGGGCGAGTGAACCTAGAAGAAGGCTGAGGAGCAGGGGGTAGTGTCTGGCTCTCATGGTTCCGGGAATATTTCGAGGGGCGGGAGTCATGGGCACGCACTCGGCGGCCCATGGATTGGATGGCCGAGGATTCTAGCAGTAGCGACGAGTGGCAGGCCACAGGGCGATTGCGCATATGGAGGTTGAAACTGGATTGGCCTTTTGGCGTACACCCGCCGCCCATGTATCTATCTGTTCTACCGATTTCGGCCTTACGCCGAGTCACTTTCTCTTGTTCGCACAAGAGAAAGTGACCAAAGAGAATGCGCCCCCAGCATACGGCCCCTGCGCTTCGCTCCGGGGTTCCCTCGCTCCATCGCCGTTCCAGGGGCACGCCGCGAAGGGCCATCCATGGCCCATCGCGCCTCTCGCGGCATCCCTGCCGCTCAACCCCTTACACGACGATTCCGCTCGGCCTCCTGATGGGGGTGGTGAAGCGGGCGGTGACTGGAAGATCGAATTAAACCAACTTGATTGAAGTTTATATTCATATTAAAACGGTAGAGGATGTTACAGACGCAGCATCCCCCCCCTTTCAGAAGGCTGAACGCAGGCATTGCGTAGGGGAGCGAGTGGCATGGATGCCACGAGAGGCGTAAAGGGCCAGGACGGCCCTTGTACGCCGGCCCCCGGAGCGATGCCGGAGTGAAGGAACCCCGGAGCGGAGCGCAGGGGCCGTATGACTGGGGGGCGTGTTTCTTTGCTTCCTTTCTTTGCACGAGCAAAGAAAGGGAGGCGCCGTAAGGGCGCAATCGGTGGCTCAGCCACCACACCTGCCACGGGTGTACGCAAAAAAGTCCAAACGATACAGCGTGCTTGGCCGCCCGTGGCCGGTGCCAGGCAGTGTGTCGCTGCTTTTTTCCGCTAGAATGCCGCTTCGTTTTCCCGGGAGCCCGCCATGTCGACTTTTATCGAAGCAATCGAGAACATCACCCCTGAAATCTACGAGAACCTCAAGCGTGCGGTAGAGCTGGGCAAATGGGGCGATGGCCGCAAGCTGACCGCCGAGCAGAAGGAAACCTGCATGCAGGCGATGATCGCCTGGGAACTGCGCAACCTGCCCGAGGAAGAACGCACCGGCTACCTGGGTGGCCAGGAATGTGCCTCCCAGACCAAGGCCAAGGCCGCCATCGACACCAGCCTGTTCACCCCGGCTTCGGGAACCCGCCACTGATGATCGAACTGGGCCGTGGCCGACTTGCCAAGATGCGCGTGCAACTGGGCGAGTCGGCGCAGTACGTGCTGCCGCTGGACGATGCCGGCGTGCCGCTCAATCCGTTGATCGGCCAGCGCCTGCGGCTGGAGTACCTGGGGGCGATCCATTGCACCCATTGTGGCCGCCGCACCAACAAGAGTTTCAGCCAGGGTTATTGCTATCCCTGCTTCAAGAAGCTGCCCCAGTGCGACCTGTGCATCGTCAGTCCGGAGAAGTGCCACCATGCCCTGGGCACCTGCCGCGATCCGCAGTGGGGCGAAGACTTCTGCATGACCGACCATGTGGTCTACCTCGCCAATTCATCCGGCATCAAGGTGGGCATCACCCGTGCCACGCAATTGCCGACGCGCTGGCTGGACCAGGGCGCGAGCCAGGCGTTGCCGATCCTGCGCGTCGCCACGCGGCAGCAGTCAGGGTTGGTGGAAGACCTGCTGCGCAGCCAGGTGGCCGACCGCACCAACTGGCGCGCGCTGCTCAAGGGCGATGCCGAGCCGCTGGACTTGCCGGCCGTGCGCGAGAACCTGTTCGAACAGTGCGGCGAGGGCATCCTCGCCTTGCAACAGCGTTTCGGCCTGCAGGCCATCCAGCCGTTGCCGACGGCCGAGGTGCTGGAAATCCGCTATCCGGTCGAGGCCTACCCGACCAAGATCACCAGCCTCGACCTGGAGAAGACGCCTGTGATCGAAGGCGTGTTGCGTGGTATCAAGGGGCAGTACTTGATACTCGACTGCGGCGTCATCAATATCCGTAAATACACCGCTTACCAATTAGCGATAAGCAGCGAGTCGCAACAAGCTGCAAGCTGACCACATCCACTTGCAGCTCGAGACCTGAAGCTGTCCCGAAGAGGCCACCCATGCACACCGAACAACCGAAAGTCATTCGCCTGCAGGACTATCAGGCACCGGCCTACCTGATAGATGAAACCCACCTGACCTTCGAACTGTTCGAGGACAGGACGCTGGTGCATGCGCAACTGGTCATGCGTCGCAACCCAGAGTGCGAGGGCACCGAGCTGCCGCCGCTGACACTGCATGGGCAGGAACTGGAGCTGCAATCGCTGGCCCTCGACGACCGCTCGCTGAGCGAGGGTGACTACCAGTTGAGTGACGACGGCCTGACGTTGCAGCCGACCCAGGCGGCCTTCGTCATCGACAGCACGGTGCTGATCCATCCGGAGCACAACACCGCGCTGGAGGGTTTGTACAAGTCCGGCAAGATGTTCTGCACACAGTGCGAGGCGGAGGGTTTCCGCAAGATCACCTGGTACCTCGACCGCCCGGATGTGATGAGCCGCTTCACCACCACGGTCAGTGCCGAGCGCCAGCGCTACCCGGTTCTGCTGTCCAACGGCAACCCGATCGCCAGCGGCGAGGAAGAGGGTGGCCGTCACTGGGTGACCTGGGAAGACCCGTTCCGCAAGCCCGCCTACCTGTTCGCGCTGGTGGCCGGCGACCTCTGGGCGCTGGAGGACAGCTTCGTCACCGCCAGCGGTCGCGAGGTGGCGCTGCGTATCTATGTCGAGCCGGAGAACCTGGACAAGTGCCAGCACGCCATGGACAGCCTGAAGAAGTCGATGCGCTGGGACGAGGAAACCTATGGTCGCGAATACGACCTGGATATCTTCATGATCGTCGCTGTGAACGACTTCAACATGGGCGCCATGGAGAACAAGGGCCTCAACATCTTCAACTCCAGTGCCGTGCTGGCGCGCGCCGAGACCGCCACCGACGCGGCGCACCAGCGGGTCGAGGCGATCGTCGCCCACGAATATTTCCACAACTGGTCGGGCAACCGCGTGACCTGCCGCGACTGGTTCCAGCTGTCGCTCAAGGAAGGCTTCACGGTGCTGCGCGATTCGCAGTTCAGCGCCGACATGAACTCGCCGACGGTCAAGCGCATCGAGGACGTCGCCTACCTGCGCACCCATCAGTTCGCCGAGGACGCCGGGCCCATGGCCCACTCGGTGCGTCCCGAGTCCTATATGGAGATTTCCAACTTCTACACCCTGACCATCTATGAGAAGGGCGCGGAAGTGGTGCGCATGATCCAGACCCTGCTGGGCGCCGAGGGCTTCCGCAAGGGCTCCGACCTGTACTTCGAACGCCACGATGGCCAGGCAGTGACCTGCGACGATTTCGTGCGGGCCATGGAGGACGCCAACGGCGTCGACCTGACCCAGTTCAAGCGCTGGTACAGCCAGGCTGGCACGCCGCGTCTGCAGGTCAGTGAAGACTATGACGCCAGCAATCGCCGCTACCGGCTGACCTTCCGCCAGAGCTGCCCGGCCACGCCGCAGCAGACGGAGAAACTGCCGTTCGTCATCCCGGTCGCCCTGGGCCTGCTGGACGAGCAGGGCGGTGAACTGCCGCTGCGCCTCGAGGGTGAGGCGCACGCGGTGAACGGTACGCGGGTGCTGGCGTTGACCGAGGCCGAGCAGAGTTTCGTCTTCGTCGACGTAGAGGCGCGTCCGCTGCCTTCGCTGCTGCGTGGCTTCTCGGCGCCAGTGAAGCTGGAGTTCCCCTACAGCCGCGACCAGTTGCTGTTCCTCATGCAGCACGACAGCGATGGTTTCAACCGCTGGGAGGCAGGGCAGCAATTGGCGGTGCAGGTGTTGCAGGAACTGATCGGCCAATACCGTGCTGGCGAGGCGCTGAGCCTCGATCCGCGTCTGTTCGATGCCTTGCGCACGGTACTGGCGGATGAGGCGCTGGACCCGGCGATGGTGGCGGAAGTGCTGTCGCTGCCGAGCGAGGCCTACCTGACCGAGATCAGCGATGTGGCGGATGTCGATGCCATCCATGCCGCCCGTGAATTCGCCCGCAAGGCGATTGCCGAGGCGCTGTTCGAGCCGTTGTGGCAACGCTACCAGGCCAATCGCGAAATCTCGCGGCAGACGGCCTATGTCGCCGAGGCCGGTCATTTTGCCCGGCGTGCGTTGCAGAACATCGCCTTGTCCTACCTGATACTGAGCGAGCGTGCCGAGGTGCTGGAGGCGACTGTCGAGCAGTTCCGTGACAGCGACAACATGACCGAGCGCCTGACCGCGCTGGCGGTACTGGTCAACTCGCCTTTCGCGGCAGAGCGCGATGCCGCCCTGGCGGACTTTGCCGAGCAGTTCGCGGACAATCCGCTGGTGATGGACCAGTGGTTCAGCGTCCAGGCCGGCAATACACAGCCCGGTGGCCTGGCGCGGGTACAGGCGCTGATGCAGCATCCGGCCTTCACCCTGAAGAACCCGAACAAGGTGCGTGCGCTGATCGGCGCCTTCGCCAACCAGAACCTGGTCAACTTCCACCAGGCCGATGGCAGTGGCTACCGCTTCCTGGCCGACCAGATCATCACCCTCAACGCCCTCAACCCGCAGATCGCCGCGCGTTTGCTGGCGCCGCTGACCCGCTGGCGCAAGTACGACACGGCGCGCCAGGTTCTGCTCAAGGCCGAACTGGAGCGCATCCAGGCCTCGGGCGAGCTGTCCAGCGATGTCTATGAGGTGGTGAGCAAGAGCCTGGCTTCATAGCCCCTGGCTGCAAGCGGGCATCAGGTTTCTCGCTTGCAGCTACAAAAGATAACGCCCCGTCGATTGTCAGTGCTCCCGTAAGCTGGCTAGCATGGCCGGGCCTGCTCTACGCAGGCCTTACCTGACAAGAATAAAAGGGGGTATGTATGCAGGTCGTCTCATGGCGTCGCGGCACATGGCGTATGGCCGCTGGTATGGCCGCTGGTATGGCCGCTGGTATGGCGTGCTGCATGTTGCTACTCGCCTTTCACCGGAATGTCCTCGCGCTGGACATTCATCCTCGGTACGCCATCGAATCGAGCAAGGCCGTCAGCAGCCTGCTGCTGGATATCGCGCGTGCGGGCGACCGCCTGGTGGCCGTTGGGGATCGTGGCCATATTCTCTATTCCGATGACGACGGCCAGCACTGGACGCAGGCGAAGGTGCCGACCCGGCAGATGCTGACCGCAGTCGACTTCGTCGATGCCCGCCACGGCTGGGCGGTCGGGCATGACGCCTCGATTCTTGCCAGCAGCGATGGCGGGGAAACCTGGAATTTGCAGTTCGAAGACGTGGAGCGCGAAGCTCCCCTGCTCGACGTCTGGTTCGAGGATATCCACCACGGCATCGCCATCGGTGCCTACGGCGCCCTGCTGGAAACCCGCGATGGCGGCCAGAACTGGCTGGATATCGACGAGCGCCTGGCCAATGAAGACGGTTATCACCTGAACGCCATCGCAAGGGTCGAGGGGGCTGGCCTGTTCATCGCCGGCGAAATGGGTGCGCTGTTCCATTCGACGGATGACGGGCAGAGCTGGACGTCCATCGAACTGCCTTATGAGGGCTCGCTGTTTGGCGTGCAATCCACCGGGCAGCCGGGCGAACTGCTGGTGTACGGCTTGCGTGGCAACCTGTTGTTTTCCAGCGACGCCGGCGCTTCCTGGCGCTCCATCGTGGTGACGGACGAGGGTGCGCCGTTCGCCTCGGGGCTCTCTGGTGCGAACCTGCTGGCCGATGGCCGTATCGTGGTCGTGGGTCATGCCGGGTCGGTGCTGAGCAGCAGCGACCGGGGGCACACTTTCAGTGTGATCCACCGCCCTGACCGCCGCTCCCTGGCCGGTGTCGTCGACACTCGCGCGGGCGAACTGATCCTGGTCGGGCAGGGCGGTGTGCGCACCGCCGCAGCGAGCGGCCTGGACAGAACACAACAATAATTCCTCGGGGAGCAACCGCATGAGCCAGCATCACCAGGACAAGGCCACGTTCCTCGAGCGCCTGATCTTCAACAACCGGCCGGCAGTGATCATCCTCTGCCTGCTGGCCAGCGTGTTCCTGTTCTACCAGGCCACGCAGATCAGGCCGTCGACCAGCTTCGAGAAAATGATCCCGCTCGGCCATCCCTATATCCAGAAGATGATCGAGCACCGCAACGACCTGGGTAATCTTGGTAATACCGTGCGGATTTCGGTCGAGGCGCGCGAAGGCACTATTTTCGATGCCAGTTATATGGAGACGCTGCGGCAGATCCACGACGAGGTGTTCTACATCCCCGGCGTCGACCGCTCCGCCATGAAGTCGCTGTGGAGTCCGAGCGTACGCTGGACCGAGGTGACCGAAGAGGGCTTCGACGGTGGCGAGGTGATCCCGCAGACCTACGATGGATCGCCGGAGAGCCTTGCCGAGTTGCGCAGCAACGTACTCAAGTCCGGGCAGATCGGTCGCCTGGTGGCGAATGACTTCCGCTCCTCGATCATCGACGTGCCCCTGCAGGAAACCTACTCGGACCCGCAGGACCAGGGTCGCCAGATTCGCCTCGACTACCAGGCCTTCTCCCATGAACTGGAAGACAAGGTGCGGGAAAAGTACCAGGCGCAAAACCCCAACGTGCAGATCCATATCGTCGGTTTCGCCAAGAAGGTCGGCGATCTGATCGATGGCCTGCTGATGGTGGTGGTGTTCTTCGCCGCGGCCCTGCTGATTACCCTGGTGCTGCTGTACCTCTTCACCTGGTGCATTCGCAGCACCCTGTCGGTGCTAGTCACCACTCTGATTGCCGTGGGCTGGCAACTGGGGCTGATGAACCTGGCCGGTTTCGGGCTGGACCCTTATTCGATGCTGGTACCGTTCCTGATCTTCGCCATCGGTATTTCCCATGGCGTGCAGAAGATCAACGGCATCGCCCAGCAATCCAGCGATGCCGACAATGCGCTCACGGCGGCGCGGCGGACCTTCCGCCAACTGTTCCTGCCGGGAATGATTGCTATCCTGGCCGATGCCGTGGGTTTCATCACCCTGCTGATCATCGACATCGGCGTGATCCGCGAGCTGGCCATCGGCGCGTCGATCGGTGTCGCGGTGATCGTCTTCACCAACCTGATCCTGCTGCCGGTGGCGATTTCCTATATGGGAATCAGTCGCCGGGCAATCGAGCGCAGCAAGAAGGATGCGCATGTCGAGCACCCGTTCTGGCGCCGGCTGTCCGGCTTCGCCAATGCCCGGGTGGCGCCAGTGTCGGTCGCGCTGGCGCTGCTGGTGGCCGTCGGTGGTTTCTTCTACCAGAAGCACAACCTGCAGATCGGCGACCTCGACCAGGGCGCGCCCGAGCTGCGCCCGGATTCGCGCTACAACAAGGACAACGACTTCGTCATCAACCATTACTCGACCAGTTCGGATGTGCTGGTGGTGATGGTGAAGACCGCGCCGGAAGGCTGTTCGCACTACGACACGCTGGAGGCCATGGACGCGCTGACCTGGAAGATGGAGAACACGCCAGGCGTGCAGTCCGCCGTCTCCATGGTGACCGTGGCGCGGCAGAGCATCAAAGGCATGAACGAGGGCAGCCTGAAGTGGGAGACGCTGTCGCGCAACCAGGACGTCCTCAACAATTCCATCGCCCGCGCCGACGGTCTGTACAACGGCGACTGCTCGCTGGCGCCGCTGATGGTGTTCCTCAACGACCACAAGGCGCAGACCCTCACGCGCACCGTCGAGGCGGTGGAGTCCTTCGCTTCGGAGAACAACCGCGAGGGGCTGGAGTTCCTGCTTGCGGCGGGCAATGCCGGTATCGAGGCGGCGACCAACGAGGTGATCGCCAATTCCGAGCTGACCATCCTGACGCTGGTCTACCTCTGCGTGGCGGGCATGTGCCTGATCACCTTCCGCTCGCTGGCGGCGACCGTCTGCATCGTGCTGCCGCTGATCCTGACGTCGATCCTCGGCAATGCCCTGATGGCGTTCCTGGGGATCGGCATGAAGGTGGCGACCCTGCCGGTGATCGCCCTGGGTGTGGGGATCGGTGTCGACTACGGCATCTATATCTACAGCCGCCTGGAGAGTTTCCTGCGCGCTGGCCTGCCGTTGCAGGAAGCCTACTACCAGACCCTGCGTTCGACCGGTAAAGCGGTGCTGTTCACCGGCCTGTGCCTGGCCATCGGCGTGGCGACCTGGATTTTCTCCGCAATCAAGTTCCAGGCCGACATGGGGTTGATGCTGACCTTCATGTTCATCGTCAATATGTTCGGCGCGCTGTGGCTGTTGCCGGCGTTGGCGCACTTCCTGATCAAGCCGGAGAAGCTGGCGGGGAAGAAGGGCGGTTCCCTGCTGGCACACTGAGGCGCATGCCTTGGGCGGCTGCCAGGTGTTGAAAGCGAAACTCCCATGGGTGCGCCCTGCGCACCGGGAGAATCCTGTCGCGCCGGTTGCAGGGTGTGCCTCAGGGAGCTGGTTTCAGGGAGGGGTGGAGCGTATGGCGGGCGAGGTCATTCGCTTGTCGTGGGTTCGCGGGTTTTCAGCAGGCGTACCACCTCGGTGACGAAGCCGACGATCAGGGTGCGCTCATGCTCCGACAGCTCCTGGATGATCTCGCCGATGTACTGCGCATGAGCGGCGCTTTCCCCTGCCTCCGAGTGGAGCAGCTCTACCGGCGAGCAGCCGAATATATCGGCAATCTGCTGCAATCTGGGCAGTGTTGGTGAGATCACGCCGTTTTCCATCCGGCTGATGGTCTCTTTTTCGACACCGATCATTTCAGCTATCTGTGCTTGCGTCAGTCCTCTGGCTTTGCGGCGGCGAGCGATTGCGGCCCCCACCCGAAATACTAATCCTCTGTTTTTCATGGCTTGGCCTCTTGCGTCATTGTGCATGACGTTTCGCGACATTTTCTCGGCCTGAGGCTCGCAAGCGAAGGACGTATCCCGTATATTCTGTTAACGTGAAAAGTCATTAGTGGCGTTTTGCTGTTATGCCCCAGTAGATCATGGAGGAGTGGATGTTGGCCCAGTCAGAGCTGTCTATGCAGGGGACGCATGAGTCTGTCGGAATATGGGCGGCCATGATGGATGAGACTACCGGTAGGTGGCAAAGTGCTACTTCAATAGCACGCTTCCCGATCCATGCATCACTTTCGTTCCACCAGGCGTAGGGAGACGATCCCATGTGGGGCATTAGAGAACTGCTGGGTATCTGCTCCGGGGCTCTGGAGCAAGCCAACGATGCCGTGATGATCATCAACCAGAGCAACCGCATCCTGTTGCTCAATCGCTCGGCGGAGACCTTCTGGGGCTGCCAGCGCGACGAGGTGGTAGGGCAAAGCGCCAATCTGCTGTTACCCGAACTGACCTCCCGTTGTCATTCCGATTTCAACAACAGCATGCGGCTGGATATTCGCAACCGATCCGGCGAGCGCCGCCAGGGCATCATCACCGCCCTGCAGGTCGAGACCGAGCAGGAGCGGGTGGTCGTCATCTTCATTCGTTCCGTGCCGCAGGAAGGCGACAGCAACGGTGCGGGCACCGTCCGCATCGAGCAGATGTCCCTGTATGACGGGCTGACCGGCCTGCCGGGCCGTGGCTTGCTGCAACTCAAGGCCGAGCAGGCGATTGCCGAGGCGCAGCGCGACGGTAGCTGCCTGGCGGTGGTCTTCGTGGACCTCGACCGATTCAAGTGGGTCAGCGACTCTTTCGGGTTCCCGGCCGGGGATGCGCTGTTGCAACTGATCGCGCAGCGCCTGCAAGCCTATCGCCAGCCGGGAGATCTGGTGGCGCGGCTGTTCTGCGATGAATTCGTCTTGCTTCTGCGCGGCTGCGACAGGGCGCAAGCCCTGGAGCGGGCATCGTGCCTGCGGGCCTTGCTGCAGGCTTCCTGCCCGTTGGCGGGCATCACCTACAAGCCATCGGTCAGCCTGGGCATCAGCTTGTTCCCCGAAGACGGCAGCAGTGTCGATGAACTGATCCAGAACGCCGACACCGCCATGGGGCGCGCCAAGTCATTGCCCGAAGGTATCTGCTTCTTCAGCCACGAACTGACGCCGCCCGGCGTCGAGCAGTTGCCGCTGGAGAGCGCCTTGCGTTCGGCCCTGGAGCAGGGGCAGTTGCAGCTCTACTACCAGCCGCAGGTGCTACTGGAAGACGGCAGCCTCTACGGGGTGGAAGCCCTGGCGCGCTGGCACCATGAGGAGCTGGGTGATATTTCCCCCGGACGCTTCGTGCCCCTGGCCGAGCAGTGCGGGCTGATCGATGAACTGGGGCGCTGGAGCCTGTCCGAAGGCTGCCGGCAACTGGCCGCCTGGCGCAGGGAAGGGCTCGATATTCCTTCGGTTTCGATCAACCTGTCGCCGTCCAATTTCAACGATCCGGGCTTTGCGCAGGTGGTTGCGCACACGCTGGAAGCGAACGGGTTGTTTCCTGGCGACCTGACCCTGGAAATCACCGAAAGCGTGCTGATGTATACCAGCCCGCATACCTTGAAAGTCCTGCAGGACGTTCACGAACTGGGTGTGCGACTGTCGCTGGACGACTTCGGTACGGGCTTCTCCAGCCTCAGCCATCTGCACCGCTTGCCGATCCAGGAGATCAAGCTCGACCGCAGTTTCGTGCATGACCTCGAACAGGACGCCACCAGCCGTACCCTGAGCAAGGCCGTGGCCGGCCTGAGCGAGAGCCTGAACCTGACGGCGGTGGCCGAAGGCATCGAAACCCAGGGGCAGTACCAGGCGCTGAAGCGCATGGGATATCGCGTCGCGCAAGGCTTCCTGTTCTCGCGCCCCTTGCCGGCCATGGAGTTCGTCCGGTGGCTGGCACAGCCCCGCTCCCGGGAGGTCTTCAGCGAGGGTAGAGTGGCGGCAGACTGCTGCTCTCCTGAACGCTGACCGGCTCCTGTGCGTTGGGCAGGTGCTGGATCGCCTGCCACAGCGCCTCGCCCTGCCAGCGCTGGCCCGTTTCGCTGTAGAGGGCGCTGTTGAGCGCGTCCAGGGCATCCGAGAGCGGTACGAAGCGCGCCGCCATCTCTGTCAGGGTTTCCGGTTGCTGGCGTGCCCAGGCATCCAGTGCCTGGCGCGTGGCCTGGGTGTCATTGCCCTGGCAGGCCTTTCTCAAGTCATCCAGCAGGCTGCGCGGCGTCGGTCCGCCTGGCTGCGTGCGCAGGACCGGCGGCTGGCGTCGGGCACGCAACCACAGGCCAAACCCCAGCAAGGTGGTGCACGCCAGTACGCCGCTGCTCAATTGCCATGGCCAGGCCGATGAGTGGCTCGCCTGTGCGGGGGCAGGCGTGGCGCGTTCGCTGCGCAGCAGGGCCGGGTTTTCTTCGATCTGCAGTGTCCGGGCCGGCAGGTGCGCATGCTCCAGTCGGTCTTCGAGGGTGTTCCACCAGGGTATGTCGACGGCTTGCAGTTCGGCGGCACCGGTGGCGGTGGCGACCAGGGCTTCGCGCTGCTCGCGGGTCGCTGCCACGCCGTTCTCACGGGTTTCACTGGAAAGCCCGGGTTGCTCGGGATAGACGCGTACACCTGGGCTTTGTGTGGCGGCTACGGGGGGGAGCTGGCTGGCCAGCAGGCCCTGGGCCTTGAGTGTCAGGGTGCGGGTCAGCGACTCGCCCCGGCGCAGGCTCTGCGCCGGGTTGCTCCAGTGTTCGCTCAACTCCAGGCTTTGCGCTGGCAGCCAGGGCTGGTCCTCCGGGAAGTCAGCGGGCTTTGGCCGGACCAGCAGGGGAATGCTGGGGGCGCTGACCTGGGTCGAGTTGCCGGGGCGTTGTCCGAATGCCGAGGTGCCGCTGTTCTGGCTGACCGGCGTGGCGCTGAACAGTTGGCCGGGAATCAGCAGTTCTCCGCTTTTCTGGGGGTAGATCGCGTAGCGCACCTCGATCACGCCATGGCGGATGCCGTTGATGCTCTTTTCGTAGGTGCGAGGCTCCCCGAGACGCTCCACCAGCATGTCCGGTGCCTGCAAGGGGGACAGGGTGCTGTCGTCGTAGAGCGAGACCGAGTGGTAGATACGCAGGGTGAGTATTGCCTGGGCCTGCACGTAGACGCTTTCCTGATCCAGGCTGGCATCGATGAAGATCGGTGCCAGTTGGCCGCTTTTCAGTGCGCCACTGGCGGGCTGCACGTTCAAACTGATCGGTTCACTGCTCCATTCGCCCAGGGCCAGCGATGGGATCGTCACATGACCGGCGTACAGCGGTTGCAGTGTGATCAGCCAGCGGGTGATCGCCCGGTTCTCGCCATTGACGTTGGCCAACTGGTTGAACTGGCGGGTGGCCACGACCTTGAAGGCATCGTCCAGCGGTTGCAGGTCGGGTTTGCCGAACAGGGTCGCGTCCAGGGATTCCAGGGTGAGTTCGAGGGTTTCATCGAGGCTCAGGTGGCTGCGGTCGACACTGGCCACGAGGCCGGCGGCCTGTGAGTGCAGGCTCAGGGCCAGCAGGCCGAGCACGAGCAGAATGCTGCGGATCATCGATTCGGTTCCTGGCGCTTGCGCTGTTCATAGAGGAATTTGCGGCGCAGCAGTTCGCCCGGGTCATCGGGGATCTGTCGAAGCCACTGTTGCAGCGCCTGCTCCTGTTCAAGGGGCACGGGTTGCATATCGCTGTCCTGCTCCGCACCGGCTTGCGGCGAAGCGTCTGGCTCCTGCGTCGCCTGGGCGGGCGCGGAGTCGTCGTCAGGTTTTTCCTGATTATTGCTTGGCGCTGCCGTGCGGGGAGGCTCGGTATTCGCGCCGCTGTCGACGCTTTCTTCTTCTGCTGAGGTTGTCTGTGGCTCGCTCGGTTCAGGCTGGCTGCGCAGCAGTTCTTCGAGCAAGGCCTTGTTGTGCTGGGCCTGTTGCAGTTGCGGGTCCAGTTCCAGCGCCTGCTCATAGGCCTCGATGGCTGCCGGGAACTGTTCCGCGCGAGCCAGGGCGTTTCCCCGGTTGTAGTGATCGATGGCGTCGTCGCTGTCCGCCAGCAACTCGGCGGCGGCGCTGAAGTCCCCGGCGAGGTAAAGCGCCTGGGCGCGCCATTGGCGGTTATTGAAGCGCTCGGCGGCCTGGGCGGGATGCCCTTGGTGCAGCAGGGCCTGGCCTTGCTGGTCCGGGCGTGCCCAGAGGTCCTGCCATTGCAGGGCATATGCCGTTGGCGGTTCGATCAGCAGCAATGGCAGACAGAACAGCCAGCCCCGTCGCCCGGCGCAGGCGGCCAGCAGGAGCAGAGGCAGCAACAGCCAGTACCCCTGGTCGAGCCAGCGATTGAGGTGGGCGCTTTCCTCCCGAACCACGGGCTTGCCGTGGGCGTCCAGCAGGCCCAGGTGCTCGAAATCGCTGTCATCCAGTCGCGCTACCTGGTAACGCCCGCCGAGGCCCTCGATAAATGCGGCCAGGCTGGCGCTGTCGAGGCCTGGGATAAGGATGGAGCCGTCCGCATTCTTGAGGAATTGGCCGTCTTCCTGTTCCACGGGAGCGCCTTCGGGCGTACCGATACCGAGCATCAGCAACTCGCCATCGTGTTTCTGTAGCAGTCGTTCGATGCCCTCGCGTTCCTGTGGGCTGAGGCTGCTGCCAATCAACAACAGGCGCCCGGCACCCTGGGCCGCCTGTTCGATCAGTTCCAGCCCCTGGGCCACGGCGAGGTCGGCGCGCTGCCCTGGCTCGGGCATCAGGCGTGGGTGCAGGACGTCCAGCAGGTGTTGCGCAGTCGTCAGGTCATCGGACAGCGGCACCAGCGTGTGGGCACTGCCGGCGTAGGCGATGATCGCGGTCTGTGCGTCCTGGCGACTGCGCAACAGGTCGATCAGTTTGTGCCGGGCCTGTACCAGTCGGTTGGGTGGGACGTCCGTGGCTAGGGTCGAGGAGGTCGTTTCCAGCAGTACCACCAGCGGATCGGCACGTTTCAGGCTGGGTTGTTCGATGCGTTGCCAACTGGGACCGAGCAGGGCCAGGCAGGCGATCAGCCAGCCCAGGCCCAGCACGATCCAGGGCAGGCGGCTGTTGCGCGAGCGGCCACGGGTGAGCAGGGTACCGTGGAAGGCACGAGGGATCAGGCGCTGCCAGCGTCCGACCTTGCGTTGTCGGTGCCAGAGCCGCCACAGCGCCCAGCCGAGCAGGGGCAGGCACAGCAGCCAGGCTGGACGCAGCAGTTCAGGCAGCATGGCGTTTCTTCCAGCGGGTGCTCAGCTCGGGCCAGAGGGTACGCCCGGCCAGCAGCATACTGAGCAGCAGGGCCAGGGCCAGGGGCCAGGCATACAGCGGCTGTGCGACACGCGTCTGGGTGGCGCGCTGGCGCACCGGTTCCAGTTCGTCCAGCAGTTCGCCGATGGCTTGCAGTTCTGTGGCGGTGCGCGCGCGGAAGTACTGGCCGGCGGTTTCCTGGGCAATCGCCTGCAGGGTGGTTTCGTCCAGTTCCAGCGCGGGGTTGAAGCCGCTTGGCTGGAGCATGCCGGACGACTCCGTGGTGGCGCCTATGCCGATGGTGTGCACCCTGACGTGTTCTTCGGCCGCCAGGCGCGCGGCGGTCAGAGGGGCGATCTGCCCGGCGTTGTTGGCGCCATCGGTGATCAGGATCAGTACGCGCTGGTTGTCCGGGCGTTCACGCAGGCGTTTCACGGCCAGGCCGATGGCATCGCCGAGGGCGGTATTGTTGCCGGCGATGCCAACCATGGCTTCGTCGAGCCAGACGCGGACGCTATGCCGGTCGAAGCTCAGCGGCGATTGCAGGTAGGCCTTGTCGCCGAACAGGATCAGGCCGACGCGGTCGCCCTGTCGCGCTTCGATGAAGTCGCCGAACAGGTTCTTCACCAGTTGCAGGCGGCTGATGCTTTCGCCTTCCCATTGCATGTCCGGGTAGCTCATGGAGCCCGAGACATCCACGGCCAGCAACATTTCCCGGCCACTGGCGGGGACTGGCAGCGGTTGCCCCAGCCATTGCGGGCGGGCGCTGGCGCACAGCAGCAGCAGCCAGATGGCGATGTAGGGCAGTTGCTGGCGCCAGTCGGCCAGCAGGTTGCTGGAGCGGCGTCCGCTGAGCTGTTCGAGCTCATCGAGGAAGTTGACCTTGAGCGCGGCCTCCGCGCTGTCTGCTTCGGGCAGCAGCCGGCGTAGCAGCCAGGGCAGGGGCAGCAGGGCGAACAGCCAGGGCCAGGCGAATTCAAACATGCTTGCGTATCCAGATCTCGATGGCTTGCTCCAGACCTTCTATGGCCTTGTCATCCAGACGGCAATCGGCCCGATAGGCGCCCTCGACCAGCACCATCCAGCGCGTCAGTCCAGCCGAAGGACAGCGGTTGTCGAGAAAGGCCAGCCAGGCGCGGCCGGTGAGGGTATGCGGGTGTTCGTTGTCGTAGCGGGTACGGCACAGGCGTTTGAGCAAAGCGTTGATCTGCTGCAGCCAGGCATTGGCCGGCTGGCCGTCGTATGGGCGTTGCAGGCGCTTGAGTTCATCCAGTGCGGCCTGGCGTTGGGGCTCCAGGCTGTCCGTGGCGCTCGGCGCTGGCTTGCTCTTGCGCAACAGCGGGCGTAGCCGCCAATAGAGGATGCACAGCACGGGCAGCAACAGGAGCAGCAACCACCAGCCAGGTGCCGGAGGCCACCAGGAGATGGGCTGCGGTGGAATATTCTCGGCCAGACGCTCCAGCGCGCTCACAGGCTCACCTTCTGCCGTAGATGGGTGCGCAACTGTTCGATCAGTTCGTACTGGGTGTTCAGCGGCATGATCGGCACGCGCAGCCGATCGGCCAGGCGCTGCCAGCGATTGCTGCGTTCTTCGCCCTGCTGGTGATAGGCCTGGCGCAGGGACTTGTCATGGCTGTCCAGCTCCAGCCGTGCGCCCAGCTCGGCAAAGCGCAGCAGGCCGGCGGCGGGCAGGGCGTGGTCCAGAGGGTCGAACACAGGCAACAGCAGCAGATCGACGTGGCGCGACAGCAGGCTCAGTTGCTGTTCGGCCGCTTCGCTCAGGGTTCGCTCGTCACAGATGATCACGGCCAGGCTACCGGGGCGCAGCACCTCACGCACACGGCGCAGCGCGGGCGCCAGGTTGTCGGTGCCCAGTGTGCTCAGGCTGTCGAGCCGCTGGTTGGCACGGGCCAGGTGCTGCAGCAGTTGCAGCAGGCTCTGCTTGCTGCGGCGGGGCTTGATCTCATGGTGCTCGCCGCTGCCGAAGACCAATCCGCCGACTCGATCATTGTGATTCAGCGCTGCCCAGCCGATCAGGCTGGCGGCACGGGCGGCCAGCACCGATTTGAAGACCAGTCCGCTGCTGAAGAACAGTCGGCGGCTTTGTTCGACGAGGATATAGATGGGGCGCTCGCGCTCTTCATGGAAAAGCTTGGTGTGGGGCTCCTGGGTGCGAGCCGTGACACGCCAGTCGATGTTGCGCACATCGTCGCCGGCCTGGTAGACCCGTACCTGGTCGAAGTCGATGCCGCGTCCGCGCAGTTTCGAATGGTGCAGGCCGACCAGCGCGCTGCGTCGTTGCGTGTTGCTGAACAGCGGGACCTCGCGCACATGGTGGCGCATGTCGATCAGCCCGGCCAGATCGACACGGATGGCGGCATCCGCGCGGGTGTGCATCAGGCGACCGCGACCACATCGAGGATGCGCTGGATGACCCGGTCATGGTCGATTCCGGCGGCCTCGGCTTCGAAGGAGAGGATCATGCGGTGGCGCAGTACGTCGAACAGCATGGCCTGGATATCTTCCGGGCTGACGAAGTCGCGGCCAGCCAGCCAGGCATGCACGCGAGCGCAACGGTCGAGTGCGATGGAGCCGCGTGGGCTGGCGCCGTAGGCGATCCACTCGGCCAGTTCGCTGTCGAACTTGGCCGGGGTGCGGGTGGCCATGATCAGTTGCACCAGGTATTCCTCCACGGCATCCGCCATGTAGAGGCCGAGGATTTCCTTGCGCACGGCGAAGATCGTCTGCTGGCTGACCCGTTGCGCCGGTGCGCTTTCCCCGTTGATCGCCTCGCCCCGTGCCTGTTGCAGGATGCGCCGCTCGACCGAGGCATCGGGAAAACCGATGCGCACATGCAGCAGGAAGCGGTCCAGTTGCGCTTCGGGCAATGGGTAGGTGCCTTCCTGCTCGATGGGGTTCTGCGTGGCCATCACCAGGAACAGCGGCGACAGCTCGTAGGTGTTGCGCCCGATACTGACTTGGCGTTCGGCCATCGCCTCCAGTAGTGCCGACTGCACCTTGGCAGGCGCGCGGTTGATTTCGTCCGCCAGCACCAGGTTGTGGAAGATCGGTCCCTGCTGGAAGGCGAAGCTGCCGGTTTCCGGGCGGTAGATCTCGGTACCGGTGATGTCGGCGGGCAGCAGGTCGGGGGTGAACTGGATACGGTGGAATTCGGCTTCCAGGCCTTCCGCCAATTCCTTGATTGCGCGGGTCTTGGCCAGCCCCGGTGCGCCCTCGACGAGAATATGGCCATCGGCGAGCAGCGCGATGAGCAGGCGCTCGATCAGCTTGTCCTGCCCCAGTATCTGGCTGGAGAGGTGCTGACGCAGGGCAAGGATGGATTCACGGTGGTCCATGTATCAGGCTCGAAGTGCGGGCGCGGGCGCCGAAGTGGTGAACTTTACTGCATCGCTGGGAGATTCGACATCCGCCTCTGCCCGTAAACCAGGTGTATGAGGGTTGGTACTGGATTGGCAACGCCACGAACGTCAGGGCAGCACAAGCGATTTACGACTAGTTAAATACTTGTCGCAAGGCCCTCGCAGCGTACATGGCGCCTTGCCCTGGCCTGTGTGCCACCTGCTACCAAATCAAGCCGTATCTCCTTCGAAAGTACCATTCGGTGATGCCGGGGCTGGTGGTTAACTCGGTACGTCGGAATCATCCGGCCTCCCTTAATAACAAGAGGATTGACCCATGTGGACTAAACCCGCCTTCACCGATATGCGCATTGGCTTCGAAGTCACCATGTACTTCGCCAACCGCTGAGTGTTCCGCCCCGGTTCTCCGGGGCTCCAACTCCTGGGGAGACTGTACCGATGTTCGTACGGATTCTGGGTTCGGCCGCCGGTGGTGGCTTTCCTCAATGGAACTGCAATTGCCGCAATTGCCGTGGCGTGCGTTCCGGGCAACTGAATGCCAGCCCGCGCAGCCAGTCTTCCATCGCGATCAGTGACACGGGCGAGCAGTGGATTCTCTGCAACGCCTCGCCGGACATTCGCAGCCAGCTTGAGTCCTTCTCGGCCTTGCAGCCGGCGCGCAGGCTGCGCGATACGGCTATCGGTGGGATCATCCTGCTCGACAGCCAGATCGACCACACCACCGGGCTGCTCACGTTGCGCGAAGGCTGCCCGCACGATGTCTGGTGCACCGAGATGGTCCACCAGGACCTGACGACAGGCTTTCCGCTGTTCAATATGCTCAGCCACTGGAATGGTGGCCTGAGGCACAAGACGATTTCGCTGGACGGTACCTTCGAGGTGCCGGCTTGCCCTGGACTGAGTATCCGTGCCATTCCCTTGCTCAGTTCCGCGCCACCGTATTCGCCTCACCGCAACGATCCTCATCCGGGCGACAACATCGGCCTGCTTATCGAGGATCGCCACACCGGTGGGCGTCTGTTCTATGCGCCTGGCCTTGGGCAGATCACTGCCGAGGTGTTGCTGGCGATGGCGCAGGCCGATTGCCTGCTGGTGGATGGCACCCTCTGGCGCGACGATGAAATGCGTGTGTGTGAGGTGGGCGACAAGCTCGGAAGCGAGATGGGCCACCTGCCGCAGAGCGGCCCGGGCGGCATGATCGAGGTGTTCGAAGGCTTCCCTGAGCAGCGCAAGATTCTTATCCATATCAACAATACCAATCCGATCCTCGACGAGGATTCGCCCGAGCGTACGCAACTGCGGGAGCGGCAGATCGAGGTCGCCTGGGACGGTATGAATATCGAGCTGTAATCCGCTGCCTTTATTACAACGACAATAAAAGGTTATGCCATGAATCAGCCGGCAATGAGCCACGAGGAATTCGAGCAGGCGTTGCGCGCCAAGGGCGCCTACTACCATATCCACCATCCCTATCACCGCGCCATGTATGAAGGGCGCGCGACTCGTGAACAGATACAGGGCTGGGTCGCCAATCGCTTCTACTATCAGGTCTGCATCCCGATGAAGGATGCGGCGATCATGGCCAACTGCCCTGATCGAGACACCCGGCGCGAATGGATACAGCGCATCCTCGACCATGATGGCGAGCCGGGAGAAGAGGGCGGTATCGAAGCCTGGCTGCGCCTGGCGGAAGCCGTGGGGCTCGATCGGCAGCAGGTGCTGTCCGAAGAGCTGGTTCTGCCGGGGGTGCGTTTCGCCGTCGATGCCTATGTCAATTTCGCCCGTCGGGCCAACTGGCAGGAAGCGGCCAGCAGTTCCCTGACCGAGTTGTTCGCGCCGCATATCCACCAGTCCCGGCTCGACAGCTGGCCGCAGCACTATCCCTGGATCGACGCCAGCGGCTACGACTACTTTCGCAAGCGTCTGAAGGAAGCGCGGCGTGACGTCGAGCACGGCCTGCGCATCACCCTCGACCACTACCGTACCCGCGACGCCCAGGAGCGCATGCTGCAGATCCTGCAATTCAAGCTGGACGTGCTCTGGAGCATGCTCGATGCCATGAGTATGGCCTATGAACTGGAGCGTCCGCCTTATCACAGTGTGACGAACGAGCGTGTCTGGCACCGCGGAGGCTTGCTATGAGCCTGCCCACACAGGATGCCGTACCACGTATTCGCCGTGGTTTTCGCCTGCAATGGGAGCCCGTGCAGGATTGCCACGTGCTGCTCTACCCGGAAGGCATGATCAAGCTGAATGCGAGCGCGGGGGAAATACTCCTGCACGTGGATGGCCAGCGCGACATCGCGGCCATCATCACCGAACTCGAACGCCGATACCCCGATATTCCGGGTGTGGACGAAGATATCCTGGCGTTTCTGGAGATTGCCCATGCACAGCTGTGGATCGAGTTTCAGCAAGCCGGGGCATGAGCCGGGGCCACCGATGTGGCTGCTGGCCGAGCTCACCTACCGCTGCCCGTTGCAATGCCCGTATTGCTCCAATCCGCTGGATTTCGCGCGCAACAAGCAGGAGTTGACCACGGAGCAGTGGATCGAGGTCTTCCGCCAGTCGCGGGCGCTCGGGGCTGCCCAACTGGGTTTTTCCGGTGGGGAGCCGCTGGTACGTCAAGACCTGGCCATCCTGATCCGTGCCGCGCGCGACCTGGGTTACTACACCAACCTGATCACCTCCGGCATTGGCCTGACCGAGGAAAAGATCGCCTCCTTCAGCGAGGCCGGGTTGGACCATATCCAGATCAGCTTCCAGGCAGCCGACGAAGAGGTGAACAACCTGCTGGCCGGCTCGAAGAAGGCCTTCGCACAGAAGCTGGCAATGGCGCGGGCGGTCAAGGCCCATGGTTATCCGATGGTGCTCAACTTCGTCACCCATCGGCACAACATCGACAACATCGACCGCATCATCGAATTGTGCGTAGAACTGGAGGCGGACTTCGTCGAGCTGGCCACCTGTCAGTTCTATGGCTGGGCCGAGCTGAACCGGGCCGGACTGCTGCCGAGCAAGGCGCAATTGGTGCGTGCCGAGGCCATCACCAACCAGTGGCGGGAAAAGCTCGCGGCGCAGAACCATCCCTGCAAACTGATCTTCGTCACGCCCGACTACTACGAGGAGAGACCGAAGGCCTGCATGAACGGCTGGGGCAACCTCTTCCTCGACATTACCCCGGACGGCACGGCCTTGCCTTGCCACAGCGCGCGCCAATTACCGGTGGAGTTTCCCAGCGTGCTGACCCATAGCATCGAATACATCTGGCGACATTCCTTCGGGTTCAACCGCTTCCGGGGGGATGACTGGATGCCGGAACCCTGCCGCAATTGCGATGAGAAGCATAGGGACTTCGGCGGTTGCCGATGTCAGGCCTTCATGCTGACCGGTGACGCGAGCAATGCCGACCCGGTCTGCAGCAAGTCGGCCGATCACGGCAAGATACTGGCCGCCCGACGCCAGGCGGAGGAGGCGCCGGGAGCAATGACCGAGTTGACCTTCCGTAACGAGCGAGCTTCGCGGCTGATCGCCAAGGCCTGAGGTCCGGCAGGCTGGTGGACGACGTTTCCAGCTTGCCGTTTTCCACCTCGGTAGTGGCGAGCGCTCTGCCATGCGGCCTGGAGTCATGGTTGAATTTTGATCCAAGCAAATTCTTAAAAGTTATTTATAGAATATTTTTTATTCTTTTATCTTCTCCATAAGGTCCGCCGGGCCGAGACCCACGGTTTATGGAGAATCCGATATGACACTGAGAAAGCTGTTCGTTGCGGGGGCCCTCGCAATCATCACCACTGGTCCTGCCTGGGCCAGCGATTACCTGGTCGACACCGACTGGGTGGAAAAGAACATCGACAATCCCAAAGTGCGGATCATCGAAGTCAGCGTGAACCCTGGTGTCTTCGAGCGGGGGCATATTCCGGGGGCGGTCAACCTCAACTGGCACACCGATCTGGTCGATACGGTGAACCGTGACATCGCTTCGCGTGAGCAACTGCAGGCCTTGCTGCGCAAGGCCGGCGTATCCAAGGACACCACCACTATCCTCTACGGCGACAGCAACAACTGGTTCGCTGCCTGGGGCGCCTGGGTGTTCGACGTCTACCAGATCGACAACGTCAAGCTGCTGGATGGCGGGCGCAAGAAGTGGGAGGACGAAAAGCGTCCGCTCGCCAGTGTGGCCAAGACCTACAAGGCCGGTGACGTGACCCTGGCCGAGGCTGACAAATCCCTGCGTGCCTTCCTTCCGGATGTCGTTGCGGCGGCGAAGAAAGAGGCGGACGTTGCGCTGATCGACATTCGTGGTCCGGACGAGTACAGCGGCAAGCTGTTCGCCGCTCCAGGCTTCCAGGAGCTGGCGATCCGTGCCGGGCATGTACCGGGCGCTGTGAACGTACCCTGGGGGCAGGCTGTGGCCGAGGATGGCACCTTCAAGTCCAAGGAAGAGTTGAAGAAACTCTACGCTTCCAAGGGTGTGGACGGCTCCAAGCCCATCATCACCTACTGCCGTATCGGCGAGCGCTCCAGTCATACCTGGTTCGCGCTGAGCAAGATTCTCGGCTATGACGTTCGTAACTACGATGGCTCCTGGACCGAATACGGCAACTCGGTCGGCGTACCCATCACCAACCTGGCCGGGACCGTCTGGGGTAATCAATAAGTCATCACCTTCGATGCCGTGCGCCACTCTATAAAGTGGCGCACGGCTTTTTCATGACTGGAGTCCATGGATGACCCTCGATACAGGTTTCAAACGGCTACCGGTATTTGCCGGTGCCTCGATCCTTTCCTTGTTGCTGCTGGCGGGGTGGTACCTGGATGATGGCTCCCATGAGGGGCGATTGCTCGGGTTATCCCTGGTCCTTGGCGGCACCTTCGGTTGGGTACTGCAACGCTCGCGGTTCTGCTTCTTCTGTATCTCCCGTGAATATCTGGAAGAGCGGGATGGGCGCGGGCTACTCGGATTGGTTGCGGCTCTGGCGGTGGGGTTGGTTGGTTACCATGCGGTCTTTGGTGCTTTCCTGCCTGAGCCGGTGGCGGGGCGTTTGCCTCCTGGGGCGCATATCGGCCCTGTCAGTTATGTGCTAGCGCTGGCTGCTCTGGTGTTTGGCATCGGTATGTCGGTTTCTGGCTCTTGCATCAGTGCCCACTTATATAGAGTGGGCGAGGGCTCCATCGCTTCGCTGGCTGCTCTGGTTGGTGCGCTTTTGGGTTTTATCCTGGGGTTTCTGAGCTGGAATGGGTTGTACCTGAGTGTCATACAGGCCTCGCCGGTCATCTGGCTGCCGCATTCGCTGGGGTATGCGGGCTCCCTGTTATTGCAACTGGCGGTGCTTGCCGTGATTGCCTGGTGGCTCTCCAGGGGGGCGTTGCCTGTGCCGGATCAGGCTACTCCTGGGGCGGTTCGTTCCTTGCCGGAGCGCCTGCTGCGCTCACGCTGGCCGGTCTGGTGTGGTGGGCTGCTGGTCGCTTTTATCGGCACCATCGCTTACCTGCGGGTCGCGCCTCTGGGCGTGACGGCCGAGCTGGGGAGCATTGCACGCACCCTGGCGACAGGGCAGGGCTGGTTGCCCGAGCGTCTGCATGGGCTGGATGGATTCCGCGGCTGCGCGACCGTGATCAAGGAAAGCCTGCTGTCGAACAACGGCGTCTTCATCGCTGCGCTGGTGCTGGCTTCGTTCGGCAGTGCGTTGATTGCCGGGGATTTCCGTCCGCGCTGGCCGGGTGTTGCCGAAGCAGTGCGTAACCTGTCGGGAGGCATCCTGATGGGGTGGGGGGCGATGGTTGGCCTTGGGTGTACTGTAGGAACCCTGCTTTCAGGGATCATGGCTGGGGCCCTGTCTGGCTGGCTGTTCGCGTTGTTCTGCTTCGTCGGCTTGTGGCTCGGACTCAAGGGGCGACGCCGTTTCGAAGCGATTTCGACGAAAGCATGAAATAAGGGTTGACGCTGTTTTCTGAGCCCCTATAATGCGCACCACTTCCGGCGCGGTAGCGAAGGAAAAGCTTTTACAGATCAACGAGTTACGTTAGGTTTGAATGGTTTTTCCGGTGTGTCGAAGTGGTCGATTCGATAGCTGAATCGAGGCGAGAAAAGCGGTTGACAGTTCGGTGACGGTCTGTAGAATTCGCCTCCCGCTTCAAGCTGGATCGAAGCGCAAGGGGTTGAGAAGAAACGAAAAGTTCTTCAAAAACAACTTGACAGGTAGCAAGGCTGCTGTAGAATGCGCGGCCTCGGTTGAGACGAAAGACTTGATCGAAACGCTCTTTAACAACTTGAATCAAGCAATTCGTGTGGGTGCTTGTGAATGTAAGACTGATAGTCACCAGATTATCAGCATCACAAGTAACACTCGTTAATTTGAGAGTTTTTTGCGATTGCTGAGCTAAAATTTGAATCCTTCGGGGTTCTAGCAGTATTGAACTGAAGAGTTTGATCATGGCTCAGATTGAACGCTGGCGGCAGGCCTAACACATGCAAGTCGAGCGGTAGAGAGGAGCTTGCTTCTCTTGAGAGCGGCGGACGGGTGAGTAATGCCTAGGAATCTGCCTGTTAGTGGGGGATAACTCGGGGAAACTCGAGCTAATACCGCATACGTCCTACGGGAGAAAGTGGGGGATCTTCGGACCTCACGCTAACAGATGAGCCTAGGTCGGATTAGCTAGTTGGTAGGGTAAAGGCCTACCAAGGCTACGATCCGTAACTGGTCTGAGAGGATGATCAGTCACACTGGAACTGAGACACGGTCCAGACTCCTACGGGAGGCAGCAGTGGGGAATATTGGACAATGGGCGCAAGCCTGATCCAGCCATGCCGCGTGTGTGAAGAAGGTCTTAGGATTGTAAAGCACTTTAAGTTGGGAGGAAGGGCTTCAAGTTAATACCTTGGAGTTTTGACGTTACCGACAGAATAAGCACCGGCTAACTTCGTGCCAGCAGCCGCGGTAATACGAAGGGTGCAAGCGTTAATCGGAATTACTGGGCGTAAAGCGCGCGTAGGTGGTTTTGTAAGTTGGAAGTGAAAGCCCCGGGCTCAACCTGGGAACTGCTTTCAAAACTGCAAAGCTAGAGTATGGCAGAGGGTGGTGGAATTTCCTGTGTAGCGGTGAAATGCGTAGATATAGGAAGGAACACCAGTGGCGAAGGCGACCACCTGGGCTACTACTGACACTGAGGTGCGAAAGCGTGGGGAGCAAACAGGATTAGATACCCTGGTAGTCCACGCCGTAAACGATGTCGACTAGCCGTTGGGATCCTTGAGATCTTAGTGGCGCAGCTAACGCATTAAGTCGACCGCCTGGGGAGTACGGCCGCAAGGTTAAAACTCAAATGAATTGACGGGGGCCCGCACAAGCGGTGGAGCATGTGGTTTAATTCGAAGCAACGCGAAGAACCTTACCTGGCCTTGACATGCTGAGAACTTTCCAGAGATGGATTGGTGCCTTCGGGAACTCAGACACAGGTGCTGCATGGCTGTCGTCAGCTCGTGTCGTGAGATGTTGGGTTAAGTCCCGTAACGAGCGCAACCCTTGTCCTCAGTTACCAGCACTTCGGGTGGGCACTTTGAGGAGACTGCCGGTGACAAACCGGAGGAAGGTGGGGATGACGTCAAGTCATCATGGCCCTTACGGCCAGGGCTACACACGTGCTACAATGGTCGGTACAAAGGGTTGCCAAGCCGCGAGGTGGAGCTAATCCCATAAAACCGATCGTAGTCCGGATCGCAGTCTGCAACTCGACTGCGTGAAGTCGGAATCGCTAGTAATCGTGAATCAGAATGTCACGGTGAATACGTTCCCGGGCCTTGTACACACCGCCCGTCACACCATGGGAGTGGGTTGCACCAGAAGTAGCTAGTCTAACCTTCGGGAGGACGGTTACCACGGTGTGATTCATGACTGGGGTGAAGTCGTAACAAGGTAGCCGTAGGGGAACCTGCGGCTGGATCACCTCCTTAATCGACGACATCAGCTTCGTCATAAGCACCTACACGAATTGCTTGATTCACTTGCGAAAAGCGATTGGGTTTAGACCCGAGAGTAAGACGATTGGGTCTGTAGCTCAGTTGGTTAGAGCGCACCCCTGATAAGGGTGAGGTCGGCAGTTCGAATCTGCCCAGACCCACCAATTGTCAAGGGTCGTGGCCAGTCAGTAGATGGGGCCATAGCTCAGCTGGGAGAGCGCCTGCTTTGCACGCAGGAGGTCAGGAGTTCGATCCTCCTTGGCTCCACCATTCACTCTGAAATCGCTGAAAGCTCAGAACTGAGCGCCACTCGAAGCCGCAAGGTGGGAAGGGTGTTGAGTTCTGGACTTTGCGCCAGAACTGTTCTTTAAAAATTTGGGTATGTGATAGAAGTAAGACTGACTGATTGTTTTCACTGACAATCAGTTTGGTCAAGGTAAAATTTGTAGTTCTCAAGACGCAAATTTTCGGCGAATGTCGTCTTCACGTTCGAGATCGTAACCAGATTGCTTGGGGTTATATGGTCAAGTGAAGAAGCGCATACGGTGGATGCCTTGGCAGTCAGAGGCGATGAAAGACGTTGTAGCCTGCGATAAGCTTCGGGGAGTCGGCAAACAGACTTTGATCCGGAGATCTCTGAATGGGGGAACCCACCCAGCATAAGCTGGGTATCATGCACTGAATACATAGGTGTATGAGGCGAACCAGGGGAACTGAAACATCTAAGTACCCTGAGGAAAAGAAATCAACCGAGATTCCCTTAGTAGTGGCGAGCGAACGGGGATTAGCCCTTAAGTTGATTTGAGATTAGTGGAAGGCTCTGGAAAGTGCCGCCATAGTGGGTGATAGCCCCGTACACGAAAATCTCTTATCAATGAAATCGAGTAGGACGGAGCACGAGAAACTTTGTCTGAATATGGGGGGACCATCCTCCAAGGCTAAATACTACTGACTGACCGATAGTGAACCAGTACCGTGAGGGAAAGGCGAAAAGAACCCCGGAGAGGGGAGTGAAATAGAACCTGAAACCGTATGCGTACAAGCAGTGGGAGCCTACTTTGTTAGGTGACTGCGTACCTTTTGTATAATGGGTCAGCGACTTATTTTCAGTGGCGAGCTTAACCGAATAGGGGAGGCGTAGCGAAAGCGAGTCTTAATAGGGCGTTTAGTCGCTGGGAATAGACCCGAAACCGGGCGATCTATCCATGGGCAGGTTGAAGGTTGGGTAACACTAACTGGAGGACCGAACCGACTACCGTTGAAAAGTTAGCGGATGACCTGTGGATCGGAGTGAAAGGCTAATCAAGCTCGGAGATAGCTGGTTCTCCTCGAAAGCTATTTAGGTAGCGCCTCGTGTATCACTGCTGGGGGTAGAGCACTGTTTCGGCTAGGGGGTCATCCCGACTTACCAAACCGATGCAAACTCCGAATACCGGCAAGTGTCAGCACGGGAGACACACGGCGGGTGCTAACGTCCGTCGTGAAAAGGGAAACAACCCAGACCGTCAGCTAAGGTCCCAAAGTCATGGTTAAGTGGGAAACGATGTGGGAAGGCTTAGACAGCTAGGAGGTTGGCTTAGAAGCAGCCATCCTTTAAAGAAAGCGTAATAGCTCACTAGTCGAGTCGGCCTGCGCGGAAGATGTAACGGGGCTCAAACCATGCACCGAAGCTACGGGTTCAACGTAAGTTGAGCGGTAGAGGAGCGTTCTGTAAGCCTGTGAAGGTGAGTTGAGAAGCTTGCTGGAGGTATCAGAAGTGCGAATGCTGACATGAGTAACGACAATGCGAGTGAAAAACTCGCACGCCGAAAGACCAAGGGTTCCTGCGCAACGTTAATCGACGCAGGGTGAGTCGGTCCCTAAGGCGAGGCTGAAGAGCGTAGTCGATGGGAAACGGGTTAATATTCCCGTACTTCTGGTTACTGCGATGGGGGGACGGAGAAGGTTAGGCCAGCTTGGCGTTGGTTGTCCAAGTTTAAGGTGGTAGGCAGGTTTCTTAGGTAAATCCGGGAAATCAATGCCGAGAACTGATGACGAGCTTTCTTTTAGAAAGTGAAGTGGTTGATACCATGCTTCCAGGAAAAGCCTCTAAGCTTCAGGTAATCAGGAACCGTACCCCAAACCGACACAGGTGGTTGGGTAGAGAATACCAAGGCGCTTGAGAGAACTCGGGTGAAGGAACTAGGCAAAATGGCACCGTAACTTCGGGAGAAGGTGCGCCGGTGAGGGTGAAGTATTTACTACGTAAGCCTTTGCTGGTCGAAGATACCAGGCCGCTGCGACTGTTTATTAAAAACACAGCACTCTGCAAACACGAAAGTGGACGTATAGGGTGTGACGCCTGCCCGGTGCCGGAAGGTTAATTGATGGGGTTAGCGCAAGCGAAGCTCTTGATCGAAGCCCCGGTAAACGGCGGCCGTAACTATAACGGTCCTAAGGTAGCGAAATTCCTTGTCGGGTAAGTTCCGACCTGCACGAATGGCGTAACGATGGCGGCGCTGTCTCCACCCGAGACTCAGTGAAATTGAAATCGCTGTGAAGATGCAGTGTATCCGCGGCTAGACGGAAAGACCCCGTGAACCTTTACTATAGCTTTGCACTGGACTTTGAGTTTACTTGTGTAGGATAGGTGGGAGGCTTTGAAGCGTGGACGCCAGTTCGCGTGGAGCCAACCTTGAAATACCACCCTGGTAACCTTGAGGTTCTAACTCTGGTCCGTTATCCGGATCGAGGACAGTGTATGGTGGGTAGTTTGACTGGGGCGGTCTCCTCCTAAAGAGTAACGGAGGAGTACGAAGGTGCGCTCAGACCGGTCGGAAATCGGTCGTAGAGTATAAAGGCAAAAGCGCGCTTGACTGCGAGACAGACACGTCGAGCAGGTACGAAAGTAGGTCTTAGTGATCCGGTGGTTCTGTATGGAAGGGCCATCGCTCAACGGATAAAAGGTACTCCGGGGATAACAGGCTGATACCGCCCAAGAGTTCATATCGACGGCGGTGTTTGGCACCTCGATGTCGGCTCATCACATCCTGGGGCTGAAGCCGGTCCCAAGGGTATGGCTGTTCGCCATTTAAAGTGGTACGCGAGCTGGGTTTAGAACGTCGTGAGACAGTTCGGTCCCTATCTGCCGTGGACGTTTGAGATTTGAGAGGGGCTGCTCCTAGTACGAGAGGACCGGAGTGGACGAACCTCTGGTGTTCCGGTTGTCACGCCAGTGGCATTGCCGGGTAGCTATGTTCGGGAGAGATAACCGCTGAAAGCATCTAAGCGGGAAACTTGCCTCAAGATGAGATCTCACTGGAGCCTTGAGCTCCCTGAAGGGCCGTCGAAGACTACGACGTTGATAGGCTGGGTGTGTAAGCGTTGTGAGGCGTTGAGCTAACCAGTACTAATTGCCCGTGAGGCTTGACCATATAACACCCAAACAATCTGCTGCACAGCAGAGGGTGTCGAAGGTAAAGTCGACAAACCGAAAGTTTGCAAGAGCACTACAAAGCATTACCATAGACATCACATACCCAATTCGCTGTAGCGGCTAAACCCCGAGACAGCAACCGAATTGCTTGACGACCATAGAGCGTTGGAACCACCTGATCCCATCCCGAACTCAGTAGTGAAACGACGCATCGCCGATGGTAGTGTGGAGTTTCTCCATGTGAGAGTAGGTCATCGTCAAGCTTCTAATCAAACCCCCCGGTCCTAATGGATCGGGGGGTTTGTCTTTGCAATGAGAAAAATATGCCAAGGTGATGGCCCGCTCAAGCGCGGCTGTCCCGCACAGACGTTGAAAGACATGGGATTAAAAAGCGGTTTTCACCGAGTGCTGTTATCCGGAGAATAGTCGGAAATATTAGGAAGCACTTGATCAGCAAGTGCACTCCAAAGGGCGCTCTGGGAATGTAATGGAAACAATCACTCTTGTTCTGATCATGTTCATCGCGGTCTTCTTCAGCAGCATGCTGGTCCGCGTATTACCTGTGCCACTGCCGTTGCCTCTGATGCAGATCGCGTTGGGAACCTGCATCGGCATGGCTTCCAGCTGGCGGCTCGAGCTGAATCCAGAGATATTCTTTCTGCTGTTTCTGCCTCCTTTGTTGTTTCTGGATGGCTGGCAGATTCCCAAGGAGGGGTTGTTTCGAGACAAGGGGACAATCCTGGCCCTGGCCCTTGGCCTGGTCGTGATGACGGTGCTGGGGGCCGGTTATTTCATTCATTGGTTGATTCCCTCCATGCCCCTGGCTGTCGCTTTTGCGCTGGCGGCGGTTATTTCTCCAACCGACCCTGTCGCGCTTTCCGCGATTGCTGCGCGAGTACCGGTGCCGAAACGGTTGATGCATATTCTGGAGGGCGAGTCCCTGCTGAATGATGCATCAGGCCTGGTCTGCTTGCGGTTTGCCGTTGCGGCGGCCCTGACCGGAACCTTCGCCCTCGGCGATGCTGTTCTTACCTTTGGGCAACTGGCTCTGGGAGGCATCGCCATCGGTGTTGTCGTGACCTGGGGTTTGTCACGCGGGACGATCTGGCTGGCTCGGCGTTTCGGTGAAGAGCCGGGTGCGCAGATTCTGATGAGTCTGCTGATACCGTTCTTCGTCTATCTGATTGCCGAGCATCTGCATTGCTCGGGGATTCTTGCCGCTGTGGCGGCTGGTATCACCATGAGTTACAGCGAACTGACCGGGAAGGCGCTTGCGATCACCCGTATTCGTCGCTCTGCGGTCTGGGACATGCTGCAGTTTGCACTCAATGGCCTGATTTTCGTGCTGCTGGGCGAGCAACTGCCAGGGATCATTGCCGGTGCCAGTCAAGTTGTGAGTGAGACGGGGCATCACGATCCTGTCTGGTTGATCGCTTATGTGCTGATCATCAACCTGGCGTTGGGTGTCCTGCGTTTTCTCTGGGTGTGGGTGTCGATTCGCTTCACGCTGTTCGGCGGAGGGCAGATGTATGCCCAGAGCCCACGTGCGACCTTGCGTGTCGCTGCCGCCACATCGGTGGCGGGTGTCCGTGGTGCGATTACTCTGGCGGGTGTTCTCACACTGCCATTGCTGCTGGCGGACGGCACGGCCTTCCCGGTCCGTGACCTGGCCATTCTGCTGGCGGCGGGGGTGATCATTGTGTCCTTGATCGTTGCCAGTATCGGTATGCCATGGCTATTGAAAGGGCTGGATGTGCCGGATGAGCCTCAGCAGCGAGCAGAGGAGGACAAGGCGCGTATTCTTGCTGCCGAGGCGGCCATACGCGCTATCGAGAAGGCGCAGCACGCCATGAGCAAGAATCAGCAGGATGTAGACCTGTACGTCGAGGCGGCGGCTCGGGTCAGCGATCTGTATCGCTACCGCATCGATCGGCGCTCGGACCATGGCGAGGCCCAGGCACAGTTCGATGTCACCTTCGAGATCGAACAGCAACTGCGCCAGGTCGGGTTGCGCGCCGAACGTGATGAGCTGTTCCGCCTCGCGAGGGAAGATCATCTCGACGAGGATCTGGCGCGCCGTCTGATTCGTGAGATCGATCTTCAGGATGCGCAGATGTTGCGGTGAACCGGCCCTCTCAGCGCTCCTTCTGTGCCGCACTGACGCCTTCCAGCGTGGCGAAGGAGGTGTCCTTGGCGGTCAGCAGGAAGTCGCGCATGAAGGGTGAATCCAGCATGTCCGTGCGTATGCCGGCAAACAGGGTCGCGATCAGGCCTTTCTCGCCCAGGCGCTTGGCGGTGACATAGTTGCGTACGCTGTACTCGTGCAGGGCCCAGTTGGGTACACAGCAGACACCACGGCCTGAAGCGACCAGTTGCATCATCATTACTGTCAGTTCAGACGTGCGGATCTGTGCGGGTTCGACATCGGCAGGTTCGAGAAAGCGCGTGAAAATATCCAGTCGGTCGCGCTCGACCGGGTAGGTGATCAGGGTTTCGCTGGCCAGGTCTTCCGGGCGGACGTAGGGCTGCTCCGCCAGTGGGTGCTGGTTGGCGATAGCCAGCATGGCTTCGTAGGTGAACAGTGGCACATAGGTGATGCCGCTCAACTCGATGGGGTCTGACGTCACGACGAGGTCGAGGTCGCCACGGGCGAGGGCCGGCAACGGTGCGAAGGAGAAGCCCGAGGCCAGGTCGAGTTCGACTTCCGGCCAGGCATTGCGGAACTGGTCGATCGTGGGCATCAGCCACTGGAAGCAACTGTGACATTCGATTGCCATGTGCAGACGTCCCGCCGTGCCGCCGGCCAGGCGTGCCAGGTCGCGTTCTGCGCTGCGCAACTGGGGCAGTACGTCATCGGCCAATTGCAACAGGCGCAGGCCTGCGCTGGTGAAGCGCACGGGGCGAGTCTTGCGCACGAACAGTGGTTGTCCCAGGCGTTCTTCCAGCTCCTTGAATTGGTGCGAAAGTGCCGACTGCGTCAGGTGCAAGCGCTCGGCTGCCTCGACCAGGCTGTTGGTTTCCCTCAAGGCATGAAGTGTTTTCAGGTGACGGATTTCCAGCATGAAAGCTCCTGGACAGCTGATGGCCGTAATCCGAGGATTCTGCCTGAATATTCAGTTTTTAGCATGAATACACTTCATCTTGTGAACGCAGGGCTCTGGCGAAGCGTCATGCGCCGGTGCAGGTAGTCTTCCAGGCTCTGGTGCAGGGCGGGAGCATGCAGTCCCAGTTTGCTGCGGCGCCAGAGGATGTCTTCTGCTGTCATGGCCCATTCCTGTTCCATGAGGTATTCCACCTCGCAAGCATATAGATCGCCCCCCAGGTGTTCGCCCAGTTCGGCAAGCTCACAGGCAGACGCCAGCAGGCGCCAGGCACGGCTGCCGTAACTCCAGGCCCAGCGATGAGCCAGTGAGTGCGGCAGCCAGGGCGAGTGTTCGAGCAGCTCGATGGCCAGTGCATGGGGATCGTCATGATCGCCGCCAGGAAGAGGGAGAGTTGCACTGTTTCCGTCTGGCAAGTCTGTGAACCAGGGTTTGAGCTTTTCGAGTGCGTTGACGGCGAGCATGCGATAGGTCGTCAGCTTGCCACCGAATATCGACAGCAGAGGCGCATGGCCCTGGCTGTCCGCATCGAGTTGCAGGTGGTAATCCCGGGTCGCTTCGGATGCCTTCCCTTGCCGCTCCGCCAGCAGCGGGCGAACGCCGGAGAAGCAATACAGGATGTCTTCACGGCACAATTGCCGCTTGAAGTAACTGTTGCTGATGCCGAGGAGGTAGTCGATTTCATCGTCGCTGATACGCACTTCGGACGCATCCTGACGGTAGTCACGATCGGTGGTGCCGATCAGGGTGAAGTCACGTTGGTAAGGGATGGCGAAGACGATACGACGGTCCTCATGTTGCAGGATGTAGGCCTGCTCGCCCTCATGCAGGCGAGGGACGATCAGGTGGCTGCCCTGTACCAGCCGCAGCGCGTGCAGCGACTCCAGCCCGAGCCTGCCGGTGATGACCTCCATGGCCCAGGGGCCTGCCGCGTTCACCAGGGCGCTGGCTCTTATCGAATAGCGACTGCCATCGGCCCGCTCCAGATGCAGGTGCCACAGGCCACGACTGCGATGCGCGCTCAGGCAACGGGTACGGGTGTGGACATGGGCGCCCTGTTCCCTGGCCGCAATGGCGTTGAGGACGACCAGGCGTGAGTCGTCCACCGTGCAATCGGAGTATTCGAAGCCCTGGGTGATGTCACCCAGCAGCGGCCCCTCGGCATCGCAGCGGATATGCCTGGAGGGGGCCAGTGTCTGGCGTTTGCCCAGGTGATCGTAGAGGAACAGGCCCAGGCGAATCAGCCAGGCGCTGCGCAAATGCGGACGGTGAGGGAGGATGAAGCGCAGCGGACGAACCAGATGTGGCGCCTTGCGCATGAGGATCTCACGTTCGGCCAGGGCTTCGCGGACCAGCCGCCATTCGCCATGCTCCAGGTAGCGCAAACCGCCATGGATAAGCTTGCTGCTGGCCGACGAGGTATGGCTGGCGAGGTCGTCGCGTTCGCACAGGTAGGTGCTCAATCCGCGACTGGACGCCTCGGCAGCTATGCCCGTTCCGTTGATGCCGCCACCGATCACTGCCAGGTCGTAGACTTCCGAGATAGGTGCCTGATTTTCCATGGGTATGAGCATCCGACCGGTTTTTTCGCTAAGGTACAGCCTTCGTCGTTTCACTTCATCCGCAGCCATGACTCCCGCCATCGATCTTCTGAAAAAGCAGCGTGCGGAACACCGCATCCACAGTTACGAACATGATCCCAAGTCCGCGTCCTATGGATTGGAGGCCGCCGAGAAACTGGGGTTGGAGCCTGGGCGTGTATTCAAGACGCTGCTGGCCAGCAGCGAGCGCCATGAGTTGCTGGTGGCGGTGGTACCCGTGGCCGGTACGCTGGACCTGAAAGCCCTGGCGCAGGCGGCCGGGGTCAGGCGGGTGGAGATGGCCGATCCACAACTGGCACAGCGCACCACGGGCTACCTGGTTGGCGGCATCAGCCCTCTGGGACAGAAGAAGCGTCTGCGCACCTTTATCGACGTCTCGGCCCAGGCACTGCCCAGCATGTATGTCAGTGCCGGGCGGCGTGGCCTGGAGGTCGAACTGTCGGCCGCGACCCTGGCCGAGCAGACGTCCGCCACTTTCGCCAGTATTGGCCGGGCGGCCTCATAGCGGTGGCAGGTTGCTGTCCAGTTCAGTGGCGTAGATACCGGGGATATGCATGTCGCTCTGTCCCAGCGAGGGGCCTTCCAACTGGGGCTGAGTGACCCAGGTGAGGATGTCGTAGTAGCGGCGAATGTTGGCGACGAAGTGCACCGGCTCCCCGCCACGGGCGTAGCCATAGCGAGTCTTGCTGTACCACTGCTTCTGTGCCAGGCGAGGCAGCATCTGTTTCACATCCAGCCATTTGTTCGGATCGAGGCCTTCCGCTGCGGCCAGCTTGCGGGCATCGTCCAGATGGCCGCCGCCGACGTTGTAGGCTGCCAGCGCGAACCAGGTGCGGTCCGGCTCTTCGATCTCTTCGGGCAGGCCCTGGTGGATTTTCAGCAGGTACTTGCCGCCGCCGCGGATACTCTGGGCCGGGTCGAGGCGGTCGCTCACACCCATGGCCCGGGCGGTACGCAAGGTGAGCATCATCAGGCCGCGCACACCGGTCTTCGACGTCGCATCCGGTAGCCAGTGGGACTCCTGGTAGCTGATCGCGGCCAGTAGCCGCCAGTCCACGCCGAATTCCCTGGCGGTCGAGTGAAACAGTTTCTCGTAGCGAGGCAGACGTTGTTGCAGGTGCTGGGCGAAGGCATAGGCGCCGACATAACCCAGCATGTCCACGTGGCCGTAGTAGCGCTCGCGCAGGCGCTTCAGGGTGCCGTTCTTCTCTGCTTCTTCCAGAAAGGCATTGGCGGCGTCGATCAGGCTGCGGTCGTCACCCTTGGCGAACATCCAGGTCAGACTGTTCTGCTCACCGAGGTCGAAGGCACTGCGCACGTTGCTGAAATAGACCTGGTTCATCGACAGCTCGTTGGACTCGACCAGGGTCAGGTCGATCTGGCCTTCATCGACCATTCTCAACAGGTCGACCACCTCGACCGCGTCGGATTCCTCGTAGCGCAGGTTGGGGAGTTGTGCGCGGAGGGCTTCCAGTTTTTCCGACTGACTGCTGCCCTTGAGGACCAGGATTCGTTTGCCGACCAAATCTTCCGAACGTGTGGGGCGAGGGTTGCCCTTGCGATAGATGACCTGTGTGACGACGTCCAGATAGGGGTGGCCAAAGCGCACCTGTTCTTCGCGCCCCGTGCTGGCCACCAGGCCGGCGGCAGCCATGTCCGGGCCGCCGGGGCGGTTGAGTCGTGAGAAGATTTCCTCGAGGTTCTCGGCGGTTTCGATCTTCAGTTCTACACCGATATGGCTGGCGAAGCGCTGGACCAGTTCGAACTCGAACCCGGCCTCGCCGTTGCGATCCTGGAAATAGGTCGACGGGCTGTTGCGGGTGATCACATGCAATACGCCGTCTTCCCGAATCTGTTGGAGCTGGCTGGGTTTTTCAGCGCAACTGCCGAGCGTCAGGACCAGGCCCGCTGCGAACAGCCAGCGGGCACAGCGCGTGCGGAGTGGGGTATGGGCAAACATCGGTGCAGTATACGCAAAGCCCAGGATGCTCAATATATCGACAGCGCTCTTGCGCTCTGTTAGGGATTCTCCCATCCGGTTTCCGGTGGTGGTGAAAGCGGCGTTCTTCATGCAAGCTTTGCCGCCCTGTGATGGCCCTGAGAAATGAGCGGAGCATGAGCGAGCGTCAAGAAAAACCCTGGTTCGTCTATCTGGTACGGGCAGCCAATGGGGCCTTGTATTGCGGTATCAGTGACGATGTGGCTCGGCGTTTTGCTGCTCATTGCAGTGGGCGTGGCGCACGTTTCTTTCATTCCAGTCCGGCGGTGGCCCTGGTGTACGTGGAAACCTGCGCCGACAAGAGCGGCGCATTGCGCAGGGAGAGGGCCATCAAGCAATTGAAGAAGGTCGCCAAGGAAGGGCTGGTGCAGGCCTGGGCTCACCAGGCCCGTGCCGTCTGACTTACAGGGCGATGAAGAGCAGGGCAACGCCCAGACCCAGGCGATAGATGACGAAGGGCAGCATGCCAATCCGGTTGAGCGCCGCGAGGAACAGCTTGATGCAGAGCAGCGCTGAAACGAAGGAGAGTGCGGCGCCAATCAGCATGTCTCCCCATTGAGCGCTGCTGCCGGACTCCACCAGTTCCAGCGTTTTCAGGCCGCCAGCGGCCAGGATCAGTGGAATCGACAGCAGGAAGGAGAAGCGTGCTGCCGCCTGGCGGTTGAAGCCGAGCATCAGCGCGGCGGTCAGGGTAATGCCGGAGCGGGATGTGCCGGGGATCAGTGCCAGCATCTGCGCCAGGCCGATCAGCAGGGCTTTGCGCCAGGTCATGCGGTCCAGCTCATCGCTGCGTGGACTGCGGGTGTCCGCCCACCACAGCACCAGGCCGAAGAGGATGGTGGTCACCGCGATGACCAGCATCGAGCGGGTGTATTGCTCGATATAGTCTTCGAACATCAGGCCCGCCAGTGCCGCCGGCAGTGTACCGATGATGATCGCCCAGCCCAGGCGACCCTCGGCGCTGGCCTGGCCCTGGAGTACATGGCGGAACCAGCCTCGGGTCGTGGCGTGCAGTTCGTGCCTGAAGGCCATGATGACTGCCAGGAGCGTCCCGACATGCACGGCCACATCGAAGGCCTGCCCCTGGTCAGGCCAGCCCAGCAGTTGCGAGGGCAGGATCAGGTGTGCAGAGGATGAGACCGGAAGAAACTCGGTGATGCCCTGGATGAGCGAGAGAATGACGATGTGGAACCATTCCATTTTTTGCCCTTACTGCCTGAATAGTGCGATGCCTGGAGCCATATGACTGGCTGTGACGGAATAATTCCCCGTGCAGGGTAAAAAGCACCTGGTGCTTTATTGTTCCGTAGCTCGCAGCCAGGGTTGGCATAGCCTGTGGCACGTCGAAAGGTCCGCTCAGTCCTTGCGCCGCTTGAGCTGATCAGCCAGTTGCGTGGGAATCTGGCGAATGATCAGCATGTCGCGTGTCTCGTCGTACTCGATGCGCGAACCCAGCAGGTGGGCTTCGAAGCTGATCGACAGTCCTTCGGCGCGACCGGTGAAGCGGCGGAACTGGTTGAGCGTGCGCTTATCCGGCGGGATTTCCGGCGAGAGTCCGTAATCCTTGTTGCGGATATGCTCGTAGAAGGCACGAGGGCGGTCCTCGTCGACGACCATCGACAGCTCTTCGAGCGTCATGGGCTCGCCCAGCTTGGCCTGTGTACTGGCGTAGTCCACCAGCGCGCTGGTCTTCTCGCGGGCCTGTTCTTCAGCCAGGTCCTCGCTTTCCACGAAGTCGCTGAAAGCCTTGAGCAAGGTACGGGTCTCGCTCGGCGCATCCACGCCTTCCTGGCAACCGATGAAGTCGCGGAAGTATTCCGAGACCTTCTTGCCGTTCTTGCCCTTGATGAAGGAGATGTACTGGCGGGACTGTTTGTTGTTCCGCCATTCCGAAATATTGATACGGGCGGCGAGGTGCAACTGGCCCAGGTCAAGGTGCTTGGCCGGTGCGACATCCAGGGCATCGGTCACGCTCACGCCTTCGCTGTGATGCAGCAGGGCAATGGCGAGGTAGTCGGTCATGCCTTGCTGATAATGTGCGAAAAGCACGTGGCCGCCGGTCGACAGGTTGGACTCTTCCATCAACTTGCTCAGGTGCTCGACGGCTTCGCGGCTGAACGAGGTGAAATCACGCTGCTCGTCCAGGTAGTGCTCGAGCCAGCCACTGAAAGGGTAGGCGCCCGACTCTTCGTGGAAGTAGCCCCAGGCCTTGCCTTGCTTGGCGTTGTAGCTTTCGTTGAGGTCTGCCAGGAGGTTCTCCATGGCTTGCGAGAGCCCCAGTTCGGAGTCTCTGGCATGCAGTACGGCAGGCGTGCCGTCGGGCTTCTTGTCGATCAGATGGACGATGCAGTGGCGGATAGGCATGGGTGTCTCGTACGCGATTCGGGCAGTGTGCCGGTGAGTGGTGCGCAGTCTACCTGAGAGGGATGACTGCCGGAGCAGGTTCTTGCCAGGCCAGGCGGTGAGTCCGGCAATGGGCCGGCTGACGTCTAATCGTCATGTTCGGCTGGTACATAGCTGGCGCACATCACTGATATGGAGTACTGCAATGACGACCCTGACTGAACTGGCTCAGCACATCGCCCAGCTTTATCCCCTGCGGGACAAGCGGGTTGGCAAGCGCTATCGAGTCGTCGGTGAGCTGGCCGGCATGACCGAGCTGGAGGAGTTGAGTGGCGAGCCGCGCTACATCCGTACGCTGGCGCTGCGTGACAGGCAGCACTGGGATTTCATGCAGCCGATGAGCTGAGGTGGTTTTGCCTGGGCCGGCCGAGGGTGATAATGCCCGCCATCAAGGAGCTATCGGCAGAGGCCAGGTGTGCAGACTCAAGGTTATTTCGATCTTCGCTTCGAAGCCGTCAGGGACAGGTTTGCGCAGATTTGCGAGACGAATGGGCAGGGCGGTGCAGCCCTGTGCGTGACGATTGGCGGTGAGACCGTACTCGATCTCTGGGGCGGCATGGCAGACAGCTCGCAAGAGCAGGTCTGGCAGAGCGACACACTGGTCAACCTGTTCTCCTGCACCAAGATGTTCACGGCCGTCGCAGCCTTGCAACTGGTGGGTGAAGGGCGCTTGCAACTGGATGGGCCTGTGGCGGATGTCTGGCCTGAGTTCGCCGCCAATGGCAAGGCACGGATCACGCTGCGGCAACTGCTCTGCCACACGGCCGGCTTGCCTGCCATCCGCCAGCCCCTGCCACAGGATGCCTTGTACGACTGGCGGTATATGGTCGAGGTGCTGGCTGGGCAGGCGCCCTGGTGGACGCCTGGCGCCCAGCATGGTTATGCCGCGATCACCTATGGATGGCTGCTGGGCGAGCTGATCGCACGTGCCGATGGTCGCGCCCCGGGGCAGGCCATCGTGGCGCGCACGGCGGGTACGTTGGGGCTGGACTTCCACCTCGGGCTGGACGAGCAGGAGTTTTCCCGAATCGCCTACCTGACCCGTGGCAAGAACATCCCGCTCGATGAGACCGCGCAGCGCCTGCTGCGAGCGCTGTCCGATGATCCGGCATCGCTCAGTGCGCGAGCCTTCAACAATCCTCCTTCCTTCATGAGTCGCGGCAACAGGCCCGAATGGCGACGCATGGTGCAGCCTGCCGCCAATGGCCATGGCAATGCGCGCTCGCTGGCGGGGTTCTATGCCGGGCTGTTGGACGGGACGCTACTGGCGGATGAGCTGGTGCAGGAAATGCTGCGCGAGCAGGTCCGTGGCGATGACCTGACCCTGCTGGCGCCCACCCGCTTCGGGCTGGGTTGCTGGCTCGAGCAGGCAGAGGTAGTGGGGGCGAGCTTCTGCATGGGGCCGGAGGCGTTCGGGCATCCGGGCGCCGGGGGCTGCCTCGGGTTCGCCGACCCCGAGCGTGAGTTGGCATTCGGTTTCGTGACCAACAGCCTTGGCCCTTATGTGCAGATGGATCCGCGTGCCCAGGCACTGGCCCGCACGGTCAGGGAATGCCTGGATTGAAAGAAATATCACCGCTCGTCGGTTCCAAAGCGTAATTCTTTGCAGAATAATGGCTTGCGTTCACAATTTAGAGTCAATTGACGCTTACGCCATGCCCTGTGCCTGGCGGTACTCCCGGCAGAGCGTATCCTTGGTCTGCCGATCATTTTGTAATCCATGAACGATGGCTGCGGAGCCCTGCACATGAACTGGCTGAAATCTACTTCCTTGATTCTTTGCATGGCCGTGGTCGGCTGCAGCAGTAAGGTCGAAAAAGCCCCTGAACCTGTGGCGGTCAAACCCAAGCCGGACTACGCCTGGCTCGACGCATACGAGCCGCGCCTGCGCGAGGCGCTCAAGGACAGCCGCTTCGAACTCGAGCGGCGTGAGGCGGTGCTGATCGTCACAGCCCCAGTGGACAGCTCGTTCAACCCAGACCGCCCAGGGATGCTGCTGCCAGCCATGCTGGGGCCGATCAGCCGGGTTGCCAAGATGGTGGAGTCCGACAGCAAGACGGCGGTGATCGTCCTCGGTCATGCCGACAGTTCCGGCAATGAAGACAAGAACAAGGTCATCAGTCGTGAGCGTGCCGGTGCCATTGCGGCGATCTTCCGCCTGAGCGGCTTCAAGCACGACCGCCTGCGCATTCGCGGTGTCGGCTCCGACATGCCGCGTGCGGCCAACGACAGCAAGGAAGGGCGCGCACTGAATCGCCGCGTCGAGATGCTCCTGGCACCACAGGAAACGCTCGTGGCTCTGGTCGCGCAGTACAGCACGCCCGCCGCCGCGCCTGCCGCTACTGAGGTCGCGCCGACACGCGTTGCCTCCGCCACCAGCACCAAGTGATCGCCGGGCGGCGCCAGCGCGACTGCGCGGATATGGCGCTGCCCCAGGTCAAGCTTGCGCGGTGCTGAAGGAGTAAGCTTTCGTCGACAGATCCAAGGAGCCCTGTGATGTCACGAAATCTTGCCGATATGCGCCGCGACTACACCCGCGACGGGCTCAGCGAAGCGAATGCTCCGGCTGAGCCGCTCTCGCTCTTCCAGCGCTGGTTCGATGACGCTGTAGCAACCGAACAGCTACCCGTCGAGCCGAACGCCATGACACTGGCCACCGTGGACGCCGCTGGGCGTCCGCATTGCCGTGTGTTGCTGCTCAAGGCGCTGGATGAGCGTGGCTTCACCTTCTTCAGCAATTACGAAAGCGACAAGGGCGAGCAGCTGCAGGCCGCGCCCTATGCCGCGATGACGTTCTTCTGGCCGTCGCTGGAGCGTCAGGTGCGCATCGAGGGCTCGGTCGAAAAAGTCTCGCACGAAGAGTCGGATGCCTATTTCCAGGTGCGTCCGCTGGGCAGCCGCCTGGGGGCCTGGGCATCGCCCCAGAGCCGGGCGATCAGCGGACGAGAAGAGTTGGAGCGTCTGCTGGCCGAGAGTGGTGAGCGCTTTCAGGACCAGGCGCCTCATTGCCCGCCGCACTGGGGTGGTTATCGGTTGCTGCCCGAGCGCATCGAGTTCTGGCAAGGGCGTGCCAGTCGTTTGCACGACCGCATCGATTACCGTCTTGTGGACGGCGGCTGGCGCCGCCAACGGCTGGCGCCATAACGTCACGGGGATGCGGACAGGTGCTCAGGTTCGCTCGTCGCCAGGGTAGTCCTGCACGCGTGTCTCCAGCCAACTCTGTAGCTGGGCCCGTTTTACCTTGAGTGAGCGGGCCTCTTCGAGGCGTTCGAGTATCCACGCACGTTTCTGTAGGTCGCTCCCTGCCAGCGACAGCGCAAGGTCACGGTCTGCCCAGCGCCTGAACTTGAAGAACAGCCAGGCATGGAAGAGCAGGCCGGCCAGGGTGGTCGTGACGATGATGAAATAATCCATTGCATATTTCCGTTGTGCCGATGAAATACCAGTGCCCGTGCATTATCCGCAGCGATTCGTTGTCAGAACCTCACCGATGCGGTCATTCGGTGCGGGCGTGAATGCTGAGCCAGTTGTCGGATCGTGTCACCCCTTTCCTGCGAGTGGCGGGCCGTCGTTCAGTCGTGCGAGCCATGCCCGATTTTTGTTGTCGAATAGATGTGTTCCATGAGACTTGTCAGACTTTCGTGGCGTCTTATGCTTGTGTTGACGTAGGTGCTTAATCAGGAGAGCCCACATGCGTAAATCCATTTTCGTTGCATCCTTCACTGCCCTGGCCTTGCTGGTGGGTGGCTGTACCTCCAATCTGACCGGGGACTCCTATTCGCGTGATGAGGCGCGTTCGGTACAGACCGTGCGCTACGGCACCATCGACTCGCTGCGTCCGGTCAAGATCGAGGGCACCAAGACGCCTATCGGCGCAGGCGCTGGCGCCGTGGTCGGCGGGATCGCCGGCAGTGGTGTCGGTGGTGGCCGCGGCAGCGCCGTTGCGGCGGTCATCGGTGCGCTGGCCGGTGGCATGCTCGGCTCGGCGGCCGAGGAAGGCCTGACACGTACCCAGGGTGTAGAGATCACCGTACGTGAAGACGACGGCAATACCCGCGCCTATGTCCAGGAGGTCGAGCCGAACCAAGTCTTCCGTGTTGGCCAGCGCGTGCGCATCATGAGCGTGGGAGGCACCAGCCGCGTCTCTCCCTGAGGACACTGGCGTGAGCGTGTCGCGAGGTTGACGGCGCTTCGCCCAGCCTGTTCTATCTGAAAAGGCCCGACTCATATGGTCGGGCCTTTTGTTTTTCAAAATGCATGATTTCGCGACGATGGCGCTACTCATGTGGATAATCGCCAGGACTTTTTCTTTTTTTTCAGTCTATTAGGTCTGTATGAAAACCGTTGGGCAAGGAGCGAGCGGGGCTCTGCAAGGTTCTATCAATAGGTAAGACGCAGGCCCTGCCTGTGTCGACCATTCAACAAGGGAGGTGTCGATGGCGCTTGCATTGATCATTGCTTTACCGATGCTGGGAGTCGTCCTCGCCCTGCTGCTGGGGCGCCTTGGGCGTTCGGCCTGTGCGCTGGGCGCCGCCATCGGGCCGCTGGCGGCGCTGGCGTTGCTGCTGTCGCAACGGGAAGCCGTCTTCGCCGGAACGGTCGAGGTGGTCCGCTTGCCCTGGTTGAGCGAGCTTGGGCTGGACTTGAGCCTGCGGCTGGATGGCTTGGGCTTTCTGTTCGCCCTGCTGATCCTGGGTATCGGTGTGCTGGTCATCCTCTATGCGCGCTATTACCTGTCGAAGGCAGAGCCCATGGGGCGCTTCTTCGCCTACTTCCTGCTGTTCATGGGCGCCATGCTGGGCGTGGTGCTGTCGGAAAACCTGCTGCTGATGCTGATGTTCTGGGAGCTGACCAGTCTCTCGTCCTTCCTGCTCATCGGTTTCTGGAGCCACCGCCAGGATGCCCGGCAGGGCGCTCGGATGGCGCTGGCAGTCACCGGGGGCGGGGGGCTGGCGCTGCTGGCCGGCATCCTGCTGCTGGGGCATGTGGTCGGCAGTTTCGAGCTGAGCGCGGTGATCGCCGCGGGCGATGTGATTCGCGCGCATGCGCTCTATCCGGTGATTCTGGTCCTGGTCCTGCTGGGTGCGTTCACCAAGTCGGCGCAATTTCCCTTCCATTTCTGGCTGCCCCAGGCCATGGCCGCGCCGACGCCGGTGTCGGCGTTCCTGCATTCGGCCACCATGGTCAAGGCCGGGGTGTTCCTGCTGGCCCGCCTGTACCCGGCCCTGGCGGACTCCGACCTGTGGTTCTACCTGGTCAGCCTGACGGGCCTGACGACGCTGCTGTTCGGCGCGGTGATGGCGTTGTTCCAGCATGACCTGAAAGGGTTGCTGGCCTATTCCACGATCAGCCACCTCGGGCTCATCACACTGTTGCTCGGTCTGGACTCGCCACTGGCGGCGGTCGCGGCGGTCTTCCACATCATCAATCACGCGACCTTCAAGGCGTCGCTGTTCATGGCGGCCGGCATCATCGACCACGAGACCGGCACCCGCGACATGCGCCTGCTCAACGGCCTGTGGAAATACATGCCGCACACCGCGGTGCTGGCCATGGTGGCCTGTGCGGCGATGGCCGGGGTGCCGCTGCTCAATGGCTTCCTGAGCAAGGAGATGTTCTTCGCCGAGACGCTGGAGCAGCACCTGCTCGGCAGTTTCTACTGGTCCATCCCGGTGGTGGCGACACTGGCCAGCACCTTCGCGGTGGCCTATTCGCTGCGCTTCATTCACGACGTCTTTTTCAATGGCGACCCGGTGGATTTGCCCAAGTACCCGCCCCATGAGCCGGCGCGCTACATGAAGATTCCCGTCGAGGTGCTGGTCCTGCTCTGCCTGCTGGTGGGGATGCTGCCGGCCTACACCGTGGCGCCATTGTTGGCCTCGGCCGTGGGAGCGACGCTGGATGGCGATGTGCCGACTTACAGCCTGTCGATCTGGCATGGCTTCAACCTGCCGTTGCTGATGAGCTTCATCGCCCTGGCGGGCGGCATCCTGCTCTATAGCCTGCGGCGCGTGCTCTATCGCTGGTACGAAGGCCTGCCCAGCCTGGATGCGCTGGTCGTCTTCGAGCGCTGCGTAAGGGCGTTGAGTGGGGCCAGCGAGAAGCTGACCCGGTCGCTGGAGAACGGCTCGTTGCAGCGTTACCTGATGTTGATGCTGTTCAGTGCGCTGGCACTGATGATCTATGCCTTGAGCCCGTTGCAGTCCTTCTCCGGCAGCGTGGCGATGACGCCGCTGGACGGCATCACCGCACTGGGCATGGCCGTGCTGCTGCTGAGTTCCTTGTGCACCCTGTATTTCCATCGTCGGCGGCTGGTCGCCCTGATGATGCTCAGTTGCGTCGGCCTCATGGTGGCGCTGGCCTTCGCGCGTTTCTCCGCGCCGGACCTGGCCCTGACCCAGCTCTCGGTGGAAGTGGTCACCATCATCCTGCTGATCCTGACGCTGTTCTTCATGCCGGATTACACACCGGTCGAGTCCAGCAGCCTGCGCACGGCGCGCGACCTGTTGCTGGCGAGTGGCGTCGGTACCCTGGTGGCGCTGCTGGTCTATGCGGTATTGACCCGGCCTTACGAGAGCATTGCGCCGTTCTTCCTGGAGAACAGTGTTTCCGGGGGCGGCGGGACCAATGTGGTCAACGTCATCCTGGTCGACTTCCGTGGTTTCGATACTTTGGGCGAGATCAGCGTGCTGGCGATCGCAGCGGTCGGTATCTACGGCCTGCTGCATGGCCTGCACCTGCCATTCCCGCCACGGGATGCGGGCGGGCGGCTGTGGTCGACGGACAACCACCCGATGATTCTCGACAACCTGTCGCGCATGCTGCTGCCGCTGGCGCTGATGATCTCCATCTTCATCTTCCTGCGCGGGCACAACCTGCCGGGCGGTGGTTTTATCGCCGGGCTGATCACGGCGGTGGCGCTGATCCTGCAATACATCTCCCATGGCGTGAGCTGGACGCAGGCGCGCCAGCCCTGGAGTTACCACGGCATCGCTGGCGCTGGCGTACTGATCGCCGCCCTGACCGGGCTGGGCAGCTGGGCGTTCGGTTTCCCGTTCCTGACATCGGCGTTCGATCACTTCCATATCCCCGGGATCGGCGAGATCGAGCTGGCCACGGCCATGCTGTTCGACCTTGGCGTCTACCTGGCGGTGGTCGGTGCGACGCTGCTGATCCTTTCCAACATCGGACACGTCAGCCAGGACGAGTCGAGCCGGGAGGTCCTCTGATGGAAGCATTGTTCGCAATCACCCTGGGCGTGATGACCACCTGTGGCGTCTACCTGCTGCTGAGGGCACGCATCTTCCCGGTGATCATGGGACTGACGCTGATTTCCTATGCGGTGAACCTGTTCATCTTCGCCATGGGCCGTTTGCGCACCGGCGTACCCGCGGTAATCGGCAAGAGTGTCGAATATGGCGATCCGCTGCCCCAGGCGCTGGTACTGACCGCCATCGTCATCGGTTTCGCCATGACCGCTTTCGTGGCGGTGCTGTCGCTGCGAGGGCTTAGCGAGTTGCGCACCGACCATGTGGATGGACAGGAGAAGCACGAATGAACCATGTGTTGATCCTGCCCATCCTGGTGCCCTTGCTGGCCGGTAGCCTGCTGCTGATCGGCCACCGCCTGGGCAAGCCGGCCAAACGCCTGCTGTCGATCGTGGCCACCCTGGCCCTGTTGCCCGTGGCGTTCCATCTGGTGCAACTGGCTGGCGACGACCAGTTGCGCCTCTATGCGCTGGGCAACTGGCAGGCGCCGTTCGGCATCATTCTGCTGCTGGACCGGCTGAGCGCCATCCTGTTGTTGCTGACGGCGGTGCTGGCGCTGTTCGTGGTGATCTACGCCAGCCGGGGCGATGACCTGCGCGGGCAGAATTTCCATGCCTTGCTGCAGTTTCAACTGGTGGGTATCAATGGCGCCTTCCTGACGGGGGACCTGTTCAACCTGTTCGTGTTCTTCGAGATCCTGCTGATTTCCTCCTATGCCTTGCTGCTGCACGGGCAGGGTCCGGACAGGACGCGCGCGGGTTTGCACTATGTGGTGCTGAACCTGCTGGGTTCGTCCTTTTTCCTGATCGGCGTCAGCCTGCTCTACGGCCTGACGGGCACCCTGAACATGGCCGACCTGGCTGCGCGGGTGGGGCAGGCCAGTGCCGACCAGGCGCCGCTGCTGGCGGCGGGCGGCTTCCTGCTGCTGATCGTGTTCGCCCTGAAGGCGGCGATCATGCCGCTCTACCTCTGGTTGCCGAAGACCTATGCCGCGGCCACTGCGCCGGTTGCGGCGTTGTTCGCGATCATGACCAAGGTTGGTTTCTACGCCATTCTGCGTGTGCACACGCTGATCTTTGGCGAGGAGGCCGGGTTGGTCGCCAATCTTGCCCATGACTTGCTGTGGTGGCTCGCCTTGCTGACGCTGGCGGCTGGTGTGGCGGGCGTACTGGCGGCGCGCAGTCTTGGCCAGATGGCGTCCTATCTGGTGGTGGTGTCGGTCGGCACGCTGCTGGCGGGCTTCGCCCTGGGCAGCCAGGAGGCGCTGACGGCGTCGTTGTATTACCTGCTGCACAGCACCTTGATTGCCGCTGCGTTGTTCCTGCTGATCGACCTTATCGCACGTCAGCGCGGGGCTTTCCATGGCGTACTGATGCCTTCGGCGGCCGTACGCCAGCCGTTGTTGTTGGGCACTTTGTTCTTTCTCGCGGCGATCTCGGTCATTGGCCTGCCTCCTTTTTCCGGCTTCATCGGCAAGGTGATGCTGTTGCGTGCCGCCGGCACCGGTGCTTCCGGTCTGATGCTGTGGGCTGTCGTACTGATCGGTGGGCTGGGCATGCTGGTCGCCTTGAGTCGCGCGGGCAGCCTGGTGTTCTGGCGTTCGTTCGGCAAGCCGCTGGCGACCACCGAGGCCGCTGATGGCTGGCGCCTGCTGGCGACCCTGGGTTTGTTGCTGGGCAGCGTAGTATTGCTGGTATTGGCCCAGCCGTTGATTACCTACCTGCAGGCGGCTGCGGCGCAGTTGCTCGACCCTGTGCGCTACATCGAGCTGGTGATGGGAGGTGCCCAATGATGCGCAAATGGCTTCCACACCCCTGGTTGACCGTACTGCTGGCCGTGGTCTGGCTGCTGCTGGTCAACCATCCCGGCCTGGGCGACCTGCTGCTGGGGCTGCTCCTCGGCTGGCTGGTGCCGTTGTTGACGCGCAATTTCCTACTCGATGTGCCGCCTGTGCGCAAGCCGGTCAAGCTCTGCCTGTTCGTGTTGATGGTGTTCTACGACATCGTGGTGGCGAACCTGCATATGGCGCGTCTGGTACTGGGGCCCAGGAAAAATCTGAACCCCGCATTCGTGGCTGTGCCGATGGCGCTGGAGGATGGTTTTCTACTGTCGGTACTGGCCAGCATTATTTCACTGACACCAGGCACCGTATCTGCCGGGCTCAGTCCCGATCACCGCACGTTGTTGCTGCACGGCCTGGACGTGAAGGACGCTGATGTTCTGGTCGCCGAGGTCAAGCAGCGCTACGAGGCGCCCCTGCTGGAGATATTCGAATGCTCGACTACGTGATTGCCGTGTCGTTCTGCCTGCTGGCGCTGGCGGTGATACTCAACCTGGCGCGGCTGATCATCGGGCCGGGCATGCCGGATCGGGTGCTGGCGCTGGACACCCTGTATATCAACGGTCTGGCGCTGATCATCGTGTTCGGCATCTGGCTGGCCAGCGACCTGTTCTTCGAGGCGGCCCTGCTGATCGCGGTGATGGGCTTCGTCAGTACCGTGGCGGTGGGCAAGCACCTGCTGCATGGCGAAATCATCGACTAGGAGACGAACCTATGCCTTTCTGGATCGAACTGCTGGTATGTGCCTTTCTGCTGCTCGGCAGCCTGTTCGCGCTGGTCGGTGCGATTGGCCTGTTCCGCCTGCCGGATTTCTACATGCGCCTGCACGGGCCGACCAAGGCCACCACCCTCGGCGTAGGCAGCATCATCCTGGCTTCTATCGTTTTCTTCGGTAATCAGGGGGAGGGGCTCAGTCTGCATGAGCTGCTGATCACGCTGTTCCTGTTCATCACCGCCCCGGTCAGTGCCCACATGCTGGCCAAGGCCGCCATGCAGCAGAAGCTGCCGGTGGATGAGAAGACCACCGGCAAGCCCTGGGAGTGACCACGCTTATATTTCGATGCTGCTGGGGGAGGGCTGTTGGGTATTTTCCTGGGTCAGTTGCTCGACCAGCGCATGCTGCAGGCGCGTGCAGAGCTGCGGATCGGACAGCGGCTGGTTGTCTTCCGTGGTCACGAAGAAGACGTCCTCGACCCGCTCCCCCAGCGTGGCGATCTTGGCGTTCTGCACGCTGAGGTCGAAATCCAGGAACAGCTGGCCGATCCGGGCCAGCAGGCCGGGGCGGTCCGGGGCGATGATCTCGATGATGGTCTGCGAGCGCTGGGCATCGTTGTGGATGGTGACCAGCGGCGCGAAGGCGAAGTGCTTGAGCTGGCGCGGTACCCGGCGCTTGATGATGGTCAGGTACTCGTCCGGGTTGCGCAACGCGTCGATCAGGCCCTGGCGGATTTCCCGGATGCGCTGCGGGTTGTTGCCGATGGGCGAGCCGTCGGCCTCCAGCACGATATAGGTGTCCAGGGTGAAATGGCTGCCCGAGGTGATGATGCGGGCGTCATGGATGTTCAGGTTCAACTGGTCCATGGCGGCCACGGTCACGGCGAAGAAGTCGTGCTGGTCCGGTGCGTAGATGAATATCTGCGTACCGCCCTCGAATTCACGCTGAGTGGTTTCCTTGATCAGCACCAGCGGCTCGCCGTGGCCTGGGTGCTCGATGATCGCTTCGGTGTGCCAGGCGATGTCGGTGGCGGTGTGGCGGAGGAAGTAGTCCTCGCCCAGGTGCGACCATAGCTCTTCCGCGTCGTCCGGGTCGGTGCCGTTGCGCACCAGGTCGTCGATGGCGGCGCGCTGGGTCTGGCGGATCTGTTCTTCCCGCTCCAGCGGATTCTCCAGGCCGCGCTTGAGGGCGCGCTTGGTCTCCGTGTAGAGCTGGCGCAGCAGGCTGGCACGCCAGGAGTTCCACAGGGTCGGGTTGGTCGCGTTGATATCGGCCACGGTCAGCACGTACAGGTAGTCCAGCCGCGTTTCGTCGCCGACCAGTTGCGCGAAGTCGTTGATCACTTGCGGATCCGACAGGTCCTTGCGCTGCGCGGTGGTGGACATGTGCAGGTGGTGCTCTACCAGCCAGACCACCAGCCGGGTGTCCCAGGCCGGCAACTTGTGGCGCTCGCAGAAGTTCTGCGCGTCTATCGCGCCCAGCTCCGAGTGATCGCCGCCACGACCCTTGGCGATGTCGTGGTACAGCCCGGCGAGGTAGATCAGCTCGGGCTTGGGCAGGCGTCCGACCAGCTTGCTGGCCAAGGGGTACTTCTCAGCGACACCCGGCTTGCTGAGCTTGCGCAGGTACTTGATGACATTCAGGGTGTGGGCGTCGACGGTGTAGATATGGAACAGGTCGTGCTGCATCTGCCCAACGATATGGCCGAACTCCGGCAGATAGCGGCCGAGGATGCCGTAGCGGTTCATGCGGCGCAGGTTGCGGTGGATGCCTTCCTTGCACTTGAACAGTTCGATGAACAGGCTGGTGTTGCGGATATCTCTGCGGAAGGCATCGTCGATCAGGTAGCGGTTGTCGCGCAGCAGGCGGATGGTGTCTGAGCGAACGCCTTCGATTTCCGGATGCTGGGCGAGCAGCACGAAGATTTCCAGCAATGCGAAAGGCGCACGCTGGAATACCGTCGGGCTGCTCACTTCCAGATAGCCATCGCGCAACAGGAAGCGGCTGTTGATCGGCGTGGCCGGGGCGGCGTCCACCTGGCGCAGGATCACTTCGGCAAAGTGCTGGACTACCAGGTCGTTCAGTTCCGCGACGCTCATCACCACGCGGTAGTACTTCTGCATGAAGCGCTCGATGGCCAGCTTGGCATCGTTGTCTTCATAGCCGAGCAGGGCCGCGAGGCTGCGCTGGTGATCGAACAGCAGGCGGTCCTCGGCGCGGCCGGCCAGCATGTGCAGGCCGTAGCGAACCTTCCAGAGGAATTCCTGGGCGGATGTGAGCAGGGAGTTCTCCACTTCCGTGAGGAAGCCCTGGTCGACCATTGCCCACAGGTTGAGGGTGCCGAACTCACGCCGGGCGATCCAGAGGATGGTCTGGATGTCGCGCAGTCCACCGGGCGAGCCCTTTACGTTGGGCTCCAGGTTGTACTCGGTGTTGTTGTACTTCGAATGGCGCGCGCGTTGTTCATCGCGTTTGGCCAGGAAGAACTCGGTGCTGGACCACATGCGGTCGCTGCCGGTGACTTCGATCATCCGCTGGCGCAGGTGCTCGGGGCCCGCGATGGTGCGGCTTTCCATCATGTTGGTGATGACGGTGAGATCGGCCCGCGCCTGTTCGGCGCATTCCTCGACCGAGCGGACGCTCTGGCCGACTTCGAGGCCGATGTCCCAGAGCAGGGTCAGGAAGCCTTCGATCGAGGGGCGCAGGCGCTCGTGCTGGTCGCTGCCGAGCAGGACCAGCAGGTCGATGTCGGAGTAGGGGTGAAGCTCGCCACGGCCGTAGCCGCCGACTGCGATCAGGGAGATCTCGGCATCCTGGGGCCAGGCGAAACGGTTCCAGGCGGCGCGCAGGATCTGGTCGATGAACCAGGCGCGGTCTTCGACCAGGCGGCGGATTTCATAGCCGCTGCGAAAGCGCTGGTCGAGGGTTTCCCGGGCGTGCTGGATGACCCGCTTGAAGGCGTTTATCGGACTGCTCTTGAGCGACAGGTCGGCCTGGAACTGGCCTGGGTCGAACAGCTCTGGGTCTACCTGTGGCATCGTCGCGTCTCCGTCATTCAGGCCGATGTGCGCGGGATGGTGTCATCTTTGCGCAGGGTGAAGATTTCGTAGCCGTCCGCCGTGACTACCAGCGTGTGCTCCCACTGGGCAGACAGCTTGCGGTCCTTGGTAATGGCTGTCCAGCCGTCGCCCAGGGTGCGGGTCTCGTAGCGGCCCTGGTTGAGCATCGGCTCGATGGTGAAGGTCATGCCTTCTTTGAGCTCCAGGCCGGTTCCCGCGCGACCGTAGTGAAGCACCTGCGGTTCTTCGTGGAAGACCTTGCCGATACCGTGCCCACAGTAGTCACGCACGACCGAGAAGCCGTTTTTCTCGGCGTGCTTCTGGATCACTTCGCCGATGTCGCCCAGGCGCGCGCCGGGACGGACGACCTCGATGCCTTTATAGAGGCATTCCTGGGTTACCTGGCACAGGCGCTGTGCCCATTCCGGGGTGTTGCCGACCAGGAACATGCGGCTGGTGTCGCCGTGGTAGCCATCCTTGATCACAGTGATGTCGATATTGAGGATATCGCCATCCTTGAGCGGCTTGTCGTTCGGAATGCCGTGGCACACCACGTGGTTGATGGAGGTGCAGATCGACTTGGGATAGCCCTTGTAGTTGAGCGGCGCGGGAATGGCCTGCTGCACGTTGACGATGTAGTCATGACAGAGGCGGTCCAGCTCTTCGGTGGTGACGCCGGGTCTGACATGCTCTTCGATCATCTCCAGCACATCGGCGGCCAGGCGGCCTGCGACGCGCATTTTTTCGATATCTTCGGGCGTCTTGATACTGACGGACATTTGCAACTCTCAGGCGAAAACGGAAAAACGCCATGTTACCAGCATCGAAATGATCAAGGCCTATAAATGCTGCATCGCTCTGTAGCGACGTCTGCATGAGTCAACGGCCTGTAGCGTGTGGTGTGTTTCTATGGTATAAAACGCGCCGCTTTGTGGGGGTAACCCCTCGAAGCCCTAACCCACACACGTATCGACACGGTTTTCTGGGTGCCTGCAAAGGTTGAAAATCGGGATGCGTGGAGGCCTAACCCGACTTATATCAAGGAACTATCATGTCCCAAGTCACTATGCGCGATATGCTGAAGGCCGGTGTGCACTTCGGCCACCAGACCCGTTACTGGAACCCGAAAATGGGCAAGTACATTTTCGGTGCGCGCAACAAGATCCACATCATCAACCTGGAAAAGACCCTGCCGCTGTTCAATGAAGCCCTGACCTTCATCGAGAAGCTGGCCGCAGGCAAGAACAAGATTCTGTTCGTCGGCACCAAGCGTTCCGCTGGCAAGATCGTCCGCGAAGAAGCTGCTCGCAGCGGCTCGCCTTTCGTCGATCACCGCTGGTTGGGCGGCATGCTGACCAACTACAAGACCATTCGTGCGTCGATCAAGCGCCTGCGTGATCTGGAAGTGCAGTCCCAGGACGGTACCTTCGACAAACTGACCAAGAAAGAAGCCCTGATGCGTAGCCGCGACCTCGAGAAGCTCGAGCGCAGCCTGGGTGGTATCAAGGACATGGGCGGCCTGCCGGATGCCCTGTTCGTGGTCGACGTCGAGCATGAGCGCATCGCCATCACCGAAGCCAACAAGCTGGGTATCCCGGTCATCGGTATCGTCGATACCAACAGCAGCCCTGAGGGTGTCGATTTCGTCATCCCGGGTAACGACGACGCCATTCGCGCCGTTCAGCTGTATCTGGGTGCCGCTGCTGACGCCGTGCTGCGTGGCCGTCAGAATGCTGGCGCTGGCAACGACTTCGTGGAAGAAGTGGCCCCTGAGGCTGCTGCAGGCTGATCCGGCTGACCGCATAGCTGTTACCCGGTGAACGAAAAGGGGGCTAGGCCCCCTTTTTGCCACTCAAGAATCGAGCGCCCGTACTGGCGGGTGAGACTTAGCGAGAGGAATTTTCAAAATGGCAGAGATTACAGCAGCCCTGGTCAAAGAACTGCGTGAGCGTACCGGCCAAGGCATGATGGAGTGCAAGAAGGCGCTGGTTGCCGCTGGTGGCGACATCGAGAAAGCCATTGACGACATGCGTGCCTCCGGTGCCATCAAGGCCGCCAAGAAAGCTGGCAACATCGCTGCCGAAGGTGCCATCGCTGTGCGTGTCGAAGGTGGTCGCGGCCTGATCATCGAAGTCAACTCGCAGACCGACTTCCTGGCGCTGCAGGATGACTTCAAGGGCTTCGTCAAGGACAGCCTGAATGAAGCCTTCGAGCAGAAACTGACCGACGCCGCTCCGCTGATCGCTTCCCGTGAGTCCGCTCGCGAGGCGCTGGTCGCCAAGTGTGGCGAGAACGTCAACATCCGTCGCCTGGCGTCTGTCGAGGGTGACGTTGTCGGTTCTTACCTGCACGGTCATCGCATCGGTGTTCTGGTTGTCCTGAAAGGCGGCAACGAAGAACTGGCCAAGCACATCGCCATGCACGTCGCGGCTTCCAACCCTGCCGTGGTCTCGCCGGAGCAGGTTTCCGAAGATCTGGTTGCCAAGGAAAAGGAAATCTTCCTGCAGCTCAATGCCGACAAGATCGCCGGCAAGCCGGAGAACATCGTCGAGAACATGATCAAGGGCCGTATCGCCAAGTTCCTGGCCGAAGCCAGCCTGGTCGAGCAAGCCTTCGTCATGGACCCGGAAGTCAAGGTCGGTGCCCTGGCCAAGAAAGCCGGTGCTGAAATCGTTTCCTTCACCCGCTTCGAAGTGGGCGAGGGCATCGAGAAGGCCGAGTCCGACTTCGCTGCCGAAGTGGCTGCACAGGTCGCCGCTGCCAAGCAGTAATCCGCGATTCGTGTGATGTTCCTCAAAGAGGCTGCCCGCTGATGCGTGCGGCCTCTTTGTCAAATGGATGGCTGGAATCCGTTTTTTGCCGCTGCTCGGTTCGCAGTGCGGCACCAAGTACGGGTTTCGTTGTCCAAGCGCAGATATTTTTACCAGACACAGCCTGTCCGAATTCACCTAACGCCGCAGGAGATACCCGCCAATGGCTCAGCAGATGAGTGCACGCAACCCTCGCTACAAACGCATTCTGCTCAAACTGAGCGGTGAAGCGCTGATGGGGGCGGAAGATTTCGGTATCGACCCCAAGGTGCTGGACCGCATGGCCCTGGAAGTCGGGCAATTGGTCGGAATCGGCGTCGAGGTCGGACTGGTGATCGGCGGCGGTAATCTGTTCCGTGGCGCGGCGCTGTCCGCTGCCGGTATGGACCGCGTCACCGGCGACCACATGGGTATGCTGGCGACGGTGATGAATGCCCTGGCCATGCGTGACGCGCTTGAGCGTTCGAACATTCCAGCGCTGGTCATGTCGGCGATTTCCATGGTGGGTGTGACCGATCATTACGACCGTCGCAAGGCCATGCGCCACCTGAAGACGGGGGAAGTGGTGATCTTCTCCGCCGGCACTGGCAACCCGTTCTTCACCACCGATTCGGCGGCTTGCCTGCGAGCCATCGAGATCGACGCCGATGTCGTGCTCAAGGCGACCAAGGTCGACGGCGTCTACACCGCGGATCCTTTCAAGGACCCGAATGCGGAGAAGTTCGACCAACTGACTTATGATGACGTGCTCGACCGTAAGCTCGGCGTCATGGACCTGACGGCCATCTGTCTGTGCCGCGACCATGACATGCCACTACGCGTTTTCAATATGAATAAGCCTGGCGCCCTGCTGAACATCGTGCTCGGTGGCGCTGAAGGCACCCTGATCGAGGAAGCCAACCAATGATCAACGAGATCAAGCAGGACGCGCAGGCGCGCATGGGCAAGACGCTGGAGTCCCTGGACCATGCCTTTGCCAAGATTCGTACTGGCCGGGCGCACCCCAGCATCCTGGATAGTGTGGTGGTCTCCTATTACGGCGCCGATACCCCGCTGCGCCAGGTGGCCAACGTGGTGGCCGAGGATTCCCGTACCCTGGCGCTGACCGTCTTCGACAAGAGCATGATCCAGGCCGTCGAGAAGGCCATCATGACCTCCGACCTGGGGCTCAATCCCGCCACCGCCGGCACCACCATCCGTGTGCCGATGCCTGCCCTGACCGAGGAAACACGCAAAGGTTACACCAAGCAGGCCCGTGCCGAAGCCGAGCAGGCCCGTGTCGCCGTGCGCAACATCCGCCGCGATGCGTTGGCGCAACTCAAGGACCTGGTCAAGGATAAGGAGATCAGCGAAGACGACGAGCGTCGTGGCCAGGACGATGTGCAGAAGATCACCGACAAGTTCATCGCACAGGTCGACAAGGCGCTGGAGACCAAGGAATCCGACCTCATGGCCGTTTGATAGGTTCGAACTGGGCGGCTCTGTCGCCAGAGCCGCTCTTTTGTACCGTACGAGTGAGTCGTTTTCATGGAAAAGCCAAGACCTGCCGCCACCCCTGATGTACCTCGCCATGTGGCGATCATCATGGATGGTAATAATCGCTGGGCGCGTCGGCGCCTGTTGCCTGGTGTGGCCGGGCACAAGGCTGGCGTGGATGCCGTGCGGGCGGTGATCGAAGTCTGTGCGCAGAAGGGAGTGGAAACCCTTACGCTGTTCGCCTTTTCCAGTGAGAACTGGCAGCGGCCTGCGGATGAGGTCAGTGCGTTGATGGAGCTGTTTCTGTCGGCGCTGCGTCGCGAAACGCGCAAACTCGATGAGAATGCCATCAGCCTGAGAATCATCGGTGATCGCTCGCGCTTCCATCCGGAGCTGCAGGCGGCCATGCGCGAGGCCGAGGAGGCCACGGCGGGCAATGGGCGTTTCATCCTGCAGATCGCTGCCAACTATGGCGGTCAGTGGGACATTCTGCAGGCGACCCAGCGACTGGCGGAAGAGGTGCGTACTGGTGCGCTGGCATCCGAGTCCATCGATGCGACCCTGTTCCAGTCCTACCTGGCGACGGGCGATATCCCGCCCCCTGACCTGTGCATTCGCACCGGTGGCGAGCGTCGGATCAGTAATTTCCTCCTATGGCAGCTGGCGTATGCCGAGCTGTATTTTTCCGACCTGTTCTGGCCTGACTTCAAGCATGAAGCCATGGGCAAGGCGCTTGCGGATTTCGCTGTGCGTCAGCGCCGCTTTGGCAAGACCAGTGAGCAGGTGGCGGCGCAGGCGAGAATGGAATGCTGAAGCAACGAATCATTACGGCGGCGATCCTGCTGCCCCTGGCCCTTTGTGGCTTCTTTCTGTTGAGCGGACTGTCTTTTGCGCTGTTCATCGGCCTGGTGGTGACACTTGGCGCTTGGGAATGGGCGCGCCTGGCGGGTTATGAGGCGCAGACCGTGCGTCTCGGCTATGCCGCGCTGGTGGCCTTGGCGCTGGTGCTCCTCTATCACGTTCCTTTGCTGGCGCCCTGGGTCATGGCGGTGTCTCTGCTCTGGTGGTTGGCGGCGATTCTGCTGGTGTTCGGTTATCCGGGCAGTCAGCGTTTCTGGGGTGGGAAGGGCGGTAGCCTGATTATCGGGCTGCTGGTGCTGCTGCCTGCATGGCAGGGATTGCTGCTGCTCAAGCAGTGGTCCGACGCCGGCTGGCTGATCCTGGCGGTGATGCTGCTGGTCTGGGTGGCCGATATCGGCGCCTATTTCTCCGGCAAGGCGCTCGGGCGTCGCAAGTTGGCGCCTGCGGTCAGTCCGGGCAAGAGTTGGGAAGGCCTTCTGGGCGGGCTGCTCGCCAGCCTGCTGCTGTCCCTGGTGGTCCTCATCTATTGTGGTTGGCCGACTGCCCGAGTGCTGGCGGCGCTGCTGGTTGCCGCGATCGTGGTGCTGATCTCCGTGGTGGGTGACCTGACCGAAAGCATGTTCAAGCGCAGTGCCGGTATCAAGGACAGCAGCCAGTTGCTGCCAGGCCATGGTGGTGTGATGGATCGCATCGACAGCCTGACGGCTGCCGTGCCTGTTTTCGTGGTGTTGTACTGGTTGCTGGAGCGTAGTGCCTGGTGAATGATCTTTCACGACGTGGGGGCGAACGCCCGCTGCGGGTTACGGTTCTTGGCGCCACCGGTTCCATCGGTCTCAGTACGCTGGATGTCGTGGCGCGGCACCCGCAGCGCTATGAAGTCTTTGCCCTGACCGGGCATTCGCGTGTTCTCGATTTGCATGGGCTGTGTCTTCGCCATCGCCCCCGCTATGCGGTGGTGGGTGATGCGCGTGCCGCTGCCGATTTGCAGGGTCGATTGCGCGAAGATGGCTTGGCGACGCAGGTGCTGGTGGGCGAAGAAGGCCTGATCGAGGTGGCCGGGCATTCCGATGTGGATGTGGTCATGGCGGCCATCGTCGGCGCCGCCGGCCTGCGTCCCACGCTGGCGGCCGTGAATGCCTCGAAGCGTGTGTTGCTGGCCAACAAGGAAGCCTTGGTCATGTCCGGCGCCTTGTTCATGCAGGCGTTGCGCGACAGTTCCGCCACGCTGCTGCCCATCGACAGCGAGCACAATGCGATTTTCCAGTGCCTGCCTGGCGATTATTCCCGAGGGCTGTCGGTGGTTGGCGTGCGCCGCATCCTGCTGACGGCCTCGGGAGGGCCGTTCCGGGAAATGCCGCTGTCGGAGCTGGCCGGTGTCTCGCCTGCGCAGGCTTGCGCCCACCCGAACTGGTCAATGGGGCGCAAGATTTCCGTGGACTCGGCCAGCATGATGAACAAGGGACTGGAGTTGATCGAGGCCTGTTGGCTGTTCGATGCTCGTCCCGAGCAGGTCGAGGTGGTGATCCATCCACAGAGTGTCATCCACTCGATGGTGGATTATGTGGACGGCTCGGTCCTGGCGCAGTTGGGCAATCCCGACATGCGTACGCCGATTGCGCATGCGCTGGCGTGGCCGGAACGGGTCGACTCGGGTGTTTCGCCGCTTGACCTGCTGCAGATCGGGCGACTGGATTTCCAGGCGCCCGATGACCGACGCTTCCCCTGTCTGCGGCTGGCCAGGGCAGCGGCCCAGGCGGGCGGTACGGCGCCGGCCATATTGAATGCCGCGAACGAGATTGCGGTGGAGGCGTTTCTCGCGGAGCGCATCCGTTTCACCCAGATCGCGGATATGATCGAGCATGTGCTGGAGTCCCTGCCGAGTGCGAGTGTCGGATGCCTCGACGATGTGTTCGATGCGGACGATCGGGCGCGTCGCCAGGCACGACACTGGCTTGAGCGCATCTGATGCCAGGCAGCCAACCGGCGACTTGAAGGTTTTCTGAGCGGAGAGTTCTATGGGCGCGTTGTACATGATCATCGGCACTCTGATAGCACTCGGTGTCCTGGTGACCTTCCATGAATACGGCCACTTCTGGGTCGCGCGTCGCTGCGGGGTGAAGGTCCAGCGTTTTTCCGTCGGTTTCGGCAGGCCTTTGCTGCGCTGGCATGATCGCCAGGGCACCGAATTCGTGGTCGCGGCCATCCCGCTGGGCGGCTATGTGAAGATGCTCGACGAGCGCGAAGGGCCGGTGCCAGACGCTATGCTCGATCAGGCATTCAATCGCAAGACGGTCAGGCAGCGTTTCGCCATCGTCGTGGCGGGGCCGGTTGCCAACTTCCTGTTGGCGATCGTGTTTTTCTGGCTGCTGGCCATGCTGGGCTCGCAGCAGGTGCGTCCGGTGGTGGGGGGCGTCGTGCCGGATAGCCTGGTCGAGCGGGCCGGTCTCATGGCCGATCAGGAAATCGTGTCGGTGGATGGGAAGGCGACCACGGGCTGGGCTGCGATCAATCTGCAGCTGGTGCGCCGTCTGGGTGAGAGCGGCACGCTCGTGCTGGGTGTGCGTGATGCCGGCAGCGAGCTGCAGCGCTCCATCGATATCCCCTTGAAAGACTGGCTCAAGGGCGATGACACGCCCGATCCGATCACTGCGCTGGGCATTCGTCCCTGGCGTCCGCACGTTGCGCCCGTCATCTCGCAATTGGCGCCGGATGGTCCGGCGCAGGCTGCGGGTGTGTCGATCGGAGATCGCATCCTGCGCCTCGATGGCCAGTCCCTGGATGATTGGCAGCAGGTGGTCGATCGGGTCCAGGGCATGGCGGGTCGTCCGGTGGTGCTGACGGTCGAGCGGGAAGGGCGCCAGCTCGATATCGCGTTGACGCTGGCTGCGCGTGGCGATGGCGAGGCGCGCCGAGGCTATCTGGGGGCGGGTGTCGATGGTGGCGAGTGGCCGGCCGACATGCTGCGCGAGATCAGCTACGGACCGCTCGACGCCGTGCTCGAAGGGTTGAAGCGAACATGGTCGATGACCGTCCTGACCCTCGAGTCACTGAAGAAAATGCTCTTTGGTGAACTCTCGGTAAAAAACTTGAGCGGCCCGATAACCATTGCTAAAGTGGCGGGCGCTTCTGCCCAGTCAGGTCTAGGTGATTTTCTCAACTTCCTCGCCTATCTGAGCATTAGTCTTGGGGTGCTCAATCTTTTGCCAATCCCCGTGCTCGATGGTGGGCATCTGCTCTTCTATATGGTCGAGTGGATCCGTGGCCGTCCCTTGTCGGACCGAGTGCAGGGTTGGGGCGTGCAAATTGGCATCAGCCTCGTGGTCGGGGTGATGCTGCTGGCCCTGGTCAACGATCTTGGCCGCCTGTAGCGCCGAATAGTAATGTCGCCACGCCAAGCGCTGGTTCATCCACTGGTCTAGAGCTAAGAAAGGACTTCATGAAACGTCTGCTGCTACCTGCGGTTATTTCCGCGTTGATGATTGCCGAAGTTCACGCCGAGTCCTTCACCATCTCCGATATTCGTGTAAACGGCTTGCAGCGGGTTTCCGCAGGCAGCGTATTCGGCGCCTTGCCGCTGAACGTGGGCGATGCCGTCGATGATTCGCGCCTGGTCGATGCGACCCGCGCGTTGTTCCGTACGGGGTTCTTCCAGGATATCCAGCTCGGCCGCGAGAGCGATGTGCTGGTCGTCAGTGTTGTCGAGCGTCCGTCCATTTCCGCCATCGAGATCGAAGGCAACAAGGCGATCAAGACCGAAGACCTGTTGTCCGGCCTGCAACAGTCCGGGCTGGCAGAAGGTGAGATTTTCCAGCGCGCGACCCTCGAGGGTGTGCGCAACGAGTTGCAACGCCAGTACGTCGGCCAGGGCCGCTACTCGGCCAGCATCGAAACGGAAGTGGTGGCTCAGCCCCGTAACCGCGTCGCGCTGAAGATCAAGATCAACGAAGGTTCGGTCGCTGCCATCAAGCACATCAACGTGGTGGGCAACTCGGTATTTTCCGACGAAGACCTGGCCGACCTGTTCGAACTGAAAACCACCAACTGGTTGTCGTTCTTCCGCAACGACGACAAGTATGCGCGCGAGAAACTCTCGGGTGACCTGGAGCGCCTGCGTTCCTACTACCTGGATCGCGGTTACATCAACATGGATATCACCTCGACCCAGGTGTCGATCACGCCGGACAAGAAGAATGTCTACGTGACGGTGAATATCGATGAAGGACAACGCTACACCCTGCGTGAGGTCAAGCTCAGCGGCGACCTGAAGGTGCCGGAAGAAGAGATCACGTCCCTGCTGCTGGCCAAGGAAGGGCAGGTGTTCTCCCGCAAGGTGATGACCACCACCTCCGAGCTGATCACGCGCCGCCTCGGTAACGAGGGCTATACCTTCGCCAACGTCAACGGCATTCCCGAGCCGCACGACGAAGACAACACGGTTTCCCTGACATTCGTCGTCGATCCGGGGCGTCGTGCCTACGTCAATCGCATCAACTTCCGTGGCAACACCAAGACCGAAGACGAAGTGCTGCGCCGCGAAATGCGCCAGATGGAAGGCGGCTGGGCTTCGACCTATCTGATCGACCAGTCCAAGGTGCGCCTGGAGCGGCTGGGCTTCTTCAAGGAAGTGAATGTCGAAACGCCGCAGGTCCCCGGCTCGGATGACCAGGTCGACGTCAACTACACCGTCGAAGAGCAGCCGTCGGGCTCGATCATGGCCAGTATCGGCTTTGCCCAGAGTGCCGGCCTGATCCTCGGTGGTTCGATCAGCCAGAACAACTTCCTGGGTACCGGTAACCGCGTGACCCTCGGCCTGACGCGCAGCGAATACCAACAGCGCTACAACTTCGGCTTCGTCGACCCCTACTGGACCGAAGACGGTGTGAGCCTGGGCTACAACGCGTTCTACCGCACCACCGACTACGACAAGCTCGACTATGACGTTTCCAGCTACTCGGTCGACAGCCTGGGTGGTGGCGTCAATATCGGCTATCCGATCAGCGAGACGGCCCGCCTGTCGTTCGGCCTGACCGTGCAGCAGGACAGCCTCGACACCGGTCGCTACACCGTGGACGAGATCGTCAAGTTCATGGACGAAGAGGGCGACAACTTCCTGAACTTCAAGGCCTCCGTAGGCTGGTCCGAGTCGACCCTGAACCGTGGTGTACTGGCGACCCGTGGTCACTCGCAGAGCCTGGTACTCGAGTCCACCATCCCTGGTAGCGACCTGTCGTTCTTCAAGCTCGACTATAACGGCCAGCTGTTCGTGCCGCTGAGCCAGAGCTACACCCTGCGCATGCACACCCAGTTGGGCTATGGCGACAGCTATGGTTCGACGTCGCGCCTGCCGTTCTACGAGCATTACTATGCCGGTGGTTTCAACTCCGTGCGTGGCTTCGAAGACAGCAGCCTCGGCCCGCGCAGTACGCCGAGTATCGCCCGCGACGCCAATGGCAACGTGATCCCCTCGACCACCGCCAATCCTTACCCGGTCGGCGCCGATGGCCGTTATACCGACCCGGACCAGGACCCGCTGCCCTTCGGTGGCAACGTGCTGGTGCAGGGCGGCATGGAAGTACTGTTCCCGCTGCCTTTCGTGAAGGACCAGCGCTCTCTGCGTACGTCGTTGTTCTGGGATGTGGGTAACGTGTTCGACACCAACTGCCCGACAGGCGCCAGGAACTGCCGCGATATCGACATTGGCGATCTGGCGAGTTCGGTGGGTGTGGGGCTGACCTGGATCACCGCGATGGGGCCGTTGAGTTTCAGCCTGGCGATGCCGGTCAAGAAACCGGATGACGCCGATACCCAGATCTTCCAGTTCTCCCTCGGGCAAACCTTTTAACAACCTGCAGCCTATCGTTGCAGTGCTTTTTCAGGAGTGGTGTATACCGTGCGTAAGTTGACTCAGCTGTTTATCGTCGCCGCTGCCTTGATGGCTTCTCCGGCTTTCGCCGAGATGAAAGTCGCGGTACTGGACTATCAGATGGCGCTGCTGGAATCCGACGCGGCCAAGCGTTACTCGGTGGATGCCGAGAAGAAGTTCGGCCCCCAGTTGAACAAGCTGAAGACCCTTGAGAGCGACGCCAAGAAAATCCAGGATCGCCTGATCAAGGATGGCGAGAAGATGCAGCAGGCCGAACGCGAGCGCCTGGAGCTCGAGTTCAAGCAGAAAGCCCGTGACTTCCAGTTCCAGTCCAAGGAACTCAACGAGTCCAAGGCCGTTGCAGACCGCGATATGCTGCAACAGCTCAAGCCGAAACTGGACAAGGCTGTTGAAGAAGTGATCAAGGGCGGGAACTACGACCTGGTACTCGAGCGCGGTGCGGTTGTTGATGTCAAACCTCAGTTAGATATCACTCGCAAGGTCATCGAGCGCATGAATCAGCTGCGCTGATCATGTCTGTTTCCTCTTACACGCTCGGTCAGTTGGCCGAGCTGCTCGGAGCGAAGCTGCAGGGTGCCGCCGATCAAGTGATCAGCGGCATCGCTACATTGCAGGATGCGCATGAAGGGCAACTGAGCTTTCTCGCCAACGCCCAGTATCGCAAGTACCTGGAGCAGACCGGCGCATCCGCTGTGTTGCTGACCGAGAAGGACGCGGAAGGCTATGCCGGCGCGGCCTTGCTGGTCGATAACCCCTATCTGGCTTATGCGCAGGCTTCCCATCTGTTCGAGACACGCCCTGTGAGCGTGCCGGGAGTCCATCCGACTGCTGTGATCGCCGATGATGCCAGTGTGCACGAGAGTGCCAGCGTCGGTGCTTATGCGGTCGTCGAGGCGGGTGTTTCCATCGCTGCCGACGTCAGCATAGGTGCCCATTGCTATATCGGAGCGCGCAGCCGTATCGGTGAAGGCGGGCGGCTGGCTCCCAGAGTGACGCTGTACCACGATGTCTCTATCGGTAAGCGCGTGGTGATCCAGTCCGGAGCGGTGATCGGTGGCGAGGGTTTCGGCTTCGCCAACGAGAAGGGCACCTGGCAGAAGATCGCCCAGATCGGTGGCGTGACCATCGGCGATGACGTCGAGATCGGTTCGAACACAACGATAGACCGTGGCGCGATTTCCGATACCTGCCTGGGGAACGGCGTGAAGCTGGATAACCAGATAATGATCGCCCACAACGTGCAGGTAGGGGACAATACCGCCATGGCCGGGTGTGTCGGCATTTCCGGCAGCACGCGGATCGGTCGCAACTGCATGATCGCCGGTGGTGTTGGCATGGTTGGGCATATCGATGTCTGCGACAATGTGTTCGTGACCGGCATGACCATGGTGACCCGCTCCATTTCGGAACCGGGCAGTTATTCCTCTGGTACGGCCATGCAAACGGCTTCTGATTGGAGGAAAAGTGCAGCGCGCATTCGCCAGCTCGATGACATGGCTCGTCGCTTGCAACAATTGGAAAAACGTCTGGCTGCTGTGACTTCGGGAGAAGATGCTTCTTCTGACACCTGACCCTATTTTTCGGTTGCCCGCCTGATTGGGTAGCCGCTTGCCCATGCTCTTTCTTCATATTGCATGGGCAAAGTCACCTATTACTTACAGGCTTTTTCCTGAAATGATGGATATCAACGAGATTCGCGAGTTCTTGCCACACCGTTACCCGTTCCTGCTCGTCGATCGCGTCGCGGAGCTGGATCTCGAGAGCAAGAGCATCAGCGCATACAAGAACGTCACCATCAATGAGCCGTTTTTCAATGGCCACTTCCCGCAGCACCCGATCATGCCGGGTGTCCTGATCATCGAAGCCATGGCCCAGGCTGCAGGAATCCTGGGTTTCAAGATGATGGGCGTGAAGCCCGAAGACGGCACGCTGTACTACTTCGTCGGTTCGGATAAGCTGCGTTTTCGCCAGCCAGTGGTTCCGGGTGATCAACTGATCCTCGAGGCGAAGTTCATCAGTTGCAAGCGCAGCATCTGGAAGTTCGATTGCAGGGCCACCGTGGATGGCAAGGAAGTCTGTTCGGCCGAGATCATCTGTGCGGAACGCAAACTATGAGTTTGATTGACCCACGCGCCATCATCGACCCCAGCGCCAGGTTGGCCGATGACGTCGTCGTCGGTCCCTGGTCGATCATTGGGCCCGACGTGGAAATCGGCGAGGGTACGGTGCTTGGTCCCCATGTGATCATCAAGGGACCTACCAGGATCGGTTGCCACAACCGTATCTATCAGTTCGCCTCGCTGGGCGAAGACACGCCTGATCGCAAGTACAAGGGCGAGCCGACGCGGCTGGTCATTGGTGACCACAACATCATCCGCGAAGGCGTCACCATGCACCGTGGCACCATCCAGGACCGCGATGAGACCACGGTGGGCGATCACAACCTGATCATGGCCTATGCCCATATCGGCCACGATAGCGTGGTCGGCAACCACTGCATCCTGGTCAACAATGTCGCGTTGGCCGGACATGTGCACATCGGTGATTGGGCGATCCTGTCCGGCTATACCCTGGTGCATCAGTTCTGCCACATTGGCGCGCACAGCTTCGCTGCCATGGGTTCGGCCATCGGCAAGGACGTGCCTGCCTATGTGACGGTGTCAGGTAACCCTGCCGAGGCCCGCAGCATGAACTTCGAAGGCATGCGCCGCCGTGGTTTCTCGGCCGAGGTCATGCATGCCCTACGCAATGCCTATCGGACCGTCTACCGCCGCGGGTTGACCGTCGAAGCGGCACTGGAAGAGCTGGCCGGAGATGCCAGCGACTTCCCCGAGGTCGCCTTGTTCCGCGAGACCATTCTGAATTCGACCCGAGGCATTACGCGCTGATGGCCAAGGTGCTCCGTATCGCCCTGGTGGCGGGGGAGTCTTCCGGTGACATTCTCGGTGCGGGCCTGATGGAAGCGCTCAGGGCGCGCCATGGCGCTGTGGAGTTCATTGGCGTCGGTGGGCCTCGTATGGAAGCTCTGGGTATGACTTCCTATTTCCCCCAGGAACGCCTGGCCGTCATGGGGTTGGTCGAGGTTCTCGGGCGCCTGCCCGAACTGCTGCGCCGTCGCCGTCACTTGTTGAAGTCCCTGGTGGCCGCGAAGCCGGATGTCTTCATCGGTATCGATGCTCCCGACTTCAATCTCGACCTCGAACTGAAACTGCGCAATGTCGGTATTCGCACTGTGCATTACGTCAGCCCATCCGTCTGGGCCTGGCGGCAGAAGCGCGTGTTGAAGATTCGCCGTGCCTGCGACCTGATGTTGACGCTGTTCCCGTTCGAAGCGCGTTTTTATGACGAGCATGACGTCAAGGTGCGTTTCGTCGGGCATCCGCTGGCCGACACCATCCCGCTCGAAGCCGATCGCAACGCTGCCAGGCTCGCGCTGGGATTGCCGCAGCAAGGCAATGTGGTGGCCCTGATGCCGGGTAGCCGCGGTGGGGAGGTTGCGCGCCTGGGTGGGTTGTTCCTTGCCGCAGCGGAGCGTTTGAAGGCGTTGCGTCCTGGCGTGCATTTCGTCATGCCTTGCGCCAGCCCGGCGCGACGGGTGGAACTGGAGCGCATGCTGGTGGCGCGCGACCTCCCGCTGACACTGCTCGACGGGCGTTCCCACGAGGCGCTTGCCGCCTGTGATGCGGTGCTGATCGCTTCGGGGACGGCAACCCTCGAAGCGTTGCTCTACAAGCGTCCGATGGTGGTCGCCTACAACGTGGCGCCACTGACCTATCGAATCCTCAAACGCCTGGTGAAAAGCCCGTATATCTCCCTGCCGAACCTGCTGGCACAGCGCATGCTGGTGCCGGAGTTGATTCAGGATGCGGCAACGCCCGAAGCCCTGGCGCAGTCCCTGTCGCCGTTGCTGGAACATGGTGAAGTGCAGACTGAAGGATTCGATCGTATACACCGCCTGTTGCGTTGCGGTGCTTCCGAGCAGGCTGCGGAAGCCGTGCTGGAACTGATTGGGGCGAGTGATGCAGCTCGGTCTTGATTTTTCCCTGGTGGAGGCATTGGTTGCCGGAGTCGATGAAGTGGGCCGTGGTCCTCTGTGCGGCCCGGTCGTCACGGCGGCGGTGATACTGGACCCGGCGCGGCCCATTCTCGGCCTCAACGACTCGAAGAAGCTGACCGAGGCGCGTCGTGAGCTTCTGTTCGACGAGATTCGTGAAAAAGCCCTGGCCTGGTGCATTGCTCGCGCCGATGTGGAAGAGATCGACCGGTTGAATATCCTGCATGCGACCATGCTGGCCATGCAGCGCGCAGTCGAAGGATTGGCGGTAACACCCAGGTTGGCGCTGATCGATGGCAATCGCTGCCCAAAGCTGTCGGTGCCTTGTGCGCCAGTGGTCAAGGGCGATAGCCAGGTGCCGGCGATTGCTGCCGCATCGATCCTGGCGAAGGTCAGCCGCGACCGTGAAATGCGCGAACTGGATAGGCTCTACCCCGGCTACGGTCTGGCAGGGCACAAGGGCTATCCGACACCTTCGCACCTGGCCAGCCTGCAAGCGCTCGGTGTCACGCCCATTTATCGTCGTTCGTTCGCACCGGTACGCCGCTTGCTGGATGAGACGGCGGCATTCAGCGCCGAGCCTGACCGGCTCTAATCGCCTGGCCAAACGGCCAGCGATCCTTCCATGACCGAGCGACGATACCTGCATGGCACTTTGCCAATACTGCGGGCGGGGTGATAATGCGCCGGTGGTTTTCATCGATACCGTCTACGGTCTCGATTTGCCCGGCGTGAGCCGCGTTTCCGCCAGTTCGCTTTGCTGCTCGCGGCGCGTCGGACGCTTGTGGTGTGTGAGGCGTTGAACAGCTTCCTGGCCAGTCTTTCGTATTACAGAGCAGGGGTCGGAATGTTGCCGTGGCGTGTTTCATGGTGTGGTCGCGCCGAGGCGCGAGGTCGCCCGCTCCGTTCTGTGATCGGGCGCGTCGGCTATTGGCTGGTGATTGTTTGCCTGTCATGGGCGACACCGGCTGTCGCCCATGAGCCGCTCACCCTCCAATTGCGCTGGATGCACCAATTCCAGTTCGCAGGTTATTACGCGGCGCTGCACAAGGGCTTCTATCGGGACGAGGGCCTTGAGGTCGTCTTCCGCGAGGGCGGGCCGGGTATCGCGCCTGTCGATGAGGTCGTGGCCGGACGCGCGGATTTCGGGGTTTCCAATGCAGGGTTGGTGAATGCCTATCTGAATGGCAAGCCGGTGCTGATGCTGGCACCGATCTTTCAGCACTCGCCCAGTGTGCTGCTGATTCGTGGCGAAGGGTATCGCACACCGAGCGACCTGGCCGGGAGCGGCTCCATTCTCCTGCTGGGCAGCGATGAAGATGTCGAGCTGAAGGCGATGTTCATCAATGAGGGCATTGCCCTGGATCGCCTCGGGCTGGTCACGGCGGGGCGGCATCTGGACGATCTGATCGACGGCAAGGTCCTGGCGCTCAACGCCTACCTGTCCAATGAGCCGTACATGCTGGAGAGCCGCAACATCCCTTTCAGCCTGCTGCGGCCGCAGCACTACGGGATGGATTTCTACTCCGACCTTCTCTTCACCAGCCAGAAGATGGCGCGCCGCTCGCCTGCGCAGGTGGCGGCATTCCGGCGTGCCAGCCTCAAGGGGTGGGAGTATGCCCTCGATCATCCCGACGAACTGATCGATATCATCCTCGACCACTACAACACGCAATCCAAGACGCGGGAGCATTTGGTCTTCGAGGCGCGAATGCTGCGCCAGCTGATCGCCCCCGACCTGGTGCAGATCGGCCACAGCAACCCGGGGCGTTGGGAGCATATCGCCAAGACCTTCTCCAGGTTCGGCATGGCCAGCCGGGAGCGGCGCCTGGCCGAGTTCTTCTACCAGCCGGAGCGACCGGTCGATTACCGCTGGCTGAAGATACTGGCCGCGTTGTGTGCCTTGGGGGCGCTGTCGCTGGGGTTCCGTGGCGTGCTGCTGGGGCGCGCCAATCGGCGTCTGAGCGATGAGGTTCACGCGCGCAAAGCGGCTCAGGCTGAACTGTCCGAGGCTCACGACAAGCTGGCCCGCTTCAACGGCATCATCAACGAGCACGTGATGATCACCCGCACCGACTGCCAGGGGCGGATCGTCGAAGTGACGGATGCATTCTGCCGACAAACCGGCTTTGCGCGTGAGCATCTGCTCGGGCTGGAGCTTTCGGCGCTGTTCGAGCCGCGGGGTGGAAAGGCGGAGCCGATGCATCAGGTCCTGGCCAATGGCGGCCTCTGGCAGGGCGAACTGCGGACTCGCTGTCTCGATGGATCATTCTTCTGGGCCGATGTGACGATCAATCCGCTGCGGGACGAACAGGGTGCCTTGCTGGAGGCGACGGCATTCCATGTGGATGTTTCCGCCCGCAAGTTGATCGAGCAGATTTCCCGCAAGGATGACCTGACGGGGCTGCTCAACCGACGTACCTTCCTGGCGGAAGCCGAGCGTGCCGTGGCGGAAACGTGCGCGCCCTATATCGCCATGGCCATGCTCGATGCCGACTTCTTCAAGCGCATCAACGACACCTGGGGGCATCTGGTCGGAGATCGCGTTCTGCGCGCCATTGCCCAGGAAATACTCGTGTTGCAGGAGGGCGGTAGCCTGGTCGGGCGTTTTGGCGGCGAAGAGTTCGTCGCGATCTTTCAGGTCGAGGCCCTGGATGAGCCGCTTTCCGCCTTGAGTGCCTTGATGGAGCGCGTTCGCAACCTGCGCTTTGCCGACGGCGATGGGCAAGTGAGCCTGACGATCAGTGTCGGCCTGGCAATCTGCCGTGCCGAGGCCGCCGTTCTGGAGGCGCTGCTCAGCCGGGCGGACAACGCGCTCTACCAGGCCAAGTACGAAGGGCGCGACCGCCTGTGCGTCGAGCATGACCTGGGCGTCTCTTTTCCGAGCACCGTGGACTGAGCAAGGGGTTGTGGCCGGTTGGCCGTGAGTGGGATGAATCTCGCCTGAGCGGGGGAGGTATCCGCTACAATGCCACGTTCGTTTTCGTGGTCATCTTCAAGGCTCGCTCATGTCCGTTCCCTTCGTTCACCTCCGCCTGCATACCGAGTTTTCCCTGGTCGATGGGCTGGTGCGGGTCAAGCCGCTGATCAAGGCGCTGGCTGCATCGGGCATGCCCGCCGTGGCGGTTACCGACCAGAGCAACATGTGCTCGCTGGTCAAGTTCTACAAGGCTGCCATGGGCGGTGGGATCAAGCCGATCTGCGGTGCCGACATCTGGCTGGCCAGCCGCCAGGAAGATGGTCCGCTGAGCCGGATGACGTTGCTGGTGATGGACTCCAAGGGGTATCGCAACCTGACGGAACTGGTCTCGCGTGGCTGGAGCGAAGGGCAGAGCAACGAAATGGTGATCATCCAGCCCGACTGGGTGAAGGAGGCCGCCGAAGGCCTGATTGCCCTGTCCGGTGCCAAGGAGGGCGAGATCGGCCATGCCTTGCTGGCGGGAGAGTCGGCGCTGGCGCAAAGCCTGCTGGAAGAGTGGCGGCAGGTGTTCGGCGATCGCTTCTACCTGGAGGTGCAGCGCACCAACCGGGTGAACGACGAGGAATACCTGCATGCGGCCGTGCAACTGGCTGACAGTTTCGGTGTGCCGCTGGTGGCGACCAACGATGTGCGCTTCCTGCGCCAGGAAGACTTCGAGGCACACGAAACCCGCGTCTGCATTGGCGAAAGCCGTATCCTCGATGATGCACGGCGTCCACGCAATTACTCGGACCAGCAATACCTGAAAAGCCCGCAGGAGATGGCCGAGCTGTTCAGCGACCTGCCGGAAGCGCTGGAAAACACAGTCGAGATCGCGCGCCGTTGCAATATCGAGGTGCAACTGGGCAAGTACTTCCTGCCGGACTTTCCGACGCCCAACGGCATGGGGATCGACGATTACCTTCGGCATGCCTCCTTCGAGGGGCTGGAGGAGCGCCTGTCGGTATTGCTGCCCAGGGACACGCCTGACTACGATGCGAAACGGCAGGTCTATGTCGATCGGCTGAATTTCGAGCTGGATATCATCATCCAGATGGGATTCCCCGGTTACTTCCTGATCGTCATGGACTTCATCAAGTGGGCCAAGAACAACGGCGTGCCGGTCGGTCCGGGCCGTGGCTCGGGTGCCGGCAGCCTGGTGGCCTACGTGCTGAAGATCACCGACCTCGATCCCCTGGCCTACGACCTGCTGTTCGAACGCTTCCTCAACCCGGAACGGATTTCCATGCCCGACTTCGACGTCGACTTCTGCATGGATGGGCGCGACCGGGTCATCGACTATGTGGCCGAGGCCTACGGGCGCAATGCGGTCAGCCAGATCATCACCTTCGGCACCATGGCGGCCAAGGCGGTGGTGCGTGACGTAGCGAGGGTGCAGGGCAAGTCCTACGGTCTGGCCGACCGACTGTCGAAGATGATCCCCTTCGAAGTGGGCATGACCCTGGATAAAGCCTACGAGATGGAAGAACCGCTGCGCGATTTCCTCAAGAACGACGAGGAAGCGGCGGAAATCTGGGAGATGTCGCTCAAGCTCGAAGGCATCGTCCGGGGCACTGGCAAGCACGCCGGTGGCGTGGTGATCGCGCCGACCAAGCTGACTGACTTCTCGCCCATCGCCTGTGACGAGGAGGGCGCTGGCCTGGTGACGCAGTTCGACAAGGACGATGTCGAGCAGGCCGGTCTGGTGAAGTTCGACTTCCTTGGCCTGCGCACCCTGACCATCATCAAGTGGGCGATGGAGACCATCCACCATATCCAGAAGCGCGATGGTGCCTCGGATGAGGAACTGGTCAACATCGACTTCATTCCGCTGGACGACAAGAAAACCTACGACATGCTGCAGAAGGCGGAGACCACCGCGGTCTTCCAGCTCGAGTCGCGCGGTATGAAGGAGCTGATCAAGAAGCTCAAGCCCGACTGCCTGGAGGACATGATCGCTCTGGTGGCGCTGTTCCGGCCCGGTCCGCTGCAATCGGGCATGGTGGATGACTTCATCAACCGCAAGCACGGTCGTGCTGAGTTGTCCTACCCGCACCCGGACTACCAGTACGCCGGCCTGGAGCCAGTGCTGAAACCGACCTACGGCATCATCCTGTATCAGGAGCAGGTGATGCAGATTGCCCAGGTGATGGCCGGCTACACCCTGGGGGGCGCGGACATGCTGCGCCGTGCCATGGGCAAGAAGAAGCCGGAGGAAATGGCCAAACAGCGCGGCGGCTTCATCGAGGGTTGTGCGAACAACAACATCGACGCCGAGCTGGCGGGCAACATCTTCGATCTGGTGGAGAAGTTCGCGGGCTACGGCTTCAACAAGTCTCACTCCGCGGCCTATGGCCTGGTGTCCTACCAGACCGCCTGGCTCAAGGCCCACTATCCATCGCCGTTCATGGCGGCGGTGCTGTCGGCGGATATGCACAACACCGACAAGGTGGTCACGCTGATCGAAGAGTGCCGCAGCATGAAGCTGCGCATCGACGCGCCTTGCGTGAACACCTCGGAATTCAAGTTCACCGTCAATGACGATGGTCGGATCGTCTATGGGCTCGGGGCGATCAAGGGTGTCGGCGAGGGGCCGGTGGAGGCCATCGTCGAGGCGCGCCAGGGTGAGCCGTTCAAGGACCTGTTCGATTTCTGTGCGCGTATCGACCTCAAGCGGGTCAACAAGCGCACCCTGGAAGCCCTGGTTCGTGGCGGTGCGCTGGACCGCCTGGGGCCGTGCTTCTTCGATGAGCCCAAGGCCTACCAGGCCAACCTGGACCAGAACCGTGCGATTCTCCTGGCTGCGGTGGAAGAGGCGGTGCAGGCCGCGGAGCAGACGGCACGCAGCCAGGAAAGTGGGCACATGGACCTGTTCGGCGGACTGTTCAGCGAGCCGGAGGCGGATGTCTACGCCAACCACCGCAAGGTGCGTGAACTGTCGATGAAGGAGCGCCTGAAGGGCGAGAAGGACACCCTGGGCCTCTACCTGACCGGTCACCCTATCGACGAGTATGAAGGCGAGGTCCGCCGTTTCGCACGGCAACGTATCGTCGACCTGCGCCCGGCACGAGACACCCAGACCATTGCCGGTCTGATCGTCAACCTGCGGGTGATGAAGAACAAGAAAGGCGACAAGATGGGCTTCATTACCCTGGACGACCGCTCCGGGCGTATCGAGGCTTCGTTGTTCGCCGACGCCTTCTCCAGTGCCCAGGCGCTGTTGCAGACGGATGCGCTGGTGGTGGTGGAGGGTGAGGTCAGCAACGATGACTTCTCCGGCGGCCTGCGCCTGCGTGCCAAGCGTGTGATGAGCCTGGAAGAAGCGCGCACCGGGCTGGCGGAAAGCCTGCGCCTGCGTTTGAGCAGCGATGTGCTCAAGGGCGACCGGATACGCTGGCTGGCCGAGGTCTGTGGGCGGCACCGTGGTGCCTGCCCGGTCACGCTGGATTACCTGGGTGATGACGCCAGGGCGTTGTTGCAGTTCGGCGAGCGCTGGCGGATCGATCCCGCCGACAATTTGATTCAGGCATTGCGTGACCAGTTCGGACGCGACAACGTCTTCCTGCAATACCGGTGATTCCCGAGAGGGCGCACCACTGAGAGCCTGCCCACGAGATCGCAGGCAGGCTCTGACGTCGACACCTGGCCAGACGGCTGCTAGGCGGTTTTCCGCATTTTGAGCCTCCAGCGTTTTTTCGCCCCGGGTGTCGACCTGAATGCCTCCTTCCCGTAAGGTATGGCGCACAAAAAACGGAACAGCTCCCCGGCCTTTGTGGCCGTCGACGCATGACGGATACCTAATGAACCCGAATTTTCTCGATTTCGAACAGCCGATTGCCGACCTGCAAGCCAAGATCGAAGAGCTGCGACTGGTTGGCAATGACAACTCACTGAACATCGGCGATGAGATCGCCCGCCTGCAGGACAAGAGCGAGTCGCTCACTGCAAGCATCTTCAGCAATCTGAGCAGCTGGCAGATCGCGCGTCTGGCGCGCCACCCGCAGCGCCCCTACACGCTGGACTACATCAGCAACCTGTTCACCGAGTTCGAAGAACTGCACGGTGACCGCCACTTCTCCGATGATGCCGCCATCGTCGGTGGTGTGGCCCGTCTCGACGGCCAGCCGGTCATGGTCATCGGTCACCAGAAAGGCCGCGAAGTGCGTGAGAAGGTTCGCCGCAACTTCGGCATGCCGCGTCCCGAGGGCTACCGCAAGGCGTGCCGCCTGATGGAAATGGCTGAACGTTTCCGCATGCCGATCCTGACCTTCATCGACACCCCTGGCGCCTATCCTGGCATCGATGCCGAAGAGCGTAACCAGAGCGAGGCCATCGCCTGGAACCTGCGCGTCATGTCCCGTCTGAAGACGCCGATCATCGCGACCGTGATCGGTGAGGGTGGTTCGGGTGGCGCGCTGGCCATCGGTGTGAGCGACCGTCTGAATATGCTGCAGTATTCCACCTACGCGGTGATCTCTCCGGAAGGCTGTGCCTCGATCCTCTGGCGCACAGCGGAAAAAGCCCCGGAAGCGGCCGAAGCCATGGGCGTTACTGCGGCTCGCCTGAAGGATCTGGGTATCGTCGATCGCATTATCAGCGAGCCATTGGGTGGCGCACACCGTAACCCGCAAGCCATCGCCGAGAGCATTCGCGATGTGTTGACCGAGCAACTGGATGCGCTCCGGACGCTCGACACCGAGATCCTGCTGGCTCAGCGCTATGAGCGCCTGATGAGCTTCGGCGTTCAGTAATACCTCCCCTCGGCGCCGTGTTTCGTTATCTGAAGCATGGCGCCGTTCGCTTATCCGGCGCAGCCGCGCGCCATCCCCAGCACGCTGGATGCCGATGTGGCTTTCGACGTGTGCGTCTGCATGCGATCCTGAGTGGAATTCTGGCCGTTGAACGTGCACGCCATGGATGATCAGGCTTTCGAAGCCCTGTTGCTTGCCGCCCTCGAACCATGGACCTCATCCGGGCGGGTATGGGTCGCTTTTTCCGGCGGCCTGGATTCGACTGTGCTGCTGCATGCTGTCGCCACCCTGGCGACTCGCCGCCCCTTGCCTGAAGTACGCGCCGTACACGTTCATCATGGATTGCAAGCGGTCGCGGATGCGTGGGTCGGGCACTGCCAGGCCGTCTGTGACGCATTGCAGGTCGAGCTGAGCGTGCGGCGGGTGCAGGTCGATGGCGGCAGCAGTCTGGAGCGCGCGGCGCGTGAGGCGCGCTACGCGGCGTTCCAGGCATTACTGGGGCCGGGTGAACTGCTGTTGCAGGCCCAGCATCAGGATGATCAGGCGGAAACCATACTCTATCGGCTGTTGCGTGGTGCCGGTGTGCGCGGCCTGGCGGCCATGCCTGCTGGTCGGCCGCTGGCTGCGGGGCACCTGTTGCGGCCACTGCTGGGCGTTCCTCGTAGCGCTCTGCAGGCCTATGCCGAGCGGCATGGGTTGGTCTGGGTCGAAGATCCGACGAACGCCGATACCCGCCTGGCGCGAAATTTCCTGCGTCGGGAAATCCTGCCGCGCCTGTGTCTCCACTGGCCGCAGGCGCCCGCAGTGCTGGCGCGGGCCGCGATGCACCAGGCCGAAGCCCAGGGTCTGTTGCAGGAGCTGGCTGAATCCGATCTGCGTACCTGTCACTCCAGTCTGCCTCTCGACTGGCTGGAGTTTCCCTGCCTGGATCTTGAGGCGCTGCGTCAATTGTCCGATGCGCGTCAGCGCAATCTGCTGCGCCACTGGCTGGGGCGTTTCGTTCGTTTGCCGGATGCCCGTCACTGGCGAAGCTGGGAGAGCCTGCGGGATGCTTCGCCGGATGCCAGTCCGCGCTGGCAACTGGAGGCGGGGGAGGTGCGCCGGCATGGGAGCAGGCTGATTTGGCTCGATGCGTTCTGGTGCGAGCACTGGGTGGGTGAGGTGCAGCCTTGGGCGCAGCCGGAGCAGCCGCTGGCACTGCCGGGTAATGGTTCGGTCTGGCTCGAAGGCGCAGTGCCAGAGGGGCGCTTGAGTATCGGCTACCGCCAGGGTGGGGAAATCCTGGACCTGCCCGGACGGGGCCGGCGCGATCTCAAGCGTTTGTTGCAGGAAGTTGGCGTGCCGGAGTTTATACGCTTGCGCCTGCCCCTGTTGCTGCAGGACGGGCGGCCAATCGCGATCGCTAATGTGCCGGATAGTCCAGGCCACTATCGGTTCCGCTGGCAACTACCAGGCACGTGCTAACAGGGGCCGGGGCAGCTTCTGAGCACAAGCCTCGGCGAGAAACCGAATTCGCGCTTGAAGGCAGTGCTGAAATTGGACGGACTGGAGTAGCCGGCGATAAAGGCCGCCTGGCTGACAGAAGCGCTCTGGTCGCGCAGCGCGGACAGCGCCAGTGCCATGCGGCGGCTCCTGATGAAGTCAGCAGGGCCCTGGCCGAAATGCTCCTGGCATAACCGCTGCAAGGTCCGCGGGCTCAGGGCGCAGGCCCGACTAAGACTCAGGGCATTCAGTTGCGGGTCGCCGAGGTGGCGCGCCACATGCTCGCGCACCCTGTCCAGGGCCGGTCTGCGGTTGCTCCGAACGCTGGGGGCCGCGCCCATCGTGCAGGCGCTCAAGGCCGCTCGGTAGAAATTGATGCCGTCGGACATGTAGGCCAGTTCGCCCAAGGTGTCGCGTTGAGGACTACGGGCTGCCAGCAACGCGGTCGCGCTGCCCAGCACCTGGGTATCCGGTTCGAGAAAGCGATGTTCCAGATGCTGTGACAGCGAGTCGCTGCCCAGGCCCGTGCCTCGTTCTTCCCGCAGAGGCCAGCGGGGGGCGATCGAAACCGCTACCTTGCTGAACGGGCGGCCCCTGCATTCGAGCATTTTCAGCGTCGAATTTTTTTCCAGTCTGATCATCATGGCCACGGGGCGTTGGCGCTCTTCCGTGGAAAGGGTGAATTCCTGATCATCGATGCAGAACTTCTGATGGCCGTTCAACAGCAGCATGAACATCTGCTTGGGGGTCAGGCGCCGCTCGCTGGGTGCAAGGGAGGTGGGCACCTCTTCGTTGTACACGCCGATCCGGAAATCTCCCGGGTATAGATTGACAGTCATCCGCCATCTCCACTGGATTCGCTGCGTATGTCCGATGCGCAAAGCCCTTTGTCCTGTTGGCAAAGGACCCTCTGGGACAGGCTCTGTATTGTATATGAGACTCATCATCAAATCAGATGGGTTTTCATATTCATAGGTTACTGCCAGCCAGGAGCGTTGAAAGGAAATGTCGTTTATCGAAGTGGAACGCCACCGTAACGAGTGGTGCGGCGTCGTATTGCTGACGGCGGCCCTCGCCGGCGTTGTTCCGGTTTTGGCACAGGCGGACGCTGAGGGTAATGGCGTCGCGCAACTGGGTGAGATCAGGGTCGATGAGCGGGTGGATGAAGGTTATGTCTCTCGCAACTCGTCCACGGCGACGAAAACCGACACGCCGTTGAAGGAAACGGCTGCTTCGATCTCCATCGTCACAGCCGAGAGGATGGAGGACCAGGCGGTCAAGTCGGTTCCCGAGGCATTGCGTTATACCGCCGGGGTCATCTCGGAATACCGGGGTGCCTCGAATGCCGGGGATGAAACCATGGTGCGAGGTTTCGGTTATGTGCCGCGCTACGTCGATGGCCTTGCTGTCGCCAGTGGCACCATCGAGCCCTGGTTGTTGGAAAACATCGCAGTGCTGAAAGGGCCGGCTTCGCTGCTCTATGGCCAGAGCAACCCTGGCGGGCTCATCGACATGAGCACCAAGGTAGCTTACGGCCAGGAGATCAATCGCGTCGGTCTGGGCACCGGTTCACGGGCACGTGCCGAGGGACGCTTCGATTTTGCCAGGCGCCTGGGGGACACGGCGCTGTCCTGGCGTGTGGTCGGTCTGGCATCACGTGCCGATACCCAGGAGGACGGTCTGAAGACCCGCCGCCTGGCCATCGCGCCATCCCTGTCGTGGGCGCCCACCGATGACACCAGCCTGATCGTCTCTGCGCGCTACCAGCGTGAGCCGGATGCGGGCTACCGTAACTTTCGTGAGCGTCTGGGGACCGATACAACCACTCCTTATGGACGGATTCCAGCTGATTTCCTGGTGGGTGATACCGACCATGAGCGTTCGTCATCCACCAGCCAGTCTCTGGGCTACAGTTTCGAGCATGCCTTTTCACCCAACCTGATCTTCCGCCAGAAGGCTCGCGTATCGGAGGTCGAATCCAGGCGTGACACCCTGGTATGGGGCTCGTTGGCTGCGGACCAGCGTACGATCTCGCGCACGGCCAGCGACTCCCTCTCGGAAACCGATCAGGCACTGATCGACAACCAATTGGAGACGCGCTTCGGCTTCGCCGGATTCGAGCACTTGTTGCTGAGTGGTTTCGATGTGCAGTACACCCGCTCGACCAACCTCTCCTGGCGTGGTCGTGCCAATTCAATCGACTGGGTGGCGCCGGTTTACGGCAATGTGGTGCTGAGCAACTACAGCCAGTCTGGCGACTCGCTGTCGCGCACTCGCCAGCAAGGGGTCTATCTGCAGGACCAACTGACTCGAGGGCGCTGGCACCTGGTTGCCGGCTTGCGCCATGACTGGGCCAACAATGAAACGTTGAACCGCCTCAGTGGCACGCGTGCCGACATCGACAGCGAGGCCTTCAGCGGACGCGTTGGTGTGCTCTATACCCTGGATAGCGGCTTTGCTCCCTATGCCAGTTATTCGACTTCATTCGAGCCGGTCACTCAGGTGCCACAAGCAGGGGAGAGGAGTTTCGATCCGACCGAGGGCGAGCAGCTCGAGGTGGGCCTGAAGTGGTCCAGCCCTGATGACAGTCTGATGATCACCACCTCCGTCTATGACCTGCGCCAGGCCAATGTGCTCAAGTCGATCGAAGGCACGACACCGACGGCCTACGAGCAAGTCGGCGAGATTCGCAGCCGAGGCTTCGAGGTTGAGGCTCAGGGCAAGGTCACACGCAATCTTTCACTGGTGGGTGGTTACTCCTATATCGACTCGGAGATATCCAAATCCAACAATCGCGCTGAAGTCGGTATGAAGAACGACCGGATACCCAGCCACCAGGCATCGCTTTGGGGCAAGTACCTGTTCGATAGCGGTCTCGACGTCGCGCTGGGCGCACGCTACACCGGTGCCAGCTGGGCGCGTAACGAGGCTTTCAGCGTGCCTTCCTACACCTTGTTGGACCTTGCGCTCGGCTACGACTGTGGAAGGCTCGATCCTCGTTGCGCCGGCCTGCGCGGACAAGTGAACGTATCGAACCTGACAGACGAGTACTACACCGCGTCCTGCTCCGGCGCCTATGCCTGTTTCGTCGGCAACGAGCGGGTGATCAGCGCGTCCCTGGATTACCAGTGGTGAGGCGTACTTGCCGGCCAGCGTCACTCCTGCCTCTGCTAGTGACGCTGCCACTGACGAGTGTGGCTACGGCGGACCTGGAGCTGTACGCGGGGCAGCGCTTCGAGCGCCAACTGGAGACTGCCCTGACCCTGAAGCTGCCGGTTGCCGCGGGCGACTACGTCGCCGGACGCATCGAAGTCGGCGGTGCCGCGCTGGATGCTGATCTTCTGGATGCCGACGGCCGTCATTATCGGCGTATCGCGGATGGACAGACGGGCGTCATCGACTTTCGCTTTGTCGCCGAATCGGCAGCGATGAGCCTGCGCCTGGTTCCTGCCGGGGCGCTGGCTCTTTCCATGCGTCTCGATGAGGTGGTACCAGCGACCGCACAGCGCCCGTCGCCGCCGGAATACCTCAGCCCGCGTATCGCCAGGCTGGCCGCAGAGCTGTCCGCAGGGCGGGGCAGCGACGATTTCTGGCGGGAAGTGATGACGCAGGGGACGCCCTTGCTGGAAACACGCCAGGCGCCCGAGGCTTTCCGGCCTGGGACGCCAGTGCGCATGCGCGAGCAGGCGATAATGACTTTCCTGTGGCGCGGTGCACGGCGCAATGTACGTCTGGTTGGCGGACCATCCGGGGACCATGCCTGGCTTGAGCAACTGGGTGACAGCGATGTCTGGTTCGTCAGCTTTCCGGTACCTACGGGCACGCGCCTTGCCTACCAGTTGGCACCGGACATCCCGGATATTCCCGGCGATGCACGGGCACGCCGTAGCGCTCTTGGCGCCACGCTGCGGATGGACCCGCTCAATCGCCATCCCTGGCCACGCCAGGCGCCGGACCCGTTCAGTCAGGAGGCGACTATCGTGCTGCCAGGTGCGCCGCCGCAACCCGGTACTCCGGCGGATGCCTCGGCAGACCCGCAGTTACGCACTTTTACGTTCGCCAGTGAGAAGCTGGGCAATACTCGGCAGGTGACCATTGCCCATCCGCGCGATCTCGACCCTGACGATCCGCGTCTGATAGTGGCAATCGTATTTGATGGCGAGCGAGCGCTACGCCAGGCCGATCTACCGCGCATGCTCGATACGCTGACGGCGAGCGGGCGTCTGCCGCCAGTGGTCGCGGTGTTGTTGCCGTCGATCGACAGCGTGACACGTGCGCGGGAACTGCCGGGCAACGATGCCTTTGCCGATGTGCTGGCAGACGAACTGCTGCCACGGATCGCCGCCCTGACTGGTGTTCGTCCGGTGCCTTCGCGCACCGTACTGGCCGGGGCCAGCTACGGTGGTCTGGCGTCGGTAACCGCCGCTCTCCGACGGCCTGAGCATTTCGGTAACGTGCTGGCGATGTCCGCTTCGTTCTGGTGGGCGCCTGAGGGCGAGGACTCACGGGACATGCCTTTCGTGGCGCGACTGATGGCGCAGAGCGAACGGCAGCCGTTGCGCCTGTTCCTCAGTGCGGGGACGTTCGAGACGGGTAATGGCGAGGTCGACGGCATTCTCGAAAGCGCACGTCGGGTCCGCGATACCGCACGTCTGAAAGGCTATCAGACCCACTGGCGGGAATATGCCGGAGGGCATGACTGGCTAATCTGGCGCGGAGCGCTGGGTGATGGCCTGATCGCCCTGTTCGGCACGAAACCTGATATGGGGGCCGGGGGCTAAGGCGCGGGGCAGGGCGGCTACGCGACAATCCGCCGGTAGTCGTTCCTGACTCGATAGCCACCTGTTCGAGGGCCTTGCAAGACATGGTCCTCGGCGCTTTCACGGGTATGCACCACGGCCGGACAGTGATACTGCACCGCGGCCTTGCCCTCTGTCGCGGCAGGCGATGACTTCCCCCTCCAGTCGCTTTCCAGTAGACTGCCCTCCCGTCTTATTCAGGTATTCGCTGCTTCTCCGGAAGCGGTGGATGTTCGCTATTTCGCAGCATGGATTGCCCGGCTCGGAACGAACCAAGGCCTTCTTTGCTCCCCGGCGGCCTGTCCGCCACTGCTGACTTCTAGGGTTTTTCATGACGCGCTACATCTTCGTCACGGGTGGTGTTGTTTCTTCATTGGGGAAAGGCATCGCCTCGGCTTCACTGGCGGCCATCCTGGAGGCGCGGGGCCTGAAGGTCACCATGCTGAAACTGGACCCCTACATCAACGTCGATCCGGGCACCATGAGCCCGTTCCAGCACGGTGAGGTGTTCGTCACCCACGACGGCGCCGAGACCGACCTCGACCTGGGCCATTACGAGCGGTTCATCCGCACAACCATGACCCAGAACAACAACTTCACCACCGGCCGCGTCTACGCCGACGTGTTGCGTCGCGAGCGCCGTGGCGACTACCTGGGAGCGACCATCCAGGTGATCCCGCACATCACCGACGAGATCAAGCGTCGCGTGATCAAGGGCGCCGGTGATGCCGACGTGGCGCTGGTGGAAGTCGGCGGGACCGTGGGCGACATCGAGTCGCAACCGTTCCTCGAGGCGATCCGCCAGTTGCGCGTGGAAGTGGGCGCCAAGCGCGCCATGCTGATGCATCTGACCCTGGTGCCTTACATCGCCACCGCTGGCGAGACCAAGACCAAGCCGACCCAGCACTCGGTCAAGGAGCTGCGCTCCATCGGCCTGCAGCCGGACGTGCTGGTCTGCCGTTCCGACCGCGCCATCGATGTGTCCTCGCGGCGCAAGATCGCGCTGTTCACCAACGTCGAAGAGCGTGCGGTGATCAGCCTGCCGGACGTCGACACCATCTACAAGATTCCCGCCGTGCTGCATGCCCAGGGCCTGGACGACTACGTCCTCGAGCGCTTCGGCCTGCAATGCGCCAGCGCCGACCTCTCCGAGTGGGAGCGCGTGGTGGACGCCAAGCTCAACCCCGAGCGTGAAGTCACCATCGCCATGGTCGGCAAGTACATGGAACTGCTGGATGCCTACAAGTCGCTGATCGAAGCGATGAGCCACGCCGGTATCCAGAGCCGCACCAAGGTCAACCTGCGCTACATCGACTCCGAGGATATCGAGAACCAGGGCACTGGCTTGCTCGAAGGCATCGACGCCATCCTGGTGCCGGGTGGCTTCGGCCTGCGCGGCGTCGAGGGCAAGATCGCGACCGTGCGCTATGCCCGCGAGAACAAGATTCCCTACCTGGGTATCTGCCTCGGCATGCAGGTCGCGGTGATCGAGTTCGCCCGCAGCATCCTCGGCTGGAGCGACGCCAACTCCACCGAGTTCGACAAGAACAGCGGTCACCCGGTGGTCGGCCTGATCACCGAGTGGGAAGACTCCACCGGCGCCGTGGAAACCCGCAGCGATGCTTCCGACCTGGGTGGCACCATGCGCCTGGGCGCCCAGGAGTGCGGTCTGGAGTCGGGCTCCAGGGTCTTCGATTGCTATGGCAAGGAGCGCATTGTCGAGCGCCATCGTCATCGCTACGAAGTGAACAACAAGCTGCTGCCACAACTGACCGACGCCGGCCTGAAAGTCACCGGTCGTTCCGGTGATGGCGCGCTGGTGGAAGTGGTGGAAGTCGCCGATCACCCCTGGTTCGTCGCTTGCCAGTTCCACCCTGAGTTCACTTCCACGCCGCGCGATGGGCATCCGCTGTTCAGCGGTTTCGTCAACGCGGCCCTGGAATACAAGGCGAAGCGGGCATGAGCCAGAAAACCATCCGTGTCGGTTCCATCGACATCGCCAACGACCGGCCTTTCGTGCTGTTCGGTGGCATCAATGTGCTGGAGTCGCGTGAGCTGGCGCTGAGAAGCTGCGAGGAATACGTGCGGGTCACCGAGAAACTCGGTATCCCCTATGTGTTCAAGGCCAGCTTCGACAAGGCCAACCGTTCCTCGATCAACTCCTTCCGTGGCCCGGGCCTGGACGAGGGGATGAAGATCTTCGAGGAGGTGAAGAAGACCTTCGGCGTGCCGGTCATCACCGATGTCCACGAACCCTGCCAGGCACAGCCGGTGGCGGAGGTCTGCGACATCATCCAGTTGCCGGCCTTCCTCTCGCGGCAGACCGATCTGGTGGTGGCAATGGCCAGGACCGGTGCCGTGATCAATATCAAGAAGGCCCAGTTCCTCGCGCCGCAGGAGATGAAGCACATCCTGCGCAAGTGCGAAGAGGCGGGTAACGAGCAACTGATTCTCTGCGAGCGCGGTTCGTCCTTCGGCTACAACAACCTGGTGGTGGACATGCTTGGCTTCGGCCTGATGAAGCAGTTCGAGTACCCGGTATTCTTCGACGTGACCCACGCCCTGCAAATGCCAGGCGGTCGTGCCGACTCGGCCGGCGGGCGCCGCGCCCAGGTCACCGAGCTGGCCCGGGCTGGCCTCAGCCAGGGGCTGGCCGGCCTGTTCCTCGAGGCCCATCCGGACCCGGAAAACGCAAAATGCGACGGTCCCTGCGCACTGCGCCTGGACAAGCTGGAGCCTTTCCTGGCCCAGCTCAAGCAACTGGACGACCTGGTCAAGAGTTTTTCCCCTATCGAAACCGCTTGAAGCCTGCCGCTTGCAGCTTGAAGCCCGTAGCCCCAACGGAGTGTTAACAACAAATGGCAAAGATCGTCGACATCAAGGGTCGTGAGGTTCTCGACTCCCGTGGCAACCCCACCGTAGAAGCCGATGTGATCCTCGACAACGGTATCGTTGGCAGCGCCTGTGCGCCCTCCGGTGCCTCCACTGGCTCCCGCGAGGCACTGGAGCTGCGTGATGGCGACAAGGGTCGCTACCTGGGCAAGGGCGTGCTCAAGGCCGTGGCCAACGTCAACGGCCCGATCCGTGACCTGCTGCTGGGCAAGGACCCGGTCGACCAACAGGCCCTCGACCGCGCGATGATCGCGTTCGACGGCACCGAGAACAAGGCCAAGCTGGGCGCCAACGCGATCCTCGCCGTGTCCCTGGCTGCCGCCAAGGCTGCCGCACAGGACCAGGACCTGCCGCTCTACGCGCACATCGCCAACCTCAACGGCACCCCCGGCCAGTACTCCATGCCGGTGCCGATGATGAACATCATCAACGGCGGCGAGCATGCCGACAACAACGTCGACATCCAGGAATTCATGATCCAGCCGGTCGGCGCCAAGACCTTCGCCGATGCCCTGCGCGTTGGCGCCGAAATCTTCCATCACCTGAAAGCCGTGCTCAAGGCCCGTGGGCTGAGCACCGCAGTCGGTGACGAAGGTGGTTTCGCGCCGAACCTGGCCTCCAACGAAGAGGCCCTGGCGGCCATCGCCGAAGCTGTGGCCAATGCCGGCTACAAACTGGGTGACGACGTGACCCTGGCGCTGGACTGCGCTTCTTCCGAGTTCTTCAAGGATGGTCAGTACGACCTGGCTGGCGAAGGCAAGGTGTTCAGCGCCGAAGGCTTTGCCGATTACCTGGCCGGTCTGACCCAGCGCTACCCGATCATCTCCATCGAAGACGGCATGGACGAGTCCGACTGGGCGGGCTGGAAAGTGCTGACCGACAAGATCGGCGACAAAGTGCAACTGGTCGGCGACGATCTGTTCGTCACCAACACCAAGATCCTCAAGCGTGGTATCGAAGAGAAGATCGGCAACTCGATCCTGATCAAGTTCAACCAGATCGGTTCGCTGACCGAAACCCTCGAAGCGATCCAGATGGCCAAGGCTGCCGGCTTCACTGCGGTGATCTCGCACCGTTCCGGCGAGACCGAGGACAGCACCATCGCCGACCTGGCCGTCGGTACTGCCGCGGGCCAGATCAAGACCGGTTCGCTGTGCCGCTCCGACCGCGTATCCAAGTACAACCAACTGCTGCGTATCGAAGAGAAGCTGGCGGGCAAGGCACCCTACAAGGGCCGTGCCGAATTCCGCGGCTGATCGTCGTCCGGCCACTGCTGTCCGGGGTGGCTGAGGTGGTATCGGGGACGGGTCACCGAGAGGTGGCCCGTTTCTTCCTGAATATTCTTATGATCGAATTCACTTTTTCACGGTCCTAGTGCCCGGGGAGCAGTGTCTTGAGCCGTTTTGCCCACTATGCTGACTGCCGCTTCTTCATCCGCACAGGTCAACCGGACGCTTTTCATGCCGTCAATGCGTAGCCCCTACTGGCTGTTTGTCGTACTGGCACTGTTGCTTGCAGGCTTGCAGTACCGCTTGTGGGTCGGCGAGGGCAGTCTGGCGCAGGTGGCCGAGATCAAGCAGCAGATCGCCACGCAACAAGGCGAGAACGAGCGTCTGCTCGAACGCAACCGCATCCTCGAAGCCGAAGTCATGGAACTCAAGCGCGGTATGGAAACCGTGGAAGAGCGTGCCCGACATGAACTGGGGATGGTGAAAGAGGGCGAAACCCTCTACCTGCTGGCCGAATGACGGCTCCACATCCGGATTTCCACGTCGTCCTGCCGGCTGCCGGCATTGGTTCGCGTATGCGTGCCGATCGCCCCAAGCAGTACCTGCAGGTGTCCGGGCGCAGCATTCTGGAACACACCCTGAATTGTTTCCTCGGCCATCCCGGCTTGCGGTCTCTGGTGGTCTGTCTGGCTCAGGACGATCCATTCTGGCCGCACCTGGGCTGTGCCGACGATCCGCGTATCCAGCGTGTCGACGGTGGTCGTGAGCGCGCCGATTCGGTCCTCAATGGCCTGCACTATCTGTTGGGCAATGGGGCACGGCTGGACGACTGGGTGCTGGTGCACGATGCCGCGCGACCGAACCTGGCTCGCAGCGATCTGGACCACCTGCTCGAAGAGCTGGCAGACGACCCGGTCGGTGGGTTGCTGGCGGTGCCGGTGCGTGACACGCTCAAGCGCATGGGAGCCGATGGTCGGGTCAGCGAGACGGTCGACCGTACGCCGATCTGGCAGGCCTATACGCCGCAGATGTTTCGCCTGGGGATGCTGCGCGACAGCCTGGCCGCCGCCCTGGCTGCCGGTGTGCCGATCACCGATGAGGCTTCTGCGCTGGAGTGGGCCGGCTTGTCGGCGCGTTTGATCGAAGGCCGTGCCGACAATCTCAAGGTCACCCGCCCGGAAGACCTGGATTGGCTGCGCCAGCTCTGGGGCGGGATGTCTTGAACGTATCTGCCTGATGCCTGCTGCCGCCATGGTCCTTGGTTCCATGGCATTTCTCATCGTTAATATTCGCTTAAGAATCGGCTGTTAGTGTCCTGCGTTGGCCTGTCTCACTGACTTTTTTCTCGCCTCCAGGAACGCTATAAGCATGCAAGCCCTCGTCTTTACGTTTTCGAAATGGCTGCGGATGACCTTGCTTCTGTCGGCTTCGGGTGTACTACTGGCGTTGGCATTCTTCGCCTGGCAGTACTTCTTCCCGGTGCAGGCCAATGATGGCTGGAGCTACAGGGTTGCCTACCCGGACGTAGACCGGCCTTCGGGGTTGGTGCCCTTGGCGGATGGTTCGCTCTGGATCGGTCAGGAGTTGCAGGGTGGCAAAGGCAGCATCCTGCGTATCGATGAGGATGGCCATCGCCAGCTCGAGGTCGAGAACCTGTCCAAGCCCAGTGGCATGATCTACACACGGGGCGGCCTGGTGTTCAGCCAGGAGGTCGGTGGCGCGCCGGTCAGTTTTGTCAGGGATGGACAGACGACGGGATTGTTCAGTGGCGAAAACGTGCAAGGGCTATGGGACGACGGCGACAGTCTCTATGCCATTGAGGACCGACGAAGTGACGGGCGTTTGCTGCGTTACCGCTGGAGCGACCAGAGCCTGACCGTGCTTCGTGATCGGCTCTCCGAAGCGGAATCCATCACGCGCTGCCTGGATGGGCAGATGCTCTACACGAAGAAAGGCTCCGGAGCCGTGCATCGTTTGACTGCCGATGGTGACGATCCGGCCATCTTCAGCGGGCTCAACAAGCCGAGCTTTCTCATGTGCGACAAGCGTGGGCTGTGGATCAGCGAGGACTCGACCCACAGGGCCAGGCTGCTCCTGATCGATCCCGAGGGTCACCAGAGCACGATCCTTTCCTTTCTCAAGGCGCCTCAGTCCATCGTACCGACCGGCAAGGGTACCTACCTGATCTCGGAAGGAGGTCGTGACCGGGTACTGGAACTGATGCCCCAGGGTGGTTGAGGTTTATCGGCTATACGGTCGCTGGTCTCTAATCGTATGAGCCGAGTTCGCTTTTCAAGGCTTCGACCAGCAACCTGACCTTGGGCAGTGGATAGCGCCGCTGGGGGTAAACCGCCCAGACCGCCGTGTTGGGTGGTTGGTTGGCGTCGAGCAGGGAGATCAGTTCGCCACGTTGCAGGGGCTCGCGCACGTAGTAGTCCGGCAGCTGGCAGAGGCCGAAACCGCGCAGGGCTGCGTCGAGCACCGCCTGGCCACTGTTGCAGCGCCAGTTGCCGCTGGGTTTGAACGGCCGCTCGACGCCATCGACCTGGAACAGCCAGGTGTCACCAGTGCCGATCAGGCAGTTGTGCCCCGCCAGTTCCGACAGGGTGTGCGGGCGTCCATAGCGCTCCAGGTAGGACGGCGCAGCGCACAGGTACATGGCCCTTGGGGCGATACGGGTGGCGACCAGGCGTGACTCGTTGAGACGGCCAAGGCGAATGGCGAGGTCGAAACCTTCCTGCACCAGGTCCAGCGTGCGATTGCTCAGTTCTATTTCCACCCGCAGTTGCGGGTGCTGCGCCATGAAGCGGTTGACCACCGGCACGATAAAGCGCTCGCCGTAGGCCACGGCAGCGGTCATGCGCAGCAGGCCGGTGGGGCTGCTGTGCAGGTCGCCGATGGCGAGGAAGGCTTCGTCACGTTCCTCGATCAGTCGCTGGCAGCGGGCGAAGAAGGTATGGCCCGCTTCGGTCAGCGATACACGGCGGGTGGTGCGGTAGAACAGGCGCGCCTGTAGCCGCTCCTCCAGCTTCACCACCTGGCGGCTGACATGGGAGGAAGAGACCCGCAGCCGTTCGGCTGCGCGCATAAAGCTGCCGCACTCGGCGACGGCGACGAATTCATCCAGTCCTTCCCAGCGGCTCATGGCGTTCCTCGGTGGTGGGCTGTGGGCGAAGATGGCGTTTTCATGTCAAGTGTGTCCTTCAGGGCAGTTTTTCGCCCTCTCCCCAGCCCTCTCCCGCAGGCGGGAGAGGGGGTGGAATCGGTATGACGCATATTCATGCAGTCGCTCTCTATTGTCCCTGTATGGCAATAATAAATTCCAAATATGAAGATTGTCCCTTTTCAGGTTTGAATTAAACTCTCCTCCATCATGCGGCCAGGTGCCTGGCCGCGTCCGTCCCTGATCCAGGAGTGTCGCCATGACCATCAAGTCCCGTGCCGCCGTCGCCTTCGCCCCCAATGAACCCTTGCAGATCGTCGAGATCGACGTCGAGCCGCCGAAGGCGGGCGAGGTACTGGTGCGTATCGTCGCCACTGGTGTCTGCCATACCGATGCCTACACCCTGTCCGGCCAGGACAGCGAAGGTGTGTTCCCCTGCGTGTTGGGCCACGAAGGCGGCGGTATCGTCGAGGCGGTGGGCGAGGGCGTCACGTCGGTGCAGGTCGGCGACCATGTGATCCCGCTGTACACCGCCGAGTGCCGCCAGTGCAAGTTCTGCCAGTCCGGCAAGACCAACCTGTGCAGCTCGGTACGTGCCACCCAGGGCAAGGGCCTGATGCCGGACGGCACCACGCGTTTTTCCTACCAGGGTCAGCCGGTCTACCACTACATGGGTTGTTCGACCTTCTCCGAGTACACCGTGCTGCCGGAAGTTTCTGTCGCGGTGATCCCCAAGGAAGCGCCGCTGGAGAAGGTCTGCCTGCTCGGTTGCGGCGTGACCACAGGTATCGGTGCGGTGCTCAACACCGCAAAGGTGGAAGAGGGCGCCACCGTGGCGATCTTCGGTCTCGGCGGCATCGGCCTGGCGGCGATCATCGGTGCCAAGATGGCCAAGGCCTCGCGCATCATCGCCGTCGATATCAACCCGGCCAAGTTCGATGTGGCGCGTGAGTTGGGTGCCACCGACTTCGTCAATCCGAAGGAGCATGACAAGCCGGTCCAGGAGGTCATCGTCGAGATGACCGACGGTGGTGTGGACTACAGCTTCGAATGCGTCGGCAACGTGCAACTGATGCGGGCGGCGCTGGAGTGCTGCCACAAGGGCTGGGGCGAGTCGACCATCATCGGCGTGGCGCCGGCCGGTACCGAGATCAGCACCCGTCCGTTCCAGCTGGTGACCGGGCGCGTCTGGCGCGGTTCCGCCTTCGGTGGCGTCAAGGGCCGTACCGAACTGCCGGGCTATGTGGAAAAGGCCCAGGCCGGTGAAATCCCGCTGGACACCTTCATCACCCACAACATGGGCCTGGACGCGATCAACGAGGCGTTTGACCTGATGCACGAAGGCAAGAGCATTCGTACCGTCATCCACTACTGATGAAACACCGTGCGGCCTCACGGCTGCACGGTTTTTCGCAGGGTGTCGCGGGGCCGCCCAGGCCAGTGCGCACCGCAAACCCTTGGTGCGCGCAGCGCACCCTACGGAGCGGCTCATGACCCTCGATATCGTTTCCAGCAACAAGAGCTTTGGCGGCTGGCACAAGCGCTACAAGCACCGTTCCTCCAGCCTGAATTGCGATATGGTGTTCGCCGTCTACCTGCCGCCGCAGGCCGAGCAGGGGGTGAAACTGCCGGTGTTGTACTGGTTGTCGGGGCTGACCTGCACCGACGAGAACTTCATGCAGAAGGCTGGCGCCCAGCGCCTGGCGGCAGAGCTGGGGCTGGTCATCGTCGCGCCGGATACCAGCCCGCGTGGCGAAGGAGTACCGGACGACGCCGAGGGCGCCTGGGATTTCGGTCTGGGTGCGGGTTTCTATCTGAACGCCACGCAGGAGCCCTGGGCCCGGCATTACCGCATGTACGACTATGTGGTGAACGAACTGCCGGCGCTGATCGAGGGCAACTTCCCGGTCAACGATCGGCGTGCCATCAGCGGTCACTCCATGGGGGGCCATGGGGCGTTGATCTGTGCGTTGAAGAATCCGGGACGTTATCGCTCAGTGTCGGCGTTCTCGCCGATCACTAACCCAAGCGATTGCCCCTGGGGAGAAAAGGCCTTCACCCATTACCTGGGCAACGACCGGGCACGCTGGCGTGAGTGGGATGCCAGTGCGCTGATCGCCGATGCCGAGGAGAAGCTGCCGCTGCTGATCGACCAGGGTGATCGCGACGACTTCCTCGAAGGCCAGCTCAAGCCACAGGCGCTGGAAGCTGCCGCCAAGGCTGCTGGTCATCCGCTGACCTTGCGACTGCAACCTGGCTATGACCACAGCTATTACTTCATCGCCAGCTTTATCGAAGACCACCTGCGGCACCATGCCGAAGCTCTGAAGGCTTAACTGCGCGGCACGAATGGATAGCCTGCGGATGTAGGATCGGGCAAGCGTAGCGACACCCATCTGTGCCTGCCGATGGTGGGTGTCGCTGCGCTCGACCCACCCTGCAGGAATAGATGGCTACCCCAGTACCTTGAGCAGGAACGCATATTCCAGCGCCACTTCGCGGATGCTCTGGTAGCGTCCGCTCATGCCACCGTGGCCAGAGTCCAGGTCGGTCTTGAGCAGCAGCAGGTGGTCGTCGGTCTTGCTCGCACGCAATCGGGCCACCCACTTGGCGGCTTCCCAGTACTGCACCCGGCTGTCGTTGTAGCCCGCTACCACCAGCAGGTGCGGGTAGTCCTGGGCCTTTACGTTCTCGTAGGGCGCATAGCCTTTGATGCGCTGGTAGACCTCGGGCTGGTTGGGGTCGCCCCATTCATCGTATTCGGTCACGGTCAGCGGCAACTCGGTGTTGAGCATGGTGTTCAACACGTCGACGAAGGGCACCTCTGCGACGGCAGCAGCGAACAACTGCGGGCGTTGATTGAGGACCGCGCCGATCAGCAGCCCGCCGGCGCTGCCACCACTGATGGCCAGTTGGGCGGCGGTGGTATAGCCCTGGGCGATCAGGGTTTCGGCGCAGGCGATAAAGTCACCGAAGCTGTTCTGCTTGTATTCCAGCTTGCCTTGCAGGTACCAGGCCTCGCCCATCTCGCCGCCGCCCCTTACGTGGGCGATGGCGAAGACGAAACCGCGCTCCAGCAGCGACAGCCGGGCGTGGGAGAACCAGGGGTCGAGGCTTTCGCCGTAGGCGCCATAGCCGTAGAGGTAGAGCGGGGCGGGGCGACCGAAGGTGTCGCGGCGCGCCACCAGGCTGATCGGCACCTGGGTGCCGTCGGCGGCGGTGGCCCAGATGCGCCGGCTTTCATAGTCGTCGGCGTCGAACGGCCCTTCCACGGGGGTTTGCTTGAGGACGGCCTGCTGCCCGCTGGCCAATGCCAGGCTGCGCACCTGTGCGGGACGGTTGAGGGCTTCGTAGCGCAGGCGGATCGACGGGCTGTCGAACTCCAGACTGTCCTGCAGATAGAGGCTGTAGGCGGCATCCGGCAGTTGCACGCGGTAAGGCGCGGCCTGCGCTGGGCGCACTTCCAGCAGCGGCAGGCCGCCCTGGCGCAGCGAGAGGATGATGGCGCTGGCGCTGAGGCTGACATCTTCGAGCATCACCAGAGGGTCGTGGGCGATGATTTCCCGCCAGGGTTCTGCCGGCGTTTCCTCGGCCTGGGTGAACAGGGCGAAGTTGATCCCGCTGCGATTGCTGCGGATCAGCCAGCTCCAGCCGCCGTCGAGCAGGCCGTGATCGGGGTAGTACTCGTGGCCTTCCTGGCGCGGTGCCAGGCAGCTCCACGGCGCGTCCGGGTGGTCGGCGGGCAGTGTCCAGGCCTCGCTGGTGGTTTTGCTGGCGGAGAGGATCAGCAGTTGCCGCTCGGAGCTGGCGCGGAAGCAGTGCACGAAGAAGCGCTCGTCATCTTCCTGGAACACCTGCTCGCAGAGCGTTTCGCCCAGCCGGTAGCGGTTGACGCGGAACGGTCGGTGACTGTCGTCGAGTTCGGTGAAGAATAGTGTGCGATTGTCATTGGCCCAGGTCATGCTGCCGTCGCAGTCGTCGAAGGGCAGTTCACTGGTAGTGCCGCTGGCCAGTTCCTTGACGTACAGGCGGTAGATTTCGTCGCCCTGGGTGTCGAGGCTGTAGGCGAGCCACTGGTGGTCCTGGCTGATACTGAAGGCGCCCAGCGAGAGGAAGCCGCCATTGGCCAACTGGTTGGGGTCGAGCAGCAACTCTTCGCTGTGCGCATCCGTTTCCAGGCTGTCGTTTTCCGGGCGCTTGCAGCGGTAGTGGCGTGGGTACTCGTCGCCGGCGGTGGTGCGCTGGTAATAGAGCCAGGGCCCCCAGGGCGTGGGCAGCGAGAGGTCGGTTTCACGAATACGCCCGCGAATCTCCTCGAACAGGGTCTCGCGCAGCGGAACCTGTTCCCTCAGTTGTGACTCCAGATAGTCATTCTCGGCGCGCAGATAGGCCAGTACATCGGCGTTGTCGCGCTGTTCCAGCCAGCGATAAGGGTCTTCGCCGCTCTCGACGCGGGCTTGGGGGGCTTGCTGCATACCGGGCTCCGGAATTCTCGAAGCGCCGATTAAGCCTATTCTTGTCCCAGGGCTCAAGCGGCCCGAGCGAAAAAGCTATGGGCCTCTCGATGGGTGGATTGACAAGGTCGGACTTTTCCTTAAAGGTGTGTTCACCTGAATCAAACGCTTGTATGAATCTGGCGTTTGCCGAGGCTTGTGTGCTCGTATCGATGCGGAGCGTTCCGCGAAGGCCGGATTCATGGCCACGCGCTACGCAATGTTCAGTTTCCATCCTGGAGATCAGTTGATGATTTACGAAGGTAAAGCCATCACGGTTAAGACTCTTGAGAGTGGCATCGTCGAATTGAATTTCGACCTCAAGGGTGAGTCCGTCAATAAATTCAATAGCCTCACCTTGAACGAGCTACGCCAGGCCGTGGATGCCATCAAAGGCGATGCATCCATCACCGGCGTCATTGTCACCAGCGGCAAGGATGTCTTCGTCGTCGGTGCCGACATCACCGAGTTCGTCGAGAACTTCAAGCTGCCCGACGAGCAACTGCTGGCGCTGACCCTTGAAGTCAACCGGATCTTCAGCGATTTCGAAGACCTGGATGTGCCCACCGTGGTGGCGATCAACGGCATCGCCTTGGGCGGTGGTCTGGAAGTGAGCCTGGCCGCCGACTTCCGCGTGGCTTCGACCAATGCTCGTATCGGCCTGCCGGAAGTCAAGCTGGGCATCTACCCCGGTTTCGGCGGTACGGTGCGCCTGCCGCGTCTGATCGGTGTGGATAACGCCATCGAGTGGATCGCCTCCGGCAAGGAGAACACCGCCGAGGAAGCGCTCAAGGTGCATGCCGTGGACGCGGTGGTCGAGCCCGCCAAACTGCATGAGGCTGCCCTCAATCTAGTACGTCGGGCGATTTCCGGCGAGCTGGATTTCAAAGCGCGCCGCCAGCCCAAGCTGGAGAAGCTCAAGCTCAACCCGATCGAGCAGATGATGGCCTTCGAAAGCAGCAAGGGTTATGTCGCCGGCAAGGCCGGGCCGAACTACCCGGCGCCGGTCGAGGCGATCAAGACCATCCAGAAGGCCGCAGGCTTCGGGCGTGAGAAAGCGCTGGAAGTGGAAGCCGCTGGCTTCGTCAAGCTGGCCAAGACCTCGGTCGCGCAGAGCCTGGTCGGTCTGTTCCTCAGCGACCAGGAACTGAAGAAAAAAGCCAAGGCCTACGACAAGACGGCCCGCGAGGTGAAGCTCGCCGCAGTGCTGGGCGCCGGGATCATGGGCGGTGGCATCGCCTACCAGTCGGCCCTCAAGGGCACGCCGATCCTGATGAAGGATATCCGCGAGGAGGGTATCCAGGCCGGGTTGGCCGAAGCCTCCAAATTGCTCGGCAACCGGGTCGAGAAAGGGCGACTGACACCCGAGAAGATGGCCGAGGCGCTCACCGCCATCCGTCCGACCCTGTCCTATGGCGATTTCGCCACTGTCGACATCGTGGTCGAGGCGGTGGTGGAGAATCCCAAGGTCAAGAAGGCCGTGCTGGCCGAAGTGGAGGCGCAGGTGCGCGAGGACGCGATCATCGCCTCCAACACCTCGACCATCTCCATCAGCCTGCTGGCTGAAGCGCTCCAGCGACCAGAAAACTTCTGCGGCATGCACTTCTTCAATCCGGTGCACATGATGCCGCTGGTGGAAGTGATCCGTGGCGAGAAGACTAGCGAGCAAGCCATCGCCACCACCGTCGCCTACGCCAAGAAGATGGGCAAGAGCCCGGTGGTGGTCAACGACTGCCCGGGCTTCCTGGTCAACCGCGTGCTGTTCCCGTACTTCGGTGGCTTCGCCCGCCTGGTCAGTGCCGGTGTGGACTTCGTGCGGGTCGACAAGGTCATGGAAAAGTTCGGCTGGCCGATGGGCCCGGCCTACCTGATGGACGTGGTCGGTATCGACACCGCCCACCATGCCCGCGACGTCATGGCGGAAGGCTTCCCCGACCGCATGAAAGACGAGCGCAAGACCGCCGTGGACGCGCTGTACGAGGCCAATCGCCTCGGCCAGAAGAACGGCAAGGGCTTCTACGCCTATGAAGTGGACAAGCGCGGCAAGCCGGCCAAGGTGGTCGACGCCAGCGTGCAGTCGGTGCTGGCGCCGGTGGTCTACGAACAGCGTGAAGTGACCGATGAGGACATCATCAACTTCATGATGATCCCGCTGTGCCTGGAGGCGGTGCGCTGCCTGGAGGATGGCATCGTCGAGAGCGCCGCCGAGGCCGACATGGGTCTGATCTACGGCATCGGCTTCCCGCCGTTCCGTGGCGGTGCGTTGCGCTATATCGACGCCGTCGGCGTGGCCGAGTTCGTCGCACTGGCCGATCGTTATGCCGACCTGGGCGCCTTGTACCAGCCAACCGCGAAGCTGCGCGAGATGGCTGCCAATGGCCAGCGCTTTTACGGTTAATAGCCCGTCAGGGCTAAACGAGTGAGAACGAAGATATGAGTCTGAATCCAAGAGATGTCGTCATCGTCGACTTCGGCCGTACCCCGATGGGCCGCTCGAAGGGCGGCATGCACCGCAACACCCGCGCCGAGAGCCTGTCGGCGAACCTGATCGAAGGCGTGCTGGCGCGCAACCCCAAGGTCGATCCGGCCGAGGTCGAGGACGTGATCTGGGGCTGTGTCAACCAGACCCTGGAGCAGGGCTGGAACATCGCCCGCATGGCCTCGTTGCTGACGCGCATCCCGCACACCAGCGCCGCGCAGACCGTCAGCCGCCTGTGCGGCTCCTCCATGAGCGCGCTGCACACCGCGGCCCAGGCGATCCAGACCGGCAACGGCGATGTGTTCATCGTGGGCGGCGTCGAGCACATGGGCCACGTCAGCATGATGCACGGCGTCGATCCCAACCCGCAGCTGTCGCTGTATGCGGCCAAGGCCTCGGGCATGATGGGGCTGACTGCCGAGATGCTCGGCAAGATGCACGGTATCACCCGCGAAGCGCAGGACCAGTTCGCCTACCGCTCGCACCAGTTGGCCTGGAAGGCGACCCAGGAAGGCAAGTTCAAGGACGAGATCATCCCGCTGGAAGGGCATGACGAGGCCGGCTTCCTGCGACGCTTCGAACATGACGAAACGATCCGCCCGGACACCACCCTGGAAGGCCTGGCGGCCCTCAAGCCGGTGTTCAATCCCAAGGATGGCACCGTGACGGCGGGTACGTCCTCGCAGATCACCGATGGCGCCTCCTGCATGATCGTGATGAGTGCGCAACGGGCCAAGGACCTGGGGCTGGAGCCGCTGGCGGTGGTGCGTTCGATGGCGGTGGCCGGGGTCGATCCGGCGATCATGGGCTATGGCCCGGTGCCGTCGACGCAGAAGGCGCTGAAGCGGGCCGGCCTGAGCATCGACGATATCGACTTCGTCGAGTTGAACGAAGCCTTCGCCGCCCAGGCACTGCCGGTGCTGAAGGACCTGAAGCTGCTGGACAAGATGGAGCAGAAGGTCAACCTGCACGGCGGCGCCATCGCCCTGGGACATCCGTTCGGCTGCTCGGGTGCGCGCATCTCGGGTACGCTGCTCAACGTGATGAAGCAGAATGGCGGTACCCTTGGGGTGGCCACCATGTGCATCGGCCTCGGGCAGGGCATCAGCACGGTATTCGAACGGGTCTGACGCGTTCGTGTCCGATAGACCGGGGCCTTGTGCCCCGGTTTTCGTTTATGGTCCGTCATTCCTGGCGGCGGCCCTGTGTGGCATCGCTTTCGGCGATGGCCTGTCGTGATCCAGTCTTCATTTTTCCGTTCAAGGGAGTTGTCCATGTGTATCGAGCCGGGCCTCTATCGTCATTACAAGGGGCCGCATTACCGTGTATTCGCCGTGGCGAAGCATTCCGAGACGGAGGAGGACGTGGTCTTCTACCAGGCGCTCTACGGCGATTTCGGTTTCTGGGTGCGTCCGCTTTCGATGTTTCTGGAGCAGGTGGAGGTCGAGGGCGAACGCTTGCCACGCTTCGCCCTGATCGAGGCTGAAAGTGGCCGATTGCAGGCCGACCCAACCCCGCGTGCTTGACCTTACCTCCATCGCCACTATATATAGCGGTGCTTTTCCGGCGCCCGCCGCCTTTTCGCTCTCTCGATTCAGGAACCTTCCTCCCCATGGGTAAATCGCTGGTCATCGTGGAATCACCGGCCAAGGCCAAGACCATCAACAAGTATTTGGGCAACCAGTACGTGGTGAAGTCGAGTATCGGCCATATCCGCGACCTTCCCACCAGTGGTTCGGGCACCAAGGAGCCGGTCAAGCGTGGCAAGGCGGCGAGCGCCGAGAGTCCGGCACTGTCGCCCAAGGAGAAGGCCAAGCGTCAGTTGTTCACGCGCATGGGCATCGACCCGGAGCATGGCTGGAAGGCGCGCTACGAGATCCTGCCGGGCAAGGAAAAGGTCATCGACGAGTTGCGACGACTGGCCAAGGATGCCGACACCATCTATCTCGCGACCGACTTGGATAGAGAGGGGGAAGCCATCGCCTGGCACCTGCGTGAGTCCATTGGCGGCGATGACAGCCGCTACAGGCGCGTGGTGTTCAACGAGATCACCAAGAAGGCGATCCAGGAAGCCTTCGCCCATCCTGGCGAGCTGGACATCAACCGGGTCAACGCGCAGCAGGCGCGGCGCTTCCTCGACCGCGTGGTGGGCTACATGGTGTCGCCGCTGCTGTGGGCGAAGATTGCCCGTGGGCTGTCCGCTGGCCGCGTGCAATCGGTGGCGGTGAAGCTGGTGGTCGAGCGCGAGAAGGAAATCCGCGCCTTCATTCCCGAAGAGTACTGGGAAGTGCATGCCGACCTGGGCACCGCCAAAGGCGCCAAGGTCCGTTTCGAAGTGGCGCGCGAGCACGGCGAGGCATTCAAGCCGCTCAACGAAGCCCAGGCCCAGGCCGCGCTGGCCAAGCTCAAGGCATCGAGCTACAGCGTCGCACGCCGCGAGGACAAGCCGACCAGCAGCAAGCCCTCGGCGCCATTCACCACCTCCACCCTGCAACAGGCCGCCAGTACGCGCCTGGGCTTCGGTGTGAAGAAGACCATGATGATGGCCCAACGTCTCTATGAGGCGGGCTACATCACCTATATGCGTACCGACTCGACCAATCTGTCGGACGATGCCGTGGCCATGGTGCGCGGCTTTATCGAGGGCGAGTACGGCGACAAGTACCTGCCGGGCAAGCCGAACGTCTACAGCAGCAAGGAAGGCGCCCAGGAGGCGCACGAGGCGATTCGTCCGTCCGACGTCAACCTGCGGCCTACGCAACTGTCGGGCATGGAACGCGACGCCGAGCGCCTGTACGAGCTGATCTGGCGGCAATTCGTGGCGTGCCAGATGCCGCCGGCGCAGTACCTGTCGACCACCGTCAGCGTCGTTGCCGGCGATTTCGAGCTGCGCGCCAAGGGCCGTATTCTCAAGTTCGACGGTTTCACCCGGGTGCAGCCGCCGCAGGGCAAGGCCGGCGAGGACGATGTGCTGCCGGAAATGACCGAGGGCGAGCTGCTCAAGCTGCTCAAGCTCGACCCCAGCCAGCACTTCACCAAGCCGCCGGCACGTTTCTCCGAAGCGAGCCTGGTCAAGGAACTGGAGAAACGCGGTATCGGCCGCCCGTCGACCTACGTGGCGATCATCTCGACCATTCAGGATCGTGGCTACGTCACCGTGCAGAACCGGCGCTTCTATGCCGAGAAGATGGGCGACATCGTTGCCGAGCGTCTCAGCGAAAGTTTCGCCGATCTGATGGACTACGGTTTCACCGCCGGCATGGAAGAGCAACTCGACGATGTCGCCCAGGGCGAGCGTGAGTGGAAGCACCTGCTGGACGCGTTCTACAAGGACTTCAAGCAGAAGCTGGAGATCGCCGAGTCCAGCGATGGCGGCATGCGCTCCAACCAGCCGACCCTGACCGACATCCCGTGCAAGGCCTGTGGCCGGCCGATGATGATCCGTACCGCCTCGACCGGCGTGTTCCTCGGCTGCTCGGGCTACAGCCTGCCGCCCAAGGAGCGCTGCAAATCCACCGTCAACCTGATCCCGGGCGATGAGATCGCCGCCGATGACGAAGGTGAGTCGGAGTCCCGTGTGCTGCTGGGCAAGCGCCGCTGCCCGATCTGCAGCACGGCGATGGATGCCTACCTGCTCGATGAGCGGCACAAGCTGCACATCTGCGGCAACAACCCGGATTGCACCGGCTACGAGGTCGAGGAAGGCCAGTACCGGATCAAGGGCTACGAAGGTCCGAGCCTGGAGTGCGACAAGTGCGGCAGCGAGATGCAGCTCAAGTCCGGGCGCTTCGGCAAGTTCTTCGGCTGCACCAACGCTCAGTGCAAGAACACCCGCAAGCTGCTGAAGAACGGTGAAGCCGCGCCGCCGAAGATGGACGCGGTGAAAATGCCGGAGCTGCGCTGCGAGAAGGTCGATGACACCTATGTGCTGCGCGACGGCGCATCGGGGCTGTTCCTGGCTGCCAGCCAGTTCCCGAAGAACCGCGAGACCCGTGCACCACTGGTGATCGAGCTGTTGCCGCACCGCGACGAGATCGATCCGAAGTACCACTTCCTGCTGGATGCCCCGCAGCGTGACCCGGAAGGCCGCCCAGCGGTGATCCGTTTCAGCCGCAAGACCAAGGAGCAGTACGTGCAGACCGAGGTCGAGGGCAAGCCGACCGGCTGGAAGGCTTTCCACGACGGCTCCAAGTGGAAGGTTGAGGACAAGCGCTGAGGCGAGTGCCTGTGCGCTGACGGGTGATCGGGGCGGGTGGGTCGCAGGGTGCAGGCGCATTCTCGGCCCGTCCGGGCAACCGGCTCCCGTTGCTGCTTTCCCATTATCGCGTCGGCCTTTCCTGTCTCTGGTATTCGATGCGCCGCCGGCGCATGCTGAGAGTCATTATCGTTGAGAGGATCGCAAGGCATGGCCAACGAACGCTACACGCGCACCAACCAGAAACTTCACTTCACCAGTTTGGCGCTGGAGCGCTGGCAGCAGGCCCGTACGCAAGGCGACAGTACGCTGCAGGCCGCCGAGCGCGAGACGTGTCTGTTGCACCTGTATGGCGCGTTGCTGGGGTTGTGCCATGAGGTGGGCGGCTTCTATCGCCTGGCAGGTGCCGAAGGGGGGGCCGTCGAGGTGATTCTCAAGCGGCCACTGCTGCAGGCATCGCCGAGCCCTGAACTGGCGGAATTGCTCGAGTTGTCCGAGCATTCGGACACCTGGCTGGCACGCCTGCTGCGTAGCCATGCGGCGCTGTTCCTGCCCCTGAGGCCTGCTCCGAAGGTCCGCCAGGACGTGACGCAACCGCTGATCGAAGCCGTGACGCTGGAGCCGGCAAGCGACGAGCTGAGCCTCGAAGATGTCCAGGGCTGGCGCGGGCAACTCAGGGAGCTGGTGCTGCGTTTTCGCGAATCGATGAACGAGTGCTGAGCCGCGCCCAAGGCGCGGTGTGGCAATCAGGGAATCATCAGGATCTTGTGCTGTTGCAGGCCAAGCCGCCATTGCGGGTGGGCCTTGCAGTAGTCGATCGCGTCCAGGGTGTTCTGCGGCCGTTTTTCCTCGTCCATCGGTTGCAGGTAGAACACCTCGAAATCCAACTGCTCGAACCGGCTTGGCAGGGCGTCTTGCTGCGGATAGACCAGTTTCAGCTCATTGCCCCGGGTGATGACCAGCTCGGCGCTGGATTTCGGGCTGACGCAGACCCAGTCGATGCCTTCGGGCGGGGCGATCGTGCCGTTGGTTTCGACCGCGATGGTGAAGCCTCGGGCATGCAGCGCGTCGGTGAGGGCCTTGTCCACTTGCAGTAGCGGCTCCCCGCCGGTGAGCACGACGTATTTATGGCGGGCATCCTGTTCGGGCCATTGCGCGTCGATGGCGTCGGCGAGCGCTCCGGCTTGCCTGAACTTGCCGCCGCCTGGCCCGTCGGTGCCGATGAAGTCGGTGTCACAGAAGCGACAGACGGAGGTGGCACGGTCCTGTTCCCGCCCCGACCACAGGTTGCAACCAGTGAAGCGGCAGAACACCGCCGGACGTCCTGCCTGGGCGCCTTCGCCTTGCAGGGTGTAGAAGATTTCCTTGACGCTGTAGGTCATGCCGACACATCCCGCGCATGGGATGACGGGCCTTCCGCATACTGCTGGTAGCCGGTCTTGCGCAATTGGCAGGCGGGGCATTCGCCACAGCCATAGCCCCAGGCATGGCGCTGACCGCGCTCGCCCAGGTAGCAGGTATGGGTGTCTTCCTGAATGAGCTCGACGAAGCCGCTGCCGCCCAATTGGCTGGCCAGCGCCCAGGTCTGGTTCTTGTCGAGCCACATCAGCGGCGTCTCGATCACCAGGGCGCTGTCCATGCCCAGGCTGAGGGAGACTTGCAGGGCTTTCAGGGTATTGTCCCGGCAGTCCGGGTAGCCCGAGTAATCCGTCTCGCACATGCCGCCCACCAGCACGCTGAGGCCACGTCTGTAGGCCAGTGCGGCGGCGAAGGTGAAGAACAGCAGGTTGCGGCCCGGTACGAAGGTGTTGGGCAGGCCGTTCTGTTCGAACTCGATGGCCTTTTCATGGGTCATGGCCGTTTCGCTGATCTGGCCCAGCAGTTTCAGGTCGAGGAAATGGTCTTCTCCCAGTCGCTCCCGCCACGCCGGGTAGTCCTCGCGCAGGCGCTGGAGAATGCGTTGCCGGCAGGCGAGCTCTACGCTATGGCGCTGGCCGTAGTCGAAGCCGATGGTCTCGACGTGCTGATAACGGTCCAGGGCCCAGGCCAGGCAGGTGGTGGAGTCCTGCCCACCGGAAAAGAGGACCAGGGCGCGTGTGTGCATGATGTCTCCGTCTGCCTTGCAAGGCCGCCGTGTGGTGGAAGTCGGTGCTGGGCCGCTTTCAGGGGCGGCAATGCTACCGCAGATGCCTGGCGAGGTCATTGCGTCCGGCCGGGTGGTGCTGGGTCGTTGCGCGATATGAAGGTTGAAACTGGGTTGGCCAGTCAGTCTGTGGCCGGCCATCGACCGTTTGTGCTGTCCTGGCGTCCGTGGTGTCGCGAACCCGACCAGCCCCTCTACGCAACACGCATGAACCCGTCGTCCATATGAATCAGGGTCTGCTCTTCGTCGGCGTCCCTGCCGACGAAGGTTGCTCCGAGGGGCTGGTCGGGCTCGCGGCAAATACCGAAGTGACCATAGGAAAAAGCTACAACTCCGTCGCTCCCGCGCAGGCGGGAGCCTAGGTGCGCAAGGCTAAGGTCGGCGGGCAGTCACCAGCGAAGACGGCTGTGCGGATGCCAGGTGGCGGGACGGGGCATGTGGGAATACATCCCCGGCAGCGCCCGCTTTTGCTCACTCTCCCGCTTGCGGGAGAGGGCTGGGGAGAGGGTGTCAGACGGAAGAACCCTCTCCCCCGGCCCATCCCCCATAAATGGGCGAGGGGAGAAAGCTCCATCGCAGCGCAAGCCGGTCGTTCTGATGCATAATCGCGGCCTTTTTCAGGTCGTTCGACCCTGCCTTTCGGCAGGGCTTCGTACAGGGCGGTCCAGTGGGGCGAGGTTTGCATGGAAATCTATAAAGAATTCACCTTCGAATCGGCACACAAGTTGCCGAACGTACCCGATGGCCACAAATGTGGGCGTCTGCATGGCCACTCGTTTCGGGTCGCCATCTATGTGAAGGGGCCGCTGGACCCGGTGTCGGGCTGGGTCATGGACTTTTCCGATATCAAGGCCATCTTCCGGCCGATCTACGAGCAGCTCGATCACCATTACCTGAACGATATCCCCGGGTTGGAGAACCCCACCAGCGAGGTGCTGGCCCAGTGGCTCTGGGCACGCTTGAAGCCGCTGCTGCCGGGGCTCTCGCGCATCCGCGTGCATGAAACCTGCACCAGTGGTTGCGAATACACCGGGGATTGATCGCGGCCGCCGTCAGTCCTTGGGGCTGGCCTGTTCGAAGCGGTCGATCTGGCGCAGGGGTTTGAACCAGAGCATCCAGGTCGCGACGATACCGATCGAGCACAGGCTGCCCAGTACGGCGGCGGGCACCACGCCGAGCCAGGCGGCGCTGCTGCCGGCGCGGAATTCGCCCAGTTCGTTGGAGGAACCGATGAACAGCATGTTCACCGCGTTGACGCGGCCACGCATGTTGTCCGGTGTCGAGAACTGGATCAGTGAGGAGCGGATATAGACGCTGACCATGTCGGCGGCGCCCGCGATCAGCAGGGCAGCGAAGGACAGCCAGAACAGCGTGGACAGGGCGAACACCAGGTTGGCCAGGCCGAAGATGGCGACGGCGCCGAACATGGTGAGGCCGACCTTGTGGTTGAACGGATGCAAGCTCAGGTACAGACCCATGCCGATCTCGCCGATGGCGATGGCGCTGCGCAGGGCGCCCAGGCCTTCCGGGCCGACCTGGAGCACGTCCTGGGCATAAATCGGCAGCAGGGCGACGACGCCGCCCAGCAGTACGGCGAACAGGTCGAGGGAGATGGTGCCGAGGATGATCGGGCGATTGCGGATGAAGTGAATGCCGGCCGTGAAGCGCTCCCAGGCGGCGCCGTCCGGTTTTTCCATCTTCTCGGCGAAGCGCACGGGTACCCAGATCAGCAACAGCAGCCCGAGCAGGAAGCCGCTCATGCACAGGCCGTAGGTGAGCACACCGCCACCCCAGGCATACAGGCCTCCCCCGAACAGCGGGCCGAGGATGCTGGCACCGCGCATGATCATGCTGTTGGCGGCGATGGCAGCGGCCAGTTGCTCGCGGGGCACGATCTGCGGCAGCAGGCTTTGCAGCGCCGGCCCGGTGAAGGCGCGGGCGCAGCCGAACAGCGCCAGCACCGCGTAGATCCCCAGCGGGTTCTGTGTGCCGCTGAAGGACAACCAGGCCAGCAGTGCCGCACAGATCGCCTCGACGCCCCAACTGAGCGCCAGGATCGGCTTGCGCGCATAGCGGTCGATCAGGTCGCCCGCTGGCATCAGCAACAGCAGCATGGGCACGAACTGCGCCAGCCCGACATAGGCCAGGGACATGGGGTCGCGGGTCATTTCGTAGACTTGCCAGGCGACCACCACCGCCTGGATCTGGATCGCACCGACGGCGACCATGCGGCCGATCAGGAAGGGCAGGAAGCCCGGGTGGCGGTAGACGCTTGCAGGTTTCGTGGGGCTGGAGAGGCTGGACAATTCAGGGCTCGCGACAGGGTGTTCGGTCAAGCGCGGGTCATTGGCATGGCGCGCGCCTGGTGCGGTTTCAACAGGATGTACCGGGAATGGCGCCCCTACGAGGCCGTGGCAAGCCGGCTTTCACGGTGCCGGGTTGGGTTGTGATTGGTGCAGCGCTTCCAGCTCGGCGAGCAGCGCCTCGTCCAGCGTGACGTCGATGCTCGCCAGGTTGCTGGAGAGTTGTTCCAGGCTGGTGGCACCGATGATGTTGCTGGTGACGAAGGGGCGGCTGGTGACGAAGGCCAGGGCCAGTTGCGCAGGGTCGATCGCGTGCTGTCGGGCCAGTTCGACGTAGCGCGGCACGATGCGTTCGACCTGCGGGTTGCTGTAGCGCTGGAAGCGTTCGAACAGGGTCAGGCGGCCATTGGCCGGGCGGGCGCCGTCCAGGTACTTGCCGGAGAGAACGCCGAACGCCAGGGGGGAGTAGGCCAGCAGCCCGACCTGTTCACGCAGGGCGATTTCCGCCAGGCCGACCTCGAAGCTGCGATTGAGCAGGTTGTACGGGTTCTGGATGGACACCACGCGTGGCCAGCCGCGGCTTTCTGCCAGTTGCAGGAAGCGTTGCACGCCCCATGGGGTTTCATTGGACAGGCCGATGTGGCGAATCTTGCCCGCCTTGACCAGGTCGTCAAGCACTTCCAGGGTGTCTTCGATGGCGACGAAGCGGTCGTCCGGGTCGTACTTGAAGCCCAGTTCTCCGAAGAAGTTGGTCTTGCGATCCGGCCAGTGCAGTTGGTAGAGGTCCAGGTAGTCGGTGTTGAGGCGTTGCAGGCTGGCGTCCAGGGCGGCGGTGATATTGGCGCGGTCCAGGCGCGGGTTGCCGTCGCGGATATGCTCCATGCGCCCTGGGCCGGCGACCTTGCTGGCCAATATCCAGTCGCTGCGGTCGCCGAAGCGGCGGAAGTAATTGCCGATGATGCGTTCGGTGCTGCCATAGGTTTCGCCACCGGGCGGGACCGGATACATCTCCGCAGTATCCAGGGTATTGACCCCGGCATCCTTGGCCAGGCGGATCTGTTCGAACGCTTCGGCCTCGGTGTTCTGCTCGCCCCAGGTCATGGTGCCGAGGGTGATGGCGCTGACCTTGAGGTCGGTACGTCCAAGCGGGCGGTATTGCATGGCAGACTCCTGTGCAAAGGCAGGCGCAAATAGTACGCCCATCACATAACCTTTTCTTCTGTTTATGCGAGAGGCGTCAGTGCGCAATGGGCTGGGTAATGGCGCGGCGTACCTTAGGCAAGGCGGCGAAGGCTTGTGAAATATCCGATGGTTCTATGCTAATGCTCGCTTGTCCGTCTCTTGCGAGCCCGGCCAGTCGTTCCACGAAACATCGGATAAGAAGGGGGTTCTTCGTCGGCGTTCCTGCCGACGAAGGTTTTTCCGAGGGGTGATGACGGACGCTGTAGCCTCCCAGGTTGCCGGCAGACTCAGCTCGGCTCCACCGCGTGACGCTGCAGCTCGGCCTTGTCGAAGTCGTCCACGTCGATGACCTTGCGCCGCGCGGCTTCTGCCGCCTGCACGAGCCTGGCCTCTTCCTCGTTGAGCAGGCCGGCCCGCTGCGCCGCGAGGATGACATCTTCCCCTGGCTCCGGCTGGAGATCGCCGCGCTTGAGGGCTTTCTGTACGGTGCGCAGGGTTTCGCGTTGCGCGTGCAACTGCTCGAAGGCCTGCTTCAGGGCGCCCAGTGGTTGCTCGGGCGATTCTGGGCGGTAGGCGCCTTCGAGTATCTGCTCCAGCGCCGGGTCGCCTTCCGGGCGTCCGAGGATTTCCGCGACCTGTGCGTCCAGTTCATCGGATGGGCCTGCATGGCGTGCGCCGAAGGGGAAGACCAGCAGGTGCAGCAGGCAGCCCAGTGCTTTGTTGGGGAAGTTCTGCAGCACGCCGGCCAGCGCCTGTTCCGCCTTGTGCAGGCAGTCTTCCAGGCTCCAGCGCAGCAGCGCGGCCTGCTCGGTCGGATAGCCCAGGTCGTGGTAGCGCTTGAGCGCGGCCGAGGCCAGGTAGAGGTGGCTGAGGGCATCGCCCAGGCGCGCGGACAGGCGCTCGCGGCGCTTGAGTTCGCCACCGAGCAGCATCATCGACAGGTCGGCGAGCATGGCGAAGGCAGCGGCCAGTCGGTCCAGCGCACGGAAGTAGGGGCGAGTCAGCTCATTGCCGGGGGCGTTGCCCAGTTTGCCCAGGGTCAGGCCGAGCACCAGGGTGCTGGCGCTGTTGCCGATGGCGAAGCCGATGTGTTGCAACAGCAATTCGTCGAAGCGGGCGACGGCGCGGTCACGATCCGGTTCGTTGGCCAGTTCCATTTCCTTGAGCACGAAGGGATGGCAGCGAATGGCACCCTGGCCGAAGATCATCAGGTTGCGCGAGAGGATGTTGGCACCTTCGACGGTGATCGAGATCGGCGCCGACAGCCACAGGCGACCCAGGTAGTTGCTGGGGCCGAGGATGATGGCCTTGCCGCCGTGGATATCCATGGCGTCGCGGATGCACTCGCGGCCACGTTCGGTCAGGTGGTACTTGAGGATCGCCGAAAGTACCGAGGGCTTTTCGCCCAGGTCCACCGCGTTGGCGGTGAGGATGCGCGCGCTGTCCATCAGCCAGGCATTGCCGCCGATGCGCGCCAGGGGCTCCTGGATACCTTCGAAGGCCGCCAGCGGCACGCCGAACTGCTCGCGGATGCTCGCGTAGCGCCCGGACACATAGCTGCAGGTCTTGGCGGCGCTGACACCGGTGGCTGGCAGGGAGATGGAGCGGCCGACGGACAGGCAGTTCATCAGCATCATCCAGCCTTTGCCGATCATGTCCTGCCCACCGATGATGGCGTCCAGGGGTACGAAGACGTCCTTGCCCCAGTTCGGGCCGTTCATGAATGCCGCACCCAGCGGCAAATGGCGACGGCCGATGCTGACGCCGGCGGTGTCGGTGGGGATCAGGGCCAGGCTGATGCCCAGTTCGTCCTTGTCGCCCAGCAGGTGGTCCGGGTCGTAGGTCTTGAAGGCCAGGCCGAGCAGGGTCGCCACCGGGCCGAGGGTGATATAGCGTTTTTCCCAGTTCAGGCGCAGGCCGATGACTTCTTCGCCTTGCCACTGGCCTTTGCAGATCACGCCGGTGTCGGTCATGGCGCCGGCATCGGAGCCGGCGTGGGGGCCGGTCAGGGCGAAGCAGGGGATGTCGCTGCCATTGGCCAGGCGTGGCAGGTAATGGTTGCGTTGCGCCTCGGTGCCGTAGTGCAGCAACAGTTCCGCCGGGCCGAGGGAGTTGGGCACCATCACGGTGCTGGCCAGGTCGCCGTTGCGAGTCGCCAGCTTCATCACCACCTGCGAGTGGGCGTAGGCGGAAAAGCCCTTGCCGCCGTATTCCTTGGGAATGATCAGGGCGAAGAAACCGTGGGTCTTGATAAAGTCCCAGGCTTCCGGGGGCAGGTCCAGGCGCTGGCTGATGTCCCACTCGTCGACCAGTGCGCAGAGTGCTTCGGTGGGGCCATCGATAAAGGCTTGTTCTTCGTCAGTGAGCCTGGCCACGGGATAGGCGAGCAGGGTGTCCCAGTCCGGGCGGCCGCTGAAGAGCTGGCCGTCCCACCAGACGCTGCCTGCGTCGATGGCGTCGCGCTCGGTTGCGGAAATCGGTGGCAGGACTTTCCTGAACCAGTCGAACATCGGCGCGCTGAAATACGTTCGCCTCAGCCCGCTGCTGAGTACGGGAATGGCAACGGCCGCCAGGCCCAGCCACAGGATGAACATAAGCCACACGGGGCCGCCGTTGCACAGCCCCATCAGCAGCAGGTAGGCGGCCACGGCTCCGAGGATCGGGCGGGCGCCAAGACGCAGGTGGGCCAGGATGGCGATACCCAGCAACAGAACCAGTAACCAGATCAGCGACATGGCGTTCCTCTCCTCGAACGGGTGGGTTGTGCAGTTGACCGGCAGTCTCTGCTGGAAGTTCTTGCACTCCATCGTGCAGGGGCATCTGGCAAGCCAGGTGTAATTCCTGGTTGCAATTGTGCGTTGGCGCCCCCATCTGCCATCCACCTTCCCGTGTTGTGTGCATGCCCTCTATGAGTTCCGCTCTCTCCATCCGTCAGTTGACCAAGACCTATGGCAACGGCTTCCAGGCCCTCAAGGGGATCGACCTGGACGTGGCCGAAGGCGATTTCTTCGCGCTGCTTGGCCCCAACGGTGCCGGCAAGTCGACCACCATCGGCATCCTTTCGACCCTGGTTAACAAGACCTCCGGCACTGTCGAAGTCTTCGGTCGCGACCTGGATCGCGACCCTTCCGGGCTCAAGCGTTGTCTGGGCGTGGTGCCGCAGGAGTTCAACTTCAACCAGTTCGAGAAAGCCTTCGATATTCTCGTGACCCAGGCCGGCTACTACGGCATTCCCGCCCGCGTGGCCAAGGAGCGCGCCGAGCGCTACCTGCACGAGCTGGGGCTGTGGGACAAACGCAACGTCGCCTCGCGCATGCTCTCCGGCGGTATGAAGCGCCGGTTGATGATCGCCAGGGCGCTGATCCACCAACCGCGCCTGCTGATCCTCGACGAGCCGACGGCCGGGGTGGATATCGAGCTGCGGCGTTCGATGTGGAGTTTTCTCACCGGGCTGAACCGTGAGGGCATCACCATCATCCTCACCACGCATTACCTGGAAGAGGCCGAACAGTTGTGCCGCAACATCGGCATCATCGACCACGGTGAAATTGTGCGAAACACCAGCATGCGTGAGCTGCTGCGGCAACTGCATGTGGAAACCTTCCTGCTCGACCTCAAGGATGCCCAGGTGCAGGTTCCTGACCTGGGCGTCTATCCCACGCGCCTGGTCGACCCGCACACGCTGGAGGTGCAGGTGGACAAGGAGCAGGGCGTCACCGAACTGTTCCGCCTGCTGGCAGCCAAGGGCATCGAGGTGAGCAGCCTGCGCAACAAGACCAACCGACTGGAGGAGCTTTTCGTGTCGATGGTGCAGAACAACCTGTCGAAGGTGGCTCCATGAAGCCTGAACTGAGGGACAACCTGGTCGCGCTGAACACCATCGCCTACCGGGAGATTCGCCGTTATATCCGCATCTGGCCGCAGACGCTGCTGCCCCCGGCAATCACCATGGTGCTGTACTTCGTGATCTTCGGCAGCCTGATCGGCGCGCGTATCGGCGAGATGGACGGCTTCAGCTATACCCAGTACATCGTGCCGGGGCTGATCATGATGTCGGTGATTACCAACGCCTACAGCAACGTGGTGTCGAGCTTCTTCAGCACCAAGTTCCATCGCTCCATCGAGGAGTTGCTGGTGTCGCCGGTGTCGCCCCATGTGATCGTCATCGGCTATGCCCTGGGCGGTATTACCCGTGGCCTGGCGGTGGCCTTTATCGTCACGCTGCTGTCGCTGTTCTTCACTGAGTTGCAGGTGCATCACCTGGGTGTGACGCTGCTGGTGATCGTGCTGACGGCGACGGTGTTTTCCCTGGGTGGCCTGATCAACGCGGTGTTCGCGCGCAATTTCGACGATATCTCCATCGTGCCGACCTTCGTGCTGACGCCACTGACCTACCTGGGCGGGGTGTTCTACTCGATCCACATGCTGCCGCCATTCTGGCAGACCCTGTCGCTGGCCAATCCGATCCTGCACATGGTCAACGCCTTCCGCTACGGCATCCTGGGGGTTTCCGACATCCATATCGGCATCGCCATCAGTTTTATGCTGGCTGCGGTGGCGGTGCTGTACCTGGTCACGGTGGGGCTGCTCAAGAGCGGTCGGGGCATGCGGCAGTAGGCTGGGTTGGCGGCCAATACCCAGGTTCTAAGGAAATACACCGCATGAAAACAACGATGTACGGTTTTAGGCTTGTATTGCCGGCTCAATATTGCGTTCAGGGCTGGTCGTTCTCATGGCCGCGTATCGCGATCCCGACCAGCCCCTCTACGCAACACGCATGAACCCATCCATGGGGCTCTTCGTCGGCGTCCCTGCCGACGAAGGTTGCTACGAGGGTCTGGTCGGGCTCGCGGCAAATACCGAAGTGACCATAGGAAAAAGCTACAACTCCGTCGCTCCCGCGCAGGCGGGAGCCTAGGTGCGCAAGGCTAAGGCCCGCGGGCTTCTTCCTACAGTCGCCGCAGAAGATGGCTGTGCGGGTGCCAGGTGGCGGGATGGGGCCTTCGCCGCCAGGGATGGCGGCGAAGAGCTACAGGGATGTATTCACGCGTGCCCCGTCCCGCCATCTGGCATTCGCACAGGAGCGACGAACACAAGGCCACCGCGTCGTGGGCCAGGCAAAAGACGTATCGGACAGTAATGCGCGCAGGCGCGGTCTTGCTCACGGCAAGACTGCGCCTGCTTTCAGCGGGCCTGGCTGTAGAGGTTGATCAGCACCTGATCGAGCACCGCAGAGGCGCCCCAGGGGCGTGGGTGATTGAGGATGGCGACCACCGCCCAGACATCGCCGTGCTTGTCGCGGCTGTAGCCGGCGATGGCGCGGACGGTGTTGAGGGTGCCGGTCTTGATATGCGCCTGGCCGGCGACGCCGGTATTGAGCAGTCGCTTGCGCATGGTGCCGTCCCGGGCGGCGATCGGCATGGATGAGATGAACTCCGCGGCGTAGGGGCTGCGCCAGGCGTTCTGCAGCATGGCGCCAAGCTCGCGGGCGCTGACACGTTCGGCGCGCGACAGCCCTGAGCCGTTTTCCATCACCAGGTGCGGGGAGATCATCTTGTTCTTCGCCAGCCACTGGCGGATGACCCGTTGCGCCGCCTTGGCATCGTCACCGTCGGCATCGTTGCGGAAGCTGGCGCCGAGGCTCAGGAACAGTTGCCGGGCCATGGTGTTGTTACTGTACTTGTTGATGTCGCGGATGATTTCCACCAGGTCGGGCGAGAGGGCCCTGGCCAGCAGGCGGGCATCCTTCGGCACGGTGCCCAGGCGATCATGGCCCTGGACATTGCCGCCCAGTTCCTTCCAGATGGCGCGTACTGCGCCCGCCGCATAGTGTTGGTGGTCGAGCACGGAGAGGTAGGTCTGCGAGCTGCAACCGACGTGCAGCTTGCCGCTGACGACCACGGTGACTTCGCTGCCGTCGGCATTCTTGATCGGGTTGTAGACGACCTCCGGCCAGCCGGGGCATTTGGCGGCGGGCAGGCTCTGCACGCGATTGTCGATGCGTACCGTGGCGATCGGCGGTTCGACGGCGATCTCGACCTTGCCGGCATCGTTACGCGCGACGAAGCGCATGGCCTTGAGGTTGACCAGCAGCGAATCCGGCCCGACCAGGTAGGGCTTGTTGCTGTCGCCGCCGTCATCGTCGAATTGCGGCAGTTCTGGCTGGACGAAATAGTTGCGGTCGAGCACCAGGTCGCCGGTGACCTGGCGCACGCCATTCGCGCGCAGGTCCCGCAGCAGCAGCCACAGGCGCTCCATGTTCAGCTTGGGGTCGCCGCCGCCCTTGAGGTAGAGGTTGCCATTGAGGACTCCGTCCTTGAGCGGGCCGTCGGCATAGAACTCGGTGCGCCACTGATGGGTCGGGCCGAGCATCTCCAGGGCGGCGTAGGTGGTCACCAGCTTCATGGTCGAGGCCGGGTTGACCGAGACATCGGCGTTGACGATGGTCGGGGTGGCGTTGCCAGTCAGTGGCAGCATCACCAGGGAAAGCGCGGAGGACTCTATCTTGTTGCGCTTGAGCGCCTGCTCGACGGCGGCTGGCAGGGTCTGGTGGATCGGGGCGGCCAGGGTAGAAAAGGCCAGGGGGGCGGTCAGGGCACCCACTACGAGATAACGAAAAAATCTTCTCATGGTGAAAATAGTCTGTGCAGGGTGTGAAGAGGACAGGCGGCCGTCACGAATCCGCTTTTGAAGTCGGCCATTGTACGGACTATCGTGCCGCTTGAGACATCCCGTCCTGTGCTTTGATCGCCTTGTCATCGCCTAGCTGGTAGAGTGCGCGCCACCACCACCTGTAGAGAGGATGCACCCCCATGGCGACCAATCGTTCGCGTCGTTTGCGCAAGAAGCTCTGTGTCGACGAATTTCAGGAACTGGGTTTCGAGGTCAACCTGACCTATAAGGAAAATGCCGGTGACAGCGAGCGCGATGACTTCCTCTATGCCTTCCTGACTGCACTGGACGGGCTGGAACTGGGCTATGTCGGCGGTGAAGACTATGGCTTCGTCTGCCTGGCCCGTCGTGGCTCGGTCAACGATGAGCAGCGTCAGCAGGTGCAGACGTGGCTCTCCGGCCGTGGCGAACTGGCTGAGTTCACCGCCAGCCCGCTGATGGACGTCTGGTACCCGGAAAGGCCGGTCAACGTCACTGCGTGATCCCTCCAGCAGAGGCCTTCGTGCCTCTGCGCTCCCTGAGCCGGTCGAGTCCTTTTGCCACGAAGTGCATCACGACGATGACCAGCAGGCTCAGTCCCACGCCCAACGCGGCATTGATCAGCCTGATTTCCGGCAAGTGCCAGTCATTGGCCAGGGTTTCCGCCAGCAGCAGGAAGCACAAGGTCGTCTGTAGCACGAACAACCCATAGTGATTGGCCTGGAATGCCCGGCTGAGCATGATCATCGGCAGCATGATCATCACCATCAGGGGTGGGTCGGACAGGCTGTGCCCCATGTAGATCAGCGCCGTGGCTGCCGCGAGTATGCCCAGGCTGGCTTGTAGCGCCCGTAGCAGGCTGTCGCGCAGGTCCATCTGCAAGGTGGTGAATACCGCCAGTGTCAGCCAGTAGCCGCGAGGCAGTTCGGCCAGGTTGACCAGCAATCCCGCTGCCGAGCAGGCGACCAGGTAAGTCAGCGCATGCAGTCGCCACTGCCGGATCGGCGTACGCCGGGCCTGCCGGTGCAGGGTGCGGATGATGCTCATCAGGCGTGGCATGTACGGCCACATGCGCAGGCCATGCAGGCCACGCAGACCGAATGCCAGCAAGGTGACCCAGAGGCCGCCGAGGGCGAACAGCACGGCGATGGCCTGCGGGTTGTTGAAGTCGGCGATGCCGTACTGACCCTGGCCCAGGCACAGGCAGATGGCCAGGCCGATACCCAGTTTGCCCGCCTCGCTGCCGTAACGCTGCAGCCAGGCCAGTAGCAGGCCGTAGAAGGCGAACAGTCCCAGGCTGATCAGCGGATGAGGTGCGGCCCAGAAGCCGAGCCCGGCGCTGGTGGCGCCAAGAAAGATCAACAGCAGCATGCGCAGCATGCCGAAGCGGTGCAGGGGGTTGGCCTTGGCGGCCTGGAAGGCACCGACCGTCGCCCAGAGAAAGCCCGGGTGGCCGCTGAACAGGCCCAGCAGCAAGGGCAGGGCGCAACCAAGACCGGCGACCACGGCGGGGCCCCAGGCGGGGCGGCCGGGTTGCCAGTGCAGGGTCTGTCGCAGGAATCTGGGTTTCGTCTTGGCCATTGCGTTATACCGGACTGGAGCGACCAGTCATCTCTCCCGCCATTTCCGTGGCATAGCTGTCGGTCATGCCGGCAATGAAGTCGATCATGCGCAGGAAGGCTTCATAGAGCGAGCAGGTCGGCGAGGGTGCATTGTTGCCGAGAAGATCGAGAATGCGCTGGTTCTTGAAGGACAACGATTTGCCGCCATGCTGCTCCAGTGCCGCGCCGCAGAATGCATTGAGCAGAATCTCCAGGGTGGTGTAGGCGCCGATCTCGTGCAGGGTCTTGCGCTTGTCCTGAAATATCTTCTCCCGCGCCATGGCCTTGGCGCGCAGCACGCATTGCTTGGCCGGGCCATGCATATGCTCGACCAGGTCGCCGGCAAGCTCTCCGGCAAGCAGGCTGGATTGCTGGTCGACAAAAGCCTTGGCTGCCGCGTTGGTCAGGTGTTCGATGGCCTTGCCGCGCAGGATCGCCAGCTTGCGCCGGCGTGAGTCGCGTGGCCCGAGTTGGCGGTAGGTTTCCGGCAGGTCGTCGCCGACCAGACCCAACAACAGCGCTTCGACTTCCGCGTACTCGAGCAGCTCCATTTCCAGACCATCTTCCAGGTCGATCAGGCCGTAGCAGATGTCGTCGGCGGCTTCCATCAGGTACACCAGCGGGTGCCTGGCCCAGTGCTGGTCCTGCTGCAACGGCATACCCAGTTTGCTGGTGATCTGCTCGAGGATCGGCAGTTCTTTCTGATAACAGCCGAACTTGTGCTTCTTGTAGCCCAGCGCGTGCGCGTGGCGTGAAGTCCAGGGGTATTTCAGGTAGGTGCCCAGGGTGGCGTAGGTCAGCCGGGTGCCGCCGTCGAACTGGTGGTATTCCAGTTGCGTCAGCACCCGGAAGCCCTGGGCGTTGCCTTCGAAGTTGAGGAAGTCATCGCGCTGCGCATCGTCCATGTCGTCCAGCCAGCCGCGTGCGGCGGCCTGTTGGAACCAGTGACGAATGGCGTCCTCGCCGGAGTGACCGAAGGGCGGGTTGCCGATGTCGTGTGCCAGACAGGCGGATTGCACGATCATGCCGAGGTCGGCTGGGTCGCACCAGGCGGGCAGTTCGCTGCGCAATACTTCGCCGACGCGCATGCCGAGCGAGCGTCCGACGCAGCTCACTTCCAGCGAGTGGGTCAGGCGCGTGTGGATATGGTCGTTGCTGGATACCGGGTGCACCTGTGTCTTGCGCCCGAGGCGGCGAAACGCACCGGAGAAGATGATGCGGTCATGGTCCTTGTGAAAAGGACTACGGCCCGGCTCCTGGGAGCTGTGCAGCTCCTTGCCGAGGCGTTCGCGGTTGAGCAGGGTATGCCAATCCAATGACTTCTCTCCTGAGCATTCAGTATGACCGAGTATCAGAATGCCAGACTTCCATTCAGGTCACACCGGGACGTCCGCCCGTCCAGGCCGATTCTGCGGGGGTAGGTGTATGAGCGAGGCCATGCAGGCGACAGCGTGCTTCGCCTGCATGGCTTTTCTGTGCCCGTGGTCAGGAGCGCTGCTTGCGCAGCCCCTGGATGATGGGGTAAGCCGCGAGGGCGATTCTCGCCAGTTGGCCGACCCGTCCCAGGCGCCGGCCGAACAGGCCGAGCACGATCGTTGCGGCGATTGCCAGGGGTTTCCTGGAGGTCGCCTGCTCACGACGTGCCTCGACCACATTCCTCACCTGGCGCAATGGCTCCAGCAATGGGCGCGCGTTGTAGCGCAACTGCTGGCGGTTCATTTCCATGCGCAGGCGTACCAGTTCCTTGCGTGCCTGTCGTTGTGCGGCATGACTCAGTGGACGGCTCATGGCAGTAGGCGCTCCCGGTCGCGGGCGAGTTCCTGCAAGGTGGCTTCGAATGGCGTGGCACCGGCTTTCACCAGCCGTATGGCGTGCAGGATGCAAACGGCCAGCCCGATGGCATAGGCCGCGCACAGCCCGAGGATCGCCGCGATACGGTGGTCGTCCCAGAAGACGATGACGACAGCAGCCGACAGCCCCACCAGAATCAGCAGGCTGAGGATCAGGCTGATCCCGGCCAGCAGGAACAGGCGGAAGGTACGGGCCTTTTCCTCCTGGAACTCGATGCCCAGCAGTTCCAGGTGCCCTTGCAGCAAACCTGCCAGGGCACCTCCCAGTTTTTTCAGCGATGGCCCTTGTGGCGCGTCGCTGGATTGCCTTGCATCCATTCGAATTCCCCTGTCGCAGGTGTTCAGCGGCGAGTCAGCAGACCGACCAGAAAGCCCACGCCGGCAGCGATGCCGATGGATTTCCAGGGGTTGTCCTGGATGTATTGTTCGGTGTTCTGCAGGGCAGCTTGCCCTTGGTCACGCACGCTGCTCTCGGTTTCCTTGATCAGCTCGCGGGCCCGTGCGAGGTTTTCGTTGACCTTGTCGCGCAGTTCATCGCTCTGTTCGCCAGCGGTTTCCTGGGTGTACTGGAGCAGGCGCTCGGTGTCGGCGATCAGGGTGTGGAATTCGTCGATCAGTGCGCTCTGGGCGTTCTGCAGGTTGCGGCGGTGGGCTTCCTTGTCGATCAGCGGCCTGGAAGGCTCCAGTACGTCGTCGACAGCCTCTTCAACGGCCTTCTTGGCTTTGCTTGCACTTGCCTTGCTTGATTCGACAGCCATTTGCCTCTCCTCATGGTCAGTTGCGATGGGACGATCGTGTCCCACAGGGTTTCGAGCCCCGGACTGCGGCAAGGTTCCCACTGTTTGCGGGGGCGGGACAAGGGGGAATGAGGCAGGCGTGCGGCCGAAGATGGAGCAGGGAGGGCGCGCTGAAGGCTGTCGAGCAGGACGAGAGGCCGGGGCCTGTCGTCCTGCGTCGAGCGCTTTCAGCGTGCGATTGGCTTTCGCCGGAGGGATCAGTCTTCCAGGTTGCCCATGGCGGTGGTGTTGAAGCCGCCATCGACGTAGAGGATTTCACCGCTGATGCCCGAGGCGAGGTCCGAGCAGAGGAAGGCGCCGGCGTTGCCGACTTCCTCGATGGTCACGTTACGACGCAGCGGAGTCTGCTTCTCGTTGGCGGCCAGCATCTTGCGGAAGCTGGCGATGCCGCTGGCGGCCAGGGTGCGGATCGGGCCGGCGGAGATGGCGTTGACGCGGATGCCTTCCGGACCGAGGCTACCGGCCAGGTAACGTACACCGGCTTCCAGGCTGGCCTTGGCCATGCCCATGACGTTGTAGTTGGGCATGGTGCGCTCGGCACCCAGGTAGGAGAGGGTGAGGATGCTGCCGTTGCGCTCCTTCATCAGCTCGCGACCGGCCTTGGCCAGTGCGACCAGGCTGTAGGCGCTGATGTCGTGAGCGATCTTGAAGCCTTCGCGGGTGGTGACTTCGGTGAAGTCGCCGTTGAGCTGGTCACCGGGGGCGAAGCCGACCGAATGGACGATGCCGTCGAGGCCGTCCCACTTCTGTGCCAGCGCTTCGAAGACCTTGGTGATGTCTTCGTCATTGCCCACGTCGCAGGGGAAGCACAGCTCAGGATTGGAGCCCCAGCCGCTGGCGAACTCTTCGACGCGGCCCTTGAGCTTTTCATTCTGGTAGGTGAATGCCAGTTCGGCGCCTTCACGGTGCATGGCGGCGGCGATGCCCGAAGCGATGGACAGCTTGCTGGCCACGCCGACGATCAGGATGCGCTTGCCGGTAAGAAAACCCATGTGTTTATCCTTTTTCTGCTGGTTCATCTGCTGCCGGGGCCAGGAAGGCCGACTCCAGCAACTGTTGGGTGTAAGGGTGTTGCGGTGCGGCAAAGATATCGCGTGCCGCGCCCTGTTCGACTACCTGGCCCTGCTTGATCACCATGATCTGGTGACTCAGCGCCCGTACCACCGCCAGGTCATGGCTGATGAACAGGTAGGTCAGGTCGTATTTTGCCTGCAATGAGCGCAGGAGTTCGACCACTTGCCGCTGTACCGTCCGATCCAGTGCCGAGGTCGGCTCGTCCAGCAGGATCAGCGCCGGCTTCAGTACCAATGCCCGGGCGATGGCGATGCGCTGGCGCTGCCCACCGGAAAACTCGTGGGGGTAGCGGTGGCGGGTCGCCGCATCCAGGCCGACTTCCTCCAGCGCGGCGATGATCGCCCGTTCCTGTTCCTCCTCGTTGCCCATGCCGTGTATGCGCAGTCCTTCACCGACGATCTGCCCGACCGACATGCGTGGGCTGAGGCTGCCGAAGGGGTCCTGGAAGACCACCTGCATCTGCCGCCGCAGCGGGCGTACTTGTCGCTGCGACAAGCCTTGCAGCGATTGCCCCTGGAACAGAATCTCGCCCTGGCTGGCGATCAAGCGCAGGATGGCCAGGCCCAGTGTGGACTTGCCCGAGCCGCTTTCGCCGACGATGCCCAGTGTCTGCCCACGGGGCAGTTCGAAGGTTACACCGTCGACCGCCTTGATATGCCCGACAGTACGTCGCAGCAGCCCTTTGCGGATCGGGAACCAGATACGCAGGTCACGTGCCTGCAGCATCGGTGCTGCGTTCTCGACATCAACCGGCATGCCACTCGGGTCCGCGCCCAGCAGCTCACGGGTGTACGGATGCTGCGGCGATTCGAACAGCGTCTCGCAATCCGCTTCTTCGACGACGCGACCGCGCTGCATGACACATACGCGGTGGGCGATGCGGCGTACCAGGTTGAGGTCGTGGCTGATCAGCAGCAGGGCCATGCCCAGGCGCGCCTGCAATTCCTTGAGCAGTTCGAGGATTTTCAGCTGTACGGTGACGTCCAGCGCGGTGGTCGGCTCGTCGGCAATCAGCAGTTCCGGTTCATTGGCCAGGGCCATGGCGATCATCACGCGCTGGCGCTGGCCGCCCGAGAGTTCGTGGGGAAAGGCGCGAATGCGCTTGGCCGGTTCGGGAATGCCGACCAGTTCCAGCAACTCCAGGGTGCGTGCCGTGGCCGCCTTGCCGCGCAGGCCCTTGTGCAGGGCGAGCACTTCGTTGATCTGCTTGCCGATGCTGTGCAGCGGATTGAGCGAGGTCATCGGCTCCTGGAAGACCATGGCGATGCGGTTGCCGCGAATGCCGCGCATCTGCTTCTCGCTGGCGCGCAGCAGGTCCTGCCCGGCGTAGTGGATCTGCCCGGTCGGATGGCTGGCCTGGGCCGGTAGCAGGCGCAGGATCGAGTGGGCGGTGACGGACTTGCCCGAGCCGCTTTCGCCCACCAGCGCCAGGGTTTCGCCCCGTCGCAGGGTGAAGCTGACGTTCTCCACGGCCCGCTGGCCGCCGCCCTGGCCACTGTGGCTGAACTCGACCGCCAGGTCGCGTACTTCGATCAGGTTCTGGTCCATGTCATTTCCTCGGGTCGAAGGCATCGCGGGCGGCCTCGCCGATGAACACCAGCAGCGTCAGCATGATCGCCAGCACCATGAAGGCGCTGATGCCCAGCCAGGGCGCCTGCAGGTTGGCCTTGCCCTGGGCGACCAGTTCGCCCAGCGACGGCGAGCCGGCCGGCAGACCGAAGCCGAGGAAGTCCAGCGCGGTCAGGGTGCCGATGGCGCCGGTGAGGATGAAGGGCATGAAGGTCATGGTGGAGACCATCGCATTGGGCAGGATATGGCGGAACATGATGGCGCCGTTGCCCATGCCCAGCGCCCGCGCCGCGCGCACGTATTCCAGGTTGCGCCCACGCAGGAACTCGGCGCGCACCACATCCACCAGGCTCATCCAGGAGAACAGCAGCATGATCCCCAGCAGCCACCAGAAATTCGGCTGCACGAAGCTGGCGAGGATGATCAGCAGGTAGAGCACCGGCAGCGCCGACCAGATCTCCAGCAGGCGCTGGCCGAGCAGGTCGACCCAGCCGCCGTAGAAGCCTTGCAGGGCGCCGGCCACCACGCCGACCACCGAGCTGATCAGGGTCAGGGTCAGGGCGAACAGCACCGAGATACGGAAGCCGTAGATCACCCTCGCCAGCACGTCGCGGCCCTGATCGTCGGTGCCCAGCCAGTTCTCGCCCGAGGGTGGTGCAGGAGCAGGCACCTGCAGGTCGTAGTTGATGCTGGTGTAGTCGAACGGAATCGGTGGCCAGACCATCCAGCCGCCTTTCTCCTCGATCAGTTCCTGTATATAGGGGCTCTTGTAGTTGGCCTGCAACGGGAACTCGCCGCCGAAGGTGGTTTCCGCGTAGCGCTTGAACACCGGGAAATACCACTCGCCGTCGTAGCGCACCACGATCGGCTTGTCGTTGGCGATCAGCTCGGCGCCAAGGCTCAGGCCGAATAGCGCGAGGAACAGCCAGAGCGACCACCAGCCACGCTTGTGCGCCTTGAACAGGGCGAAGCGGCGCTGGTTGATGGGGGACAGTTTGATCACGGTTCAACCCTCCCGGCTGTCGAAGTCGATGCGCGGATCGATCAGGGTGTAGGCCAGGTCGCCGACCAGCTTGACCAGCAATCCGAGCAGGGTGAACAGGAACAGCGTGCCGAACACCACCGGGTAGTCGCGGTTGATCGCCGCCTCGAAGCTCATCAGGCCCAGGCCGTCGAGGGAGAAGATCACCTCGATCAGCAGCGAGCCGGTGAAGAACATGCCGATGAAGGCTGCAGGGAAGCCGGCGATGATGATCAGCATGGCGTTGCGGAACACGTGGCCATAGAGCACGCGGGTGCGGCTCAGGCCCTTGGCGCGGGCGGTGATCACGTACTGCTTGTTGATTTCGTCGAGAAAGCTGTTCTTGGTCAGCAGGGTGAGGGTGGCGAAGTTGCCGATCACCAGGGCGGTCACCGGCAGCGCCAGGTGCCAGAAGTAGTCGAGGATCTTGCCGGCGGTACTGAGGTCCTCGAAATTGTTCGAGGTCAGGCCACGCAGCGGGAACCAGTTCCAGTAGCTGCCACCGGCGAACAGCACGATCAGCAGGATGGCGAACAGGAATGCCGGGATCGCGTAGCCGACGACGATCGCCGAGCTGGTCCAGACGTCGAACGGGCTGCCGTGGCGGGTGGCCTTGGCGATACCCAGCGGGATCGACACCAGGTACATGATCAGCGTGCTCCATAACCCGAGGGAAATGGACACCGGCATCTTCTCGACGATCAGGTCGATGACCTTGGCATCGCGGAAAAAGCTCTCGCCGAAGTCCAGCCTCAGGTAGTTGGTGAGCATGATCCAGAAGCGCTCGTGGGCCGGTTTGTCGAAGCCGTAGAGGCGTTCGATCTCGGCGATCAGTTCCGGATCCAGGCCCTGGGCGCCACGGTAGTTGGCGCCGGCCGCGGCGACTTCGGAGCCACCGCCGGCAATGCGGCTGGTGGCGCCGTCGAAGCCTTCCAGCTTGGCGATGGCCTGCTCCACCGGGCCACCGGGAGCGGCCTGGATGATGAGGAAGTTGATCAGCAGGATGCCGAACAGGGTGGGAACAATCAGCAGCAGCCGACGGAAAATATAGGCCAGCATGTCATTGCTCCGCGCTGTCGGCTTCGCCGAGCTTGTCGGCCTTGGCACGCTCGTCGGCGTCTGCCTTGGCCTTGCGGGCGTCGGGTTTGCTCCACCAGGTCATCAGGCCGACGTCGTGGTCGGGGGAGATGGCCGGGTGTTGCAGGTGATTCCAGTAGGCGACGCGCCAGGTCTTGATGTGCCAGTTGGGGACGACGTAGTAGCCCCACAGCAGCACCCGGTCGAGGGCACGGGTATGGGCAACCAGCTCCTGGCGCGAATCGGCGGCGATCAGGCCATCGACGATGCGGTCGATGGCCGGGTCGCGCAGGCCGATGAAGTTGCGGCTGCCGGGGTTGTCGGCGCTCGCCGAATGCCAGAACTCACGCTGTTCGTTGCCGGGGGAGCTGGATTGCCCGAAGCCGCTGACGATCATGTCGAAATCACGTGAGCGCAGGCGGTTGATGTACTGGGAGACATCGACCCGACGGATTTCCAGTTCGATGCCGAGGTCGGCCAGGTTGCGCTTGTAGGGCAGCAGGATGCGTTCGAATTCGGTCTGGGCCAGCAGGAACTCCAGCTTCACCGGCTGGCCATTGGCGTCGAGCATGCGGTCGTTCTCGACCTTCCAGCCGGCCTCGGTGAGCAGTTGATAGGCTTCGCGCTGCTGCTCGCGGATGATGCCGTTGGCTTGTGTGGTCGGCAGGCTGAAGGTCTGCTCGAAGACTTCGTCTGGAATCTTTCCACGCAAGGGTTCCAGAATTTTCAATTCGTCCTTGCCGGGCAGGCCACTGGAGGCCAGCTCGGAATTGTCGAAGTAGCTCAGGGTGCGCGAGTAGGAGCCGTTGAACAGGTTGCGGTTGGCCCATTCGAAGTCGAACAGCAGCGTCAGGGCCTTGCGCACCTTGCGGTCTTGCAGCAGCGGCTTGCGGGTATTGAAGACGAAGCCCTGCATGCCGGTCGGGTTATGGTTTTCGATTTCGTCGCGGACGATCCGCCCGTCGGCCACTGCCGGGATCTTGTAGGCAGTCGCCCAGTTCTTCGCGCTGATCTCCAGCCAGTAGTCGAACTGCCCGGCCTTGAAGGCCTGCAGGGCCACCGAATTGTCCCGGTAGTAGTCGATGTCGACCCGGTCGAAATTGTAGAAGCCTCGGTTGACCGGCAGGTCCTTGCCCCAGTAGTCCTCGACCCGTTCATAGCTGATGGAACGTCCGGCGCGCATCTTGCCGACGCGATAGGGGCCGCTGCCGAGTGGCTCCTCCAGGTTGCCGCTGTTGAAGTCGCGTCCGGCCCACCAGTGCTTGGGCAGGACTGGCATCTGGCCGAGGATCATCGGCAGTTCGCGGTTACTGCGCTTGAAGTCGAAGCGCACTTGCAGCCTGCCTTCGGCGCGGACCTTGTCGACGTCCGCGTAATAGGCACGGTAGAACGGCTGGCCCTGGGTGGTCAGGGTCTCGAAGGTGAAGATCACGTCCTCGGCGGTGACCGGCTGGCCATCGTGGAAGCGCGCTTGTGGGTTGATGTAGAAGCGCACCCAGGTGCTGTTAGGGGCTTTCTCGATCTTCTGTGCCAGCAGACCGTAGACGCTGAGAGGCTCGTCCAGGCTGTTGGTGGTGAGGGTGTCGTAGACCAGGCTGATATCGTCCGCCGGCACGCCCTTGTTGATGAACGGATTGAGCGAGTCGAAGCTGCCGAAGCCGCTCTGGCGCAGCACGCCGCCCTTGGGCGCATCGGGGTTGACATAGTCGAAGTGCTGGAAGCCCGCCGGGTACTTGGGCGGCTCGTCGTACAGTGTCAGTGCGTGACGCGGGCCGGCCTGCAATGGGCCGCCGAGGCAGGCGAGGGCGATCAGGCCAAGGCCTGCGAGAAATCCATGCCGATTGCGTTGGGTCATTGTGCCGTCTCCAGGTCTTTCAGCCACCAGGCACGCAACCCGAGCGTATAGGGCGGGGTGGTGACATGGGCGAAGCGGTTTCGATAGGCCAGGCGGTGATGATCGATGTACCAGTTGGGAATGCTGTAGTGGTTCCACAGCAGGACGCGGTCGATGGCGCGGGTGGCGGCGATCTGTTCGTCACGTGTACGGGCCGCCAGGAGCTTCTGCAACAGTTCGTCGATGACCGGGTTCTTGATGCCGGCGTAGTTGCGTCCGCCTTTCACGTCCGCCTGGCTGGAGTGGAAGTACAGCCACTGCTCCATGCCGGGGCTCAGGCTCTGCGGCAGCGTCATCAGGATCATGTCGAAGTCGTACTGGTCCAGGCGCTGCTTGTACTGGGCGCTGTCCACGCTGCGTACCCTGGCCTGTATGCCGATGCGCGAGAGGCTTTCCACGTAGGGCTGGAGAATGCGTTCCAGGCGCGGATTGACCAGCAGTATCTCGAAGCGTAGCGGTTGCCCCTGGGCGTTCTCCAGGCGTTCTCCGGTCGGTCGGAAGCCGGCCTTGCCCAGCAGGGACAGGGCGCGGCGCATGTTCTCCCGGGGAATGCCGCGCCCTTCGGTGTGCGGCAGGGTGAAGGCCTGGCTGAACAGTGCCTTGGGCAATTGCTTGCGATGGGGCGAGAGCAACAGCCACTCGGCGCCGCGTGGTGTGCCGGTGGCGGCGAAGTCGCTGTTGGGGTAGTAGCTTCCGCTGCGCTGGTAGGCGTCGTAGAACAGCGCGCGGTTGGTCCACTGGAAGTCGAACATCAGTCCCAGTGCTTCGCGAACGCGGGTGTCGTTGAACGCCGCGCGGCGGGTGTTCATGAACAGTGTCTGCACCGGCGTGGGAATCTGGTGCGGGATTTCCGCCCGTATCACGTCGCCACGCAGCACGGCGGGGAACTGGTAGGAACTGGACCAGTTCTTCGCCTGGTTCTCCAGGAAGATATCGAAAGCGCCGACCTTGAAGGCTTCGAAGGCCACGGTGTTGTCGCGGTAGAACTCGACCTCGACCCGGTCGAAATTGTATTTGCCGCGGTTGACCGGGAGGTCGGTGCCCCACCAGTCCTTCACCCGTTCGAAGACGACTCTCCGTCCCGGTTGCACCTGCGTGATGCGGTAAGGGCCGCTGCCCAACGGCGCTTCGAAGGTGGTGGCCTTGAAGTCGCGGTCTTTCCAGTAGTGCTGCGGCAATACCGGTAATTCGCCCAGGCGCATCAGCAGCAGGCCGTTGTCCGGAGCATCGAAGACGAAGCGGATGCGGTGCCGGCCGAGGATATCGACCCGCTTCACACCCTTGAGGTTGGTGCGGTACTGCGGATGCCCGTCGCGGATGAGTGTGCGGTAGGAGAAGGCCACGTCATAGGCGGTGATCGGGATGCCGTCATGGAAACGCGCCGACTTGCGCAGGTTGAAGACCACCCAACTGCGATTCTCGGCGTATTCGACCGAGCGGGCGATCAGCCCATAGCTGGAAGCCGGTTCATCCCCGGAGGGGTCGTAGATGCCGGTGCCAGCCATCAGTGGCTCGTTGAACTCGTTGATGCCGTACTGGGTGAAGCTGGCAGTCGCGCTCGGGCTGATGCCCTTGAAGGTATAGGGATTGAGCGTATCGAAGGTGCCCGTGGCCATCAGGCGAACCGTGCCGCCCTTGGGTGCCTGCGCGTTCACCCAGGCGAAATGGGTGAAGTTCGCTGGATATTTGAGCGTGCCGAACTGAGCGTAGCCATGGCTTTCATGGGGGGCGGCGAGAGCGCCGAAGCTGGCGCTGAGGCAGAGCAGCAGGAGGACGATTGGGTGCACGATCCGTGGAGCACTCGGAGTCTGACGGTCGATTACAGTAACAGCTTGTATTGCCGGGAAAAAGCTCGCCTCAGTGCGCCAGTGCCGGGCAGGGCCTGCACTGGCGCGCCATGAGGGCTTATCTGGCGAGGTACAGGGTCAGGGTCTGGCCGGGTTTGAGGGCGGCGGTCTGCTGGGGGTTCCAGTTCTTGAGGTGGTTGATTCGAATGTTGAAGCGCTTGGCGATCCGGTGGAGGGAGTCGCCTGGCTTGACCTGGTAATAGGTCGGTGTGCGCTGCCCATTGGCCCGGATGCCAGTACCGTTGTCCTGCAAATGCAGGGTCTGGCCGACTTTCAGACTGCTGCCTGACAGGTTGTTCCAGCGTTGCAGGTCACGCACGGATACGCGTTGTGATTTGGCGATGTCCCAGAGGTTGTCTCCGGTCTTTACGCGGTAGCTGCGTGGTGCCGGCGAGTGTTTGACGACATGCAGGGATTGCCCGTCGGCGCCGGGGATATTGAGTGTCTGGCCAATGCGCAGTCGATCATGGGGCAGGCGATTGATGTCGCGTATGACCGAGACGGACAGGCTGTGACGGTTGGCGATGGAGCCCAGGGTGTCGCCGGCGCGCACTTTGTATTGCTGCCACTGTACCGGCTCCTGGGGCTTCATCAGCGCCAGGTTGGCCATCAGCATTTCCGCCTTCTCCGAGGGAACCAGCAATTGCTGTGGGCCGTCCTGGGTGATGCGGCGGGTGAAGGCCGGGTTGAGTTGGTAGATTTCGTCTTCGTCGAGCTCGGCCAGTTTTGCGATCTGCGACAGCGCCACCGGCTGCTTCAGGGCAATCGCCTCGAAGTAGGGCTCGTTGGCGATGGGGTTCAGGTTGATGCCGTAGGCTTGTGGTGCCAGCACCAGTTGCGACAGCGCCAGTAATTTGGGCACGTAGTCGCGTGTCTCCTGGGGCAGTGACAGGTTCCAGTAGTCCGTCGGTAGTCCCAGTTTCTGGTTGCGCTCGATGGCCCGGCTCACGGTGCCTTCGCCGGCATTGTAGGCCGCCAGTGCCAGCAGCCAGTCGCCGTTGAACAGGCTGTGCAGGTAGTTCATGTAGCGCAGGGCGGCATGGGTCGAGGCTGTGATGTCGCGGCGACCGTCGTACCAGTTGGTCTGGCGCAGGTTGAAGTTGCGCCCGGTGGACGGGATGAACTGCCAGAGGCCAACGGCCTGTGAAGGCGAATAGGCGAAGGGGTCGTAGGCGCTCTCGATGATGGGCAGGAGCGCCAGTTCCAGTGGCATTTCCTGCTCTTCCAGACGCTCGACGATGTAGTGGATATAAGGAGCGCCACGGACGCTGGCGGCCTCGATGCTTTTGGCGCGGCCAGCGAAATACAGCCGCTGCTGTTCGATGCGTGGATTGTTGTCCAGGTGTTCCTGAAGTCGGAAGCCCTCGCGCACTCGTGCCCAGATATCCTGTGGCGTCTGCGTTTCCTCGGGTGCTTGCATCAGCCAGACATCTTCCTGGGGGATGATCTGCATGACAGCCGCCGGCTCACGTACAGGCTGGACGTGCTCGGTCGGTACCGTGGTCTGGTTCTGGCAGCCTGCCAGGGCGACGGCGAACAGGAGGGCGAGTGCTCTGCCAGAGGCTGCCAAGGCGTCTGGAGTCGAGCTTTTGAGGGCATTTGAAAGCATTGGCTGGAAAAAATCCCTGGGGCAAAATTGGTGGGATTCTAAAAATGCCTCTATCAGGGGTCAAGCTCGATGGTGTCGCAGCATGCTATGCGCGGCTCCGGACAAAGGTGATTCGGTTAATGAATGCTTCGAGGAAATGGCTGGTTCTTGGGGTGATATCCAGCGCTTTGCTGCTGATCGTCATCGATATGACCGTGCTGTACACGGCCCTGCCAAGGCTGACCCATGACCTGGGCGCTTCGGCCTCCCAGAAGTTATGGATAGTCAATATCTATGGATTGGTGGTGTCAGGTCTTCTGCTGGGTATGGGGGCGCTAGGGGATCGTTTTGGCCACAAGCGGCTCTTCATCAGTGGGCTGGTGGTGTTCGGCGTGGCGTCGCTGTGGGCGGCCTATTCGGCATCACCTGCCATGCTGATTGTTGCCCGAGCCTTGTTGGCGGTCGGCGCGGCGATGATGATGCCGGCCACGCTTTCGATCATCCGGTTGACGTTCGAGGACGAGCGTGAGCGCGCCCTGGCCATTGGCGTCTGGGCCTCGGTGGCATCCGGTGGAGCTGCCCTCGGGCCGTTGCTGGGCGGACTGCTGCTGGAGTACTTCTGGTGGGGCTCGGTATTCCTGATCAACGTGCCCATCGTACTGGTGGCGCTGCCGCTGGGCATGGCGTTGATTGCCGTGGAGCCGGTGAAGGGCGACAGGGTCTGGGACTGGCGTGGTTCATTGCAGATCATGTTCGGGCTGATTGCGGTTGCATTCGCCATCAAGGAACTGGCCAGGCGTGAGGCTTCGGTGCTCGGGGCGCTGGTGGCCTTGCTGCTTGGCGTGGGTCTGATCCACTGGTTCGTGCGCCGGCAACGGCGTAGCCATGATCCGATGATCGATTTCTCGATTTTTTCCAACCGCCGATTTTCCTCGGCGGTGATCGCGGCGCTGGTTGCGGCAGCGGCATTGATCGGCATGGAGCTGGCTTTCACGCAGCGGTTGCAGCTCGTGCTGGGCATGTCTCCGCTGCAAGCGGGGCTGTTCATGCTGCCTTTACCGCTGGGGGCGTTCGTCGCGGGGCCTCTGGCGGGATGGTTTCTGCCGCGTGTGGGGGCGGAGCGCTTGCTGGTGGCCGCGCTGTTGCTCTCGGGCGTGGCGATGCTGGCTTATCTGTTTGGCTATGATGCTCATCGTGGGTTGCAAGTCTTCTACCTGGCCGTGCTGGGCGTCGGGCTGGGGGCCGTGATGACTGCGGCCTCCAGCACCATCATGCAGTCGGTTCCCGCGTCGAGGGCTGGCATGGCGGCTTCTATAGAGGAGGTGTCCTATGAGCTGGGCGGTGCGATCGGCGTTACCTTGATGGGGAGCGTCCTGACTGCCGTCTATGGGTTGGCGCTGGTTCTGCCCCAGGGCGCCGAGTTGCCTGCGATGGTGCGTGACAGCCTGGATGAGGCGATGCTGGCTGCGGAGGGATTGACGCCGGAGTCTGCGGAGGCACTGGTTGTTGCGGGCAAACAGGCGTTCGACCTTGCCTTTGCGACGGTTCTGGCATTGTCCGCCGCTCTGCTGCTTGGGGCGGGTGCTTTCATTCGCGTTGGCTGGGCGCGCGGGAACAATGCTTTTCGCGAATAAAACAAAAAACCCCGCTGGCAATCGCCAGCGGGGTTCAATGTTTGGTTGCGGGAGCCGGATTTGAACCGACGACCTTCGGGTTATGAGCCCGACGAGCTACCAGACTGCTCCATCCCGCGTCTGTGGCGCGCATTCTACAGCCTGACGTTCCTCTGTCAATCAGAAACTTGCACGGTGTTTGCATGTGTTTTTTTGCGTGCATAAAAAAACCGGCCATTGGCCGGTTTTTCAGGTTCCATTTCACTGGAATGGTATTTGGTCGGAGAGACAGGATTCGAACCTGCGACCTTCTCGTCCCGAACGAGACGCGCTACCAAGCTGCGCTACACTCCGAAGGTGGCGCGCATTCTACCTGTTTTTTCTGGCAGGGCAAGGTCTGCGCATGGGTTTTCTCTGTCGAGTCAGAGGTCACGTACGGTGCGAACCCGGTCCTTGTTGACCTTGCCAGAGCTGCCGTCAAGCAATTGGTATTCGTAGAAACCTGCGTCCTCATCGTAGCTCGGGCGGTCCAAGGTCTGGATTTCCCGGCCGTCATCCAGCGTGATGACGCTGGGTGTGGAGCAGCCGGCCAATGCCAGGCTGGCTGCGATCATCAACATTGCCGGTAGCTGCAGGAAGCGCATGATGGATTTCCTTTTTCAGGGGGAGGTGTCGATTGTGACGGGGCGCTTCTCGTTAAGTTCCCGCTGTCGTCGCTGTGGAACTGTAGGGTGGGTGGTGCGTCTTATTGTGCGGTGGTTGTCACCTGGGGTGGCGGCTGGCTAATTCAACAAGAAGGAGAGTCCCATCATGTTCCAGTCCATGTTCATGAAGCGTATCGCTGCGATAGTGGCTGCATTGCATTTCATGCTGTTCGCCCAGGTGCCGCTTGCTCAGGCGGCCATGATCGGGACGCCCGAAGTTATCGTCGAGCAACAGCAGCGAGTCGATCAGCAGCAGTTGCTCGGCATGCTGGATGACGAAGCGGTCAAGCAGAAGCTCGAGTCCATGGGTGTGGACCGGCAGCAGGTCGAGAATCGCATCAACAGCCTTACCCCGGCTGAGCTGGCGCAGTTCAATCAGCAGTTGGATCAGGCGCCCGCCGGTGCGGGTGTGCTGGGTGTGATCGTGCTGTTTCTGGTGATCTTCATCATCACTGACATGCTGTGTGCGACCAACATCTTCAACTTCGTCAAATGCATCAATCGCTGATCCGTTCGCTGTCGCTGCTTTTCCTGTTTGGCCTGCTCGGGGCTTGCGCGCGCGTTCCGGTCATTCCGGTCGATAGCCTGGATCTGCCTCGGCAGGCCGAACTGGTCGATGTGCCTTTTTTCGCCCAGGACGAATACCAGTGCGGCCCGGCGGCGCTGGCCACCGTGCTGGTTCAGCGTGGTGTCGATACCAGTGCGCAGGCGTTGGTCGATAGCGTCTATATCCCGGGGCGCAAGGGCAGCCTGCAGGTGGAGATAGTGGCTGCGGCGCGAGCCCATGGGCTGCTGGTCTACCCAGTGGGCGGGCGATTGGAGGCTGTGCTGGCGGAAGTCGCTGCGGGCAATCCTGTACTGGTCTTGCAGAATCTGGGCTTCGATCAGTGGCCTCTATGGCACTTTGCCGTGGTGGTTGGGTATGACCTGGAGCGTCAGGAAGTGATTCTGCGCTCCGGGACGACTGAGCGGCAGGTCGATGATTTTCGCTCGTTCCTTCGCAGTTGGCACAAGGGCGGGCGCTGGGCTGCGGTGACGCAGATGCCGGACAGTTTGCCTGCTACCGCCGAGTTGATGCCGTGGCTGGCTGCTGCCAGTGACCTTGAGCTGGTGGGGCAGCAGCCAGCTGCGCGTCTGGCTTATGAGCGTGCGGCCGAGCGCTGGGATTCTCCATTGCCCTGGTTCGCGTTGGGCAACAGTCTTCATTCCTCGGGTGATCTGCCAGGTGCGGAGCAGGCATTTCGCAAGAGTGTCGGCAAGGATTCCAGCTTTGCGGCTGCGTGGTTCAATTTGTCCCACGCGCTGGTTGAGAGTGGATGCGCTACTGAAGCATCCATGGCGCTTGCCTGCTCGCGCAAGCTGGCACCAGATGATCGGCGATTGGATGGTGACTTGCCTTCGTCGGTGGGGCATTTGCGCGGGCAGTGCCAGGCATTGCCGGATTGTCCTTGAATGAGGTGTTGACGTTTGCTTGGTCGGTTCGTGCTGCCGGGCCTATTTCTGATGGGATGGGCCCGGCATCTTTCGGTTAACTAAAAACCCAGGCGGTCGCGCAGGCTGTAGTACATCGCACCGAGCGCGCTGAGCGGCACCCTCAGGCTGTGTCCTCCCGGGAATGGGTAGTGTGGCAGGCTGGCGAATGCATCGAAGCGTTCAGCCTGTCCGCGCAGTGCTTCCGCCAGTACCTTTCCGGCGATATGGGTGTAGGTCACGCCGTGTCCGCTGCAGCCCTGGGAGTAATAGATGTTGCTGCCAATGCGGCCGACCTGCGGCAGGCGCGACAGGGTCAGAAGGAAGTTGCCTGTCCATGAGTAGTCGATGCGGACGTTCTCCAGTTGCGGGAAGGTCTTGAGCATCTTGGGGCGAATGATCGCCTGGATATCGGCAGGGTCGCGGGCGCCGTAGACCACTCCACCGCCATAGATCAGGCGCTTGTCGGCTGACAGGCGATAGTAGTCGAGCAGGTAGTTGCAGTCCTCGATGCAGTAGTCCTGTGGAATGAGTCCGGCGGCTTGCTCTTTGCTGAGTGGTTCGGTCGCGATGACTTGTGTGCCGCAGGGCATCGACTTTGCGGTCAGTTCGGGTAGCAGATTGCCCAGGTAAGCATTTCCTGCAACCACGACGAAGCTGGCCTTCACTTTCCCTTCGAGGGTGTGGACGGTCGGATTTTCGCCGCGTTCGATTCTGATTGCCGGGCTCTGCTCGTAAATCACGCCTCCAAGAGACTCCACTGCGGCTGCCTCGCCCAGGGCAAGGTTGAGGGGGTGAATATGCCCGCCGCCCAGGTCCAGCATTCCACCTATATAGCGCTCGCTTGCCACGGCGTTGCGTATCGCCTTGGCGTCCAGCAATTCCAGTCGGTCATATCCATAGCGAGCCCAGAGGTTCTTCTGTGCTTCCAGGTGCCTGAGCTGTTTGTTGGTGATGGCGGCGAAGATGCCGCCGTTCTTGAGGTCGCAGTCGATGTTGTAGCGCGAGATGCGCTCGCGAATGATCTGGCCACCTTCGAACGCCATGGCGCCGATCAGTTCTGCGTGCCGGCTGGAGGCGCAGCGCTCTATGGTGTCCAGGTCGCGGCTATAGCTGTTGACGATCTGTCCGCCATTGCGCCCGGAAGCGCCGAAGCCGACGCGAGCGCTCTCCAGTACGACCACCTTGAAGCCCTGTTCGAGTAGAAAGAGGGCTGTCGACAGTCCGGTATAGCCTGCGCCTATCACACAGACGTCAGTTTGCAGTTCGCCCTCAAGAGGTGGGCGTGCCGGGGATGGATTGGCCGAAGCGGCATAGTAGGAGGCTGGATAGTCGGTGTACGGCATGATGAACCCCTGTTCCGGATACGCGATACAGACTCTGTTGCGCTGAAAGGCGCGGGCATGGATGGGCGTTTTTTGTGGGCTCTCTGCAAATGTTCCGAATATCAGCAGGTTAGCCTCAAAAAAGTGCTTGACTCCCCTGAGGGTATCTATAGAATGCGCCCCCATTGAAGGCACATAGCTCAGTTGGTTAGAGCACCACCTTGACATGGTGGGGGTCGTTGGTTCGAATCCAATTGTGCCTACCAAGCAAATGCTTACGCAATGGCGTAAGTTACAAGAAGGGCGGCCCAAGGGTCGCCCTTTTTGTTTGGCGAAATTTCAGGTGCGAAGGTGCCTCGGAAGTTCCGGGGTTTCGCAAGCTGGTCTGTATCGGTTCATCGATTTCCAGTGACTCCGGTTCACGCGGACAGTCAAGGCCCTGCCACTGTGAGGCAGGTTTGTCCGTTGGATCGCTTTACTGGCTCATCCCAACCCATGTGGCCTTTGGTAGGGGTCACCACTAGGAGAGGAGGCGCCATGCCCACCATTACTCTTCCCGACGGTAGTCAACGTTCATTCGATCATCCGGTCTCCGTGCTGGAGGTCGCTCAATCCATTGGTGCGGGGCTGGCAAAAGCCACCCTGGCTGGCAAGGTCAATGGTCGGCAGGTCGATGCCTGCGACCTGATCGAGACGGATGCGACCCTGCAGATCATCACGCCAAAGGATGAAGAGGGGCTGGAAATCATTCGGCACTCCTGTGCGCATCTTGTCGGTCATGCCGTCAAGCAGTTGTACCCGGATGCGAAGATGGTGATCGGGCCGGTCATCGATGAAGGCTTCTATTACGACATTTCCATCGATCGTCCTTTCACGCCGGAGGATATGTCGGCCATCGAACAGCGCATGAAGGTGCTGGTCGACAAGGATTACGATGTCGTCAAGAAAATGACCCCGCGTGCTGAGGTCGTCGAGGTATTCAAAGCGCGTGGCGAGGAATACAAGCTGCGCCTGATCGACGACATGCCTGACGAGCAGGCGATGGGGCTCTACTACCACGAAGAGTACGTCGACATGTGCCGTGGTCCGCATGTGCCGAACACGCGCTTCCTCAAAGCATTCAGGTTGACCCGGATTTCCGGCGCCTATTGGCGTGGCGACTCGAAGAACGAGCAGTTGCAGCGTATCTATGGCACGGCCTGGGCGGACAAGAAGCAGCTGGCTGCCTATATCCAGCGTATTGAAGAAGCCGAGAAACGCGATCACCGCAAGATCGGCAAGCGCCTCAATCTCTTCCATACCCAGGAAGAGGCGCCAGGCATGGTGTTCTGGCACCCCAATGGTTGGACGTTGTACCAGGCGCTCGAGCAGTACATGCGCCAGGTGCAGCGTGAAAACGGTTACCTGGAAATCAAGACGCCGCAGGTGGTCGATCGAGTGCTTTGGGAGAAGTCCGGGCACTGGGGTAACTATGCCGAGAACATGTTCACGACCGAGTCGGAGAGTCGCGACTACGCGATCAAGCCGATGAACTGCCCGTGCCATGTGCAGGTGTTCAACCAGGGGCTGAAAAGCTACCGCGAGCTTCCCCTGCGCCTGGCCGAGTTCGGTGCTTGCCATCGTAATGAGCCCTCCGGAGCCTTGCACGGCATCATGCGTGTACGTGGCTTCACTCAGGACGATGCGCATATCTTCTGCACGGAAGAGCAGGTGAAGAAGGAAGCGGCCGATTTCATCAAGCTGACGCTGCAGGTGTATGCCGATTTCGGTTTTACCGATGTCGTGATGAAACTCTCGACTCGTCCAGCCAAGCGTGTAGGTTCCGATGAGCTGTGGGATCGTGCCGAGAGCGCTTTGGCCGATGCGTTGAATGAATCTGGCCTGGCCTGGGAATACCAGCCGGGAGAGGGTGCTTTCTATGGGCCGAAGATCGAATTCACGCTGAAAGATTGCCTGGGGCGTAACTGGCAGTGCGGGACTCTGCAGTACGATCCGAACCTGCCGGAGCGGCTGGATGCCAGCTATATCTCCGAAGACAACAGTCGCAAGCGTCCGGTCATGCTGCACCGCGCGATCCTGGGTTCCTTCGAGCGCTTCATCGGTATTCTGATCGAGCATTATGAAGGTGCGTTCCCAGCCTGGCTGGCGCCTGTGCATGCGGTGATCATGAATATCACCGACAAGCAGGCCGATTTCGCTCGCGAAGTCGAGAAAACTCTCCTTCAAAGCGGTTTTCGTGCCAAGGCTGACTTGAGAAACGAGAAGATCGGCTTTAAAATCCGCGAGCATACTTTGCTCAAGGTTCCCTATCTCTTGGTTATTGGAGATCGGGAAGTCGAGACTCGATCCGTTGCTGTGCGTACCCGTGAAGGTGTCGACCTGGGTTCTTTGCCCATCGAACAGTTTTCCGCCCAGTTGCAGCAAGCGGTTTCCCGGCGTGGTCGCCAAGACTTGGAGTAAGAACTATTAAGCGTGAAATGAGACAGGATAGGCGGGCCGCCCCTAAGGCGCCAATCAACGAGAACATCACCGCGCGTGAAGTTCGTCTGATTGGAGTGGACGGCCAGCAGATTGGTGTGGTTTCCATCGATGAAGCGTTGAACGCTGCCGAGGAAGCAAAGCTGGATCTGGTGGAAATTTCCGCGGATGCGGTGCCACCGGTTTGCCGAATCATGGATTACGGCAAGCACCTGTTCGAAAAGAAAAAGCAGGCTGCTGCAGCTAAGAAAAATCAGCACCAGCAACAGATCAAGGAAATCAAGTTCCGACCAGGGACTGAAGATGGTGACTATCAGGTCAAGCTTCGCAACCTGATACGTTTCCTTGAAGAGGGAGACAAGGCCAAGGTATCCCTGCGATTCCGTGGTCGTGAGATGGCGCATCAGGAGCTGGGGATGGAGCTGTTGAAGCGGGTCGAGAAAGACCTGGCTGAATACGGTGCTGTCGAACAGCACCCCAAGATGGAAGGACGCCAACTTATGATGGTCATCGCTCCCAAGAAAAAGAAATAACCACCAGGGCACTGGCAGGCCTTGCGGTTATGTGCAATCACTCACTATGTGGAGTCCGAACATGCCAAAGATGAAAACCAAAAGTGGTGCTGCAAAGCGCTTCAAGAAGACTGCTAACGGCTTCAAGCACAAGCACGCTTTCAAGAGCCACATCCTGACCAAAATGACCACCAAGCGTAAGCGTCAACTGCGGGGCACTTCGTTGATGCATCCGTCCGACGTTGCAAAAGTGGAGCGCATGCTGCGCGTTCGTTGATCCGGTCAAGACTCAGAGGAATAACTCATGGCTCGTGTTAAGCGTGGTGTCGTCGCTCGTCGCCGTCACAAGAAAATCCTGAAACTCGCCAAAGGCTACTACGGTGCACGTTCGCGCGTGTTCCGTGTTGCCAAGCAGGCGGTGATCAAGGCCGGTCAATATGCCTACCGTGACCGCCGTCAGCGGAAGCGTCAGTTCCGCGCTCTGTGGATCGCTCGTATCAACGCTGGTGCTCGTGCTAACGGTCTGTCCTACAGCCGTTTCATCGCCGGTCTGAAAAAAGCTTCCATTGAGATCGACCGCAAGGTTCTGGCCGATCTGGCTGTGAGCGAGAAAGCAGCATTTGCTGCGATTGTCGAAAAAGCAAAGGCTTCCTTGGCCTGAGTTCACGGCAATCACGGGTCTTCGGATTCGTAGCAGTGTTACCGATAGGGGAAGAGCCTTGTGCTCTTCCCCTGTTTCGTATCTGGGTGGGGCTTTTACAGAAGGGCGCGGATGTCTGCGTGGTTCTGTAAGAGCCTCTGGAGGTTGTAAATGGAACACCTTGACGCACTGGTTTCGCAGGCCATTTCAGCTGTGCGGGAAAGCAGTGATATCAACGCCCTGGAGCAACTCCGGGTGCAGTACCTGGGCAAGAAAGGCGAGCTGACCCTGCTGATGCAGACGCTTGGAAAGCTGTCCGCAGAAGAGCGTCCCAAGGCTGGCGCATTGATCAATGCGGCCAAGAACCAGGTGCAGGATGTGCTCAATGCACAAAAGTCCTCCCTGGAGCAGGCTGCGCTGGCCAGTCGCTTGGCGCAGGAGCGTGTCGATGTCACGTTGCCGGGACGTGGCGAGCAGTCCGGTGGACTGCACCCGATTACCCGAACGCTTGAACGCATGGAGCAGATTTTCACGCGCATCGGCTACAGCGTCGCGGAAGGCCCGGAAGTCGAAGATGACTACCATAACTTCGAGGCGCTCAACATGCCGGGCCACCACCCGGCGCGTGCTATGCACGATACCTTCTATTTCAATCCGACCACCGTGCTGCGTACACATACCTCATCGGTGCAGGTGCGGACCATGGAGTCCCAGCAGCCGCCGATTCGCATCATTTGCCCTGGGCGTGTCTACCGTTGCGATTCCGACCAGACCCACTCACCCATGTTTCACCAGGTCGAAGGGTTGTTGATCGATGAAGGCGTCAGCTTTGCCGACCTGAAGGGAACCATTGAACAGTTCCTGCGCGCCTTCTTCGAGGCCGATCTCGAGGTGCGTTTCCGCCCATCGTTCTTCCCGTTCACCGAGCCTTCGGCCGAGGTGGACATTCGCCGAGTGGTCACCCGCAATGGCGAGCAGAAGCCCGATTGGCTGGAGGTGCTGGGTTGCGGCATGGTCCACCCGAACGTGCTGCGCATGTCCGGGATTGATCCTGAGAAGTATCAGGGCTTCGCGTTTGGCATGGGGGTGGAGCGCCTGGCCATGCTGCGCTACGGGGTAGGTGACCTGCGGATCTTCTTCGATAACGATCTGCGCTTTCTCGAGCAGTTCCGTTAAGGCCCGGCAGGATTCTAGGAGTACAGAATGAAGTTCAGTGAACAGTGGCTGCGTAGCTGGGTGAACCCTGATGTTTCCAGTGATGAACTGGTTGCTCGTCTCTCCATGCGAGGCCTGGAAGTCGACTCGGCAACGCCTGTGGCGGGAGCCTTCAGCGGTGTGGTCATCGGCGAGGTATTGAGTGCCGAGCAACACCCCGATGCGGACAAGCTGCGTGTCTGCCAGGTCAGCGATGGCGCGCAGACGCTGCAGGTGGTCTGTGGTGCGCCGAATGTGCGGCCAGGCCTGCGTATTCCCTTTGCAACCATCGGCGCGGAATTACCGGGTGGCTTCAAGATCAAGAAGGCCAAGTTGAGAGGTGTCGAGTCCAACGGCATGCTCTGCTCGGCCTCCGAGTTGCAGATCAGCGATGAGAACGACGGCCTGCTGGAACTGGCGGCGGACGCTCCCGTTGGTGCGGACATTCGTGAATACCTTGGCCTCGACGACATCAGTATCGAAATCGGCCTGACGCCGAACCGTGGCGACTGTTTGTCCATTGCAGGCCTTGCGCGTGATGTCGGCGCCATTTATGGCGAGCCGGTACAAGCCCTTGAGGTCGTGCCGGTGAGTGCTGTCCATGATGAAGTCCGCAGCGTCGAAGTGGCTGCCCCCGAGGCTTGCCCGCGTTACCTGGGGCGTGTCATTCGCAATATCGATATCTCGCGTCCGACGCCCGTATGGATGGTCGAGCGCCTGCGCCGCTCCGATATTCGCAGCATCGATGCGGTAGTCGATATCACCAACTATGTGATGCTTGAGCTGGGCCAGCCTTTGCATGCGTTCGACCTGAAGCAGATCCAGGGTGGAGTTCGTGTGCGCATGGCGGAAGAGGGCGAGCAACTGGTACTGCTGGATGGGCAGAAAGTGACCTTGCGGGCGGATACACTGGTCATCGCCGACCATGAGCGTGCATTGGCCATTGCCGGTGTCATGGGTGGAGAGTTCAGTGGTGTCGCCAAGGATACGCGGGACCTGTTCCTGGAAAGTGCATTCTTCGACACCATCGCACTGGCGGGCAAGGCCCGCTCCTACGGCCTGCATACCGATGCTTCGCATCGTTATGAGCGTGGCGTGGATGCAGAGTTGGCACGTAAGGCTATCGAGCGTGCGACAGCCTTGTTGCTGGAAATCGTTGGTGGTGAGCCAGGGCACGTCATCGAGGCGCTGTCCAAGGATCACTTGCCATCCGTAGCGCCGATTACCTTGCGGCATGAGCGAATTGAGCAGCTTCTGGGACTCTCCTTACCTGATGAGCAAGTTGTCGCTCTGCTATCCGCATTGGAGCTGAAGCTGCTTGAGCAATCACCAGGTGTCTGGTTTGTCGAAGTGCCGAGACATCGCTTCGATATCAGCCTGGAAGTCGATCTGATCGAGGAGATTGCACGGCTTTATGGTTATGACCGTCTACCGGTCCGTTATCCGCAAGTACGCCTGGCGCCTGGCGCTCGCTCGGAGTCTTCCATTGAGTTGCCTGCCTTGCGTAAGACGTTGGTGGCACGAGGTTACCAGGAGGCGATTACTTACAGTTTCATCGATGCCAAGTCCTTCGCTCAGTTCCATCCAGACCAGCAGCCGTTGTCGTTATCCAATCCGATTTCGGCGGACTTGTCAGTGATGCGCTCCTCTCTCTGGCCAGGGCTGGTCAAGGCGTTGCAGTACAACCTGAATCGTCAGCGCACCCGTGTGCGCTTGTTCGAAGCTGGACTGCGCTTTGTCGGGCAACTGCAGAATGGGCTCGAAGGGCTCATCCAGGAGCGTGTTTTGTCTGGACTGCTGAGTGGCGCCCGCTTCCCTGAAAGCTGGAGCAACTCGCGTGACACCTTCGATTTTTTCGATGCCAAGGCTGATGTAGAAGCATTGCTGGCGGTGGCTGGAGATTCTGCTGCCTATCGCTTCGTTGTTGGCGAGCATCCAGCGCTGCATCCGGGGCAGACTGCGCGTATCGAACGTGATGGGCGCCTGGTTGGCTTTGTCGGTAGCCTGCACCCGCGTCTGGCGAGTGAACTGGGTATCGAACAGCCTGTCTATTTGTTCGAGCTGCTGGTGCCGGAACTCTTGGAAGGGAGTTTGCCGCAATTCGTTGAGCTATCACGCTTTCCCGAAGTGCGCCGCGACCTTGCATTGCTGATTGAGCGGGATATTCCTGCTGGTGCCGTACTGGAGGCCATACGTGAGGTTGCCGGTGAGTATTTGACGGATGTGCGGTTGTTCGATGTCTACCAAGGCAAAGGAATCGACCCACTCAGCAAAAGCCTGGCCGTTGGCTTGACCTGGCAACACCCTTCACGCACTCTAAATGACGATGAAATAAACAGTGCCCTGCAGGGCACGCTTGACTTACTGAGAGACAGGTTCAACGCAACGTTAAGGAAGTAGCGCATGGCGGCCCTGACGAAAGCAGAAATGGCGGAGCGTCTTCACGAAGAGCTCGGCTTGAATAAACGCGAGGCCAAGGAACTGGTCGAGCTTTTTTTCGAAGAAATTCGTCAGGCCCTTGAACAGAACGAGCAGGTCAAATTGTCCGGCTTCGGCAATTTCGACCTGCGCGACAAACGCCAGCGGCCAGGACGCAATCCCAAGACGGGTGAAGAAATACCTATCACGGCTCGCCGCGTAGTGACCTTCCGCCCAGGACAGAAACTCAAGGCCAGAGTAGAAGCCTATGCTGGAACCAAGTCATAACGATGAGCTTCCCACCATTCCTGGTAAGCGCTATTTCACCATTGGCGAAGTGAGTGAGCTATGTCTGGTCAAGCCGCATGTCCTGCGTTACTGGGAGCAGGAGTTTCCTCAGCTCAGCCCGGTGAAGCGGCGTGGTAACCGCCGTTATTACCAACGCCAGGACGTTCTGATGATTCGCCAGATCCGTGGGTTGCTCTACGACGAAGGGTTCACCATCGGTGGTGCAAGGCAGCGCCTTTCCGGCGAAGCCGCCCATGATAACAGCACGCAATACAAGCAGCTTATCAGGCAGACGATTACCGAACTGGAAGAGGTTCTCTTGGTGCTGCAGGCCTGAGTGATTGTCTTATTACGTTCCCCTGTAGTGGCTCAGCAAGAAAAATCTTCACAGTTTCAAATGGTTAATGTAGAATATGGCTCGCTGTAAAAGAAACAGCATGTGTCGGGGCGTAGCGCAGCCTGGTAGCGCACTTGCATGGGGTGCAAGGGGTCGAGTGTTCGAATCACTCCGTCCCGACCAAAAAACCTCAAGAAATCCAGTCACTTAGCGGTGACTGGATTTTTTTATGCCCGATGGTTTTTGAGGGCTTCCGATTTTTGCCCCACTTTTTGCCCCACCGCGGGTTTTTACCCTATGAATGCTCACTGCCAACATCCCAGAAAGGATATCCACGTTACGGATGCCTTGTGCGTCTGGAGTATCCCGCGATCCATCTTCTGTTCTGCGGCGGCACCAGTTTGTCCAAGGCATACGGCCTGATCGGGTGCATGTCCAAGGACGTGGATCTCAAGGTTGTATTGGACGAGCCGGGCATCGGCGGTGCTTCCCGGTCAAAAAATCTGAGCCAGTTGAAAGTAGAGGTGGCGCAGTTGCTGGAGTCCATGGGGTTCGTCCTATGGAATCGCGACCCCGAGAGCGTTCAGCGTCGCTGTATCCATCTTCCCGCTAATGGCAAGCCCCGAGTCCATCTGGAATGCCATCAAGGCACCACGTGTGCCGTTGCCCATGATCCCGTCGATAGATCCGGTGTAGTACTTCTTCACCATCAGTGCCATCTGTACCCGCATGATCAGGAGGGAGAGGTCGCTGCCTGCTGGCCGTGCTTTCTGGGAGGGAACCTGGGTGTTCGATGTTGAGCTACTTGGAGTGCCATTGAAGTTAGAACTGGAGCCATGCGCGGGGCCAGGGCTGGGGTTGCTGTATGAAGTGCGCGGAGCAGGGGCTGGAGGCGGAGTGTATTGCCTGGGTGCGCTGTAGCCTCCTCCGGAACCGCTGTAGTGGGAGCGGTGGGAGCTGTGCGAACGGTGGGAGCTATGTGAGCGATGCGCTGCGTAGATGTTTATGGCGTCCGCCGAGTTCAGCGTGTTCTTGAACACTGGAGGCCCATCACTCGCGCGGGGTGTCCAATCGGAGCCCGCCAGGGCTACCTGGTTGGCCTGAGCCATAGAGGTTGCCACTACTGGGAGCATGGCGATGGTTTGGCCAATCAACAGTTTCCATCGACTGATGAGTTTCATATTGCTCTCCTTGCGTATGTGCCCAGCTCAACTGCTGTAAGGGGGCGAATGCCTCGGCTCTGCCACCGAGAGGAATGCGACTTGAAGAAACCGGCGCACTGTGTGACCGCAGCGCAGTCCTGGCAGGCATCGATGAAAAGATTCTTCCAATCCGAAATGCTCTGCCGGTAGAAGGTGAAGAGCGAAGGCTCAAGCACGCAGAGGGGGAGGTTGTAGACCGAGACTGGCACGCCACGAATATCCAGGAAGTGCGCAGCCAGGCCCAGTTCCTTCTGATAGTCCAGCGGGTCGATCCACAGCTCGTCATAGTGTTTCTTCGCGAGCCCCATGTTTTCGATGCCCATCAGTGCGACGTGCTGAACGAAGGGCATGTTCCTGAAAATGAAATGCGCCAATTCTGGCAACCGTGGTGCTGTCAGCTTGCTCAAGACGACGCGAACCTCGATGCGCTGGTTCGCACGAGCGAGGTTGTAGAGCCCCTGAAGCGTTTCGCTAAAGGCACCGGGAGACTGGACGACATGGTCGTGGTCATCTGCGTTATCGGCGTATAGCGGAATGCCCCAAGTCAGATACGGGTGATCGATTCCCTTGAGGTCGGAAATCCAGTTGGAGTCGCTCTGTAGACGGCCATTGCTTAGAAGGTGCAATGATTTTTCTGCGATGACTTCCTTGGCCTTGGCGATGATCGCGAGAAGTCCCTCTTTGTGCAGCGTGGGCTCTCCACCACTGATTCCGACCTGTTCCTCGCCAGGATCCATCAAGTCGATAAGGCGAAGGTTTTCTTCGACGTGCCAGAGGTCATCGATATCTTTAGGGGGCTGAGAGCACATCAGGCACAGGCTGTTGCAGCGATCAGTCATGAACATCAGATTGCTGTTGGAGCCGCGTCTGTAGAGCACCCTTACCACTCGGGAGTCCGGAGAGACGACGATCACATCTCCAGGCTGAACGACGCTCAGGTCATTGGGGTTGGAAATCTGCGGGCCATGGAAATCGTCAATCGCCGTTTCGCTCCCAGGGAGAATCAGGCCTCCGACGGGCAGGGAAAGCAGTTGCTGGGAGTAGGCTGATTCGGGCTCCTCCAGCCAAAGAGCGAAGTCGCTCAAACTGGCTTCTCCTGCACACACGGCCGTGCCTTTCTCGATCAACTCTGCTGGAGTGATGACCTTGAACAGGCGGGTACAAGTCAGGTTGTGTATATCGAATTGAGTATCCAGGCGAAGCATTTCTACCCTCTGTAGCCGGCGACTGGAAGATCCCCCAGGGAGCGCCGAGATAACCAGGAAAGAAGTACCCGCTGCGTGGCCTCATCACCGTCGCGAAGCAGGCGAAATAGGTGGGTGAGCAGTTCGGAGTTCTTTTGGCAGAAGGTGCTGAACGCCCGGTGGCCGACGGGGTCACCCTGACGCGCGAAGTGCTCGATGGGGTCAGCGCCGCAGTAAGGCACGAGCGCACAATCTGAACAGCCTGGGAGGGCTTCAGCCACGCCAGCGGAGAGCAGTAGCTCTATGACTGGTGAGCTCAGCAGCCTCTGTAGTGGCTGTGTCACGTGTCCCAGTTTCAGGCCGTTTTCTCCCATTTCGAGCAGCATGCGTGCTTCGTCGGATGGGTAGACGTCACCGTCATAGTTGTAGAGAAGGGTGCCCAGTCCTGCCCCGAGTGGCGAGCGTAAATCCACGTAGCCTGACGAAAATGGCGTCAGTACGTTACTGAGCAACAGGGAGGTGTAGCCTTCAGAAAGGTAGACGCCCTGTTGGTTGATCTTGATCAGGTAGGCCAGTGATGCCTTGTAGAAATCGAGGTATTCATCCATTGAGTAATCCAGGCGCTGACTGGATTTCTTCGCGAATCCGTATGGGCTCAGTGGGCGCAGTGCAATGCTGTTGAAGCCCCGCAACACGTACTCGTCGATAATGGCCTGCGGGTATTGGAGGCTTCTTGCGGTCAGGGTGGTCAACGCCGATACAGCATCGCTCCCCAACCGTTCCCTGACCTTCTCGATACCTTCCAGTGTGCGCTCGTAGGCGTCTTTCCCGGGAGTAGGGCGGTTGGCGTTATGCAGGAATGCTGGGCCATCCAGAGAGGTGGAAAACTGGATGCCGTGGGTCTTCGCGAAATCCAGTATTTCATCTGTCAGGTGATGCAGGGTGCTGCTGATGACGAACTGAATGCTGCGTTTCGCATGTTCATTTCGTTCCACCACGGCTTCAACGATCTGCCGAATGCGATCAAATGCGAGCAGCGGCTCGCCGCCCTGGAACTCCACCGTGAGAACGGGTGAGGGTGACTCAAACAGCCGATCAACTGCATGGCGTGCATGCTCAGGCGACATATCGTGGCCTGAGCCCCCGAGCGGCGCCCGAGATACTTGGCAGTACTGACAGGTGTGATTGCATCGCAACGTGACGACGAATAGATGCAGGGCCGGCCCACCAAACAGAAACTCTTTCCGGCTGCGATATTGTGCTGCGATTTCAGGGATCGGGTTGTGCCGTTGCGGCTCGAATATGAAGTGTCGGGCCAATAGGTCTTTGTACAGCGACGTCCCACGTTCGAGCTGCTTATCTACGAGTTGGCGCAGCTGTTGCGCGGATATGAACAGGTATTCCCCTGTTTCAGCAGTAATGAGCACATTGTTCGTGCTGGTATCTTCCATGCGCAGGAATCGGAAAGGCAGGAGCTTGTAGCCGACCTCCCTCGCTACCAATGCTATCCCCAATTTAAACCCCTGCCTCCCTGAGAGCGACGCCGGCCAGCAGTTCTCGCAGGCCTGCAGTCTCTTGCTGAATCTGCTCTCGAAGAGAAAAGTCATTCAGCGAGCGAGTAATCAGCATGCGGGCGTACGCTTCACTCAATTGAGGTGCGTCGATTCTAGGATCTGCAGGCGTGACGGTGAGGTGCAGGCAGCCCTCTTGTCGAGCAATGAGTATCGAGAGGGTCGAAGACAAAGCGTATGCAGATTTCTGCGCGACCCTCAGCGGGTAGGTACTCTCGTCTATTACTACTGTCAGTACCCACGTCATGGGGTCGGTCTTCCTTGGCCTTTAGCGACCTTGGAAATACTGCCTGAAATAAAGGCATTTAGCCATATAGTTCGGATGGGTGAGGGCATTCTCAGCGGCCTTACAGTCGTCATCCCAGGTATTCCTGATCCTGATAGCCATGGTGTGCTCTCAACACCTCCTACGAGGCAGTGCTGGTTCACTTCTCCAGCCTCACCGTGCGATCGTCGATTGATTCAGAGTCGATGGCGCATGCTGGTGGTCGGCTACTGTCTTCTCATGATTTCCATATAACTCTATAATTACGATTATTAAGTTTTATTTTGTATTTTAAGACTCAAAATTATGAATTTATCACTTACCAGGCCGCAAGAGGTCGTCAAACTGCTCTGCACGCGATTGCGCCAGGAGCGCCTGGCCCAGCAGATGACGCAGGCTGAAGTAGCCGCTCGTGCCGGCATCGGGGTCGGTACTCTGTCCAATCTGGAGGCGGGGCGTAGCGTAGCGTTCGACAGTGTCGTTCGCGTGGCCATGGTTCTGGGGCGTCTCAATGAATTGGAGGCGTTGTTCCGGCCGCAACTGGATAGCCTAGACGACGTCCTTCGTTACGAGCATGGTGTTCAGCGTCAGCGTGTCAGAAGGAAGTCCGGCAATGCTTGAGCGGGTAGACGTCTACTACGATGGCTGGGGAGAGCATTGGCGCTGGGGTTCGCTCGTATCCTCGACCGCGCTCACCGGGCGCCCGCTGGTTGCCTTCGAGTATAGCGAAGAGGCATTGGGGCGGAGGCTGGAACTGTCGGCGCTACGATTACCCCTGAAGGGGCCAAGGTTGCGCAAGGACTTTCCCGATCATCAGCTATGGCTGCCCGGGCCGGTCTATGATTCGCTGCCCGACGGCTGGGGCATGCTGCTGATGGATCGCCTGTTCAAACGCCGAGGTCTCAATCCTGCGCGTATTGGTCCCCTGGAGCGCCTGGCCTACATCGGCTCCCATGCCATAGGGGCTATGTCGTTCGAGCCCGTGGTGCCGGAACTGCTCGCATTGCCCGAAGGTATTCTTCTTGAGCAACTGGCTGCCGAGGTTCAAGACGTGCTCGATGGCGAGGGCGGGGAGTTCCTGCAGCAACTGCTGTTGATGGGCGGCTCGCCGCATGGTGCGCGTCCAAAGGTATTGCTCTATCGCGATCCTGAGCACGGCCGCTTCAGCACCGCTGCGGCACCTGGCCTGGAAGCCTGGTTGATCAAATTCCCGGGGGCGCGTGAGCATCCCGAGGTATGTGCCATCGAGGCCGTCTACGCACAATGCCTGCGCGAATGCGCCATCGATACTCCGGATACCGAACATTTCGATTTACCGAATGGACAGGCAGCTTTCGCTACCCGCCGATTCGACCGGCAAAACGGCATGCGAGTACCCATGCAAAGCCTTGCCGCCTTTACAGGAGCGGATTTCCGCGCAGCTGGCGCGCTGGATTACAGCAATTTCTTACGAGCGACCCAGTACTGCTGCAACGACGTGCGGGAGAAAGCGATAGCCTTCGAGCGGATCGTATTCAATGTGGCGTTCAACAACCGTGATGATCACCCCAAGAATTTCGCTTACCTCATGTCTTCTCGCGGCCAATGGAAGTTGGCCCCGGCTTACGACGTGACGTTCTGCGAAGGGCCGGGCGGATACCACCAGATGGACGTCATGGGGGAGGCGCTTCGTATCACGCGTAAGCATCTGCTCAAGTTGGCTGAGGAGGAGGCGGATCTTTCGTCCCGGGAGGCCGCCGACGTCATCGAACGGACCTGCCAAGTGGCCAGCGGTTTTACTGCCAGCGCCAATCGCCAGTTCCCTCGTGGTATCACCCGTGACACGTTGCGTACGGTTCAGGCGCGTATCGACGACAATATCGCGCAGCTCAGTTAGCAAGCTTGATCTCGGATTGTGATTGGATGGCGTGTCTGTCGCGAGTTGGAATAGTGGTTTCGACCCTGGTGCGGGTAGGGGGCAGCGGTGTATGCGCTGGTAAGTTCTATCAGCGACGGAGGAAGCCATGAATATCTCTTGGCCGGACGTCCTCAAAAGCTTTGTCGATGATCAGATCAGCCAGCGAGGGCACCGTAGCGACTATATGGCTGGGTACAGCTAGAGTTTGCTGTTGCAGCTTGCCGAGGCTGAGACCTCTTCGCTGGCTTCGCGCAGCATGCTGCGAATTTCATCGCTGTTGCGCGTGCTGTAGACACGACCGTCGGTGTTCTGCGCCATGCAGTTGGACAGCTCGCTGTCGCTGATATTGACGATGTTCACCGGGCGGCTGGATTCTCAGGATGTCGTGGCGCGACTGGTGGCTGATCTTATGGTCTCTGCCGGTGGGGTTGTATTCAAGCATCGGTGAAGTATACGCCAGCGTCAGCTTCCATCCTCACCAGGTTCTCAATGACTTGGGCGCGTTTCAGGCCATGCTTCTCTGCTAGCGCATCCAACTGGGCAATCACCGTTTTCGAGAGTATTACGTTGACCTGCTTCTTGTCGGGGGTGCGCTCGTTGAATTGCTTACGGTCCCATCGCTTCTTGATCTCTCGAATCATGGCCGTTCGTTCATTTCGACCTATATCCTCATGGTCGAAGAACATCAGTAGCTCTTGGTGGTTGCTGATGGAAGGCTGCCTTGAGAATAACGCCAGATACTTCTTCTGAAGCCACTCCCAGGCGCAGGCGCACCGCTTCTCGCCGTCTTTTTTATCGGCGAACCAATCGAGCTCGCTGTCCTTTGCTTTGTGCCTGAGCCAGCTATCACGAAGGAGTTCGACCTCGAAGGCTTTCTTCCCAATGTCGATCTCCCAAAGGTCAATCATGGCAATAAGGTGATCTCTGCCAATGAGGTGAACTAAGTCAATAGGCAGGCGTAGGCCAGTCATCTGCCGTATCTTGCGGAGCAGCCACTGATACTGCCGTTCATCTTCTTTGATCCATTCCAGCTTTTCGTTTGGAAGCAGGAACTGGTCCTTTTTTCCAGGGATGCGGGACCGGAGGCGCTCTTTGTACTTCAGGGCTCTGGCTATCTCGTCACGCATGGTGAGACCGTTACAGGTTCTGCGATCAAGACTGGCCTCTTCGTAGTGGTAGAGGTACAGCCACAGCCAGATGTCGTGGCGATGGTTCCGATGAGGATCTTGGAGCAGCTCGCTCAGCCTGTCCGCATCCTTTCTGCTCTCGATTGTCACGTTATTTCATCCATGTCTGTGGGCCGCTATGGGGTAAGCCTAGATGATTCTAGAGCTTTTCTATATCTCATCTAGGTTATTTCTATGTGCGATCTATGATGATTCTATGGTGATTCTAAATTTATTTTTTTGCTTGTAGGCCTATTTTTATTGGGGTTCTATTGGTCTTTTGCAGATTTAAGGATTTTTTCATGCTTGTCCTTGTTCAAGGCAAGAGCTTGCTACGGAACGTTGGTGCTGTAGGCTCGGTTCTGAGAACCACGCTTCGACACGTGATAGAGCATCTGGAGGTTGGGTAGCGGGCTGATGAATAAGACGGTGATCTAATGCTCAAGCTGGGTGCCTTGCTGGGCATGTTGTGCTGTGTGGTACCTGAATACGATTGGCAGGTCACGAGACTCGGCTAGCTAGGTATCGAGTCTGCGTTCGGGACCAGAGAGCTGTCGGGTATTTACAGTTTCTAGGCCCCCGGTGAGGCGCCTGCGTGTCGTTTTTCAGTGTTTTTTAACCGGCTCTGCCAATCCTCTGAACGAATACGAGGAGCCCCGTTCATGAGGATCATCCGTCTAAAAGAAGTCATCGATTCGACCGGCTTGGCCCGGTCGACCATCTACAAATACATTGCGGAAGGCACTTTCCCGAAACCGGTCTCGCTGGGAGACCGTTGCGTCGGTTGGGTCGACAGCGAAGTGCACTGCTGGATCCTGGCTAGGATTGAGGAGCGCGATCTGGCAGAAGGTAGTGCGGGGCGCGGCACCGGCCTCCGTGTGGCCAGCTAGAACTGACCAATTGCGCCATGACTGGCTATGGCTGGTCATGGCGTTTATGCCGCTTGGGAAGGTCCTGTGTTCTCAGCTAACTCTCCCAGGATGCGATTCGGCAAATCTCTGGGTAGGTAGGGCAATGTTGCTCCCCATTTCCAGGTCTCGCCGGGAGATTTGGTGATGGGGTGGGCTGCTTCTAGTGATATAGCTAATAGCTACTGACTATCAATGTATAACCGATCAATAGCCATTGGCACTGATCCAGTACTGCACCTATTGCACGGGTAGGAGTAGGTCGTCGGTTAAAAAATACACACCACGTATCTGGTATGCACAACAACCAACCAGGTACCCACCCATGACCAATCGCAAGATTTACACCCGCCTTTCGCAGGCCGACATTGCTCTTCAGATCGAGCGACTTGTCCAGGCCATCGAGGACTCCGATTCACCAGCATTCCGAATCAAGCCAGTCCGCACCGGGTACGAGCGGGTCCAAGAGACAAAGCTCTCTCGGTACTTCGATCACATTCAGCAGATGGTCGATCTCTTCGAAGGCCGTATCGCGTACAGCTACAGCGAACACCTGCAAGCGTTCAGGGCTGCATGTCAAGACATTGGGCTGAAGCGCCATCTCGGTGGTCCTGCCTGTCTGAATAAGGAGGGTACGGCATACCTGGGGCATCATCACAGCATGAATGTCTTGGTCGACCGGATTCGACATTTGACCCGTGAGCGGTGGTATCTCCGCAGGAAGCATGACCTCCGCCATCAGGCCAAGGGGCAGGAGATCCAGGTCTGCAACTACGTCGATGCCTTATGTGAGATCTATTCGCGCATTACCATCATCAGGGTTGACCTCCACTACCGTTCAGAGGCGCAGGCCAGTCTACGAGTCGAGCACGTGTTCGATAACTTGAATGAACTGATCTACGAGCACAGGCGTAACCCTCTATTCGAGCACCTTCTCGGTCACATTTATTCGGTGGAGCAGGGAGATAGGAGTGATGGCGGGGGCTACCACGTCCATGCCGCCTACTTTTTCAATGGCAACGTAGTACAGGGCGACGTCTACAAGGCCATCCAGCTAGGCGAGCTATGGGACGACATCACAGACGGCCAGGGCTACCTGCACAGTTGCAACCACGACAAGGATCGGTACGGTGACGAGTGTGGTATCGGTCGCATTCTGAGGAGTGATCGAGCAATTCGGCGCCATGTGCACAATACGGTGAAGTATATGGTCAAAGACGCTCAGCATCTGCGCTTGAGGCCCGAGGGGGCTCGAAGCCTGCGGACGGGCCAGCTGAAGCGTCCCCGTCGCGGGTGACAGAATGTGGCTGCGTTGTGCTTTTGGGCGACTTCTACAACTGATCTTCTACACCTCCAGTGGACACCCCGTTAAGCGATAAACTGCAATGAGGTGAATCATGGCAAGACAATCAGTCCAGATGAAACAAACCCGTGGCCGATAGCGGTCGCCCGTGAGAGGGAGCTTTCGGCCAGAAGCGGACATCTGCTTATAGCCGGTGCCGACCTGAGGCGAACAGTATACTGTTGGCACCGACTCAGACTCTGAGTCTCCGCGCCGACAACCTAATGAGCCATCTGATATGTGCGCGGCCCCTACAAACATGCGGGATTGAGCTCGATGTTCGCGGACGTCGATAAGTCTCCCTCAAGGTGGCTTATTCCAGCGTTGGGGTTCAAATGAGAATACGGAAAGATACTCGAAAGGAATCAATGGCTCCTACGCTAGATGACCTGCTCAATGATGATCGGCTGGCACGGCTTTTTTCAACGGATGCTCGCCACTGTGCCTTGCAGCTGTGGATCTTGCAGATCAGGTTCGAGCAACAGATCGAAAATCGCATCGTCTATGGCCGTTTGCTCCCCTACAGTTACTCCAGTAATAGCTGGTCATACAGCGACGACAATAAATTTCAGGACTTTGGGTTGTTCCAGGCTCAGGTAGTCCGGCTCAACCTGTGCGTAAGCAGCGTCCACTGTGCGGAGCTTTTACGACAACTAAGCGTCGGCCACTCAATCTCAACAATCAGCGAAAACCTGAATATTGGGCTAGCGGACCAATTAAAAGCGCAGTTCGGCACGACCGCACTCGCTGCAGATGATCTGGTTTATCGACCCGCAGCCTACCTGCTCAATAGAGATGCGCATGACCGCCATTCAATCTCCAGCCCTCACGGTGGCTCCGGCGCTTTCAGTGCATCGATCTCTCAGAGAGACAAGGGGGCGCTGTTTCATCTGGGGCAGGGCTACGATGTCGCCTTGACCGAATTGGTAGTTAATCACCTGAGCGCAGATACAGGCCTGGACTTTGGAGGGGCTGATACCGTCAGATTTGGCGATATTGAGCTGTTAGTTTTTCCTGCGCTGGACGACCTAGAGCGATGTTTACTGAGCGCGAACTGGGTTGATAAACCTCGTGCCTTGGTTGCCCGCTTCAATCCGGCTCAGATACCTCACTTCAAAGGCTTCCAATTCCACCTGAAAGTCACGAACGGCGACCAAATTGTCTACTCAAATATCATCACTGCGAAACTTGATGCGGAAGGAATATTTGAGTGCAAGTTCGTTCTGGGCGACCAGTTGCATGCCAGGGTCGACGGCACAGAACTAGAGGTTTTCGGCATTCATGATGATCCTCTACGCGGGAGCACGCTGTGTTGCCGATGGGGAACCGGATACGTTAGAGAGATTCATTTTCAGGGGCATGCGGTGGGTCAAGGAGCCAACCCGGTCAAGTTCGATTGGCTAGAAAGAACTACTCGTCCCGCCACGTCGCCCCGGGTGAAAGCTGCCCTGACGATCAGCCGCAGAAATATGGATCTCGCCAGCCGTGTAGGTGGACGCGAGGCGGATCCTTGGGTTCCGGCTAACCGCGACCTCGCATCTTTGTTTACGCGGCTCCATCCGCCTAAGTCAGAGGGGTGTTTTTTCCAACGTTTTAGCCAAGGCAGTGGCGAGGGACGGCTGCAGTTTGTGGAGTGGTTTAAGACACTGCTAACCAAATACCAGCAGCATCAGGTGATTATCTTCGATCCGTATTTCGACTCCGCTGGCTTGGGATTGGTATTGATCTGTGCAGCACAGCAGACTGACTACATCGTCTTCAGATCCCTTCCAAAGCACATCAAGGAAGATAAACCCCTACGTCGTAAGTCCGATAAGACAGGCCAGGAAGGTGTTAATAACTTGCTGGCAAACTGCGAACAGAACCGCCATCTCATGGCGCGCTTCAAGCTACGTATCTACGGGCTTAAGGAAGGCCGACTGCATGACCGCTACATTCTAGTCATGGGATCAGATGGGCTACCGGTCGCGGGCTTCAATCTATCCAACTCGTTTCAGAAAGCCGCCGAAAACTACCCCCTATTGGTTACTCCAATTCCAGCGGATGTCCTGCTGCAGGTTGAACAATACAAGTCCGTGCTGTTACGGGAAACGGAGGCCGTACTGTCTGAGGGCGAAATCGGGAATCCTTCCATGCGGATTCTATTCGACTCCACAGCGCTGCCAATGGCACCGCGCCGTTATGAACCACTGCGCTTCTTAGAAAAGCCACAGGCAGGTGACGTACTAAGCGTATGGGCCGGAGAACCATCACTACAAGGGCTGAGTGGCGATCCGTTGAGGGAACGGATGGTGACACTGAACATACTCAAGGGGGACTCGCTCGCCCTGCCTGAGACGGAAAGCCTGCGCAATTGCCTAGAGCGGCAGACTGGCGATTTGGAAGGTTTCACAGCAACTTGGGAGGTGCTAGGCGAGTTGCTTGCACATTCACGCACTGAGAACAGCCACTTTCATGAACTCGAATTCGAGCGCGGTATTCTGAAGTGCTTGGTACAGTTCCTTAACTCATCGTTCAACCGAACGCATGAGCGGGGGGATGAGGAATTGGCTGTGGCAGACACTCGGTTCTTTCAGCAGCCGATTGAGACTTTGCTACGCAGCTCTTATCAACCACACCACTTTTGTCATGCGACAAAGTATTCAGCTCTAACCTGGGCGGAGTATTTCACCATTAAATTTCTTTGGTGGTATGCCTCAGACGCTCTGCTGGAAATTGTCGAGACGCAGATAGTCGACGTACCGATTGAACCGCAAGAGTCTGATGCAGTGAGGCTGTCCCTCTTAAGCCAGGTCATCAATGAAATTGCACTGTCACTGCAGTTCCAAATTAGTGAGGTACAACAGCGCCGGCTCGTCCATAGCAGTAGCGGTCTGCTGCAATGGATGGGACTGAACGCAATTGAGATGAAGTTGGAAAAATCTGGGAGGCTCGACAGCGTACTGCAGTTGGTGTCCGATTTTCCGTACGACGAACAGGTGCGAGCTCTAGGCTGGATGATTTGCCACGCGGCCGGGAGACCAGATAAAGGTGAGATATACAAAGGCCTAATCGCAGCACTCGATGGGGTAATGGCAGCGAACATCTCTGGCAAAGAACTAAGGCATATAGTCGACTCCATGCGCGGACATATGCGGCACCTAACTTGGGCCGAGCCGTGGCTCCCTCAGGATGTAATTTTCCCCTTGCTGCAAAATGATCGCGCAAATACTGACGATGCTTGCGGTATCTGGGTTCAGGAACTGACGATTTTACTGGAGCCAAAGCTTAAAAATCAGTCAAGGCTGTTTGAGCTTTCACGTGAGGGGAGGATGACCAACACAGCTGCTTTTCTCTTTGCTTATAGCGGCCACGAGCAGCAGCAGGACTGTCTGAAAAAGATGTGGAACATCTTGAGGCAGCAGCAACGGATCGTGCGTCAGCCTCTCGCTAGCACTTCTGATTGGACAAGATGGCACGATGCTTTAGTGGTATCGATGTGGATACTGACCTTTGCCCGTTGGAGTGAATACTACTTGCGTGAGCGCGGTATTACTGACAACGAACTGGAGCGACTGTCGTTGGACACCCGCGAGTTAGCGATGGTTAGACCGATGGACGAATGGAGGTCGGGGGGGGCCGGCAACGGCAATCTTGCTTTGTTCCTTGATCAAGTGGAGGCGCTCTTAGCCTCAAGTGCCGAGTAAGAAACGGGCGGATTACCTGTAATTAGGCTGTCCGCTTTTGGCCGACTCCAGCCTGTCGTCACCGGCAGCAACCGGCCCTAAGCCGCCATCCAGCGAGAAGCCAGAAAGCCCTCACTCATTGGCCAACATGGTCTGAAAACCTCGACTTCCTGCAGCCCCATGTCACGCGAGGTCGCAAACCGGACCACTGTACATAGGCATGCTCGGTTGTTTGTAACGAATTCGCTCACGGACCTGATCCAGCAACCGTGTAGCGCGCAACATAGGAGGGGAGGCGGGTTTCATGGCTGGAATTGGCACTGTATTTTCATATGGCAAACGCTCCGTCAAGCTAGGCTACAAGCCCCTTTCCGCGTTTTTTCGTGCTAATTTAGATCGCAAGCGCCAGATATGGCCTGCGGGTTGGTGCGGTCTGCATTACGTTAGGCATCAGGCAAAATTCATGACATTTGATAAAATAAGCGTTGATCGACTCAAAGAAATGGGAATCGACGCACGCGAATATCACCAGCAGCTCGCAGATCAGTTTGGCCATCAAAGCAAAATCTTCAAAAGCCTGATCGACTCCTTTTGGAACACGCCTTTGAAGCACCTGGACCATACTCAATTTAATGCTTTTTTTGCCACAACAAAAATTTCAACTGAAGATGCAATCCATGATTCGGCATACGATTTTTTTAACTATTTGAGATGCTTTAAGGACGGCGGAAAAATAGGTTTATACAAACACAGACAGGCCGAATGGAAGGGCCCAATAGTAAGACTGGCCAAGTCAGATTGCCCAAACCCAAAATTGAATCTTCTGGCAGGTAAAGATAATATCTACCGAGGCATGTCCTGCGCCGAGTTTGATTCGAGGGGTTTTGGGCAATCTTGGACAACAGACATAGAGGTGGCCAGAAAATTCGCCACCGCCACATACGAAGATCAACAAGATGGCATAGTTGCGGTTACAAGTCTAAACTTCAGCAATATTATTCACGTATTTGAGTGCGGCTCAGAGAGTGAGGTGGTAGTTGACATTGGTTCTATTACTTCGGTAAATAGGCTGGATGCCTAAAAATTCATTCAAACTGATGCCGCTTCGCGGTACGGCTTAATTCGGGCGTTAGCTGTCATGGGCACATTTCTTCAAAAAAAGGGTTGTGCCCTTTCGTCGCCTCTCTTGTCAAACGTTAGGTGTCGCCTCAAACACGTCACCGCTAATCATCTATATAAAATATGATTGCCTGGAAAAATTTAAGAAAATCGCCAGTTTTCTCAAAAATTCATAATGAATGGTCTGCGCTCTTAGATGACAACACAAGGAAAGAACAAGACTACCAGATCTTTCTACGGGAGCATGCTGGCTTCTTTTTTTCGAGAAAAAATGACATTTCTGGCGATCAACTTGTCTTGGAAAAGATTAGCCTCGGTTCAGATTACATAACGGATTTTGTAAATATTAATGGGAATCGGAGCTACGGTTTCGAATACACCTTTATTGAAATTGAGTCGCCACATGACGAAATTTACACTAGATCCGGAAAACAAACTTCTGACTTAAGCGGCGCACTTGAGCAAGTAAGGGATTGGAAGCGTTGGATTGCCGCAAACACAGACACTGCCAAACGCCTATTTCCCTCAAAGCGCTTCCTGATTACCGGCGTCCCCTCAATACGTTACATGGTTGTAATCGGCAGGAGAAACTCTAGCCAAGACGAAATAGAGAAGCGAAACCAAATTTTTCGAGACGAAGGCATAGAGATTCGATCCTTTGATTACTTGACCGACATATTACGGGCTAGGGATTTTCACTCTCACATCTGGATCTCTAATGATTTCAGTTTTATATCCGAAGCGGACAACAACGATTTTGCGAACCCGTTCTACACTGCCATATCGGATGCAACTTGGCGGGCGATGTTAAAAAAATTTCTCCAGAATTACTCGCATATGGTCGGTCAAAACATGGCCGTCATTATTGAAAGCCGTAAATATAATAAACAGCGAGAAAATGAATTTTTGGAATGGGTTGCAATGGATAGCGATAGAAATTCAATTGATGCTTGGGAAAAAGAATTGCTCAAGTACACCTAACAAATCGCTCCAGCGGCAGTCCGACAGCGAAGCTGGCAGACTGCCGCTGAACTCCATTGTTGAGCGTCTGCTTTGCCTAAATGCCACCGGCAGCTTATGGCCGGTAGCGGCCGTCGGCGAGAGGCCATTTGGAACTGCGAGTCAGTGACTGGCTATCTTCGGGTGTCGGCAAAGCGAACTGTCGGCGTGGGGTGAATAGGTGTCGGTTAGGCACGCGAATTGATGTCGGAACCAATACGAATACTCAGCCACTATTCAGTGGTACCAACCATGCTGGTGGACCCTACGAAAACGGTGGCGACGGTGTAGAGTCACTCTTTGCAGGTGCAGGTGTTGCTATTGAAGGTATCGCGCGGGCGCTGGTTGGTACTGCCGAGTTAGGCTATAAGGTGCTCACCTCTGCCCCCAGTCGTTTTGTCGGTTGCACACTACTGACCGGATTTAAATTCGATGAAAAAAATAATGGAGGCTGGCTCTAAATCCGAATGAGGTAGCCCCCGGCTGTGAGCGTTTCAATGTAATAGGTGATGTGTCCAGGTTCAGAGCAAGAATGGCTGTCGGACTTTAACTTTATTTGCTCTGATACTTTATGAAGTATGGGTGATTTTTTAGGTCACCCATTGCAGTGAAGGTCGCCGCGGTCCAAAGGTTGGTTTAATTATGGTGGATATGTTAGTGCGTAATCGTCATTTGTATTTTTCAATTCCATTGATGGCTTGTCTTTAATTTATTTCCAGCTATATATAGCCTATATTGTTGAAGGCATAATCATCTGAAGAAAGAAAAATCGGCGTAGTTTCTTGCATCGTTCTCATAAACCTGCCTTAGCCCGGCCATGATATCCAGAGATCTTGCAGATGCCTTGCTGTTAGAGTCGGTGTGCTCAATCTTACGGTTTACGATCTCTATTTCGTCCCCTTTTATGACCCATTCAAAGATTTCGGTGACTTTTTCTATAGCGGGGTTTTGGTCAACCTCTGCAATGCGTTTGAGCGCCTTCAGGTCTGCAAGTTTGCTCTTCTCCTGTGTTTCAATCCTTGCCTGCTCGTACCGTTCTAATGCTTTTTCTTCTCTGTATTCACTCTCTTGCAGGGCTAGCTTGGCGTCTTTGATTATTTCTTCTGTCTTTGATTTTATAGTGAGTTCCAGCTCTGAATTTATAATGGGTATAAGCCTTTTTGCTTCCTCTTTGTATTGCTTGCTCAAATTTTCTATGTATTCGTTGTCTTTCTCTGCGCTTTTAGAGAAAGAAGGCCTGGAGGCTGCTCTGGCTTTTTGGAATCCCAGCTTTTGAGATATGTCAGAAAGTTTCTCTGTCTTGCTACTTAGGCTGAGGTAATTCTTGGCGTCTGAGGAAATTGAAAATCCTTGTGCTTCTTTTTGATTAAGCGAGCTTAGGAGGTTTTTTATATTTTTCACTTCAGGGCTGTTTTGTACTTGTTTTTCAATGGATTCAGGTGTTGTGTCAGTGGATTCCTTTAGCCGGTGATTACTTTCTTGTTCTTTCAGATAGGCCTCCCTCGCTTCACTTTCTTTTCTTGCAAGAAATTCCTTATTTGCTTCTGTTTCATTGGCTATCTGTAGCCTTGTTTGCTCTTTCTGCGCCCTAATGTACTCGGATGCTCCTTTTATTTCACACCTGTACTGGACCAGTTTTCTATCTCTTGAGTCTTTCTTCGTTGTCCATGTGACATGCTCGCAAATCTCTCTATTACTGAACGCTTGGTCAATGGTATAGGTGTCATTGAATTCGAGTCTTGAGGATTTAATGCTTTCGATGTCTTGATCGCATCCTGTCAGTGCAGCGATGGCTATCAGTAATGGAAGCGCTTTATGTGGTCTCATGATGGTTTGGTCTATGTCTAAGATAGTTGAATTTATTTGATTCTGATGGACTTGGTTAGTGGCCAATACTGGTGTCGCTTTACCATGCGACTCGGCAACTGTTGTAGGGATCGTTGAGCGGTAGAAGGACGTTGCCAATGTTCTTGACCGGCAGGTTGACAGTCTGGCCATCAGCAGTGATTTGCAGTCGATTGGCTCGATACAAATCCTCCCAGAACGCATGCTTGAAAATATCTGCACAGACTCGGCAATCCGTGTTGAAGGGATTGCTGTACAGCTCGCCGTCGACAATCACATCGAAGCCTGCACCTTCATCCGAGCTATACCGCTTTCCCTGTATCGTTGCGAAAGCGCTGATGTAGCGATCTTCGTCATCAGGGCAAGAAATATTCAGTTCATTTCCATTGCCATCGTCGACCAGGTATTCGGTGGTGCCCATGGCCCAGCCAGATGTCCATTCATAGGTTCCAGCCTGTGCTGTAACGACGATCAGAAAGCCCAGGAGCGGTAATAAAAGAAGTTGGGTAAGCGATTTACTCATTCGGATGGTTCCCTGTATCAGGTGAGTGGAATATAAAGAGAGGGCGATTTTATTAGTGATCAGTTTTCCTTTGTTCACTGCATGTTTTGTTGACCAGCTTAGAGTCTAAGCTGGTCTTGTTCTTGCCGTGCGTTTTGGTTGAGTGTGCTGTTGTTGATATATGGAGAGTCAGGCCATTGTGCTCAATAGAACCAATGCAAAGCAGCCAATCCAGACACTGAAGTAAGCCAGGTTATGCTTCAATTGTTTGGCGCGCTGGTAGAGGTAGACCGGTACGAGCCAGACCCAGCCTTTGAACGCGCTGGTGTTGTGGCCGGCTTTCTGCAGGCGCTTTTCATCCAGTACGGAAAGCAAGATGTTCAGCGCGATGGTGATGTAGAAGAACTTGCTTTCGGCGACAGCTTCCATGGCGCTGTTTTCATCGCCGTAGACCAGCATGGCGATAAAGCTCTCAAGGAACAGGCCCAGGAGCGGGGCGAACGCCAGTACCCAGACCAGCGTGTTGTTGACGTTCCGGCCCGTCAGGGGAGGCGGAGCCACCCGGTCAAGGTGTACTCGCAAAGGGGTGTCTTCCAGCTTCACCCAGTCCGAGAAACCCTGTTTCCAGACACTGCTGCCGTGGCCGAGCTTGCCTGACTGGATCAGGGCGATCATCGCCGGCTCATCGATGCCTCCGAGGCGCTGGCCTTTTTCTTCATAGAACCACTTGTCTGCTGTGATGGCGGACGTTTCCTTCATTTTGAATTTCCTTCTGTGGGTTACGTTGCTGTGTGCGTGGATGTGGAGAGGGGGCTGGACTTCCTGCCTGGTCACCTCCTTTTGTGATTAAAAACAACCTAATAGGTTGAGTCTCGGTTTTCCAAGTCCTTCATGTCAATGGGGTTGTGCCTCGACCATCTAGGTTGACTGGAGGGTGAGATGCCAAAGACCGATGTGAAGAAGCTGGCGGATGTCGTAGGGCGCGCGATTGCGCGTCAGCGGGTGCGCTGCAAGCTGAGCCAGGAACAGGTCGCCGAGCGATTGGGGATAGGCAGTGAGGCGGTGTCACGTATCGAGCGTGGGATCGTGATGCCCAACATCGAGCGATTGGCCGAGCTGGCCGAGATTTTTGGCTGCGAAACGGCTGAACTACTGACTGAAGCAAGTGCTCGTGCCGAGGACCAGGCCCGTCACCTTCATTCCCTGCTTGCAATCCTGGACAAGGACGACAGGCAACTCGTCATGGGCGTGGTTGAAAGCCTTGTAGAGCGCCTGGCACGTAGCTGAAGTGCTCAGCTTCAACTGGCAGGCTCTTCTGCTGTGGCCGTACCAGCATCCTGCTCATCGAACAGCGCCCCGCAGCGCAGGCAGAGACAGTCATACCCCCTGAACTGGAATTTCCTGACGTCATGGATAAATGCCTCTGTCCCGCTCTGGCTCGATAGCGCGCTGGATAAGCCCGCCATGATCAGGTTGGCGACAGGTTCCAGAGGCTCCGCACCAGGACGCTCCGGGACTTCCTTACGGGGACGTTGAATGCCCTGCAAAAAACCATTCAGAGCGCCTACCAGTAAAGCGATTGCCCGTGCTTCGTTCTGGGAAAGCACGATGGATGACTCACAGAGGCCATGCTGTATTCCTTTTGATTAAGCAGTGGAGACAAGGCGCTGAGGATCAGCGCCTGGATGTGATGTGGATGCCTGCGCGTCGCAGCAGCCAGCTGAACAGTGCGAGTGCCAGGGCACCCACCAGCAGCACTGGCCAGAAACGCAGCGCGAGTACCAGTAGGGCGATTGCAACGGTGCAACTGGCCAGTACGCCGACGAACACGAACAGCAGGACGATGAAGCGAATAAGGTTCATGCCTTGGCCTCCTGCATTACAGGTAGCCCAACTGGGCGAGTGACACGAAGCCTTCGCGCCCCACGACGATGTGGTCCAGCGTACGAGTGCCCACCAGCTCGAGCGCAGTCTTGAGCTTCTTGGTCAGGAGGTAGTCGGCCTGGCTAGGCTCCGGATCGCCCGATGGGTGGTTGTGCACCAGCACCACGGAGGCTGCGTTGTGCTTGAGGACGGTCTTGGCCACTTCGCGTGGATAGACACGGGTGGTGTCGATCGTGCCCCGGAACACTTCCCGAAAGCCGATGATCCGGTTCTTGCTGTCGAGCATCAGCAGGGCAAAGACTTCATGCTCCAGGTCCTGCAACAGCGTTTGCAGATGTTCGGCAGCTTGCTGAGGGTTGCCGAGGTGTTTTCCCTTGGCCATTCGCCGGTTGGCCAACTGCTGGGCCATGCGCAGGATGTCGGCTTCGGTGACGGGGGAATCGATGACGTAGCTGCCGGCCTTTTCTCCGGCCTGGAGTTTGTGGAGTTTCATGGACAGGTACCTGCCGACAGCGAACCATCAGAAGCTCGCTGCCGGGATAAGGGGATTATTGAAGGGCTGACGGCGAGGCATTGCGCCTGGCCTGGGATTCCAGCTTTTCGGCCAGAGACGCTTTGCTGGAGCCGGGGGCTTCTGCTGGTGTTGGTTGGGGGAGGGAGGCTGACTCAGGGAAGAACTCTTCGACGACACTGCCGCCATCGTCGGCGTCTTCCTCGAAAGCGCCGTTGCCAAATCCCTGGCGAGCGGCGGTATCCAGGGCCGCTTGGTCGAAGCCGGCCGCCTGGCGGCTTTCATCCAGTTGTCTCGCCGTCTGCAAGGCCTCTTCTACCGACAGGCCGCTACGCACAGTGATGTCGACGTAGAAGATCGGCGTGCCATGACTTTGCCGGGTGGATTTGCCGCGCAGGCGCAACTCCAGTGGCAGGCATGCCAGGCGGTCACCCGAGATGGCCCGGAAATATTGCAGCCGGGCGACCAGCGTACGGATGCTGTTGAATCCTGTGGTACGGAAGACAAAACTGCCCAGCGGATCGTCATCGCCGATCACCACATTCAAACGCCCATAGGGTTTACAGGCGTTGCCCCTGGCCAGCGGGCAGGCATCCGGCGAGGGGCAGGGCAGTGACTGGATACCGTCCTTGCCCAACCGCTTGCACGTCTCGCCATTGCCGACACAGACCGGGCGCCCGGTCTGCCGGTCGAACATGGTGTAGTCGGCACGGAAGTTCAGCTTCGGTTCGTTGAACAGCAGGCGAATCGGAATGCTGCGCAGCTTGCCCTCCTGGGATTTGCGCAACTCATCGTTGAGCGGGTGCAGCAGCCAGCCATCCTTGCTTTGCACCTGGGAGGTGATGGTGAACTGATCGTCTTTCTCGGGCAGGCGCTTGCCATTCTTTTCGACGACCCTGCCAATGGAAATCCGCCCGAGCACAGGCGGGGTGATTGCTAGGCCTTTCAGCATGGTGGTTCTCCTTGAAATGAAAAAGGCCAGCCCATGCAGTTCGCGCTGCATGAGCTGGCCTGTGAGGGAGGGTTGGGAAATCAGTTGATCAGGAAGCGGCGGCTACCTTCCTTGCGTTTGGCGTAGTGCGATTGCAGGCCGGGTTGCTCTTTCAGCAAGCGCTCGACATCGAGCACCAGACTGTCCTTGGCTTTCTTCCAGGTGATACAGCCGTTGAAAAAGGCTGCTTTGGTTGCTTCGCCCATGGCGTGTTGCAGCATCTGCTTGAGCTGGGCCTCGCGGGACTCCTTCTCTGCAATGGATTGCCGTACAGCCTTGAGCTCCAGATAAGCGGCCGCCAGCCCGGCATGGCCGCTGAAATCGACGACCTGGCCATTGTCCTGCGGGTACAGGCAACGCAACGCCATCTCAGCCGAAGCACTGCCATCCGCTGGCGGTGGCGTATCGCTTTCCACGTACTGCCAGAAGCGGCGTTCCAGTTCGATCAGACGGGCGATCATCTGCTCGTCTCGCTCGATGCGGTGGATTTCCAGCGTCTGGCCACCGAGCAGCACGGCCACATCCGCAGCCTGCTTGCCGGTGACGGCAAGTTGGTGCATCACCTGCAACTGCACATATTCAGGCACGCCCTCTTTCCAGAGGCGTGCCCCGTTTATGCCGGCTGTCTTGCATTCCAGGATCTGTACATCTTCGGCACCGATCACCTCACGGTCGATATTGGCCAGCATCCAGGGCAGATCGGGATTTGGATGCTGCAGCACGGCGTTGATGCGTCGCACCTTGTTGCCGGTGCGCTTGCTGTAGTGCCAGGCCACGATAGGTTCCAGCACGTTGCCCCAGTAGGCCGGGCTTTCCTCGTCCTGGGGATCGGTCTTTGGCAGTCCGGCATCGCGACCGGTCTTCTCCAGCCACAGTTCCAGTTGTGATTTGTACGGATTGAGGCCAACCGCTGCTGCCGCATCCGAACTGCCGATGCCTTGCTTGCGCACAGCCAGCCAGTCTTCGCGGGGCAGTTCCTTGGTGCTGACCAGGCGCAGGGCAGGGCGTTTCTTCTGGGCGCTGCTGTTCAATGGCGTTGCTTTCATCATATTCACCATGCAGACGTAGAAACGCCCAGTCAGCACGAGGCTGACTGGGCGTTTATGAGGTTTGAGTCGGTTCGGGAAGTCGTGGATATACCGTTGACATATCCCTTTTTATTGCTAGATTGGGATATACATAAGACATATCCCTTGGAGGTGTTCCATGGAACAAGGTGCTGTTTTCCAGAGCAACCGCAGCCAGGCGGTGCGATTACCCAAGGCAGTAGCACTGCCTGAGGATGTAAAGCGGGTCGATGTCGTGGTGGTGGGGCGTACCCGGATCATTACCCCGGCAGGCGAGGCGTGGGATAGCTGGTTCGATGGCGAGGGTGTGACCGCCGACTACATGGCCGATCGTGAACAGCCAGCAGACCAGGAGCGGGATGCATTCTGATGCTGAAGTTCATGCTCGATACCAACATTTGCATCTTCACCATCAAGAATCGGCCGGAGCAGGTACGTGAGACCTTCAAGCGCCACTCAGGGCAGTTGAGCATCAGCACGATCACATTGATGGAACTGATCTATGGTGCGGAGAAGTCCTCCAACCCCGAGCGTAACCTGGCTGACGTTGAAGGCTTTGCAGCACGACTGGACGTCCTGCCCTATGACAGCCAGGCGGCGACTCACTCGGGTCAACTGCGTTCCGAACTGGCCCGTGTTGGCAAACCGATAGGCCCGTACGACCAGATGATTGCAGGGCACGCTCGCTCCCAAGGACTGATTCTGGTGACGAATAATCTTCGAGAGTTCGAGCGCGTCCCAGGTTTGCGAGTAGAGGACTGGGTGAATCCCTGAGTCATGACGATCCGCTACTCGAGCCCCCTGATCCCGGCAAGGATCAGAAGGGCTATGGGCTATGCCGCAGCCTTTAAGCGGCAAGCTGCAGTGCTGCGTCCAGGGCGCGTTGCTTGATCTGCGCACCCTGACCGAACCAGGCTGAGTCGAGGCGGTATTCGGTGCTGCGAGCACGGCGCTCATGGTCGACGTACTCGGTCACGGCGTTGAGCAAGCCCCAGGCGGTGCCGCGGGCGGACTCCATATTCGAGCCACGACCCCGGCCTTCATACAGCTCCTGTACCTTGCGCAGAGCGCGTTCGTTCGGCAGCACTTCCGGCAGGGCGCCGGTCGGCGAGGTTTCGCACAATACATTCATGAAGTAGCCCAAGGCCTCATGCCACTGCACCTTGCGTTCGGCCAGCGCGCGCATGCGATACATGAAGTCGTCCCATTGCGAGACGGCGATACCGAGCTGTTTCTTCACGGCATTGGAGTCGAAGCGGGTGTTGTGCGGTACCTTGATTGCGCGAGATGTACCGTCCAGGGCGACAGTCAGGGTGTTGTTGCACACCACACGCACCGTGGTCGGCGTTGCCGTGGTGGCCAGGGTGCCATCGCAGGAGGTGGCCAGCAGCAGATAGCCATTGACCTGGTCATGGCCCTTAATCGCAGTCCCTTGACCGGTACGCGCCAGTGCCCAGAACTTGCGGCCACCCTTGAGCACGCCAGCGGTTTCCAGCTCGTAGCCGGAGACCTCGGTGAGATCGCGGTAGAACTCCAGCACCTCGCGCGGCTGTACGGTGTGGTAGCGCTTGGATACCACTGACAGCGGTGCTTTGGTGTCGGAACGGAAGAGCACTTTCTGCTCGGGGAAGGAGTGGATGGTGCCCAGATGACCGATGGCATCGGACTTGAAGTGAACGGGGCTTTCCTGGATCTGCCAGTCCATGCCGGCTTCACGTTGCCAGACTTCGATGGGTTGCTTGCGCGGCAGGTTGTTGCCCAGGCCGTGCCAGGGTGTCGAGCCGACATAAGCCATTTGTTCGATGTGATGAGCCATGAGATAGATTCCTGTAGGTGAGCCGGCATAAAGCGCTGCGTAGCACGCAGCACAGGCCGGAAGTAATGAATAAAAGGGAAGGAGAGTGCTGCTGGATCAGACCGGCAGGTTGAAGCGGTGCCCGCAAATCAGGCACAGGTTGTTGGCCAGTACGTGGCGATCCAGCTTGTCGCCAAGCTGAGCACCAAGGGCACAGCCCCCGACACCGCCGACGAGGCCGCCAAGGATGGCGCCCGATACAGATCCGAGCGTGATGCCCAAGGGGCCGGCAACAGCACCAATTACTGCACCAGCCTGACCACCGGCCAGGGCAGCACTGGCACCACGAGCGGCACCGCCTACAGCACCAACTGCTGCGGCGATCTTCATGGCTGGGTGGAGTGAAGCGACTTTGGGGGAATGACAGCGGGGGCACTGCAATGACATGGGTTGAGACTCCAGGGTGGGGATGTCATGGCAGTGATGTAGGACTGAGATTTCTTCGAATTGAATGGCTTCGCCAAATTTCGCTGCGGCCGGTAGAGGGTGTAGTGGTCAACAATTCCCGGACACAGGATTAAGTTTTTCTTCCGCAACCGCTGGTGGTACGAAACTGTTGTGCCGATGTGGTCTTGTCCAGTTGTACCACTGCATGAGATAGCGACCGATGTCCTGCTCGGCCAACGCAGCCGTCATGTAACCCATCGCCGGCACCCACTCTGTTTTCAGGCTACGAAACAGACGCTCCATCCCGGAGCATGGCCACGATACTACGACTGCCCGCCGAGCTACGACTTTGGCTGAACAGCTCGTGGATACGGCTACGCAGCCTACTCGGTGGACATCGATACGACACCGCCGAGCCTGGTAAGCGTAATAACAAGATCGGGGTATTTCGAACACTGAGCACAACAGTTGAACCGGGTAGTTTTTCGCCAACTGCCGAATCGACTTCAACGTCTGCGCCCGTGTTCCTCGGCCATCAAGAGCGCAGTGGCCTCCTTTAATATTTTCTTCTCAAGCTCCAGGCGGTGGATGCGTGCCTGAAGTTCCTGGATCGTTTGCTGCTCCGGCGTGAGCGCCTTGGCCTTGGGCGTAATGCCCCCTCGCTCCGACTGCAGTTGGGCGACCCAGCGGCGCAAAACGCTCTCTCCCACGTCGAGAGATTTGGCGGCCTCAGGGCAACTGTAACCTTGGTCGAGGACCAAGCTGGCAGCCTCGCGCTTGAACGTCGGCGTGAAGGTACGTCGTTGTCTATTCATCGAACACCTCTGTATGGCGATCATTCTCGCCTAAAAAGGTGTCCGGGATTAGTAGACCACTACAGGGTGACTTAAATGAGCGTCATGACACGATTTACGCGCTGGCTGAACAAGGTGGCCACTGAAAACTTCAGATCTTGCCGGGAGACTCTAAGACGCATTCGTGGGTTATGAAACCGCTCGATGTGGTCGAATATATCCGCCCGTGCTTCATCACGAGTTCGATGCGACTGATGGACAACGCGCTCCTGCTTGAGCAGACCCTAGAAGCCTTCATAGACAGCGTTGGCGCCGGCAATGTCCGACGGCACTCATACTGCAGACCAGCGTGTTGAGAGTCAGAAAGCGCTGGTAGTCAGCACTGGTAAAGGCGCCGAACACGCTGCGTCGCAACAGAGGGCATCAGCTGTCGGGATCAGAAAACACATGCCCGCAGGCCTGGCATTCGAAGTTGTCGAGCACCCGGGCATCGATCTCCTCGCCGAGTCGGGCACCCGCCAGACTACCCACGGCGACCCCGGTCAAGCCGCCAAGAATGGCGCCCGCCAGACCGCCCAGCGCGATACCCTCTGGCCCGGCGACGGCGCGCTGCGTGCACCCACCACCGCATTGGCAGCGCCTGTCGCCGCACCACCCGCAGCGCCAGCAGCCCCGCCCACCTTGCGGGCGATATTGCGTGTTCGGACACGCTCGGAATTACAGAAAGGACAGTGGATCGACATCGTTCAGACTCCATACGTAGGGAAGGGCTGAAGGGGGCGATAGCTGCCCGTCTTCCCTTAGGTAATACAGGTCTGAAAATTTTTTGAATCGAGCTAGGTCACGTGAACCTGGGCGGGTTAGGTGCTTGTAGGTGCTGCTACCGATCAAGTAGGCGTACAAGTAAGCGATCAAGCATCGTAAATTTTTAATTTAATTGGGTTTATCGCCCTTCGGGTCGATGAATTCGCTACGGAGGGCTTAGATTTGAGAGGGGGGAGGTCGAGCGAGAGGCAAATCCTTATCAGTGGTAAAGCCAGTCTCGCAAGTCATCTAAATTGCCTACCACGATCTGCTGGGCAATAGCCTTGGTATGCACCTTGGTGGGGTCTATCTGATAGCGCTGCAGCACGTATTGCACCAGAGGGCCGCGGGTCTCGATGACGAGCTGCCCATCTTGCATTCCATAGTCGGCTTCGATGATCGAGCGCTGCCGTGGTTCGAGCCTAGAGTCTGGAGTGATAATGACTGAAACCCGTGTTTCCCAATCATCATCGTGTTCGCGGCCTTGCTCGGATCGGTCGTCCATCAGCTCTGGAGTGTCCCTGAAGCGACTAAGCACAAAGTCCCGGTAGTCACGGTTTTTCTCGCAGTAGGCGCGTACGTGCCAGCGTATGCCTGTATAGATCAGTGTATGTGGAGCTATCAGACGCGTTTCGCTCTCAGGGGTGCTGAAGGAAACGTAATCACACTCAAGGCGCAGGTTATCTCGGCAGGCCTTGAGCAGTGGCCGCAAAACCTCAGGACGTACCGAACGATCCGGTACACCCAGCACTTCGGTATGCGTGTAGGCGACAGCCAGGCCCTCAATGTGAGGTGCGCGCTCGTGGTTCTGGTTCAGCAGATGAAGATAGGCGCTAGCGCTGTCGTCGATAAAAAGCGGTTTGAACTGTTTGCTGGGTACATACCCCTTCAAATGCTTGTCATATTCAAGGTTCTTCGGCGCATGCTCTGCGATGTAGGTATTGATGTCCTTGGAGGCCTGTTGGCGGCTGATTCCAAAGCTCTGCATCAGGTGATTGGTGGTCAGACGGCCCTCCCACCAAGCTACTGTTTCGATCAGGCGGTAGCGAAGCGCCAAGTCCCAGCGCACGGATTCGATCGATTGCTTGCGTTTCATAGCCACTCCACCTGCACGAAAACTTTACCTGTACGTGTAAACACTCTGGATGTGTCTTTTTAGATTACATATCCTTGACAGGCCACTCAAGCGAGACCGCTACTCAGCTTTGATTTTCATATGGCCTTGGGCCAGTCTGAGCAATTCAGCATCTGGTATTTGAGATGTAATGCGTCATAACACGACTAATGTCGACGTGCCATTTTGCAGTGGCTAAGCGAAGTTGACAGCAGGCACCGTGCCAGTGAAAGACGGTGATGCTTTGGCACCCGCACGCTGGCACTCGAGAACAGGATTTGAGGGGAAAGTATGCCAAGGATTCTTCATACTGCTGACTGGCAGGTTGGCCGTCAGTACAACCGCTTTGCTGTGGATGATGCGGTTGCACTAGCCGAAGCGCGCTTCTCAACTGTCGAGCGCATTGCTGAGCTGGCGACCAAGGAGCAGGTTGATGCTGTTCTGGTTGCCGGCGATATATTCGATGCCCAAACAGTCAGCGAGCGAACTATCCGCCGCCTCTTCAATGCGATGCAAGGTTTCACTGGGCCATGGATGATGCTTCCTGGCAACCACGATGCAGCATTGGCAGAAAGTGTCTGGACCCGTGCAGCGCGTATTGGAGCCATGCCGGCAAATGTTCAAGTATTGCTGGAGCCATATGCATACCCTCTGACAGATCTTGGCTTGGTGGTGCTCGCGGCCCCCTTGGCTCAGCGGCAGACTTACGACGATTTGACCGAGTGGTTCGATACTGCTGAAACTGACCCGGCATTGCTACGCATCGGTATCGCTCATGGCAGCATTCAGGGCATGTTGCCTGATGAAGTCGACTCCCCCAATCCGATTGCACCTGATCGTGCGTTAAGAGCGCGTCTTGAGTACCTGGCCCTGGGGGACTGGCACGGGCTCAAGCAGATCGACGCGCGTACCTACTACAGCGGTTCGCCAGAGCAGGAGCGCTTCAAAGACAACGGCGCGGGGCAGGTTCTCTTGGTAGACATTTCAGGAGCAGGGCAGCAGCTTTTGGTTGAGTCGAGAAGCGTCGGTCAATATCGCTGGCAGCAGTGGAGTGAGCAGCTCTCGGTTGCCTCGGATCTGGATCGATTGATTGAGCGAATCGAAGCCACTGACGATAAGTCGGTACTAAGTATCAGCTTGTCAGGTCAGATCGATTTGCTTGGTCAACAACGTTTGAAAGATGCCCTGTCCATTGCCGAGGCACGCCATCGAAGTGTGCAGTGCAATATGGCTGGACTGCGCTTTGAGCCCACCGATGACGACATCGCTGCTTTGCAGGCTGATGGTTATGTGGGGGAGGTGATCGCCGAATTGCGTGAGCGCCAATTAGCGGATGACTCTCAGGATGCACGGGATGCTTTAGTCATTATTGCTGGCCTGTTGCGTGAGCGGAATCAAGAGGGCCGGGTATGAAGCTGCGAGCCCTACGTGTCGAACAGTTGCGTCAATTCCGTCAGCCAGTAGAAATCCGCGATTTTCAACCAGGCATCAATTTGTTCGTCGGCCCCAACGAGTCCGGCAAAAGCACCTTGGTGAGTGCGATTCGCGCGGCTTTCTTTGAGCGATCAAAATCCACCAGCCTCGACACTATGCAGCCTTGGGGCGACTCCGAGGCTGCTCCCAAAGTCGAGCTTGAATTCGACTGGCAAGATCAACGCTGGCACTTGAGCAAAACTTTTGTGAGAAAGAGGCGTTGCGACCTGCTGATTGATGGCCGCTCCTTCAATGGTGATGAGGCTGAAGATCAGCTGGCCAATCTACTTGGCTATGAGTTTTCTGGACGTGGTCTCAGCAAGGCTGAGCACTGGGGCATCCCGGGGTTGCTGTGGGTCGAGCAAGGGGCAGGGCAGGAGCTCAACGACTCGGTCAAACATGCCGGCGGCCATCTGCAATCTGCACTGGGTGAAAGCCTCGGCGAGTTGGTCAGCAGCGCGGGCGGTGAGCTGATCGATGACGTTACCCTTGAGCGAAGCAAATTGCTCTCTAAAACCGGAAAGTCCACCGGCGATTTGGCACTCGTGGAGCAAGAGGTTGCAGCGCTTCAGGGGCAACGTGATGAGCTGTCAGGCAAGGTTGCGACTTACCAGCAGCAAGTGGATCGACTCACGTCTCTCCTACACGAGCAGCACCAAGACAGAGACAAGCCTTGGGACAGCTTCCGTCAGCAAGCGGCGGAAGCTCAACGGCGTGTCGATGAAGTAGACGGGTGGCTTCAAGAGCAAGCGAGGGAGCAGCAGGCGCGTGGTCACTGCGAGCAGAACCATGCCTATACGCTGGAGCAACTGAAGACCTTCGCTTCGCAGGAAGACGAGCTGCAAAAACGCGAAAAAACCAGGAATGCTGCGTTGTCTGCATTGGAGGAACTGCAAGGGCGAGAAGCGTATTTGCAGGAGCGTTTGCTTCGCCTGCGCACAGAGCATGATGTCGCGCGTGAGCTTTTGGCGCAGGCACGACTGGCTGAGCAACGCAGTATTCTGTCCAGAGAGTTGACGGTCGTGCAGCAGCGTTTGGACGCCTCAGGGGACAGTCTTGGCCAAGCGAAAGACCTTCAGAGCAAGCTCGGCCAATTGCAGGAGAGCCGACAGGCGACAGTTATCGATGCGGTTCAGTTGAAGCGCTTGCGCACGCTCACTCGTGATCTTGAGGCCGTACAGATCAAGCAACAGGCTGTAGCGACGCGACTGCGTTACGCCCTTAATCCTAGGCAGAGCTTGCGTGTCGGAGAAACCGTTATCAGCGGACAGGATGAGCTGCTTCTGCTGGCGCCGACGGAAATAGATATCCAAGGCATCGGTAAACTGCAGATCAGCCCCGGTGGAGAAGACCTGGATGAGTTGGCGCTGCGTTCGCAATCTTTGCAAGACGAGATCGCAAGCCTGCTTTCCAGTTTGCGAGTCGATAGCTTGGTTCAGGCTGAGCAGCGAGCAGAACGCAATCGAGCGCTTGGTGAAGAGATTGCCCAAGTCGAGCTGCTGCTGAATCAGTTGGCACCGAAAGGGGTCGATGTGCTCTCGGAGGCACGTCGACTCGATGAGCTCAGGACGAGCGATCTGCAGAGCCAGGTGCAAGCGCTACCGCAGACCCAGCCTGATCTGCCCTCGATCACCGTGGCGGAGACGACTTTGCAACACGCTGCCGATGGCGTGAGCGAGGCGGGCGCTGCGATGAGTCAGTACCAGACTCAATTTGCTGTAGCTCAGCAGCGCCTGGAGGCAGCCAGCGAGGAGTGGCAGCGCTTGCGCGATGAGCTGAATGCACCCGATCGGCAGCAGCGCGAACAGGATCTTCGTACGCGTCTGGTTGAATTGAAAAGTGAGCTCCAGCGCCTGGAGACCTCTATCGATGCCAGGGCGAGCCAGATCGAAGCGGCTCAACTGCAGTTGCTTCGCCAGGATGTTGAGCGATTTACCAATACCGCTAAAGCACTGGAGGAGGCTGCTCGGAATCGATCGACTGATATAGTCAGACTGCAAAGCTCGCTCGAGGCGCTGGGGGCGGAGGGACTCGAGGAGCAGTTGGCTGGGGTCGATCAAGAGCTCGAGATGGCAACGACCCGGCATACTGAGCTTATGCGTCGTGCGAAAGCTCTGGATCTGCTGCTGGAGCTTCTCAACGGCAAACGTCATGCGCTGACGCAGCGACTCCAGGCTCCCTTGCAGCGCCACCTCAATCGCTACCTGCAGATGCTTTTCCCTCAGGCGCAGCTTGTCGTCAACGACAAGCTTGAGCCCGTTCAACTCATGCGTTCGGTCGATAACCGTATTGAATACGGAGAGCTACCTGCTCTGAGTTTCGGTGCACGCGAGCAGATGGGGCTGATCAGTCGTTTGGCGTATGCCGACCTTCTACAAGAAGCTGGTCGCCCGACTTTGATCATCCTGGATGACGCCTTGGTTCATAGCGATCAACAGCGTCTTGCACAAATGAAGCGTGTGCTGTTTGACGCCTCTCAGCGACATCAGATCCTGCTGTTCAGCTGCCACCCGGAAAGCTGGCGAGACCTCGGGGTGATCCCGCGAGATATGTCAGCGTTGAAGTCAGCTAACTAGCTCCGTCAACCAGTACTAAATTGCGACCACGTAAAGGAATTCTATGAGCCTCCTGGACGGTAGTATCCCCGCTGAACTAAGAAACGAAATCAACTCGCACAGAGCGAAGTTAGCAGCCTTCTTTAACGGGAATGCCAAAGCCAACCCTTCGGTGAGTTTTGCGAATGATGGTACTGGCTTTGGCAAGTCATACAACGTGTTCGATCAGTTCGTCGAGCACTCGGCAGAGCGGTGTGAGCGTGGCGGCCATCGCAACCTGTTCTTCATTACTCCGCACAAGGCTCAAATAGACGTTTCTAAGGTGACTCAAGAGAAAGCCGCTACGCGTGGCGTCAGCATCCTGAGTTTCCTAGCCGAGCAAGACTTGTCCGACCTCAACTTCGTCGGTTGGGTGTCGAAGGTGCGCAATGAAGACCTGTACCTCGGCTGGATAAAGGCTTTCAAAGCCGGCTATTACCAGGAGGCGATTGGCGAGCTGGACAATGCGGTTAGTGGGCTCAAGGCTACTGAGTCTGAACGAGCGCGGTATATCAAATCGGGTATCGCCGACTTTTTGCGCGAAGTTGAGCTGGAGCGACGGGTTAATCTCTCCAAACAGCGTCTGCTCCATGCGCTTCAGGACTTAGCCAAGGCCGTTATCCAAGAGAAGGTCGACGATCGATTCGTGACCACGCAACGACTTTTTCAGCTCGCCGGTAATGATCGAGAGCGCGCGAAGATCCAGGTCATCGACCATGTATTACCCTTCGAGCGAGCCAAGGTCGGCCCGACTATTTTCATCGCCACCACCGCTCGATTTCTCAAACGCGCGTTTATCGTGTACCTCGACAAGAAACGAGAGCCGAATATCAAGAAGCTGAGCTTTGATGCAATCCTGGGGGCTAAACGGCCGCCTACGGATGCTGAGCAGGAGGAAATTGCCCCGATCGGAGAGGCCTGTAGTCTGCCCCACGGCGAGCAAATTGCTTACTTGAGGGATGGCTTCTTCATCCGTGACGATTCCAACTACTTCAAGGAGCACGGGATCACCTTTAACTTGGTCGTAGATGAAGAGCACGATAGCTACGATCGGATCTTCGAGGAGAGCAAGAAGAAGCTGGTCAGTGAGAGAGTTAAACCGCCTCATGTCATTGCCGGTCTTCACCGTCTGATGGAGACGATCACGGCAGAGTATGGCCCAGATGATGATGAGCCCATCGCGTTCAACGAAACAGTTGACCTGATGAATGATTTCCGGCGGCACTACGAACAGGACTGCGAAACCAGTGTAGGTCTGGATGACATCCTTCAGATGTGCTCTGGGAATGTGGGTCATATTACGATCAACAACCGTGACGTTGAGCAAATCCTTGCACTGTCACGGAATATCTTCAGCTTGACGCCTCGGCGCTTCTACAACGAGGAAGCGCTAAAAAGAATCCGCATGCGTTCAGTCTGCGGAAAGAGCGAGATTCGTCTGTACTTTGATGATGGCGCTCCGTGCACCGATCCGACCCTACATGACTTCCTGCAGGTCATGCTCTGTGCGCTCTATGCATGCTCCAAAATTTCTCAGGACAGCCCTCTGCAGCATCTGCTGGAGTTGGGTGAGGATGCTACTCAGAACGCCCCTCTGTCTGAGTTCATCAAGAAGTCTCGCCAACACCGATCCTACGTAGCATCCGTATTCGACCGTGCCAAGGATGCGGAGATCTTTGTTGATGCGTTCTTCACCTTTTTCGCCCCGAAGATCGTGTTTTCCTTGGTAAAGGTAGGCACGATCCCCTTCGGTGGCGACGCAGTGAAGAACCGGGTCTTCGTCGATTTCCACATCGACCTGATCTTGGAGTTGCCCGAGGTCAAGTTGCTTCGAATCCTGCATGGAACCCAGAATAGCGTTATGTGCCTGAGCGCCACGACTGGCTTCAAGGATTCCTACTCCGGCAACTTCTCTAGGAAAATGCTCGCTCGCTATGGGGAGGCTGCTCCCAATAACCTTGATGTGCGTGTGGTTCTGCGTTCTCAAGATGATGTGTGCGCGATGGCAGATCTTCGAGATGCCCGCGCCAAGGCCAGAACGGTGGAAATCAGGCCCTTCCACAATACGTCTGCCGATCACGTCAGCGGTCTGCGGGATGAACCGACGTTCAAGAGTGCATACAGATTTTGGTCAGGTCTGCTGCTCCCACCTGGCTACCACGAAAACAAGTATCGAATGTCTGCATATCGCAGGCAGATCGAGGCAATGCTCATGGCGGCTTGGGATGAGAAGAACACCTTCGTTCTTTCCCTCAATAATCGCTTTGCGGAGCTCTTCAAGAACCTGTTCGCACAAGATAGTAATGGCCAACTTCGAGGGCTCAGCCGGCTCTATCAAGATAAGATATTCGAGCTCAAACCCTTTGAGGGCAAAACTAAGATTAGGGTCATCCTCTTCAGTGCTCAGCTGGCGAGGGAGATCGACATCGACAAGTATCTCAAGGTAGATGCTGATACACGGATCTGCTTGATCTCTGCCTATGGCAGCGCCGGCACCGGCCTGAATCTGTTCGTAGAGCGGGCAGAAGACAACTTCTACCAGGACTTTGATCGTCTGGTGTTGGTGAATACCCCTTTCTACAGCGCGATCCGTGAGAAAGACACTGGCCTCAATACAGTTAAAAATCACATCCTTTTGCTCAAGCACATCTCATCGGGGGCGAGCGAGGCTATTCGATTGGCAGAGTTCGATTCCAATCTGATGCAGCCTAAGAACCGACGTATTCTGAATCAGGAACACGATCTGGCGGTTCTCAAGGCGATCATTCAGGCTGTAGGGCGAGTCGAGCGGCGTGACAGCTATCTCCATAGCGAGATTTTTTTGCCCAGTGACGTCATTGATGATCTGGTGGTGCGCTATAGCCAGCTTCGCCGAAACGGTAACGACTTGCTCATTAACAGCCTCTCGTTGCTGAATCATAGACTCATGCAATTCTGCCTGGAGGAAGCAGAAAGCCGATGTTTCGCAACCAGGGAAGAGCGTGAGAAGTTCACCGCTACTGTGGCTAGCGCAGCCGGTGATATCGAGGACTTCTTCAAAGGAGCATTCCGCAGCAAGATTCTGAGAAGCGCGCGTGAAGGCAATCGTGATGCGATGTCGTTCAACGAGATGCTTAGATTGCCGGAGAGCATTACCGCCCCGGAAAAGTACCTAAGCATGCTGCTGTCATCACCGTTGGTGAAGGCCTCCACATACTACCAGGAGGTCATCAGCGCTTTTTACTTACCGAAGCAAATCACAGATCGGATCACTGTCTGCACTACCTCGGAGAGCTCCCTTCACCTCAGCGATCTATTGCACGGGCAGACCGTCTACCAGCCAGGAAAATGGCTTGTGCCCGACTACGTGCGTGCTGATGGCGAAAATCGCGATGAGGGCCCTGGGATCATCAACATGGCATGCAATATGGCCAACGGCGGGATTGATGTGCATCTGCCGAATCCTGCGCTGATCCCTTTGTTGAAGGGGAATGTCGGGGAATTTATTTTCTCGAAAGTGCTATCCGCACTTGGCGTTTCGCCGCTGAGCTTGGATGAGTTGGTCGATCTGCTGGGGCCTGCAGTATACGAGCGCTATGACACCTATGTTCATGATGAAAACACCCTGATCTGCATTGATGTGAAGCGCTGGTCGGGAAGCCTGGCAAACGAAGACCTATCTCTGAAAACCCTGCGCAGTGCTGAAACCAAAAGAAAGGAAATTTCCGAGTTGTGTGAACGCCTGAATCTGAAACCACGTTTCCTCTACGTCAACACACAACCCGACGACAACAGCCTGAATGCTGAACGCGAGTTTAATGCCGGGGAGTCCATTCATTTTCTGAACGCCTTCAAGAAAATCACTCAGTACGTACCTCTCACAGGCACGACACGCATGCACAGAGTCGATGACCGCTTGATGATCAATCCCACTTTGGTACAGCTGCTAAGGAACGCGCAATGACCCTATTCAATCTTCTGGAGTCTGGTACCGCCGCGAAGGCGCGCACGAACATGCTGCGTCTGCCTGGCGACCTTGAGGGCATCATCGATCGCTTGTCGGCTCCCAGCGAGGGGATTGGTCACATTCAGGCAGCAGTTGTCGAAGTCACCAGGAGAGCCGGAGAAGAAGCTGCTGCGTATTACCAACGAGTCGACTCGACCATCAAGGATTTTATTCGCAAAACCCTCGGTATTCCCGACTCGACGCAGGTGCACTACAGCAAATTTAACGGCAGAAAAGGGCTATTCGGCTTTTTCTACCTCAGTACTCTGGTATCAGCGCCTGGCCAAGTTCGCCAGGTGATTGCTGAATACTCACTCAATCCCAGTTATGCGATTCAGGCGCTGCTGGATTTGAAGCTCAAGCTTTCGTACCTATCGGACGTTAACAAAAATTACGAGATAGCTCCAGTTGAGTACAACGCGGATCTGTATATTGGGCTTGTGCTTAGCCGTACTGCCAGAAATGGCACTAGCGTGTTTGAGGCCCTGGAGTACGATCTGTACTTCTCCAAAGAGCAAGAGCTCGTCGTTACCTTAAAACGAGCTGTTATGGAGTGCACTCCATCCCAGAACACCGTGAGTAGACCATTCACTGATTCTGGCATGCTGATGTTCGATTGGGCTGGTAAGCGCTTTCAGCGCTCTCGGTCACTCAGTGCAACCACCAACAGTGATCGCAACTACATGGCGTTTGCCACAGGCAACCCCAACGCGAAAGCGCTCGACCAGTATCACAACAGCATTAACTACCATCAGACTGACTGCCTGAACCGTCTGGAGCGGTTGCTGGAGCATGCTGACGTTGAGTTCAGTCCTGTTGTTTATGAGGCCACGCACCAAGTCAAAGCCTTCTTGGAAGGGCTTCCGACCATGTCTAATCCGCTCTGGTTACTCGATACGGCCAAGAGCCCTTCGGATAACCAGGCCTGGCTCAGCGCGATCGCTACGCTGGCTAGCAAGTTTGGTGCGTCCAGGGTGGTGGCCGCTGACAGCCTACCGGCACCCACTGCGCTTGAGGTGGGCTCTACGAACTACCTCGTTGTCAATGAGAAGGTCAAGACTCCAGGTGGGAGCAAAAATGGCTCTAGCATCCTCAAAACCAATGCCGAAGGCGATAAGTCGTACAACAGCTTCTGGCAGGCTCTCAACGCTCAACAGCGCAACCCGGATGCAGAATTTGATTACTACACATCAGTAAAGCTGCATCGCTTCACCGCGGCGGTCGACTTGATCTGTCAGGGCTTTGATGTAGTCCCTAAAAAGCGCTTATCGGAAGCGGCTATCGAAAAGAGCCTGCAGGAACTGGCTCTGAAAGAGTCCATTTTCAGAGACAAGGCTCTGACAATCAGCGGTGCGAAATTGCCGATGCATTCGCTACAACTGGTTAGCTGCAGAAGGGACTGGAATGAGAATGTCTACATTCAGGTTCTCGATATAGCTGTCGGTGGCGAGACGATCAAAATCGAAAGCTCTCGTCGATTTGACGAGAGCTCTAAAGGCGAGTTCAACCACGAATTCAAGCAGCTCGGTACAGTTTTTGGGAAGGACGGCACGAAAGCGTTCGATGCCCTCTGGAACAGCGCATTTCTGATCCGCGACAAGCGCTCTAACACCTGGCTGAACGCCTACAACACCCTTCGGGTTCCCGCCATCATCGGGAATACCCTTTTCGACAACCAGGAACGTCAAGATAGCGGTATTTCCCCTTCGCGCGAGGTTGCTGTCGAAAAGGCTTCACTTCCGTACTATCTGACGCCGACCAAGCAGAAACAGCGCCATAGCATCTTTATCCAAGACAATGGTGTAGACGGTGCGTGGTACTTTGTTTCGTCTAACAAAGCGGCCAATAACACTATTGCGAAGCAAAGCCTTGCTTATAACGTCGTTGTTACCGGTGAGAATGGTGTCCGGATTCCAGTGCTGACCCATCCGCTCGGCGAACTGTTCTTTTCCACCTTTACCTACGACATCGTGAAGCTCCGAGAGTCGGCCAAGAGCTCAATTCTTCAGAAGATTGTGGAACTCTATCTGCATAACTAGCAGTCGCGATTCACTTCACCATCAAACGGGCTAGCTGCGTTACTGCTTTGAGGCGACCTCCTTCCATGAACTCTACGCGGCAGCCTGGTGAACATCAGTAAGGTGCATGAGGTTGTTGCCGTCTCCTATAGGTGTACACGGGCTTTGCGCAGAGCAACGCCCAGCCTCTGGTTGCTGGTTCCTTAGGCATGAATGCACCAATAAGCCGACCATGCTGGCAAAAAGCTGTGAGTCTGGCTTTACCCGTCCTCAGCCAATGGATAAGGTGACGGGCATCACAGCATGGCAGGCCGCGGTATCCCAGGGATGGCCCTCCAATCTGTACTGCCCGCTCGGTCAGTACGCTATAAAGTCGTCCCCGTTCGGCTCAAAGCCTTTTTGCCATTACCGTTTAAGTATCGGCGAGCCCACTGCATAGGGCTCGCATGAGGAGTTATGCATGACAGATCTGGCCCTGTTACCTCAGGCCCTGCTTGCCGCCGTGCCTGCCGACGGCAGCATCGGCAACCAGTCGCTGTTCGAGCAATTGCGTGGGCAGTTTTCCGAGGTGTCCGAGGAGCAGTTCTGGGCGGCGCGCGATGCCCTGATCAAGCAAGGCGTGCTGGTTAAAGGTCGTGGTCGCGGCGGTTCGGTGCTCCGCGCGCAAGCTGCAGGTGGCAGCCTGGCCGAGCAGACACTGAGAAAATCGCGCGCGAGCTTCGAGCCTACAGCCGCCGCAGAGGCGTCAGCTAAATATGTGGTTGAAGCCGCAGCCTCGGTGAAAAAGGTTAGGGCGGTCAAGGTGCAGCAGGCCACCAGCATTGAGGCTATGGAGAAGACCCTGTGGGCCACCGCCGACAAGCTGCGCGCCAATATGGACGCCGCCGAATACAAGCACATCGTACTTGGGTTGATCTTTCTCAAGTACATTTCCGACAGTTTTGCCGGCCGCCGCGCCGAGCTGGAACGCAAGCTGACTGACGAGAGCGACGACTACTACCTGGGCGATGACGACCCGGAGGCGCTCAATGCCGAACTGGAAGACCGCGATTACTACCGTGAGGTCAACGTGTTCTGGGTGCCGGAAGTGGCGCGCTGGGAGTCGATCCGCGCCGCCGCCAAGCAGGTGGATATCGGCAAGCGCATCGACGAAGCCCTGGCTGCCATCGAGGCGGAAAACCCCAAGCTGAAGAACATCCTCGACAAACGCTATGCTCGTGCTCAGTTACCAGACGGCAAGCTAGGTGAGCTGGTGGACCTGATCTCCACCATCGGCTTCGGTGACGACGCTGGCAAGGCGCGCGATTTGCTCGGCCAGGTCTACGAATACTTCCTCGGTCAGTTCGCCAGCGCCGAGGGCAAAAAGGGCGGGCAGTTCTATACCCCGGCCAGCATTGTGAAAACCCTGGTGGCGGTGCTCAATCCGCACCACGGCAAGGTGTACGACCCCTGCTGCGGCTCGGGTGGCATGTTCGTGCAATCGGAAAAGTTCATCGAAGCCCACGGCGGAAAACTGGGCGATGTATCCATCTACGGCCAGGAGTCCAACCCCACCACCTGGCGCCTGGCAGCGATGAACCTGGCCATTCGCGGCATCGACTTCAACCTCGGCAAAGAGCCGGCGGATACCTTTATCCGCAACCAGCATAGCGATCTGCGCGCCGACTTCGTGCTGGCCAACCCGCCGTTCAATATCAGCGACTGGTGGCACGGCAGCCTGGAAGGCGACCCGCGCTGGGTCTACGGTACTCCGCCGCAGGGCAACGCCAACTACGCATGGCTGCAACATATGCTCTGCCACCTCAAGCCCAGCGGCCGCGCCGGCATCGTGCTGGCCAATGGCTCCATGAGCTCCAGCCAGAACAGCGAAGGCGAGATTCGCCGCGCGATGGTCGAGGCCGACGTGGTCGAAGTGATGGTCGCGCTGCCCGGTCAGCTGTTCTTCAATACAACGATTCCTGCCTGTCTGTGGTTCCTTGCCAAGGACAAGCGTCATGCCCTCAGTACTGGCGGGATCGACCGTAGCGGGCAGGTGCTGTTTATCGACGCGCGCAAGCTCGGCACCAACGTTAGCCGGGTGCAGATTGAACTGACCGATGCCGATATCGAACGCATTGCCAGCACCGTGGCGGCCTGGCGCGGTGAGGCTCTGGATGAGGAAGGGCAGGTTGGCGAGTACTCCGATATCCCAGGCTTCTGCCGCAGCGTCACTCTCAATGAGGTTGCCGAACATAGCCACGTTCTGACGCCGGGCCGCTATGTCGGTGCCGAGGAAGTGGAAGATGACGACGAAGCCTTTGCCGAGAAGATGCAGCGGCTGACCAAGCAGCTGGGCGAGCAGATGCACAAGGGCGCGGAACTCGATCAGTTGATCCGGCAGAAGCTAGGGGGGCTGGGGTATGAGTTCTGATTGGAGGTGTATTTCGCTTAAGGATGCCGTGGAGTTCATTGTTGATAATCGTGGTAGAACTGCCCCGATAGTAGAGAAGGGAATAGCTCTAATCGCCACTAATTGCGTCAATAACAAATATCTTTACCCTCAAAAGCTGAATCTCCGCTATGTTGGTCAACAGATTTACGATACATGGTTTCGTGCACATCCGAAGCCAGGAGACATAATTCTGACAAATAAGGGTAGTCAGAATGGAGCTGTTTGCCTTGTCCCTAATCCTGTAGATTTTTGCATCGCGCAGGATATGGTCGCACTAAGGGCTGACGCTAAGAAACTGTACCCGTTGTACTTGTTTGCAGCACTTCGCTCGGATCTTGTTCAGCAGAGAATTAGGGCGTTGAATGTAGATGCCGTCATTCCTCATCTTAAGAAAACGGATTTTGACAAACTGTTAATCCCGCTTCCAGGTTCTGAAATACAGCGCTGGGTTGGAGACTGTTACTTCCAGTTGAGTAGCCGTATTGAATTACTTCGAGAGACTAACGCCACCCTGGAAGCAATCGCTCAGGCGCTGTTCAAGTCCTGGTTCGTCGATTTCGACCCCGTGCGCGCCAAGGCTGAAGGCCGCCAGCCGGAAGGTATGGACGCCACCAGCACCGCCCTGTTCCCCGATAGCTTCGAAGAGTCCGAGCTGGGCTTGGTGCCGAAGGGGTGGGCCTGTGGTGCATTATCCGACCTAGCCAATCTGAACCCTGAGTCTTGGACAGCCAAGACTCGACCCGAGACAGTGGCATATGTGGATCTGGCTAATGCTAAAGAAAACGTGATTGCAGAGATCGCGGACTATCGCTTTGATGATGCTCCAAGTCGAGCGCGTCGCGTTCTGCGTGACGGTGACACAATTATTGGCACTGTGCGTCCCGGGAATAGGTCGTTCGCTTTTATTGCCAACGCAGCAAAGAATTTTACGGGTAGTACCGGGTTCGCAGTTTTACGACCGAAAAGCAGTGAGAGCATGGAGTTTGTCTACTTGGCGGCAACTTCGGACGCCAATATTGAATACTTAACTCATATTGCAGATGGTGGTGCCTACCCAGCTATACGGCCAGAGGTAGTGGCTGGTCTGGCTACGACGATTCCACCTACTCAGATCCTGCTTGCATTCCATCAGATCGCTAAACCGCTGTTTGCAAGTCTTGCGGGAAATCATGAACAGGCCCAAACCCTCACCCAACTCCGCGACACCCTTTTGTCCCGCTTGATCTCCGGCCAGCTGCGCCTGCCAGAAGCTGAGCGTGTCGTTGAGGCGGTGTTGGCATGAGCTCATCCGCAACCGTAATCGATCTGCTCGATGCCGTGCGTATTCGCACTGCCTCTCTGGCCGAGGCGAAGCGACGTTATGCCGCTGAGCTCGCGCCGGACTTTAACATGGTAGATCACCTGCGTAATAACGAGGTGGCGCTGTCGCGTTATCTGGGACTGCTGCTGGACGTAAAGGGTACACATGGCCAGGGCGAGTTGTTCTTGCGTGGCCTGCTCCAGTTGCTTGAGCACCCAGGGTTCGAGCCACAGGATCTGCAACGTGTGGAACTTGAGAAGCGCACCCACAGCGGACGTTTTCTGGATATCTACCTTGAGTTTCGCGGCGGGGTCATTGGTATCGAGAACAAGCCATGGGCGGCCGATCAAAACAAGCAGTTAGAGGATTACGCAGGTTTTCTGCAGGCGTCGGCACGCGGTGGGGAATGGCTGCTGGTGTATGCCTGCAACTGGGAGCCCTCCGAGGCCAGTTTGAGCTTAGGTAAACGTGAGCAGCTTGAAGAAGCCGGTAACTTCTTGCGTCTGGATTTTTTGCAGATTGCTGAATGGTTGGAGGAGTCTGCCTGTTTCGCTCGCGCACCGAAGGTGAGGCTATTTGTGGAGGCGCTCAGCGCTTATGTGCGCCAGCAGATTAACGGAGAAATTGATGTGAGCGAGGCGGAGCAAATTAAGGCGGTGATCCTGCAAAAGCCGGAGCACCTGGAGGCTGCGCTGAAGGTGGCGCAGTCGATCGATCAGGTGAAAGCGCAACTGCTGGCTGAGTTCAGGCTCTGGCTGGGACAGGCCTTGGCGACCGAAGGGCTGAGCCTGGTGTGGGATGACAAGGAGCTTGCCAGCGGGCGGGCTTGCGCGGGTTTTGGCGTGAAACTGAATGCCGAGCACCGCTCGCATCTGCGTTTTGAATTTGGGGGCGCCCGGTTGAGCTCGCTGGAGTGGGGTATACGTCTCGACAGCGCTGATATCGAACTCAATACCGCCAACGTTGCGGTAATAGTCAGGGCAATGGATAAAGCGTTTGGCACAGGCAATAGCAGCTTACCTTGGTGGCCATGGTACCCCGGCACTGGCAGCGTCGATCATGTATTGGTTGAGGCTGAGCGCAACTGGTCAGTTTCCGCCGAGCCCTGGCTGCGCATTAGCGACAAGACCGAGCACGGGTTTGTTCGCCGAATTGTAACGCTGGCACTAGAGGTCAGGGCTGCTCTGGCTGATGTGGATCACGCTATGCGTTGATCTGGCTGAGCGCTAGAAGTGGGAAGCTGAGTAGAGCCCAAAGAGGCTCACCGCTATTGATAAGGAAGGCTAGGGCAAATGGATACTTCGACGTTATTGAGTTTGTGGAGCAATGCCGAGCCAGCGCAAAAATTTGCCCCGACCGTAGTGTTTGGTTTGGTGGGTATATTTTCTCTGCTGTATCTCGTGCACTACTTCTTCCGATCATTCTGGCTTAGCGGCCGACTGAAAAAACTGACGAAGACAATCGAGGCTGCCGGAGAGATTGCTCCCGCGCAGCGTCGCAAGGAGCTGGAGCAACTGTTCAAAGGGCATGCCTTTGAGCATGTGTGGCGCGAGTATTCAGAGACCCTGCACAACCAGTACGAACTGCGCGACGGCGAGCAACGTTTGCTGCGCTCGCGGGCGACGGCAGGCGCGTCGAGCTTCTTTACGGCTCAGAACATGGTGGAAACACCGCTGGTTACTGAGTTTTACAAACACTTGCCGGGCATTCTGACTGGTATCGGTATCGTCGGTACCTTCTGGGGTTTGATGCTGGGCTTGCAGCATTTCGACCCGAGCACGCCTGAGCAGGTCAATGCCAGCGTTGATAAGTTGCTCAAGGATGTGCTGTTTGCATTTCTGGGGTCGCTCGTCTCCATTCTGGCCTCTATTGCTGTCACCTTGACCGAGAAGTGGCGGCTGGGGCGTTGCTATCAGCGCTTGGAAGGCCTGAACGAGACCATCGACGGCCTGTTCGACAGCGGCGTAGGCGAGGAGTACTTGGCCGAACTGGTGAAGTCGAGCAACGAAAGCTCGATTCAGACCCGCCAGCTCAAGGACAGTCTGGTTACCGATCTGCGTGAGATGCTGCAAAACCTGGTGGATACCCAGGTACGTGAGAGCCTCAAGCTGGCCGACACCTTATCTGCCAGCTATCGCGATTCTGGCCAGGTACTGGCGGAGCAGATTGGTGGGGCCATCGAAAGCAGCTTGAAGGCACCGTTGGAGCAAATTGCTGGTGCCGTGCAGTCGGCGAGCGGTGATCAGAGTGGCCAGGTGCAGAACCTGCTGACAGATGTACTCACTGCTTTTATGAGCAAGCTGGAAAGTACTTTCGGTCAGCAATTCAATGGTCTGCACGAAATGCTTGGTCAGTCGGTTACGGCCATGCAGGCCATGCAGCAGGGCTTCAACAGTTTGGTTGAAGATATGCGTTCTGCTGGCGAATCCTCCTCACAGAACAGCGCCAAGATGATCGCTCAACTACTGGCCGACATGCAGGCTGGGCAGAACAGCATGCAAGCGGGCATGAACGAAATGCTGGCCAATCTACAGACTTCTATTGCGCGTATTGGCAGCGAGGGTGAAGGCGCTGGCGAGCGTATGGCCAAACAGTTAGAGAAGCTGTTTGCCGACAGCGAAGCACGCCAGCAGGCTATGGCGGAAAATCTGCAGGCTTTTGTCGAGTCGATGCAGCAAAGCATGGGCCAGGGCCAGCAGGAGACGATGGCCAAGATTGCCAGCTCTGTCGAAGTGTTGGGCGAGCAGTTGGGTGGCTTGTTCACGCAGCTTGAGCAAAATCGCGCGCAGATGGATCAGGCGAGCAAGGTGGCACAAGTTGAGCTGCACCAGGGCACCCGCGAAATGCTCGGTGGGCTAGAGAAGCAGGTCGAAGACCTACTGAATGCGGTGGCCGAGCAAAACGGGGCGATGCACGACACCGTCAAGCTCTTGAGTGCGCAAACCGAGCAGCATCTGCACAGCATGCAGCAGGGGGCCGACAAGATGCGCTTGGCGGCTGAGCGTTTTGATACTGCCGGGCAGAGTGTTACCAAGGCGGGTGAGGCAACAGCTGGTGTGCTGGGCGCTATGCAAGGCACCAGTGCCGAGTTGGCCGGTGCCTCACGTGAGTTGAACAGCGTGGTTGCGGACTATCGCAATAACCGTGAGGCGGTTAATCAGACGCTGGCTATGCTACAGGGCTTGGTCGCCAGCACCCAGGGTGAAGCGGCAGGGCGCAGCCAGTACCTGCAGGATCTCAAGCAGCAAGGCGAACGGCTGCAGGCTCTGAACCGTGAGGTAAACGATTACCTGGAGCAGATTAGTGCGGTGCTTGGCAAAGGCTTTGGCGAATTTACCGAGGGGGTCGATCGCAGCTTGCGGCAAACCTTGGGCGCTTTGGATGCTGAGTTGCACAAAGCCATGACCAGTTTGGCCGGTGGTGTTGAGGGCGTTAGAGAGAGCCTGGATGACTTCAGCGACATCATGGAACGTGTGCAGCGCAAGTGACCGGGAGCTAGTCAATGTTCAACAAATCAGTCACTCCGACTCGCGCACGAGACGAAGGCGAGAAGCCTTTTTGGATCTCCTTCGCTGACTTGATGACAGCGATGATGATTCTGTTCCTGGTGGTCATGGTGGCGTCACTGAGCTCGGTGACTCAGCGTATTCAGCAGGCCGAGCAGGGGGAGAAGCAGCGTGGTAAGGACATCGCCCGGCTGTGTGAGGATTTGCAGCTCAAGGCGAAGAACCGCAACCAGACCATCGTGGTGGATTGCCGAGATAACCGCATAAGCTTCGGCGAAGCGGGCCGCTTTGGACAAAACCAGTATTTCCTCAACGAAAAAGGCCAGCAGGCGTTGCAGGACGTGGTGCCGTTGGTGCTGGATGCCGCCGACAGTGAAGAAGGGCGCAAGTGGCTCAAACAGGTGGTGATCGAGGGCTTTACCGATACCGACGGCTCTTACTTGTATAACCTGCATCTGTCATTGCAGCGTTCGGAGTGGGTGATGTGCAGCTTGCTCGACAGTCGCAGTCCTGTGCAGCAAGGGCTTTCGGTTGAGCGTCAGCAACAAATTCGTTCGATGTTCCTAGCCGGTGGGGTGTCGTTCAACAACGCGAAAGAAAGCAAGGAAGAGAGCCGGCGGGTGGAGCTGCGTATGCAGTTCTTTGGGTTGAAGGATAAGGAGCATGCAACCACTGAAGAGGCACCGGTGTTCGCTACAACGGCACTAGAAAAATGCTCGTTGGAGATGCGCTAGATGAGCCGAGCATTGTCATCGTTGACCTCTGCCATTGCTCAAGGCCTGCAGCGCCAGCACGAGCGCACGGTGGATACCGGTCTTAGCGGGCTGGCTGCCTTGAAACGTGCTGGCGTTGAGTTGGCACGGCGATTTGATCTGGCTGAGAAAGCCTTGGTGCCACCGCGCGAGAAGCGCCTGTTGGCGCTCAATAAGTTCAAGCGAGAACAGCCGCTGACGTCTTTGGAGTGGCGCTTGGTGTTTGCTGGGCTGGCCGACGATGACGAAGTGAGTCTGCCGGTGTTGGAAGACGATCAGCTCTTTGGCCGGGTGCATCAGGAGGTGGTCGGGCGGATCGAGCGACAGACGCTCACTCGACGCGACTGGTTGGCGCTTTGCTTCAGCTACTTCGGCTATGACGAAGACAAGCCCGACGACAATCTCAACTGGTGTCTGCTGCGTGAGGATATCGATCACGGATTTGACGCGGTTAAGCAGCGTTTAGGCCGCGAGAAGGAGTGGATGCGGATCGTGGCCCATTACCGCGAATTGTTTGGTGAGGGGGCTGGATCTCAGTTGGCTGAGGAGATTTTTGAGGGCAAGGTTCATGATCTCTCCGCATTGCAGGCGATCGCGCAGATCCCCGATAACAGCTGGCTATGGCGGCGTATTTTTGCGGTGCTGTTGTCGCGCATCTTCAACCTGGACGACGCTACCTTTTTGCAGCGTTTGCCTGAGCTCGTGCAGCTCGGTCAGTTGAACACGCGTTATCTCAATGATGTGCTGAGTGCCTGCCTGACCCGTTACTACCACTCCCGCTATCGGGAGCAGTCTTCTTCGTTGCTCAAGCAGGCAGCCCTGGAGCACTGGGGTAGCCCACAGATGCGTTCCAAGCAGAATGCCTGGCTGCAGTATGTGGAGCAGCCGGTGTGTGCGATGGTGGTGGCCTGGTTTGCCAAGGAAGACCTGGAGCACTTCTTCACCTTGCTTAAGGGCGAGGCGGAGGTCGATCAGTCACGCCTGTTCTACTGGCTGCGCTTTGCCAATCAGATGAGCTACACGCGCATTGTGATGAGTAGTGATGCCTGGCATGACCGGGGCAGTGACTTTGTGGCTTTCCGGGAGAAGAACAAGGGGCGTTTGAGTCAGCTAACTGGCGGGCCTAGCCATAACAATGCCGTGGTGATGCAGATCGGAAACTACTTTTTCGTGGAGTTTTCCGGTACGGGAAACGCCTGTTACGTGTATCGAGCTGACGTGGCGCCGTTCAACCCGGATAAGAGCGTGCTGGGCCTGGCTACAGAACTGAAACAGCCAACTCGTGCGCTGAAACGTATGTCGCACTCACCGGCACCTCGCCGCCACAATTTGGTTGAGGGATGGTTGGATAAGTTCGATGTAGAGCTACGGAGGCTGGGAATCGTGCCGCATTTAGCTGGCAGTAGTTCTGTTTCGCCAAAGGCCGCTAGCAATTCGCTAGAGGCTCAGCTTGCTGAGCTGCTTTCGTCTGTGCAGTATCAAGTGTTTGATAATCGCAGCAAGGGCGGTGCCTATCAGATCAAGCTGGCGCGTGATGACGCCCGTGCCAAGACCGCTCTGTTGCGACTGGGGTTCAAACCCGTGAATAACCATCCGCTGCTGTTCTGGAGGAGCTGATGCTCAAGCGATTTTTCTCAGGGAAGGGGCCGCGGACACAGCAAGCTGTTGCAGCACCCGTGGTTTGGGATGTGGAGCAGCAGGGGCTTTGCTATGCACTAAGCCTGGCCAATGAGGATGCGTATTGGCAGCTGGCCGCGTACCTGGATCAGCTGTTTGAGGAGGACTTTGCTTCCCAGCTAAGCGACCGTTGGTTGCTACCCTGGGACTCGCTTTATCAGCTATTGGATGACCCTGAGCACGCCAGTAGCTTGCCGTTGCTCGGCTTACCTGCGTTGTCGACGCTACAGCCGCAACTGACTAGCCAAGGTAGTTTAGCGGAGGCCGGTTTCAAGGTTTTCCAGACATGGCGCGATCCTGCTAGCGGCGCTCCCTTTGAGGTTGAGCGCTGTGGTGCCGTTGTGCGAGTTGCTGGTGGAGTTGAGTTGTTGCCGCGGACTGTCTGGGAGCTGCTACAGGCCGTGCGTGCCTTGCATGCTACGCAGCAGGTGTCTCCGGGGGAGACAACCAATCAGCTCGGCTGGTCGAACATTCGCAAGCTGGCCAAACGGGCGGGGGCGGGGATGGATGGCTTCCTCGATAAGACCGTTGTGGTCAAGCCGCAGAGCCTCAAGTTAAACCCTCGCAAACGGATGGTCGGCACCACGCCGGTTATTGAGTTGGATGTGGCTTTTGATGCCCAACCCAGCAACTGGCTTGCGAGCTTTGATGCCTACAAGCAAGTGCAGGACAGCTACCGTGTACCGAGCGAGGATGGTTCGGTAACGCATGTACTCATCGAACCTGAGGTGAAGGCGGTGCTGGAGTCGGTGCGTGCGCTGCCAGGGCGTCGCATTGCTGGAGACGAGGCCGTTTCCCTGCTGCGTAACCCCTTCAGCTTTATTGGGGATGACGCAGCTAAGGTGGTGGACTCGGATGAGTACCAGAGCGCGTTGGCTGATGAGGGGATCTACTTCCACCGTTTCCGTCTTGAACCGAAGTTGGCTGAAGACACGAAGACAATCCAATCGGTTGAGCTGCTTCTGGAGCCTATCTCCGCTACGCCGCTGCCTGAAGTGGTGTTGAGTTTTAGCGCGGCCCATGAGTTGGCGCCTTTTGTACATGCGCTTGAGGTGAACGTGGCGGCTGGTTTGCCCGCGAGCTCATGGCAGGGGCATGAGCTGGAATTGAGCGATTTCGATTTGGTGCAGCTGACAGGTATCAAGGATCTCCTACGCGGCTGGCAGCGTCAGGCTGACGGCAAAACCTTTGAGGCAGTGATCGATCTTTCCTCCTACGGTGATCGTGTAGTGGGTATCGGTGAGGCGGAGCGTATTACATCACCGTTCCTCGTCAAGGAGGCGACGGAGAACTGGTTGCCTGCTGAAATCAAAGACCTGGGTGTCGATGCGGAGCTGCTGGGTAAATGGGACGCCGCTAATCGAGAGCATTTCGAGGAGTTTGAGCACCTCCTTGATGAAGCCCGTGCCGCGGGTGATGAGACCGTCCCTCTGCCAGGTACGGATTTGTCGCTGCCGCTCAAGGCGGCTGAGCAGCTGTTCGGCACCTGGTCGAAGAAGCTCAATCCAGTCGAAGCACTTTCCTCCCTTGGTACCATCAAGGCGGTGCGTGCGGTGCTGCAAATTGAGAACAACATCGAAGAGGCGACTTACGCGGAACGTCGTGAGGCGGCGCTACTAGCGGGGCATCAGGCTCACGCCGATCTACCGGAGTTGTTGCGTCCCGAAATCCAATTGCGGGAGCACCAGTTGAAAGGTGTGGCCTGGATGCAGCACCTATTCGGCCTCTCGCCCACTCATGTTGCTGGGTGCCTGCTGGCGGATGACATGGGCCTGGGTAAAACCATCCAGCTGCTGACCTTTCTGGTGTGGTACCTGGAGAAAAATCCAGACGACAAACCCACCCTGATCGTTGCTCCAGTGTCGTTGTTGGATAACTGGGAGCGTGAGCTTGAGCGCTTCTTCTATGCAGATGCATTGTCTGTATTGAAGTTGTATGGCGGCGCGCTGAGTGCGGTTAAGTTCAAGAAGGAAGAGATTCCGGATGACCTCAGGGCGAAAGGTATCAAGAACCTGCTGCGCCCCGGCTGGATAGGCAATGCACGTATCGTACTGACCACCTACGAGACATTGCGCGATCAGGAGTTCTCCCTGGCCATGCAGCAGTGGTCGATCGTAGTCTGCGATGAGGCGCAGAAGCTCAAGAACCCGGCGGCGCTGATTACCCAGGCGGCGAAAGCTATCCCGGCGCGTTTCCGTGTGGCGTGTACTGGCACCCCGGTAGAGAACACGCTGATCGATCTGTGGTGCCTGTTTGACTTCATTCAGCCTGGCTTTTTGGGCGGTTTGAATCAGTTTGGCCGAGAGTATCAGCGGCCCATCGAGGCTGGTGTTGAGCGTGATAGTGGCGCTTTGGAACGTCTGCGGGAACTCATTGAGCCGCAAACGTTACGGCGTACCAAGCAGGATGTGGCCAAGGATCTGCCAGCCAAGCGGGTGGATAAAGTGTGCCGGACGCTCAGCATGCATGCGCTGCAGCGCAGTTTGTATTTGTCCGAAGTGGCCAGCTACAGCCAGAAGCAGCAAATGCAAGAACTGCTCGGACAGAAGGAGAGCGGCATGCTTGGGCTGTTACATCGTCTCAAGTTGGTTTGCGCGCATCCTTACAGCGTGCAGCCAGATCAGCGGCTGCGTGACCATTCACCGAAGCTGCAGTGGCTGCTGCAAACGCTGGAAGGTATCAAGCGCGCAGGCAATGGCGACAAGGTCATTGTGTTTAGCGAATTGCGCGATATTCAGCGTGAGTTGCAGCATGCCATCCATGAGCGCTTTGGCTTTAAGCCCACCGTGATCAACGGCGATACCAGCACCAGCAGCCAGAGTGCGCAAAGCCGGCAGAAGCTCATCGATCAGTTCCAGCAACAGCCTGGGTTCTCGGTGATCATCCTTTCCACCGTGGCTGTGGGCTTCGGCGTGAACGTGCAAGCGGCTAACCACGTCATCCATTTCACTCGTTGCTGGAATCCAGCCAAAGAGGATCAGGCAACTGACCGTGCCTATCGCATTGGCCAGGAGAAGGATGTGTATGTTTACTACCCCACGGTGCTGGATAACTGCATGCAGACCTTCGAGGCGACGTTGGATCAGTTGCTGGAAAAGCGCCGGGCTCTGGCGCAAGACATGCTGCATGGCGCTTCGGAGATTCAGGTGGCGGAGTTTGGTGAGTTGCTGAGGGTTCAGGGATGAATGAGCCCATCGGGGAACGCGAAGCTCTGTGGCAAAATTTTTTGCAGCGTTGGCCGCTGGAGTCGCTGGCGAATATGACGCTGGAGCAGTACACCCGGGCGGGCGATCAAGACTGCTTCGTTTACTGGCTCGAGTCGTGGACGGAATCGCTGGGTTCGATCTGGGGAGGCTCGGCGTTTAAGTTCGGGGTCTATTCGCGCCGTGACCAGAGCGAGAAGGTGAGTGATAACGAGCGATCCTATTCGACAGATTACGCGTGGTACAGCCAGTACGGGGCTACGGCTGAAGAGGCCTTTATTCAGGTGCTCGGTCAGATTGTACTGATTGCTCAGGCGGCTCGACGCGGAGATTTGGAAGCGGTGGAGCAGGCCCGTTTAGGGCCTGCCCTGAAGTGGAAGTTGGCCTTTCTCTATCAGCGTCCGGATCAACCTTGTGTGCTGCCGATCTATGGTTTGCGATTTCTGCGCGCTGCTATTGGTCAGCCTACTGTTTGGGCTGCTCCTACATTGCAAAGTGAACTGCTAGCCGCACGCGGCGAGCAAAACCTGTTTGCTTATGCTGATACCTGCTGGACTACTGCGACAGCCTGGTTACAGGCACAGGCAGTGGGGGAGCAGGTTCTGGCATATCTAAATGAACAGCCAGAGCGTTTTACTCCGATCAATACCAATCAGAAGGTCGCGGGTTTCCGCCTGATTAATGAGCGTCAGCTGGCGATCATTCGAGAAGGAAAGAAACTCACTCTTTTCGTGGCCCCCGGCATCTGGTTGGACTCACTGAGCGAGCCCCCATTAAGTTGTGATCACTATCCGCCTGAACGTAACCGCAACAGCAACCTGAACTCCTGTGCTCCGGATTTGGCCAATGGCCATGAGGCTGTGTGCGTTACCTTAAGCGGGGTCGAGGCCTTTGAAGCGTTCTGCAGTGCTTATGAGGGTTCTGAATTGAACGGTATTGCTAAATCTCTTGCTTCTGAAGGAACCACGACTATGTCTGGAGCGCCTCTCAACCAGATCCTGTTTGGCCCGCCTGGCACAGGCAAAACCTACGCGACCATCGAGGCTGCTCTTCAGGTGCTCGATCCGACCTACCTCCACGAACATCAGAGCAACCGCACTGCACTCAAACAACGCTTCGATGAGCTAATAGAGCAGGATCGTATCCGCTTTGTCACCTTCCACCAGAGCTTTAGCTACGAAGACTTTGTGGAGGGTCTGCGGGCAACAACCGACGAGGCTAGTGGGCAGCTGCGCTATGCGGTAGTGGATGGGGTGTTTAAGTCGCTCTGTGAAGCGGCAGCAGCTAAGGTGACGCAGCAGGCTGAGGCGCCGACGGAGGTGGGGCAGCGGCGAATCTGGAAAATGTCGCTAGGAAATACCTTGGGTGAGGATGCCAGCATCTATCAGGAATGCCTGTTCGGTGGTTATGTGCTGCTGGGTTACGGGGGAGCTATCAACTTCTCGGGTTGCTCAAACCGTCAGCAAGTCCAGGCGCGTTTTGCCGAGGCTGGTGTGGTGCCGGCTAACCCGGCTACAGACTACGCTATCACCAGCGTTACCGCCTTCGTCAGCAGGATGGCGGTAGGTGATTTGATTGTGGTGTCCGACGGCAACTTTAAGTTTCGCGCCATCGGCGAGGTGACAGGAGATTACCAGTTCAAGCCGCACACGGAATTTGAGGCCGACTATTCGCAACTGCGTCCGGTGAAGTGGTTGCGGCAGTACCAGCCCTCGTTGCCACATACCGAGCTGCTCAATGGCCAGTTTAGTCAGATGACTCTTTACGAGCTGCGTGAGCCAACCTTAAATCGAGATAAGCTCAAGACCCTGTTGGGCACTCCTGACGCTAGCGCTGGCAGATTGCTGCATGTGGGGCAGCGTTTTGGCCAAGGTTATGTGGTGCGTAGCCTTGGCCAGGATGTGGTGGAGTTCGATAAGCCCAGGGGCGGAGTATTGCCGCTACCTCTGAGCTTGTTGCGGCAGTTGCTTGATTATGTGCGCAGCGGTCAGATTAACGTGGAGGATATTCGCCAAGGGCGGGTCTTCGAAAAGGTCGCCGAGGCCGAAATCGAGAAATACATCGTCAATGGCTACCAAAGCTTGTTCGCGGCTATGGTTGAGCAACTGATAAAGCCGCAGCAAAGCACGGCACTGGCTGATGCACGGGTGCTGGTGATCGATGAGATCAACCGCGGCAACATTTCGCGCGTTTTTGGTGAGCTGATCACGCTGATTGAGCCGTCCAAGCGCGCGTGTGCGGATGAGGCGTTGTCGGTGGTGCTGCCGTACTCCAAGCAGCGCTTTAGCGTGCCGAGCAATCTGTACTTGATCGGCACCATGAATACCGCTGACCGCTCCTTAGCCGGGCTGGATATTGCTCTGCGGCGTCGCTTCGTATTCCGCGAAATGCCTCCTCAGCCTCAGTTGCTCGATGACATCGAGGTTGCAGGGGTGGGTGTTGGCCAACTGCTACGAGTGATGAACCAGCGTATAGAGGTGCTGCTGGATCGAGATCATTGTCTGGGGCATGCCTACTTTATGCCGCTGAAGGACGATGCTTCGTTGGCGCGGCTGGAGGCAATCTTCCGCAACCAAATTCTGCCGCTGCTGCAGGAGTATTTCTTCGAGGACTGGCAGCGTATCCAGTGGGTGCTCAACGATCACCGCAAGCCTACGGCCGACCGATTCGTGGATCAGGACAGGCAGGATATGGCTGCTTTGTTTGGCAACATTAGCGTGCTTGCCCAAGGTGGGGGGTGGCGGATCAATGAGGCGGCGTTCCAGCGGGTTTCTGCGTATGCGGGTGTCATTGCGGTGCAGGCCAAGGTCGAGGCCCAAGAAGGGCTAGAGGAGGCGGATGCGTGAGCGCATTCGTCACAGTGCGTGAGTACGCTCGCCTGACAACGGCGGCGGTAGCGTCCGGCAATCTCGACTGTGCGCAGATTTCCGAAAGCGCGTTCGACTGGCTCTGTGAACTGAGTGCTGGCTTCAACCGCAGCGGAGCGCCGCTGCTGCAGGTGGAAGGACGGCGTTTGCTGAAGTGGGATTCCTACGTTGGTGTGTTGGAAACGCCGTGTGGCACGCGGCTGGAGATTCTACCCAAGCATCATGAGCAGGACGATTGCCTGGTCAAGAGTCGCCAGCTGCTGCGTAAACTGATTCAACGCGCCTTGCAGCTCAAACCGCGTGAGACATCGGTAGCCAGCCTGGAGCTGTTCGATAAGCCACTCAGTGAGTGGGTGATAGGGCAGTTTCTCGCGGAGCTGGATCTATTGATAAAGCGCGGGGTGCGCTTCGACTATCGACGTATCGAGGAAGAGCAGCGCTTTCTGCGAGGCCAGCTCAATATGGTGGTACAGATGCGGCAGCCGCCGGGGCGGCAGCATCACTTTCAGATTCGCCACGATGTGTTCCTGCCGGATCGTGCCGAAAATCGCTTACTCAAGCTGGCGCTGGAGCTGGTGGCCAAAAGCACGCAGGACGCTACCAACTGGCGTTTGGCCAATGAGCTACGCGCCATGCTGGCTGAGGTGCCCGCCAGCCGGCAGGTGAGTCAGGATTTGCGTTCCTGGAGCCGTGACCGGCTGATGGCGCATTACCAGGCGATAAAGCCTTGGTGCGAGCTGATCCTCAACCAGCAGATGCCGATAGCAGTGAGCGGCGAGTGGCGTGGTATGAGTCTGTTGTTCCCCATGGAGAAGCTGTTCGAGTGCTATGTGGAGGGCTGGTTGCGCAAGCGGTTGCTGTCGACAGCGCGGCTGACAAGCCAATCCAGTTACGAGTATCTCTGTGAACATGGCCAGGGCCGGATGTTCTGCGTGAAGCCTGATCTGCTGATTGACTCGGGAAAACAGCGCTGGATTCTGGATACCAAGTGGAAGAGGGTAGATGCACGCAAGCCCGAGAAAAACTATGACCTCAGCCAGAGTGACTTCTATCAGCTGTTCGCCTATGGCCATAAGTACCGAAATGAGCCAGGTGTACCCAAGCTGGTGCTGATTTACCCATATTGGTCGGGGCTAAAAAAGCCGCTGCCGGTTTTCGATTACGGCCAGGGTATGAGCCTCTGGGTTCTACCTTTTGACGTAGATAAAGATCGACTGTTGGGTGCTGATGCTGCCGGTATCCCGTTGAGCTATAGCAGCATCGATCAAGTAGCTGCACAAATAAGCGATCAAGAGTACGCCACAGGCAGCGCCAGGTAAGGCAGAGACGAATGACTGAAGACCAACTGGAACAGGAAGCGCTCGGCTGGCTCAGTGAGCTGGGTTACACGCACCTCTACGGGCCGGATATCGCCCCCGACGGAGATAACCCCGAGCGCGCGAGCTATCGCGACGTGCTGTTGACCATGCGCCTACGCACGGCCATTGCCCGGCTCAATCCGCAGATCCCGCCGGCGGCGCGTGAAGATGCGGTGCGCCAGGTGCTGGAGCTGGGCATGCCGGTGCAACTGTCGGCTAACCGCCTGTTTCATCGCCTGCTGATCGGCGGTGTTCCGGTGCAATACCAGAGGGATGGCGAGACGCGTGGCGATTTCGTGCGGTTGATCGACTGGGCTAATGTGCGGGCCAACGACTGGCTGGCGATCAACCAATTCAGCATCCAGGGGCCTAAACATGCGCGCCGGCCGGACATCATCCTGTTCGTCAACGGCCTACCGCTGGTGCTTTTGGAGCTAAAGAATTCAGCGGATGTGCATGCCGATCTTGGTAGGGCCTTCAATCAACTCCAGACATACAAGGAGCAGATTCCGGACGTTTTCCACTACAACGAGATTTTGGTGATCAGCGATGGTAGCGAGGCGCGCATGGGGTCGCTGTCGGCGGATATCGAGCGTTTTGCGCGCTGGCGCACCATCGATGGGGTCACGGTGGATCCGCTGGGGGAGTTCAATGAGCTAGAGACGTTGGTGCGTGGCGTACTGCAGCCAGTGATGTTGCTGGATTACCTACGCTACTTCGTGCTGTTCGAGGACGATGGCCGGTTGGTGAAGAAGATTGCCGGCTATCACCAGTTCCATGCCGTGCGTGCGGCTATCCAGCACGTGGTCAGCGCCTCGCGCCCCGGGGGTACGCACAAGGGCGGGGTGGTCTGGCATACCCAGGGTTCGGGCAAGAGCATCACCATGACCTGCTTCGCCGCCCGGGTGATGCAGGAGGCGGCGATGGAGAACCCGACTATCGTAGTGATTACCGACCGCAACGACCTGGACGGCCAGCTGTTCGGCGTGTTCTCGTTATCTCAGGATCTGCTGCGTGAACAGCCGGTACAGGCGCTGACCCGCGGTGATCTGCGCGAGAAGTTGGCCAACCGCCCCAGTGGCGGCATTGTTTTTGCCACCATCCAGAAGTTCATGCCGGGTGAGGATGAAGATACCTTCCCCGTTCTCTCTACGCGGTCGAACATTGTAGTGGTAGCTGATGAGGCGCATCGCACGCAGTACGGCTTCAGTGCTTCGCTGAAGGTGCAGGACTTGAAGGTGGCCGAGACCAATGCCCGCTATCAGGTGGGTTATGCCCAGCACCTACGTGACGCTCTGCCCAACGCTACCTTCGTGGCCTTTACCGGTACGCCGGTGTCCAGCGAAGACCGTGACACCCGTGCGGTGTTCGGCGACTACATCCATGTCTATGACATGCAGCAGGCCAAGGAAGATGGCGCTACTGTGGGCATCTACTACGAGTCGCGCCTCGCCAAGCTGTCTCTCAAGGACTCGGAGCTGGCGCATATCGACGATGAGGTCGACGAGCTGGCCGAGGATGAGGAAGAGGATCAGCAGTCTCGCTTGAAGTCGCGCTGGGCCGCGTTGGAAAAAATCGTGGGGGCCGAGCCGCGCATCAAGAGCGTGGCGGCCGATCTGGTGGCGCACTTCGAGGAGCGCAATCAGGCGCAAAGCGGCAAGGCCATGGTGGTTGCCATGAGTCGCGAGATCTGCGTGCACTTGTATAAAGAGATCATCGCGCTGCGCCCAGAGTGGCATGACGAAGATCCGGAGAGGGGCGTTATCAAGATCGTCATGACCGGCAGTGCCTCGGACAAGGCGCTGTTGCGTCCGCACATATATCCGAACCAGGTGAAGAAACGCTTGGAAAAGCGTTTCAAAGATCCGAAAGACTCTCTGCAGTTGGTCATCGTTCGGGACATGTGGCTGACCGGCTTCGATGCGCCTTGCGTGCATACTCTGTATGTCGACAAGCCTATGAAGGGGCACAACCTGATGCAGGCCATCGCTCGGGTGAATCGGGTGTTCAAGGATAAGCAGGGCGGCCTGGTGGTTGATTACATCGGCATTGCCAACGAACTGAAGGCGGCGCTCAAGGAGTACACCGCCAGTAAGGGCAGGGGGCGACCTACTGTCGATGCTCATGAGGCCTACGCGGTGTTGGAGGAGAAGTTAGATGTGCTGCGCAGTTTGCTGCACGGCTTCGATTACAGCGACTTCCTCACCGGAGGACACAAGCTGCTGGCAGGTTCAGCTAACCACGTGTTGGGGCTTGAGGATGGCAAGAAACGCTTTGCTGACAATGCGTTGGCAATGAGTAAGGCTTTCACCCTGTGCTGTACCTTGGATGAGGCCAAGGCTATACGCGAGGAAGTGGCTTTCCTTCAAGCGATCAAAGTGTTGCTGACGAAGCGCGAGATCAGCACTAAGAAGAAGACCGACGAAGAGCGTGAACTGGCCATCCGCCAGATCATTGGCAATGCTGTGGTCTCGGGTGAAGTGGTGGACGTGTTTGCTGCAGTGGGGCTGGATAAGCCCAATATCGGCTTACTGGATGATGAGTTTCTTGCTGAAGTGCGTAACTTGCCGGAGAAAAACCTAGCGGTTGAGCTGCTGGAGCGGCTGCTTGAAGGCGAGATCAAGAGCAAGTTTGCCAGCAACCTGGCCCAAGAGAAGAAGTTCTCCGAGCTGCTCGATAGTGTAATCAAGCGTTATCAGAATCGCTCGATCGAAACAGCCCAGGTGATCGAAGAGCTCATCGAAATGGCTAAGAAATTCGCCGCTGCCGGCAAACGCGGCGATCAGCTTGGGCTCAATGACGATGAGCTGGCCTTCTACGATGCTTTGGCTAATAACGAGGCTTCGGTACGCGAGTTGGGTGATGAAACCTTGGCCAAGATCGCCCATGAACTGACTGCGAACCTGCGCCAGAATGTGACTGTGGACTGGAACAACCGCGACAGCGTGCGAGCCAAGTTGCGGCTGTTGGTGAAGCGTATTCTGCGTAAATACAAGTATCCGCCGGATCAGCAGGAGGCGGCGGCACAGTTGGTGCTGGCACAAGCTGAGTCGCTGTGTGAGTCGTGGATGTAGTCCGGAGGTAGCATGCAGGCATCGCTGTTTGATGAGATAGCGCTGAGCTGTACCGACCTGCCATCATAGGCACGGATGCCGATCAACCTCTTGGCCCGAAAAATTTATTCCGTGTTGATGCCGGACTTGTGCATCCCGGGCGATGCGCTGGTCATTACCGGCTACAGCGGCCTGGATCAGCTGATTCAACTCATTAATCAGCGGGGGGGCTGCGAAAAGCCTCTGCGTTTGATCTTGGGCTCTGATCCAGTTTCAGCGAAACGCACGAGGCTTAGCCTTAAGCGAAGCGTTACGACGGTGTGGCATGAAGTGGTACTCTTAATAGATACTGATTTTAGTCATTTCATGAATAGCCTAAATAGGCTTGCTTCTTGATAAAGGAGCTTACCCCTCGCCATTCCCTTTGCCAGTTTCTGATATTAAATTTTACTAGTGTGAGTGGTAATTGCTCTAGGGGTCACGTTCCATATGGCACTTTATTAATAACGCTCACTCACCTCTAACTCAGCGCCGATCCTCCAGTAATGTACTACAATCCCCACCTAGCGAAATCGACAAGAGAACCTTCTATTGGCACAGAGTATTAATATGCCGCACGAAATTGACAAGATGCGCCGTGCAAAAGCCGCTATCGTCGGTCGGACAGCCGACCAATCGTTGGCAAGCGTCATCAGTTCCGATCGTGGCGCATTTTCAGGAATACGCATGCTCTGGGCTAGCGAGACGGCAGGTGCTCCAATGCAAGCACTAGGCCGATCAGAAAATCCCAATGTGCCTGTAGGATCATTGTTTTCCGGAAATGGTATTCAGGCTTTTTCTGATGATATAGAACAACAGATGAAGCAGAACAGTGCCTTGCTTGAGTTTGCCTATTTCACCCTGCTTGATACAAATTTTCTTTCCGAATTACCACGTTTTTTTCGAGGGGAACGGAACGACCACACTGAAAAAGTCGGCGATACCCTTCAATTCATTGATACCCAGCCTGGTCGAGGAATCGATTGGACATTTGCATCGCTAGAAAATTTACGTGAAGTAGTAAAACCTAACAATCCATGGCCGTACCAAAAAGTCGCAGCAGCTAGGCTGTTTGATTCGATGAGAGATTTCCAACAGGTTAGATCTGGACGTATGGTTGTAGCGATTGAAGATCACATACCTGCTGCTGAGAAAATGTGGGAGACATTTATCACTAGCCCCCACATGTGGGCTGCGGTTAAACGACGGGATGTGATGTATTGCGTCATATTGCGGGCAATACTGGATTGCTGGAGTGGTTTCAGCGTAGATGTCGGCGTAAGCCGTTTGATAGATTTTTGCCTAGATAGATTTGGCTTCATGCCCCTCAAAGAGCTCTATTTCGGCTGGAAAGCCCTCAGTGGACTCACCAAAGCGGGGCCTACGCTACCGATCTTTGATGAGCCCGCGCTGCAGAGTCCCAATGGCGACTCGATAAATCGTATTTCCGCGCTTGCTTGGGATCTATTTATGTTCCGCTGGTGCGAAACGCTTATGACAGAAATGAAGGGAAATCGATTCGTTATTCCTGCCGTTACTACACTAGACGCAGGATTGCTAGCCGCGATCCAAAGTTGCCCTTTGAAGGCGATACTTATTCACGATGAGGCCGGCTTGGTAGAGTCTATATTCGAAGACGAAAGAGATTTCGGTGAGTGTTTGCAGCGTGCAATGTCCAGCGAAACCTTAGCTCGTATTAACGACCCTGTACGGCGAGCGAAAAAGAAAGAGGTCTCACAGCATGAGTTGAGTCTACTTATCTACAGCTTGGAGTTGGAGGCAAAAAAAGCAAGGAATAGTCGCTAAGCTATCGATTAGAGTGGAGGTCTTTGTTGCAATCCATTTGATTAGGTTTTTCGCTGGTTCTTAGGGGGCTAGCTTTTGAGTCTCATGGAGATTAATCGCTTCGCGTCTCTTGGCACATCGATGCCTGTCTTTGGCTTTTTTCGGCAGATGTGAGTTTCCTCTCGCGAACTAGTCATTTGATGATTTCTCCTTGAGGATCGTCTCTAATTTCTCTCCGAGAAGCTGCCAGGCCTCAGTTTTTTCCTTGGCATAGTCGTGATGCAGGTAATGGCGGCGTACTTTTGAACCGCCCAGCAGGTGATTCTGGCAGCGATCAATGATCTCTAGGGTTAGTCCGAGCTCCTGCATCATGGTCGCACCAGTACGACGCAAGTCATGCGGCGTCCACTCACCCTTGGTGCCCTTGCTCAGCACCAGTGAATCGTCATTGTGGCGACCAGTAAGCGGCTTGCTGCGGTTCTTGAAGCGGCATTGCCGGTCACCGATCAGCTTGCTGACCGTCTTGGTGTCGACGTGGCTTTTCTCATCCTTGCTGGGGAAGCAGAACGGGGTATGCCCAGTTTCTTCTTTCAGGCGCTGGAACTGGTTCAGTGCGAATGGCGACAGGAATACATGGTGATCCTGGCGCTTGCCCTTGTGGCCCTTGGTGGCCTCGGCAGGGATGAACCAGGTGCCTTTTTCCAGATCGACGTGGCGCCATTCGGATTTGAGCAGTTCGCCGATGCGGCAGAGGGTGCTCAGGCAGATCCAAACGGCGCATTGCACGCGCGTATTGACCGGGCGGATGCCTGAGTATTTCTGGCCAGCGGGGAGGGCGTCGTAGTTGTGTTCGATGCGGGCGAAGATGTCGCGTAGTTCGCGGATTTCGTCGGGGGAGAGGAGGCGGTCGCGCTGTTCCTGGTAGTCGTGGTCGAGGAGTTTGTTGACGTCTACCAGATCGGCCGGGTTGCCGTCGGCCATCAGGCCGCGCCAGGGTTTGCGCTTTTCGGCCCAGCGCAGCATCTGGCCGATGTCATTGTTGCGGATCACCACGGTGCGGTTCAGACCGCGAGCTTTGACCGAGCGCAGGACGGCGAGCAGGTCTTTCTCGGTGAGGTTGCGTAGCGGCTTCTTGCCAATGAGGGGCAGCACGTCCTTGGTGAAGCTGCGGCGCAGCTCGGCGTTGCCGTCCTGGCGGGATACACCGTCGTGTATCCACTCTTCGAAGAGATCGGCGACCGTTTTGTTTTCCGCGGCCTGGCGCTCGGCCTCGGCAATGGTGGCGGCGATGGCGGCCTGGGCTTCGATCTTGGCGGCCTTGCGGGCCGCAGTGGGATCGATACCCTTGGCGGCTGTCGCTTTCACCTCATCACGTTCGGCGCGGATCTGCGCCAGCGATTTCTTCGGCCAACTGCCCAGGCTCTGGTCGCGCTTCAATCCATTCAGCTTGAACTCGTAGCGGAATTGCACCGTCACGCCACGCAAACCTGAGCGGACTTTGGCGACCAGGCCACCGTCTTCGCGAAGGATCTTGCCGTCATCGGCGGCGGTGAGCGCTTCCAGTTGCTTGGCTGTCAGTTTGGCCATGTCCTACCCCTTGCATAATTCCGCTGCCTGGATTTTTACCCCACTTTTACCCCACCGAATCGCGTGGCTGTCGGTGGATGCTGGTGGATCATAATGGACGCCAATATAGCCTGTATGCCCCGTATTTACTAGGTTTAAGGCATTCCGTTAGCGTCCATGGACTTCCATGAAAATCCACCAAATAAGCGCATGGGGTGCAAGGGGTAGAATGTTCGAATCACTCCGTCCCGACCAAAAACTCTAATAACGGAGGTGTCCGCTGGAGGTGGGCAGGATCAAAGTATTGAGGTGCTCGAAGCGAGTGAGCATGATTACGTTTCAAGCCCGGGCTGCAAGGCCTCAGTTCGGTAGAGTGCCGATTGAGAAGCGCTGCCTGATCGGCGGAATCGTGATCGTTCAGCTTTTAGGGGTAGTTCAATTCGGGCGGCTCACTGGGGGTTGTAACCCTTGCAAATGCCAAGTCGAAGTGGGTGAGGTCTGTGCCGGTTTTGGCTGGCTTGATCAAGTGACTACAGGATCATTGACGGCAGCATGGTTCATTTACTCTATGCATCCTGGTTTCAGCTGAGTGTCTGAAAGAAACGTCAATGTGCTTGCCTGAGAGGCAGGTCACGGCATGCATCGGCTAGTCATCGGGTGCTGGCTGGCGAGAGTGTGGTAAAGGCGCTGCGGCTCTGGTCACATTACGAGTAATCTGAGCTTCGACACTTTTTCGACAGTTGCCGGGTCTGAAAACAAAAAACCCCGAAAACTCATTCGTTTTCAGGGCTTTAGCGTATCTATCTGGCGGTGAAGGAGGGATTCGAACCCTCGATACGGTTTCCCGTATACACACTTTCCAGGCGTGCTCCTTCAACCGCTCGGACACTTCACCGGATCTCGCTCAGAACGTGGTGTCTGTCGAGGCGCGCTAATCTAGCCGAAGTGAATCGGGATGGCAAACTTTTTTAGTTTTTTCATGCGCTTAACTTTGTCGTGGACGGTGAGAGTGCCGCCCGAGCGTGACCGGGCAGTCAGTCACAGCGCTTTACCTGTGTGCAGTTTGCTGGGTAACGTCGGGGAAATAGACGCGAGGAGCATCGGTCATGAGTGAGCTGGTTGCCTATCATCTGGAGGACGGTGTCGCTACGTTGACGCTGAACAATGGCAAGGTGAATGCCTTGTCGCCGGAAGTGTTCGAAGCGTTGAATGCGGCTCTGGACCGCGCCGAGCAGGATCGTGCCGTGGTGGTGTTGCGTGGGCAACCCGGGGTGCTCTCTGGCGGCTATGACCTCAAGGTGATGAGCGCCGGTCCGCAGCAGGCGGTGGCGTTGGTGGCTCAGGGGTCCTCATTCAGTAGGCGGTTGCTGGCGCACCCTTATCCTGTCGTGGTGGCCTGTGCCGGGCATGCGATTGCCAAGGGGGCCTTTCTGCTGTTGTCGGGTGATTACCGTATTGGGGTCGAGGGGGCGTTTCGCATTGGTCTTAACGAGGTGCAGATCGGCATGACCATGCACCAGGCGGGGATCGAGCTGGCGCATGATCGTCTGCGCAGTACGGCTTTCCAGCGGGCTGTGATCAATGCCGAACTGTTCGATCCTGAGGGTGCACTGGAGGCTGGTTTTCTTGATCGACTGGTGCCTGTCGAGGCGTTCGAGGAGGCTATCCGTGAAGCTACGACGCACTTGAAGGGGCTTAATATGCTCGCCCACCGCAATACCAAGCTGAAAGTGCGGCAACCGCTGCTGGATGCTCTGGACAAAGCCATCGAGCTGGATCGTCGGCACTTGGGATAAGTGCCCACTCGATGCAGTGGGTGTAGGGGGGTTCGTCGACAGTTTTTTCGGAATATTGCCGATTCTACCCAGCGAGCGCATCGCATCGCGCGGCCACACTGGCTTACACTAGCCGGCCCGCGTGGTGCGATTCGGTCGACCGTGCGGGCCACTTTTCCACTCGTGCCGCATCGCAGGAGAATTCCGATGTCCGCCCCGCACAACCCGGTGTCCCGTTCCGATTTCGATCAGGTTATCGTTCCTACGTTCGCTCCCGCCGCGTTCATACCGGTGCGAGGCGAGGGTTCGCGAGTCTGGGACCAGAGTGGGCGAGAGCTGATCGACCTGTCCGGTGGTATCGCGGTCAACTCCCTGGGGCATGCTCATCCGAAATTGATCGAGGCCCTGACCGAACAGGCGGGCAAACTCTGGCATATCTCGAATATCTTCACCAACGAGCCGGCTCTGCGCCTGGCCAGGAAACTGGTGGATGCGACATTCGCTGATCGGGTGTTCTTCAGCAATTCCGGAGCGGAGGCCAACGAGGCTGCTTTCAAGCTGGCGCGGCGTTATGCCCATGATGTCTATGGTCCCGAGAGGTTCGAGATCATTTCGGCCCTGAACAGTTTCCATGGCCGGACTCTGTTCACGGTCAGTGTCGCGGGTCAGCCCAAGTATTCCGATGGTTTCGGGCCGAAGATCGAGGGCATCACCCATGTGCCTTTCAATGATCTGGCTGCGCTCGAGGCGGCGATATCGGAGAAGACCTGTGCCGTGGTGCTAGAGCCGATCCAGGGCGAGAGCGGCATCCTGCCTGCCGAGCAGGCTTATCTGGAAGGTGCACGCCGTCTGTGTGATCAGTACGGTGCCTTGCTGATCTTCGACGAAGTGCAGACGGGCGTCGGCCGTACTGGTGCGCTGTACGACTATATGCACTACGGCGTGACGCCGGACATCCTGACCAGTGCCAAGGGGCTGGGCGGTGGTTTCCCGATCGGCGCTACACTGACCACGGACAAGGTGGCCCAGCATTTCAGCGTAGGCACGCATGGCAGCACCTTCGGCGGCAATCCGCTGGCCTGTGCGGTGGCCGAGGCGGTGCTGGACACCGTCAATACGCCGCAGGTACTGGCCGGTGTGCGTGACAAGCATGAGCGCTTCAAGGCGCGGCTGTTGTCGATCGGGCAGCGCTATGGCCTGTTCAGTCAGGTGCGTGGCCGTGGTCTGTTGATTGGCTGCGTACTGGAGGGCGTATGGAAGGGCCGTGCTGGCGAGGTCTTCGCGGCGGCCGAGCGCGAGGCGCTGATGGTGCTGCAGGCCGGGCCGGATGTGGTGCGCCTGGCGCCCAGCCTTCTGATCGAGGATGCGGATATCGATGAAGGCCTGGATCGTTTCGAACGTGCCGTGGCCAGCCTGGCCAAAGCCTGATCGCTGGATATACCGAACAAAGGGACCGAACAAAGGGCGGCGGGGAATTCCCCGCCGTTTTTCATATGCATCGAGGGTAAGAAGATGAGCGATAGTCTGAAGCTGGTTCTGGAAGATGTGGATGGCACCCAACTGGAGACGTCTTGCACACGCTTTGCCGTGATCTGGCAGGGGCGTGAAGTGTGGATCCAGCAGGTCGGTAACAATCAGTTGATGATCGGTGTCGATGTCGAGGAGGGCGATACCGAGTACGCCAATCTGCTGCTGCGCCCCCTGGCGACTAACCTGGTCAGCCTGGAACTGGAAATGGAGCCGGTGGAAGGGGGCGAGCATGTCCATGGCCCGGATTGCGGTCACGATCACTGACCAGCGTACCCGCATGCCAGGCATGAGCCTGCCCGAGCTGTCCGAATCGCCCATGCGTCCGAGCACATTGCATTTGCCGCAAGGCCCGTGGGTGACGGTGCTCGATTGCCTATGCGAGCATTTTCCTGCGATTTCTCGCGAGACCTGGCTCGATCGTATGGCACGTGGGCGGGTACTGGATGCCCAGGGGCAGGCGCTGGATGCGGGGTATCCTTACCGGGTCGGGATGCGTGTGCATTATTTTCGTGAGGTCGCCCGCGAAACGGCGGTGCCTTTTCAGGAAACCGTGCTGCATGTCGATGAACACCTGCTGGTGGTCGACAAGCCGCATTTCCTTTCGGTGATGCCCGCAGGCGAGTACGTACAGGAAACCCTGCTGGCGAGGCTGAGCAAGCGCTTCGGCAGTCATGACCTGGTCCCTCTGCACCGTATCGACCGCCTGACGGCAGGTCTCGTGCTGTTCTCTACCAACCCGCAAAGCCGGGGGCGTTACCAGGCGCTGTTTCGGCAACGGCTTATCCACAAGACGTATGAAGCGATTTGTCCGGCATTGCCTGGGCAAACCTTTCCGATGGTTCTGCACAAGCGCATGGTGCCCGGCGAGCCTTTCTTCCTGATGCGCGAAGAGGCCGGCGAGGCGAACAGCGAGACACGCATCGAGGTGCTCGAACGGCGTGGTGATCTGTGGCGCTACGCGCTGTTTCCCGTCACCGGCAAGAAACACCAGTTGCGCCTGCACATGGCCAGCCTGGGGGCTGGCATCTGTAACGATCCGTTCTATCCTCTGCTGCTCGAACGTTCCCGACGGGAGGCTGACGACTATGCGCGCCCGTTGAAGCTCCTGGCTCGGTCCTTGTCGTTCGAGGATCCGCTCAGCGGTGAGGCGCGGCACTTCGAAAGTGGTCAGCACCTGGAGTGGTAGTTCTGGTGTTTTCAGCGGTTTTTCCACTGAATCTGTGCAGGAGCCTGTGCATAACCTGGGGAATGCCCGATGGATGGCGCGCAATGCTTGGCTTTGCCGCGACTTGTTTAAAAAACAGTCATTATTCAGTGGGTTACCAACACAGACTGGGGATTCCTGTGTGGGTAACTCGGGGATGAATCGCTGCGTGGCACAGATGACGGCACTCTTGTCGGTTTGATCGTTTTTTATCCAGCGATGAATGGCTGTCAAGACCACGCCGGCACGTACGTAAAGCGTTATGCTGCTCGCATCAGACAAACGAACCAAGGAGTTTCCGGTGAGCTCGGAAGTGAATCGTGATGCCCGTCGCCTGCTGCTCAAAGAGTACCGAGGCGTGCTCTCCACCCAATCGAAAGCGATGCCCGGCTTTCCCTTCGGCTCGGCCGTGCCTTACTGTCTCGACGAGCAGGGCTGGCCGCTGATCCTGATCAGCCGCATCGCACAGCACACGCGCAACCTGCTGGCTGATCCACACTGTTCATTGCTGGTGGGTGAGCGGGATGCCGACGATGTGCAGGCGGCCGGTCGGCTGACCTTGCTGGCCCAGGCGAAGAAGCTGGAAGGCGAGCAGGCCATCGAAGCGGCGGCGCGGCGCTACTACCGCTACTTCCCTGAGTCGCAGAACTATCACCAGGCCCATGACTTCGATTTCTGGCACTTGCAGCCCGTGCGTTGGCGCTATATCGGCGGCTTCGGTGCCATCCACTGGCTGGATGGTGTTGAGCTGGCCAACCCGTTTGCGGCCAGCGCCGGCGCCCCGGGCGCCGAAGACAGCATGATCGAGCACATGAACACGGATCACCGCGATGCCATCGCGCATTATCTGGAACTGGCCGGCCTGCCGGCAGAGCCGGAAGCCTGGATGGCGGGTGTCGACAGTGAAGGCTGTCATTTGCGCCAGGGTCGCAAGGTGCACTGGCTACCGTTTCCGCAGGTGTGTACCACGGCGCTGGATGTGCGCCAGGCGCTGGTTGTGCTGGCCAGGGCCGATAGCCTGTAGGCGCGGTGACCGATGAATAATCCGGTTACAGGCCCGGCTTGAATTCGAGGCTGCCCGGCGTCATTTACTGGACAAGCCGTTTTTCCAAGGAACCACCGATGCGCATTTTTTTCCTGCTGTTTCTGCTGTTCCCGCTTGCCGAACTGGCGGTGCTGATCAAGGTCGGCAGCTCCATCGGCGTGCTGGCGACCATCCTGCTGCTGATTCTGGCGGGGATGGTGGGTGTGCTGGTGCTGCGCCTGGCAGGGTTCGCCACCGCCTGGCGAGTGCGTGAGCGCATGGCGCGAGGGGAGTTGCCCGAGAAGGAAATGCTGCAGGGCGTCCTGCTGGCCGTCGCCGGTGGCTTGCTGATCCTGCCGGGCTTCATTAGTGACCTGATCGCCTTGCTGATTCTTCTGCCGTTCACGCGCCGCCTGTTGCTGAATGCCTTTCAGCGCCGTGTCGAAGCACAGGCGCAGCGCCAGCGGGCGTTCGCCGACGACCTGAGGCAGTCGCGGGACGCGGGGCAGGCGTCCGGGGGGCACAAGCCAGATGTGATCGAAGGGGAGTGGGAGCGGCGCGACACATGATGGTGAAGAATGGCGCTTCGGCGCCATTTTCATTCGTGCTGAAAAAATCTTGCCGCTACCACTTGAAATACGTTTGCCCGCCCGCATTTAGCCTAACAGCTGTCCATTGCGACAGGCGTTCTTCTGCAGCCTGCCCAGGCAGGCCGCAACCGGCGATGCCGGATTTTCCAACCCGCCGATGATGGCATCGGCATGGCACAACTCAATTGGGAGAAATCGACAATGGCTCTTCGTCCTCTGTATGACCGCGTCGTAGTCCGCCGCAGCGAAGAAGAAAACAAGACCGCTGGCGGCATCGTGCTGCCCGGTTCCGCTGCTGAAAAACCGAATCGTGGCGAGGTCGTCGCTGTGGGCACTGGTCGTGTTCTGGAAAACGGTGAAGTACGCCCGCTGGCCGTCAAGGTTGGTGACAAGGTCGTGTTCGGCCCGTACTCCGGCAGCAACACCGTCAAAGACAACGGTGAAGACCTGCTGGTCCTGAGCGAAAGCGAAATCCTCGCTGTCGTCGAAGCCTGATCCTGTTTATCCCACCTAATCATCAAGAATTGAGGAAAAATCGACATGGCTGCTAAAGAAGTCAAATTTGGCGATTCCGCTCGCAAGAAACTGCTGGTCGGCGTGAACGTGCTGGCCGACGCTGTCAAAGCCACCCTCGGCCCGAAAGGCCGCAACGTGGTTCTGGAGCGTAGCTTCGGTGCCCCGCTGATCACCAAAGACGGTGTTTCGGTCGCCAAGGAAATCGAACTCAAGGACAAATTCGAGAACATCGGCGCGCAACTGGTCAAGGACGTCGCGTCCAAAGCCAACGACGCTGCCGGTGACGGCACCACCACCGCCACCGTTCTGGCTCAAGCCATCGTCACCGAGGGCTTGAAGTCCGTCGCTGCCGGTCTGAACCCGATGGACCTCAAGCGCGGCATCGACAAGGCCACCGCTGCCGTCGTCGCCGAGCTGAAGAACCTGGCCAAGCCGTGCACCGACACCAAAGCTATCGCCCAGGTCGGCACCATCTCCGCCAACTCCGATGACTCCATCGGCAACATCATTGCCGAAGCCATGGAAAAAGTCGGCAAGGAAGGCGTGATCACCGTCGAAGAAGGCTCGGGCCTGGAGAACGAACTCTCCGTCGTCGAAGGCATGCAGTTCGACCGTGGCTACCTGTCGCCGTACTTCATCAACAAGCCCGACACCATGGTTGCCGAGCTGGAAGGCCCGCTGCTGTTGCTGGTCGACAAGAAGATCTCCAACATCCGCGAGCTGCTGCCGGTTCTGGAAGCCGTTGCCAAGTCCGGCCGTCCGCTGCTGATCGTTGCCGAGGACGTCGAAGGCGAAGCGCTGGCCACCCTGGTGGTCAACAACATGCGCGGCATCGTCAAGGTTGCAGCGGTCAAGGCACCTGGCTTCGGCGACCGCCGCAAAGCCATGCTGCAGGACATCGCCATCCTGACTGGCGGTACCGTGATCTCCGAAGAAGTCGGCCTGAGCCTGGAAACCACTACCCTGGAGCACCTGGGTAATGCCAAGCGCGTCGTGCTGAACAAGGAAAACACCACCATCATCGACGGTGCTGGTCAGCAAGCCGACATCGAAGCCCGCGTTGCTCAGATCCGCAAGCAGGTCGAAGAGACCACTTCCGACTACGACAAGGAAAAACTGCAAGAGCGCCTGGCCAAGCTGGCTGGCGGTGTTGCCGTGATCAAGGTTGGCGCTGCCACCGAAGTCGAGATGAAAGAGAAGAAAGCCCGCGTCGAAGACGCCCTGCACGCAACCCGTGCTGCGGTCGAGGAAGGCGTGGTGCCTGGCGGTGGTGTTGCGCTGGTGCGTGCACTGGACGCCATCAAGGATCTGAAAGGCATCAACGAAGAGCAGAACGCCGGTATCAACATCCTGCGTCGTGCGGTCGAAGCGCCTCTGCGCCAGATCGTCAGCAACGCTGGTGACGAAGCGTCCGTGGTACTGGACAAGGTCAAGGCCGGTTCGGGCAACTACGGCTACAACGCCGCCACTGGCGAATACGGCGACCTGATCGAGTTCGGCATCATCGACCCGGCCAAGGTAACCCGTAGCGCGCTGCAGGCTGCTGCCTCCATCGCCGGTCTGCTGATCACCACCGAGGCCATCGTTGCCGAGCTGCCGGAAGACAAGGCTGCTGCTCCTGCGATGCCTGACATGGGTGGCATGGGCGGTATGGGCGGCTTCTGATCCCGTACGCTGCATGAAAAAACCCGCGCTTGTCGCGGGTTTTTTCGTTATGGGGTGAGCGAGCCGGCCTGGCAAGCAGGCAATTGATCGTCCATTCGTCGAATAAAACCGCGCACGTCATATTTCAGGTCTAGTCTCTGGACTCCCTTGGCAATTCCAATCAATGGGTTGCGGCATGAATCTGAACCTGATCCGAGCTTTTTCCACATGGAGCCTGCTGGCGCTGGCGGCGCTGCTGCTCTATGTCTGCGTTCATTCCTGGAATGAGCCTCTGCCTCAGGTGCTGTCGCTGAGTGCCATTCAACTGGACCACTGTCCGCTACCGGCAGGCGGACGCATCGGACATCGCTCGGCGAGTGCCGATGACGATGGCCTGTTGTTGTTGATGTTTGGTCTTTCCCAGGGGCGGGCGGGCTTCTGAAACCTGCTCACGATCCTGCTCGTAAAGACCGTGCATGGCTACTGAATCGCTTGGTGTGAGGTGGGGGGCAGAAAGCGGTAACGCCACCTTCCGGTGGCGTTACCGTCGAGGTCAGCTGAGGGAGTCGCCGACGCGCAGGATCTTCATGGTGTTGGTGCCGCCCGTGCCGTGATAGCTGTCGCCCTTGGTCAGGATGACCCAGTCTCCTGGCTCCACCACGCCACGCTTGAGCAGCTCGTCCACCGCTGTCTGGCTGACTTTGTCGGCGGGCAGGGCTGCCGCTTCGAACGGGACGGTCTGTACGCCACGGAACAGGGCCACGCGCGCCTGGCTTTCACGGTAGGGGGTGAAGGCGAAGATCGGCACCGAGGAGCGGATGCGCGACAGGATCAGCGGGGTATAGCCACTCTCGGTCAGGCTGATGATGGCCTTGACGCCGGGAAAGTGGTTGGCCGTGTACATCGCCGCGAGGGCGGTGCTTTCGTCGCAACGGCTGAAGCTCTGGCCGAGGCGGTGACTGGAGCGGGTGCTGGTCGGGTGTTTTTCCGCGCCGACGCAGACCCGTGCCATGGCGGCGATGGCTTCCACCGGGTAGTCGCCAGCGGCGCTTTCCGCCGAGAGCATCACCGCATCGGTGTAGTCGAGCACGGCGTTGGCCACGTCGGACACTTCGGCACGGGTGGGCATCGGGCTGTGGATCATCGACTCCATCATCTGCGTGGCGGTGATCACTACTTTGTTGTGGCGGCGCGAGTGCAGGATGATCTTCTTCTGGATGCCGACCAGCTCGGCATCGCCGATTTCCACGCCGAGGTCGCCACGCGCGACCATCACGCCATCGCTGGCGCGGATCAGTGCATCGAGGGATTCGTCGTCGGCCACGGCTTCGGCGCGTTCGATCTTGGCGATCAGCCAGGCGCTGGAGCCGGCTTCGTCGCGCAGGCGGCGCGCCAGTTCCATGTCGGCGGCATCGCGCGGGAAGGAGACGGCCAGGTAGTCCAGTTCGAGGGCGGCGGCGAGCTTGATGTCGGCCTTGTCCTTGGCGGTCAGGGCAGGGGCGGTCAGGCCGCCACCACGGCGGTTGATGCCCTTGTTGTCGGACAGCGGGCCACCGATCAGGACCATGCAGTGCAGTTCGTCGGCGCTGGTGCTGTCGACGCGCATGACCACGCGGCCATCGTCCAGCAGCAACTCGTCACCGACCTGGCAGTCCTTGACCAGGTCCGGGTAGTCGATGCCGACCACTTCCTGGGTTCCGGCATCGCGCGGGTGGGTGACCGAGAAGCGGAAGGTGTCGCCTTCCTTCAGCTCGATGCGCTTGTCCTTGAACTTGGCGATGCGGATCTTCGGGCCTTGCAGGTCGCCGAGCAGGGCGACGAAGCGGCCATGGCGAGCGGCGATTTCACGTACCAGGGTAGCGCGTGCGCGGTGCTCATCGGGGGTGCCATGGGAGAAGTTCAGGCGGGCCACGTCCAGCCCGGCGAGGATCATTTTTTCCAGCACTTCCGGCGAGCTGCTGGATGGACCGAGGGTTGCGACGATTTTGGTGCGACGCGAGATCATGCAATGGCTCCTTTGGTTCTGATTGCCCGAGGCTACTATGCTGCCGCGCTGTAGTCATCGTTGTATGTCACTACTCTTTTCTTTCGTGGCTTGCGTCGAAACGTCGGCAGACCCTAATAGAGCCACCCGGTATGAAGGTTTCGTGACGCGAAGGTTTTTCGTGCAGCGATCAGGCCGTTTTGCCGCTGCAGTTTTATCGGCACTGGCCGATAATCCGGCATCGAAGGAGATCCCCCATGCGTCTATTGATCATTCTGTGTGCAGCATTGCTGGTGGCCGGCTGCGGGCGTTCGGCTCTGGACCGCTCCCTGGACAGCGCTTACGTCTTCTATGAGCAGGGCGACTGCGGGCAAGCGACGCTGGAGTTGTCCCGGGCCGAGCGCCTGAGTCGTTCGCGAGGCTACCTGCAACCGGAGATTTCCCTGCTGCGCGGTCAGTGCCTGGAGCGCCAGGGCCTGTTCGTCGATGCGGTGGAGACTTACCAGTTCATCGTCACGCGCTATACCGCCAGCGAATATGCCTACCGTGCGCGCGCCCGCCTGGAAACCCTGCATCAACTGGGGCATCACACCGGCGGCAAGTGAGGCTCAGGTAACCGGCAAGGTGACGCGAGCCTCCAGACCGCCCCGTTCGCGGTTGGTGAGTGTCAGTGTGCCGCCGTGTTCGAGGGCCATTGCCCGTGCGGCGGACAGCCCCAGGCCAACGCCACCGGTGTGCTTGTTGCGCGAGCCTTCGAGGCGGAAGAAGGGCTTGAACACGGCCTCATGCAGTTCGGGAGCGATACCCGGCCCACGGTCGAGTACACGAATTTCCAGCCTCTTGGCCTGGGTTTTCAACTGGATGCCTGGCTCGCTACCGTATTTGATCGCGTTGTCCAGCAGGTTGACCAGCATGCGTTTGATACCGATGGGGCGGCCCCGGTAAACGAGATGCTCGGGGCCTGACAGGCGCACCTCTGTGCCCGTATCCCGGTAATCGTCGACGATGGTCTGCAGCAGTGCGGCAAGGTCGAAGGCAGTGACCGGTTCCAGCCTGGCCTCGTCGCGAAAGAAATCCAGCGCGCTGTTGACCATCGCCTGCATCTCGTCGACGTCGCGGAACAGCTTGGCCTGCTGCTCGGCATCCTCGATGAACTCGCCCCGCAAACGCATGCGGGTCAGCGGTGTGCGCAAGTCGTGGGAGATGGCCGCGAGCATTTGCGTACGGTCATTGATGAAGTGTTGCAACTGGGCCTGCATGGCATTGAACGCGACGATGGTCTGGCGGATTTCTCGTGGGCCGGTCACCTCGATCGGCGGTGCCTTGAAGTCCGTGCCAAAGCGGCGCACGCCTTGTGCGAGGCGCTCCAGCGGGCTTGCCAGATGCCGAGTGGCGACCAGGGCGACGATGAGTGTCGACAGCATGACCAGTGCGATAACAACCAGGTTTCGCGGCAACTCGTCCAGCCCCCAATAGCGTGTGGGGGCTGAGAACATGACCCAGGAGCCATCCTGCAACTCGATCAGCAAGGCATAGCGTTTGCCGGGCTGTTGTGCCGGCCAGTCGCTCGGCTGGTAGGCCTCGATCCGCGCGCCAGCGTTGGGCAGGCGCTGGCGCAGGCGTTCGGAGCCGACCTTGAAGTCCGCGTCTTCCAGCTGGGGTACGCCGGCGTCTGCATGGTGGCGCAGCCATTCGGCCGTGTAGGTCTGGTCACTGGCGGCCCTGGCAATCTGCGCACGTTGCGCCGGACTGGCCGCGTCGATGATGCGGGTGACGCTGGCCACCTGTTCCATCAAGCCGATTTCCGTCAACGATGGTTGGGCCCAGACCCCGGCCAACTGGCTGAACACGGCATTGAAGGCCAGGGCGGTCAGCATCGCCGCGAGGGTCGTCAGGGCGATCCAGCGTGCGACCGTATCGCTGGGTCGGTAGAGCCAGCCGCGTATGACGCGCATGATGCGTATCACCGTTTCACCAGCACCTGGGGCGTGAACAGGTATCCGCTGTTGCGCACGGTGCGGATCATCGGTTGGGCGCCGGGATCGCGCTCCAGCTTGCGCCGCAGGCGGCTGACCTGGACATCGATACTGCGATCGAAGGCGTCGTGGGCTTCGCCCCGGGTCATGTCCAGCAACTGCTGGCGTGTCAGTACGCGCCGTGGGTGTTCGGCCAGCACCAGAAGCAATTCGAACTCGCCGGCCGAGAGCGGAATCATGACCTTGTCCGGCGAGCGCAACTCGCGGCGCGTGACATCCAGTTGCCAATCGGCGAACTCCAGCGTCGGGCGAGGCTTGTCGCTGCGCACGTCCTTCACTTCTCCCGTGCGCCGCAACACGGCACGGACCCTGGCCAGCAGTTCGCGGGCATCGAAGGGTTTCGTCAGGTAGTCATCGGCGCCGAGTTCGAGGCCCACGATGCGGTCGCTGAGTTCGCCCATCGCGGTGAGCATGATCACTGCGATGGAATGTTCGCTGCGCAGGCGCTGGCAGAGCACCAGGCCGCTTTCTCCCGGCAGCATGACATCGAGGATGACGAGGTCCGGCAACTGCTTCTGCATGGCTTGCCACACGCCGTGGCCATCCGTTGCCACGGCCACGTGGTAGCCGTGTCGTTCGAGGAATTTCTTCAGCAGGTCGAGAACCTCGAGGTCATCGTCCACAAGCAACAGATGGGTCACCAGAAAGCACGCCGTGTGGCCAGTTCAGGAGCGGTTATCTAAAACCATTGCACGACGCCCGTCATATATTTCAATCCGGCAATAAAGCCGCGTCCTGGAAACAATCGGGAAATCCTGCGGAAAAACACCCTGGGCAGCATCGCCTGGAGTTCCTTCCCGAGAGCGTTGCCGATGTCGACCATGCCATCTTCTTCCCCTGTGTTACGCACACTGGCCATTGCTGCCTTCGCCGTATTCGCCAGCGGCTGCGCAACGCAGCCTCCGTCAGTGGCTACTGACGCATGCCCTGTGCGGCCTGTCACCGAGCATGACCCGGCCGAGTCGCTGAACCGTGGTGTCTTTGCCTTCAATCGAACGCTGGACCGTTACCTGCTGGCGCCCGTGGCCAGGGGATACCGCCATCTGCCGCTGTTCGTGCAGCACGGTGTGCACAACTTCGTGGCCAATTTCGGCGAGCCGAAGGTGTTTATCAACGACCTGTTGCAGGGCAATGCACAGCGCTCGGCGAGAACCGTTGGCCGCTTTGCGCTCAACACCACCGTGGGCATCGTTGGCCTGGTCGATGTTTCCGGGCGCATGGGCATCGAGCGGCACCAGGCCGACTTTGGCCAGACCTTCGGTGTCTGGAATATCGCCGATGGCCCCGTCGTCGAACTGCCCCTGTTGGGGACCGGCAACCTACGGGATGCGAGCGGGCGGGTGCTGGGGCTTGCGATCTCGCCCTTCGGCGACAACAGCGACACGCTTGATGCCCTGGCAACGTTCAACACCGTGGGCGGCGTCATCGACGGCCGAGCCGAGGCGTTGCCGCTAACCCGCGAGCTGGAGCAGGCACCCGACTATTACGCCGCGTTGCGCGACACGGTGGCGGAGCAACGTGCGGATTTCGTCCGGGAAGGAAAGGCCGGGGTGCCCGTGGATTGCAGCGATGCGGCTGCGCTTGACGATTGATGCCGTGCAGGAAATGCAGCGTGCCGCCGCTGGCCTGTGGGCCATGGCGGCACGCTGCGGACTCTGCGGTCTAGAAGGCGTATTGCACGCCGAACATCAGCGAGTGGGCGCGGTACTCGGTGCGTACGTCGCCTTCCGGCAGGCCGGGGATGTTGCCGAAGTGGGCCTGGCGCGTGCGCAGGTAACGGTAGTCCATGGACAGCGCCCAGTTGTCGCTCACCGGCATGGCGGCACCGGCGCCCAGTTGCCAGGTCTGGACATCGTCGCGGTGGGTGGCGCCAAAGCCTACGCCACCGGCCGAGAGGTTCTTGAGCGTCAGCCGGGTGTAGCCCAGCCCGCCACCGATGTACGGACGAATCATGTTCAGCGCCGCAGGCATCGGCAGGTCGTACCAGAGGTTGGCCATCAGGCTGCTGCCGGCTTCGGTGCCTTTGCCGTCGATCTTGCCGCCGCCTTCGTAGACGCGGTTCTCGAACCGGTCCAGCGAGTTCTTGCGATAGCTCAGTTCCAGTTCGGGGCGAAGGCCGCTCGTCGAACGCCAGCCAAGCGCCAGGCCAACGGCATAGCCGGATTCCAGCGGCTGCTCGAAATTCATTTCGACGAAATCCAGGCCGTTCTGCCTCAGGTCCTGGGCCGTGACCCAGTTGGCGCCGCCCAGCACGCTGGCATACAGGCCGCTTTCTCCGGCCAGGGCCATGGGTGCCATAAGGCAACTGAGTCCTATGGCGGTGGCGCACAACAGGTGGTTTTTCTTCATTGGATGCATGGGGTCCTACCGGTTACAGGTGAATGGGCGTGGCGGATGTCTGTGGCTGTGGGGCGGCGGCTCTTCGTTCGGCCAGTGCGCGCAGGTTGTCCAGTGCCTGGCCCATGGCGGTGCCCAGTACCCTGCGCAGAAGGCCTCGGTAGAGGAAGCTCAGGGGGCCCGAGAGGCTGGCGCCGTGGATGACCAGGGTTTCGCGGTCGCTGATCGGGCGCAGGTCGTGGGTGAAGACCAGGTCGATCCAGAGCAGCCTGGCGCTGTTGCGGTAGCTTTCCATAGGCACCACCTGTTCCAGCACGAGGGGCATGTTCAGGCCGTTCGTGAGGGTGCAGCGGCCACGGCTGCCCGCCTGGAACGGGCCGTCGAGCACGCATTCGCGCACGTCGCGGTCCCATTGCGGCGAGCCGGGGAAGTCGCTCCAGATCTTCCAGATTTCGGCGGCGGGCGCCTGGACGCGGGTTTCCACTGTCACATCGGTCATGGGGTCGTCTCGGAGAAGTCGTGAATGGGCGCTCATGCGGACTGCGCCAGGTCGCTGAGTATTTGCGCGGTCAGGGTGGCCTGCCCGATCGAGGTGCCTGCGGCGAACAGCTCAATGGCGATGCGGTTGGTCTTGAATACCTGGCCGGTTCGGTCGACGGCGCTTGCAGGCGACAATGTCAGCGGCAGGTCGCGGGGCACGGCGCGATTCAGGCTGAAGTTGAGGGCCAGCAGGTTCATCGGGGTCTTCAGGGGAATACCCATGGCCCCATGGGCGATCTGCATATAGGACTGTCGGGCGATTTCGAGGAAATAGACCATCGAGTGATGACGCGGATGCCCATCGGCGAACAGGTGGCCGGCCGGTAGCCGGACCGTTTCCACCGATGCCTGCGGGGTGATCGCACTGACCAGTACGTTCTCCGGGCGGGCCTTGTGCAGCCAGGCCTGGGCGGTGCAGGGGGCTGCCGTGTGAGGTGTCGCGGGCAAGCGTGGCAGGTGGTCGGTGGCGGTCGTCATCTGGCAGATGCACATCAATTGCTCATCCTGCAGGAGACGGGCTTCGAAGCTGCCGCTGGTCGTCTGTTGCAGGCGAATCTCCACCGGCGACTCCTTCATGACGTAGCGGTGGAACTTGATGTTCAGCGCCTGTACGTAGTCCTCGCCGCGGGTGAGGGCCGGCTCGGCGAACTCCAGCAGTTGCAGAGCGCCTTCGATCAGCAGGATGCCGGGCACATGGTCCAGCGGATGGTCGAAGAAATATGGATGGTTCTCATCGACGCGAAGCCGTGCGCGGGCACTGCTGGCATTGCCCTGCGGGTCGCTGATGACCACGTTCCCAGGCGACCGCTGCCAGCCTTCGCGGACCGCCAGCGGTACTCCGGCCATTTTTGGCTGACGTGCCGCACACAGCGCCTGCACGGCACGGGTGCGCAGTGCCAGGCTGGCAAGCACGGTGTTCGTCAGGCTCTCGCTGAGCGCCAGCAGGTCGACGTCGTTTGCTGGCAGCGGAAGGTTGGTGGGCGCTGGGCGGGTTGTCTGCGTTGCCTGAGCCTGGGTGACCTGCGGGGGCTGGCCAGGGTGGTCGAAGCGCAGGGTGAACGGGTGCTTCACTGCGGCGGGTTCGCCACTGTCGGCCCATTCATTGAGGCGTTCGGTGAAGAGCCAGAGCACGACCCGCTCACCATCCCGGACTTCGATCACGCCGTGCCGCGGACCTTGTAGCAGCCCTGACAGCAGGGTTTCGATCCCGCTGGCTTCGGCGAGGAAGCCGGTCAGTGCGTGCAGATCGTCGTCGGTGTGGTGAATGCCCGGTTGCAGGTTGCACACCCGTACTTCGCTATCCAGAGGGGCGCCGGCACGCTGGCGTGCTTCGTCGAGCGAGCCTGTGCCGCTGCCGAGGACTGCGGAGTGCAGCACCAGCAGGGGTTTGTCCCCGCTGTCGGGGCGATGGCGGCGCAGGGCGACGAGTCCCAGGCCTTCGCCCTGGAGCGGCTGTTGCTGAAGGCGGGCGCGTTGGAGTTCGAGGTGGCCGCTCATAAAGCGGCCGGCGCCGAGCAGCAGGGTGTCGATGCCATTGCCGAACCACTGCGGCGAGGCCAGCAGGGTGTGCCAGAACAGGCCGGCGCTGCCGGCCAGGGTCTGGTGGAAGCCCTTGAAGTCGAACACTTTCGCCGGGTAGCCGGAGAGCATGCAGGGCAGCATGGTGGCGACGTCCGCCACTTCGATGCCGGGTGCCATGCCGTCGCCGTGGCGGAAGAAATCTTCGGCATTGCTGTAGGCGTTGGTGAAGCGCTCGCCGCCCATGTTGCAGCACATGACCATCGCTGTCCCGCTGGAGCCGGCAAGGTCGGGCAGACGCCGTACGATCTGGCCGACGCGGTCGGTGACCAGCAGCTTGAAAGGGTCGATGTGGGCCAGCGGTTTCGGCCCCATGCCGTAACCGGCGATGTCGATGATCCGGTCTTTGGCGAGGAAGTGTCCCCGCATAGGCGGCTTGCCGTCCTCCTCGACGAAACGTCCGGCGGGAAAGACGACCGGCTGTGCGGGCGCCGACTGCAATTGCCGTTTGAACGCATGCAGCGAAGCGCCGCCGGCCAGCGCTGCTTCCGCCTCGACGATGGCCAGGTCGAGTTTCACGACACCCTGAGCGGTCGAGGGCGCCGAGGCTGCAGGTTGTCCGGCCTGGTATTCGTCGACGACCAGATGGGCATTGGCGCCGCCGAAACCGAAACTGGAAATGCCTACGCGCAGCGGGCCGTCCTGGGCGGAGAGCGGTGCCAGGGCCGGGCCGGCCAGTTGCAGGCAGGTGTCCGCCACCTTCGGGTTGAGCGGGTAGTTCACCTGCGGTGGCAGGCAGCGGTGTTGCAGCATCAGCAGTGCCTTGGCCAGCGAGGCGCCTCCGGCGGCGGAAAGCGGGTGGCCGATGGTGCTCTTGATCGAGCCGACGGGGACTTTGTCCGATGCGGGTCGATGCGCTGTGAAGAAGCGGTCCAGGGAGCCCAGCTCGGTCGCGTCGCCCAGTGGTGTGCCGGTGCCATGGGTTTCCACATAGCCGACGGTGGCCGGGTCGAGGTCGGCGTAGGCACGCTGGTAGGCGGTGTACTGGGCCTGGCGACCGGGCGCGAACACCGAGCCTTCGTTGCCGTCGGCCGACATGCCGACCGCGCGCAGGACGCCCAGTGGCTGGCGCTCGGCCTGCAAGGCGAGGGCAAGGGGCTCGACCAGAAAGGCCGCTGCGCATTCGCCGGGCACGATGCCGTCGGCGTCCTGGCCGAAGGCTTGCAGGCGTGCGCGAGGGGAGAACGCCGTCAACTGCGAGAAGCCGAGAAAAAGTGCCGGGGGCATCAAGGCGTTCAGTGCAATGACCACCACCTGGTCGGCCTGGCCGCTGTTGACCAGTGCGCAGGCCATGTCCACGGCGTAGGGAAACGAGCTGCAGGCGGTGTCCACCGACAGGGCCGGCCCGCCCAGGCCGGTGCGACGGGCCAGTTCGACGATCTGTTCGCCTGGCGTATAGCCCTGCCTGGTGTCTGCCGGGCTGTTCTGGCTGGCGATGAAATAGCTTTCATCGCTCCAGGAGGTGGCGACGACCAGCGCCGTGCGCTGGAGGTCGGGTGACTGGCCCTGGCTGGCGAGCTTCGCGAGCAGGTCGTCGATGACCTTGTGGCCGATCTGCAACTGCCGGCCCTCCAGCAGCGACGGAGTGTCCTCGGTGTCTTCCAGGCAATAGGCCTCATGCAGGTAGACACGGTCCTTTTCGCCAGGCTTGTCCGAGTGGATACGTTCCCGCGTCAGGCCCCAGCGCGGCAGCATCGAGCGGCTCTGCGCCGTTTCGCCCGTGGCCAGCAGTTGCCACAGCGCCTCGGTGGAGGTTGCGCCGGGGAACGTTCCGGCCATGGCGCTGAAGCAGAATTCGGTGGCGTTCTTGACTGCCTTGTCCATAACCCTTTCCTTTGGTTGTGGCGCGCCTGGTCAGGCGCGCGTCTTCATGCCGTCGAGGGAGACTGTCAGCCCATTCGGGCCAGGAGTGCGGCAGCCTCTCGGGGACTGCGGCGCGACATCAGCGCCTCGCCTGCGAACGCGCTGCTCGCGCAGTGCTGTGCCAGGTTGTTGCACAACGACTCGCGGGCGAAGCCGTCGAGCCCCAGCTCGGAGAAAGGGGTTTCGATATCCAGCGGTTTGCCACCTTCGCCGAGCAGCGGAGCCAGGGCGTCGAGTAACCTGCCGTCGAGGTCTTGCCGTTCGTTCTGGACGGCTACGGCGATCGGTGTGGTCGCGGCGATGGACGGGGAGTCGGCGAGTACCTGGCGCAGCAGGTCGATGGTTGCCTGCGGGGTCTGCGGGCCGACCAGTGCACCGCCATGGGCCTTGAGCTGGGGCCAGTCCGCGAGGATCAGGTCGAGGAAGTCCAGGCGCACCAGCGAGTCCATGCCCAGGCTTTCGTAGCTTTGCTGCCTGTCGATGTCGGGCGCGGCGAAACCGGTGATCTGTGCCAGGTGCTCCATCACGCGGGCTTCGACGTCAGGCCCGGGAGATGCCGCTGCAATGTCCAGCAGTTCGAGCAGAGCCGCAGGGGTCTTGAGGTCGAAGAAACCTTTGGCGCGCTCGCGGATTTCGGGAAATGCCTTGACCAGCGCATCGTAGAGGTCGACCCGGTTCAGCGAGTCCAGGCCCATCTGTTCGAAGCCTTGTTGCAGGTCGAGGTCGTCTGGTGCAAAGCCGGTGGTGGCGCCGATCTCCTTGCGCAGCCACTGCTCGTAACCCAGGGGCGCCCTTGGCTCTGCCGGGCGAGCGGCCTGGACCACGGTCAGCAGCGGGGCGGCAGGGCTATCGTCCACGGTGGCCGGGTGGTCCGTGGTCAACGCGGTGGGTTCGTTGCCCGTGTGCAGTTCCCGCAGCACCTGCTGGTGCGCACTGAGGTAATGCAGGGTGACGGTTTCGGCCTGTTCCAGCAGGCGCACCAGCAGCGCCTCCCGGGCCGGGTGCGCCTCACCCAGCGAGTCGATGATTTTCCCTGAAAGATCGAAATAGCCCTGGGCGATCTTTCCATTGGAGACGATGAAATCCTGTACTACGGCATTCCGTGCTGCGCCCATCCTGTGTCCCTTCCGTGAGTCGAAAAATCCGTTTATCGATGAGTCGGGCGTGTCGTGCCCGACCTGTCAGGCGTATCGCCGATCTCCCTGCCGTCCGCTCAGGCAGGCAGCGGTACCGCTTCGGGTTGCCTGATGGTTGTTTCGGTCACTGCCTTGAGCAGCCCGGAGCGAGTCCTCAGGTAGTCATCGAGGTCCGAGGCTTCCAGCCCGAGGAAGGCGATGTAGCCATCCGGGCGTACCAGCAGCAGGGTGCCGGTGGCGGCGTGGTAGCGCTGGTGCAGGCGCCAGTCCGGATCGAGCAGGGTGCGCTGGTCCGCTGGGAAGTCGCCTGTCTCCAGGGCGTCGACGACGCAGTAGGCCTGCACACCGTGGTAGCGCCCTTCGATGCTGGCGGCGAGGCCGCGATAGCCTCGCAGGGCGGGCGAGAACTGGTCTGCCGCGGTGAAGATCAGCAAGGTGAAGCGCTGGCCGAACAGGTCGATCAGATGGCGCTCCGGCAATTCGGGGTGCTGCCAGAGGCTGACGTCTGGGGCGAGTTTTCCGGCTTGTGGCAGTGGGCTCGGGTACTTGGCCTTGTGCCCTTTGCGCTGCCAGTCGTTGCGCTGCTTCTGGGTCAGGGGCTGCTGGATATGGCCACCGATCGGGTAGGCATACTTGTGCCCGGAGATCATCGAGGGCAGGACGCGCTGGACCTTTTCGCGTCGGGTCAGCAGTGGCAGCACATTGTCGCGCAGCCACACCAGCGGGCGGCGCTGCACGGTGATCAGCCCGGTCAGGCGGTGCGCGGTGTTTTCCACTTCCAGCGCCACCGGATAGCGCTCCGCGTGATAGCTCTGCAACAGCACGGCACTGGCCAGGCCCTGGTCGACGAAGGCCATCTTCCAGGCCAGGTTGTAGGCTTCGGAAATGCCCAGGTTCATCCACTGGCCGCCGATGGGGCTGCCGATATGGGCGCTGTCGCCGACCAGGAACACCGAGCCCTCTTGCATCGATTTCACCCGGCGATGCTGGAACGAGGCAATGGTGGTGGAGGAGAGGTTCGACAGGGTCATCTGCTGGCCACGGCCTTCGCACAGCCGCTGGAAGTTCTCCAGGGTCAGCGGTGGGCGCTCGCCCTCCGGGGGAAGGTCATACGGCATCTCGATGAACAGCCGGTAACGCGACTGTTCGTTGATCGGCGCAACGGCCACATAGCCTTCCTTGGCCCCGAGGAAGAAAGCGCCTTCGTCCTTGCTGCCGGACCATTCGATGTCGGCGTCGGCGAGCATGAAAAAGCGGTCGTAGAACTCGCCTTCGAAGCTCAGGCCCAGGTGCTTGCGAATATTGCTGCGCGCGCCGTCGCAGGCGGCCAGCCAGCGGCAACGGGTCTGCTCCTCATGGCCATCGGCATGGCGCAGCGTCAGGTCGACGCTGTCCCCGTGCTGCTGCAGGCCGGTCAGTTCGGTATTCCACTCGACGCTCACGCCAAGGCTTTCCAGACGCTCCAGCAGGATTTTCTCGGTCTGGGGCTGGGGCAGGCTGAGCAGCATGCGGTAGGGGGCTTCGAGCCTGGAAAAGTCGTATTCGAGGATTTTCTTGCCGTCCGACTGCACGGCGAAGCGGTTGATGGCGAAACCTTCCGCCACGGCCTGCTCGGCCACGCCCATGTCGCGGAAGATTTCCAGGGTGCGGGAGTGGATGGCGATGGCCTTGGTGGCGGTCGAGGGGCCGGCGTTCTTCTCGATGATGCGCAAGGACACCCCGCGCATTTTCAGCAGGATGGCCAGGGTCAGGCCGATGGGACCGGCGCCGACGATCACTGTGGTGGGCACAGGGGATTGCTTGCCGAACCCGTGGGGAGCCAGTCGATTGATGCTGTTCATCGGTCAGTACCAGTTTCTGTAGAAGGGGAAGGTGGCGGCTTCGAGCAGGGCGGCGTCACCGGAGGAGTCGCCGTAGGCGTAGATATCGAAGGTGTCCAGGTTGGCGACGCAACCGCGCAGGCGCGTCATCTTTTCCTGCTCGACGCAGTTGCGTCCGTCGATGCCACCGGTCAGGCGCTGGGCTCCGGTCGCCAGGCGCGTGCCGCAGACATGGTCGAAACCGACGGATTTTCCCCAGGGTTGCAGGTAGTTCTCCGGCGAGTTGCTCACCAGCGCCGTGACGTGCCCTTTCGACTGGTGCCATTGCAACCGGCGCAGGGCTTCGGGGCGCAGCCACAGTGGCAGGTGACCGGCGATGAAGGCCCGCGCATGTTCCCGTTCTTGCTCCTGGCTCAAGCCGCCCAGGTAACGCTCGATGAAGGCCAGGCGCGCTTGCATCAGTGGCACCATGCCCAGCAGCACGCCGAGCATTTGTGGCAGCAGCGGAATCATGTTCAGCCAGAACGCGCGCGGCCCGACGATGAAGCGCATGTAGCGCCAGAACGTGTGGCGGTCGGTCAGGGTGCCGTCGAAATCGAACACGGCCAGCGCCGGTCGGGAGTTCTCAGCTTGCATGGGCCTCTTCCTTGATGGTGGCGATCTCGATGAAACGGGGTTGCTTGAAGCTCGACAGGTATTCGCCGAACAGGCCGGACAGCGCACTCCGGGCGACCTCGCCACGGGTGTGTACGCTCAGGTGGAGCACGTTGACTTCCTTGTCGTCCGGCAGGATGTAGGCCTTGGCGCCCAGCACGTCGGGGTGTCTGAGGGCTATGGCTTCCACTTCCGCGAGGTCCACCATCTGCGCCTTGATCTTGGAGATGCGCAGGCGCTGGCAATAGAAGAACACATGTCCTTGCTCATCGCGCCAGACCAGGTCGCCGGTGTGCAACCAGCCATCACGCAGAAAA